>CAJTPV010000020.1 GCA_910578505.1 uncultured Oscillospiraceae bacterium | reverse complement strand
TTTCTCCCTTTTTTCTTTCTTCGTCACTTCCCTTCAGTTTCTTAAGGACATTACCCGCCCTTCGGCGCATCGGCCTCCATCACCTCCGGTGGTACGGCGAAAAGCCAGGTCAATGTAAAGGCGAGCGCAAACACGACCGCGGCCAGGATCACGTACATAAGAATCTGGCTGGGGGAGTAGATGTACAGGAGCATGCCGGGAATGGTGGTGATGCCGTTGCCGGTCCCCTTCATCCCCAGCAGCATGGCGGTCATGCCCGCGATGCCGTTAATGGAGCAGCTGAGCAGGAAGGGCTTCAGGCCGTAGCGCAGGATAACGCCGAAGAGGGCGGGCTCGCCAATGCCCAGCAGGGCGGACGCGGTGGCGCTGGGGCCGATGGCGCGGATCTCCTTTTTCTTTGCCTTCAGGGAGATGGCCAGACATACGCCCGCCGAGGAAAAGCCGCACATGCAGAGGATCGCGTTGAAGGGATTGAAGCCTGTGCTGGCCAAAAGGCTGATCTCAAGCATATTGAAGATGTGGTGTACGCCGGTGAGGGTGATGATGGACCAGAAAAATCCGACAACCAGTCCGCCGAGGCCCATAGGCAGGCCAAGGGCGGCCTCTACGATGACCAGCAGCACGTTTTCCAGCGCGTGCAGCAGGGGCCCGATGACCAGCAGAGACAGCACCAGCATGATCAGCAGCACCAGAAACGGTGTAATCATGAAATCAAAGACCGCCGGCACCGTCTTGCGCAGCTTCTTTTCCAGCTTACAGCCCAGAACACCTGCTACAAACGCGGGCAGGATGCTGCCCTGATACCCCACAATGGGGATAAATCCAAAGAGCATCAGGGGAACCACGCCGCTGCTGGGACCGGCTACAGAGTAGGCGTTGGGCAGGGAGCCGTTGACCAGCATCAGCCCCAGAATCAGGCCCAGCACCGGCGAGCCGCCGAACACGCGGAAGGTGGACCAGCAGACGATGGCCGGCAGGAAGGCAAAGGTTGTGCCGGAAAGTACGTCCACTAAAACCTGGAAGGTCTGGGGGATATCCTGGTTGGTCATGTTGAACAGAGCCAGGAAATTGTTGTTGAGCAGCGCCCCCTTCAGTCCCAGAAATAATTTGGCGCACGTCACAAAATCCTCATTTTTCTTTTGTAAGAAGTGCAGAGTTTTCAGCGGGATATTGACAACGAACGCCGCCGTTATTATAATATGTCGCGCATGTACGCGCGTACAAATCTATGAAAAGGATGTTGTGAGTGGCAATGATTGACATTCAAAAAAATACTCCCGGTCAGACGATTTTTTATCTGACAACGAAAACAGCCTCCCTTGTGCTGCTGGTCACAGACAGCGGTATTGTCCTCACTCCCTACTGGGGAGGCCGGATTGCCTCACAGGATATTTCCTATGTCCTCAATGAAATCACCCGTGCCAGCTATTTGGCGGATGCAGACGGAAGGAAGGATTTCAAGCTGGAGCAGCTGCCGCAAATCTACCCCTCGTATGGCTATACCGACCTGCGCGGCCCGGCCTTCGCTTTTTTATATGCGGATGGTTCCCGCACCACCGACCTGCGCTATGCGTCCCACCGCATCTGCAGCGGGAAAAGGGAGCTGAAGGGTTTGCCCGCCGTCCGGCCCTCCCAGGACTGCCAGACACTGGAGCTGCGGCTGGCGGACTTTGTACAGTCCATATTTGTCGCTTTGTTACATTTTGTGAATAGAACCATTATACCCACAATTGATGGCAGCGGCATGGAAATCTTCCATACCGCTGCCCTCTTTAACGCCGTCAGGTCATAGATATTCCTGGCAGATATATCCAGAAAGCTCCTCCATATACTGAGCGAGACTGCTTTTTAACACATACTCCTCTTCTGTGTGGAAAGCCACGCCGTGGGGACCGAAGAGGATGGTGGGAATCTGCAAACGGTTATACAGAATATTCCCATCGCTCACGCTTTGATTTGTCCGAAGCTCTGGTTCATGGCGGAATTGTTCCCGCAAAAACGTTGTCAGTGCGGCGACATCCTTCTGGGAAGGCTCCAGCTGGTAAGCCGGGTAGCTTGGGATTTCCCGGCGGACCGTCAGCGTCCCGGCCCCCACTTTTTCCTGATAGAGACGCTGGAGGTCCTGGCAGAACCCCTCCACATCCTCTGTGGGAAGCAGCTGCTTGTTCAACAGACAGCTGCACGATTCCGGGATCGTCAGGCGGTAGCCCGGATAGCCGCTCTCGATCTTCAGACAGCACCAGGAGCCGCACAGCCCGTTCTGATATCGGGGGCCGTATTCCGCCCGGACCGCCTCCAGCAGCGCCGCCAGGCAGTCAATGGCGTTGACGCCGCTCTCTGGTACAGCGGCGTGCCCCTCCCTGCCCCGGACATGCAGGGAGAGCAGAACCTTTCCTGCTGCGCCGGTCACAATGTTGTCATAGTGGGGTTCTCCCATCAGAAATACGGTCTCCTGGCCGGACAGACGGCCTTTCATCCACTCTGCATAGGCGTGAGCGCCCAGAGAATACCGCTCTTCATCGGCCAATCCTGCAAACGCAACCGCCGCGTCCAGCCTTTCGCGCTCCCCCTTCAGCCGCTTGAGCACCAAAAGCTGCGCCGCCAGTCCCCCCTTCATGTCCGCCGCCCCGAGACCGTGCAGCTCGTCTCCCCGCTGTACCAGCTGATAGGGGTCCGTCCTCCAGCGGGATGTGGGCGGGACAGTGTCGATATGTCCGCCTAAAATCAATCTGCGCCGGGTGGGAGCGCCAGTTTCCCAACAGCCGGTCACATTGCAGCTGCTGCCCTCGATTTGGTGCAGCTGCGTTTGCATCCCCAGCTCTTCCCGTAAAAACGTTTCTATAAACGCGGCCAGCGCCGCCTCATGGCCGGATTCGCTGGGGATGGCTACCATCTGACGCAGCAGCTCCACACACTCTATAATCTCTGTCATCACAGACCTCCCCAGGAGGCGACAGACCTGGGGCTGGGCCGCAGCCCCAGCCGGGCGGACAGCTCTGCCCAGGCCACGGCCAGAAACGCCGGATCAATGACCTTCACGCCCCACGCACGCTCCACTTCCCCGCCATATTGGGCCATGCCGAGACATCCCAGAACCACAGTATCCGCTCCGTCCTCCTCCACAGCCTGCCGGCACACCTGCTTCAGCCGCTCACAGGTGGCGGCGGGATGCTCCCGCAGCTGGACGACAGGCAGGTCCAGCGCCCGTACAGAAACCATCTTTTTCTGAGCGGTTGGGTTTTGCAGCAGTCTGCGGTAGGTGCGGGAGATATTCCGCTCCACAGTCGTAATGACGGAAAATCGATTGGAGAGCATATCCGCCGCCGCCAAGGCCGTCTCTCCCGGTCCTGCCACCGGAATGGAGACATTTTCTCGAATCGCGGCCACAGCCAGATCGCTGAAGCAGTAGACCACGAAAGCGTCGTACCCCTCTCGTTCCGCCTGTATGGCGGCCTGAACCATCAGCGGCCCTGCCAGGACCTCGTCCGTGTTGGATTCAATTGACCGTGGACCGGAGGGGATGCAGTCCACCGAGAGCTCCGTCCCTGCCGGCAGCGCCGGGGAGAGCATCCGCCTCCTGGCGTCCAGTGTCTCCCGGCTCATCCCGCTGTTGGGGATCACCACTTTGATTTTCATTGCCCCGCCTCTTTCTGCGCCAAGACCAGGATGGTGAGGCGGGCCAGATCGCAGATGTTTTTCAGCCCGTCCAGGATCCGGTTCTTGTTCCGAACCAGCTGCGTCTCCACCAGGCCATATTCCAGGCCGGACGGGTCCAGCTCCGCAAGCCGTTCCAAATCCGCCAGCAGCGGAATATCCGCCGCCAGCTTATAGAATCCATAGCGGTCCTGCCCGTATTTTTCCGCATAGGTCTGAAAAATATTGGTCAAGTGGCGGGAGACTGCCTTGACGAAATCGTTGAAGACCGGTATCTGCTCTGCCGTCAGGCTGTCCCGCCGGTCCTCCGCCGCCTGCACCAGCTCCCGCGTGGTCCGGATGGCCTGCTGCAGATCGCTGAGATCCAGGTGGGCCTGGCAGTCTCCGGCCAGCCGGTCCACTGTGCAGGCAATGCCGCTGAGCTTTTCAGAAAATGCATAGGGAAGGATGGGGGTATTCAGAAGCCCGCAGATCAGCTTTGCGTGGATGACCGTATCCTGATAGAGCGTGTCCGGGCTGCATTTGTCCAGACTGTCCCGGCAGGTATGGTTCCACCAGCCCAGAGTGGCCCCGTGGGCCGCCTCCATGGCCTGCCTGCTGAAAGCGATCCGCTGGCACAGGGCAGGAATCCCAATGCCCATTGTGCTCATATCTCCGATCTTTTTCAGGGACATCATGCGCAGCTTCTCATCCGGCCAATCCGCCGCGCTCTGCCGGGCAAATCCGGCCAGCTCCCCAGAAATCTTTATCTCCAGCACCTCTGTCTGGGACACACCGGTGGAGTCTGCATGGATATAGGCAATGCACTTTTGATTCAGCAGCTCCCAGTGGTGGTCCACAAACCAGGTGGAGCCGGCGGCTTCGGCAATCTCATGTCCGTTCCAGAAGACCACGTGTACATCCCGGTCCAGCTCCTCCCGGTGGGCCGAGAGCACCCGGCACAGCTCCAGTGCGGTGGCATTCCCGGTAGCGTTGCAGGTGACGCCCGGCTGCCAGGCGTCCAGATGGGAGGCCAGCAGCAGGAACTCATCGCTCCTGCCGTTTCCCCGGATAACGCCGTGGGGCTGCTGGACCTTGCTCCAGGTTCGGTCCGCCAGGGCCTTCACATGGACCACGACCCTGCCCTTCCGGCACAGTTCCCTCAGCTCCAGCCCCGCCAGCCGGGTCACGCCCACCCCCACCAAATCGGGGATCTGGGGAAAGGACTGTTCCGTGGGGTTCCCCCATACGGACTTCAGCGCCCGGTGGCAGATGACCTCCTCATCGTTGCCCCAGTTCATGCACATGATGCCGGCGGCGCCCATCTCCACCGCGATGCAGGCCTTCTCCGGCACCGGCGGGGCGTAGGACACCTCCACCAGCACCATCTTGCCCCGGACGTCCTTTCCGCGGTAGGACTCCCTGGCGCCGTCCCCCACATAGACCAGCTCAAAGTCCTCCCCCTCTGCGGCAGTGGAGCGGATATGCCCGCAGGGCAGGCTGTCCAGCCGCTTTTGGACCGGCTCCATGATTTGCACGGAAGACGCCAGAGGCGCGCTGTTATAGGTATAGAACTCCTGGCACTGGCAGTCCATCCCCAGCTCCTCCATCCGCCGCGTGACATATCCGGCGGCATCCGCGCAGCAGGCGCTGCCCGCCAGCCGGTAGGGAAACCGCTCTGTCATGGTCCGCACGGTTTCCATCAGGCGCTCCCGGTCGATCTCCCCCAGCAATTGCTCCAATAGATCTGACATGACAATTCCTCCTTGTCACCACCACCTGCGCGCACAGGTATTGAGTACCTGCGTACCGGTTTCCGTCACCAACACTTCGTCTTCGATCCGGCATCCGCCAAAGCCCGTCTGATAGAGGCCCGGCTCCACGGTAATCACCATGCCGGGCGTCAGAATCGTCTGGTCGCCCCTGGCCAGCACCGGAGGCTCGTCCACGCCCAGCCCAATGGCGTGCCCCAGATAGGTGGCCGGACCGTGAAAAGTCCGGGTATGATTGTTCAAAAAGCCGTGCGCCAGGGCAATGCGCCCGCTGATTTGTTCCAGGTCCTCCGCAATGACGCCGGGCTTCATGGCGGCGACAGACTGCTCCAACATCTCCAGGGCAGTTTCCAGAATGTGGAGCTGCTCCGGCTTTGCCCGGCCAATCACGGTGGAGCGGCAGATGTCGATCATGTAGCCGTCCAGCTTCCCATTGATCTCCATATGGACCATATCTCCGTCCTCCAGCACCTTGTCCGGGGACGCGGGAACCAGGTCGTAGGCTGTTTCAGACCGCCAGCCGGACTGACAGGTGGCAAAGGCCCCCGTCACCCCCCGCCTGGACAGCTCCTGGGTAATGAATTGGTAGACCTGCAGCTCTGTCAGGCCTGGGCGCAGATAGTCCCGCAGCAGCTCGCCCACCGCATCTCCGACCTGGGCTCCTCTGGCCAGCCGTTCGATCTCATACGGGCTCTTTGCCGCCCGCAAGTTCATCACAATGTCGTCCGCACCGCTGAAATACACCTGGGGGAGCGCCCGGCACAGGTCCCCGTACAGGGCCGCCGCCAGCACATCCATCCCCACGACGCCGATGTCCGCCCGCTCCAGCCCCCGCTCTGTGACGGTCCGGGCAATATTCGCGGGCAGGTCGTCCTCATACCGCACGTCCTGAATGTACAGGTCCCGCTCATAGAAGGGGGTCGTGGTCAGCAGGACCGGATCGCCCACAATGGGCAGCAAGATCGCGGAGCATCCCCGCCCCCGGAAGCCGAAGCGCCGGGGATGGCCGGGGAGCATGGGCTGGTGTCCGCACAGGTACATCAGATCCCCCACCCGGCGGGGGGCGAGCCCCACGATGATCAGGGCCTCGAATCCCCGCTTGGCCGCCTCCAGCCGGGTATTCTGGATGCGGCGTTCATACTCTGCTTTTAACCGAATATCCATCTCGTCGATTGTCCCCCTCACCGTTTATTCCAGATTGTTTTCGCAGTAGATGGTCCGGGACCGGCAGACAGGATCTCCCCGCAAGATATTCTGCACCGGGCAGAATTTTACCTGCCGGCTGTAGCCCTGCCGGATGGCTGCGTCTACCAGGCAGTAGATGTGTCCCACCTCCGCCCAGTCCTTTTGCAGCCACACGTCCGCAAAGGTACAGCTGTCGGTAACATTGTCCTTGTGATCCCCGTAGTAGCTGGGGTGGATATCCCAGCCGTCTCCAATGGGGATGTCGTAGAAGCGGTCCAGGTTTTCGATGGTCAGCTCCTCGCCCGCCTCCTGTACGGCCTGGGCAATGGCCTCCCCGCGCTCCCGGCCAAAGGCCACTACCGCTCGGGCAATGACCTCCTTGGCCTCCTCCCCATAGGTTTCCAGCATCTCTCTGGTCAAGTGATAGTACAGGTTTGCCATCATCTCAGACATCTTTTGGACTGCCTGCCGAACGCTCATGTCTGTCACGGGAATTCCTCCTTATCTTTCATTGAAATTGGACCGGCCCTCACTGCCCGCACAGGAAGCAGGAGACAAAGTGGTTGGGCTCCGCCTCCATCAGCTGCGGCTCCCGGCTCTCACAGCGCTGCGACACATGGGGGCAGCGCCCGGCAAAACGGCAGACCGCCTTGGGAGCAATGGGGGAGGTGATCTCCCCCCGCATCAGGATCCGCTCACCCCTTGCGTCCAGGGACGGTTTGGGTATGGCGGAGAGCAGGGCCTGGGTGTACGGGTGCATGGGGTTGGCGAACAGCCGGTCAGCCGGGGCCTTTTCGATCAGCTTGCCCAGGTACATCACCGCAATGTCGTCCGAAAAATGGTAGACCACGCTCAGGTCATGGGTGATGAACAGGTACGTCAGGTCCAGCTGCCGCTGCAGCTCCTTCATCAGATTCAGTATCTGGGCCTGAATGGATACGTCCAGCGCAGACACCGGCTCGTCGCACACAATGAATCTGGGCTCCAGGGCCAGCGCCCGTGCGATGCCGATCCGCTGCCGCCGCCCGCCGTCCAGCTCATGGGGGTAGGTATTGAACAGCCGGCGGGCCAGCCCCACCGTGTCCATCAGCTCCAGCGTGCGCCGCTGCCGCTCCTGGGCTGAGGGGAACAGTTTGTGCAGGCGCATCGGCTCCTCAATGATCTGGCTGACCGTCATGCGGGGATCCAGCGAGGCAAAGGGGTCCTGGAAGATGATCTGCATCTCCCGCCGCTTCTGCCGCATCTGCGCGGCGCTGAGGGCGGCGATATCCGCCCCCTCAAAGAACACCTGGCCCGCCGTTGGCTCCAGCAGGCGCAGGATGGTCCGCCCGGCAGTGGATTTGCCGCAGCCGGACTCTCCCACCAGGCCGAGCGTCTTTCCCGGCTCAATTCGGAAGCTCACATCGTCCACCGCATGGAGCAGGCCCCGCTTTGTCTTAAAGTATTTCTTCAGATTGCGCACCTCCAGCATGGGTCTGGATTCAGCCATCCTTGCTCACCTCCTGGAATGGTTTGTCCTCATATAGATGACAGCACACATAGTGCTCCGCGTTTCTGTGCACCCTGGGCGGCTGCCGGGTGCGGCAGACATCCGCCGCCCGGTCGCAGCGGGGGCAAAAGGCGCAGCCGGGGGGCAGGTCGCTGGGGTCGGGCATCAGGCCCTTGATGGGTTTGAGCTTCGCGGTGCGGTCGGCCATGTTGGGCAGGGAGTTGAACAGCCCGACCGTATAGGGATGGAGGGGGTTCCGGTACACGTCCTCCAGCGTGCCGTGCTCCACCACATGCCCGGCATAGATGATGGACACCTCGTCGCAGATGTCCGCCACAATCCCCAGGTCGTGGGTGATCATCAGCATGGACATCCGGTACTTCCGGCGCAGCTCCTTCATCATCTCCAGCACCTGGGCCTGGATGGTGACATCCAGCGCTGTGGTGGGTTCGTCGGCAATCAGCAGCTGCGGCGTGCAGGACAGGGCAATGGCAATCACCACCCGCTGCTTCATGCCGCCGGAAAACTGGTGGGGATATTCCCGCCCCCGGACGGCGGGGATCCCCACCATCTCCAACATCTCCCTGGCCCGCCCCAGGGCCTCGGCCCTGCCGGCCTTCTCGTGCTGCCGGATGGCCTCGGCGATCTGTTCCTCCACCGTGCGCACAGGATTGAGGGAGGTCATGGGGTCCTGGAAAATCATGGACACCTCCTTGCCGCGCACAGAGCGCATCTGCTTCTCCGTCTTCTCCAGCAGGTCCGCGCCGTGCAGGCGGATGGAGCCGCCGGTAATCACGCCGGGGTGGGGGATCAGCCGGAGGATCGCCAGTCCGGCTGTGGTCTTGCCTGCGCCGGTCTCCCCCACCAATCCCAGGGCGGTCCCCCGTTTGATCGACAGCTCCAGGCTGTTGAGCGCCCTGACAATGCCGCCGCCGGTGCGGTACTCCACCGACAGGTCCTCAATCTCCAGGGCCATATCCTGTTTTTGTGTGTTCATGTCTCTCCCCCCTTACTTCAGCCTGGGGTCCAGGGCGTCCCGAAGCCCATCGCCCAGCATGTTCAGCGACAGAACCGTCAGCATGATCGCCAGACCGGGGATCACGCACAGATAGCCGCTCTGACTGATAAAGTTGCGGCCATTGGACAGCAGCGCCCCCCACTCCGGCGAGGGGACGGACACGCCCATCCCCAGAAAGGACAGGGCCGCCGTATTATAGATCGCGGAGGCCATGCGCAGCGTGACCTGCACAATGATGGGCGCCATGCAATTGGGCAGGATGTGCCGCAGAATGATGGTGGAGTGTTTTGCACCGATGGCCCTGGCCGCCTCAATGTACTCCACATCCCGCACCGTGAGCACCGCGCTGCGGACTACCCGCGCGAACAGGGGGACCGAGGCGATCCCCAGGGCGATGATGAGGTTGACCGTGCTGGTCCCCAGCGCGGCTACGATCACAATGGCGAACATGGTCATCGGAATGGCCATGACGACATCCATAAAGCGCATGATCACATTGTCAACGACTCCGCCGAAATAACCGGACACCGCACCCAGCAGCCCGCCTGCCAGCAGGGACAGCGTGACGGAGCAGGCGGCCACTGTCAGGGACAGGCGGCTGCCATGGACCACCCGCGCCAGCATATCCCGGCCAAATTGATCCGTTCCAAAGGGATGCTCCCAGCAGGGCGGCAGCAGCCGCTGGGAGACATTGTTGGCCTCCACCATGGTCTCATAGTCAAACAGCAGATCGGCGCTGAGGGCCAGCAGGAGCAGGATGGACAGGATCACGATCCCGATCATAGCGCCCCGGTTCCGGGCCAGACGGCGGAAGGTCTCTTTCACCTGGCTGTTTTTCTGGAATTCCAGAGCCGTGTCTTGTTCTTTCATCAAATTCCGCCCCCTTACTTGTACATGGACCGGACCCGCGGGTCCACGAAGCCATAGACCAGGTCCACCAGCAGGTTGACCACAGAGTAGCTGATGCTTAAAATCACAATACAGCCCAGCACCAGCGGAACGTCCCGGTTGTTCACCGACTGGACCATCAGCCGCCCCAGCCCCGGCCAGGCAAATACCGTCTCTACCAGGATCGCGCCGCCCAGCAGGTTGCCGAACTGTACGCCGATGACCGTGATGGTGGGGATGAGGGCGTTGGGGAATGCATGGTCCATGACCACCGCCTCCTCGTCCACGCCCTTGGCCCGGGCGGTGCGGATGTAATCCTGCCGGACTGTCTCCAGCATGGTGGAGCGGGTCGTGCGGGCGATGGCGGCCATATTGATAAAGCCGATGGAGACGGCGGGCAGGACATAGCTCCTCCAGCCGTTATTCATCCCCTGGGCCGGCAGCCACCCCAGCTTCTCCGCAAAGAGCATCATGAGCATCAGCGCCAGCCAGAAAGCGGGCATGGAATTTCCCACCAGGGAGAGGATCATGCTGAAATTATCAAAGAGCGTGTTTTGCCTGACCGCTGCAAAAATCCCCAGAGGGATGGCCAGCAGCGTGGAGATGATGGCGGACACCACGGCCAGCTTCAGTGTGGCGGGAAAGCGCGAGAGGACCTCCTCCGCCACAGAGCGGGAGGAGAAGTAGGACGTCCCCATGTCTCCCCGCACCAGGTCCGCCACATAGGCGGCATAGCGCACCAGGATGGGCCGATCCAGCCCCAGCTCCCGGGTCTTGACCGCGACTGCCTCCTCTGTGGCATTTTCGCCCAAAATGAGCAGGACTGCGTTGCCTGAGGCCAGATTCATGATGAAAAACACCAACAGAATCACGCCCAGCAGCACCGGTATCATCATAAGCACACGTTTGGCGATGTATTTGACCATAATCTACTCCTATCGTTCCAAACTTTTGCAGGGGACGGGCGGGACTCCGCCCATCCCCCGCCGGCCTGCGCTCTGCATCACTTCCAATACACGTCGCAGAAGTCCACATAGCCTGTGGCGCTGCACAGAACGCCGTCCAACTTCTCGTCATAGGCGCGGTACCAGGTGGACTGGTACAGGGTGACCTGAGGGGAGAGGCTGTTGACGGTCCCCACGATCTGGTCGATCAGAGCGGCACGCTCTTTGCTGTCCAAGGTCCCCTTGGCCCGGTTGACCAGCTGGTCCAGCTCCGGGCTGTTGATGGCCCCGGCGTAGGTCTGCCGCCGGTCGGAGTGGAAGCGCTGGGCATAGGACAGGGCGTTGGAGGGGGACCAGGAGCCCATGGTGGCAATGAAATCACCGGTTTTCCAGGCGTTCAGGGCGGCCGCCGTGTCCATGGAGACAACATCCACCGGAATGCCCAGCTGGGCCAGGTTGCTCTGGATGACGGTACCGATGGCAACGCGGGTCTCATTGGAGCAGATGATCTTCAGCTCCACACTGGCCGGATCGCCGCCCCAGGCGGCCAGATACGCTTTGGCCGCCTCCAGATCATAGGCAATGGCGTTGGTGTCGGTGGATTCCACAAAGCCCTGGGCGATACAGGAGTAATTCACCGTGCCATAGCCGTTCAGGGCGGCGGCGATGATATCCTCCCGGTTGATCGCGGCGGCAATGGCGTTGCGCAGGTTGGCATCGTCAAAGGGGGCCTTGTCGTTGTTGAAGAACAGGATGACAGCCTCCACGCTGGGGACTTCGGCCACGGTGACATTGCTGCTGTCCTGGAGGCTGGCCACATCTGCGGAATTGACCTCCCAGACAAAGTCTACGTCCCCCGCTTTCAGGGCAATGGTGCGGGACGTCCCCTCAGGGACAATGCTGAAGATGACAGTGGGGATTTTGGCCGCGTGATCCGCCTGGAAGTAGCCGTCGTGGCGTTCCAGGGTGATGGAGTTGCCGTAGTTCCATTCTTTCAGCTTGTACGGGCCTGTACCCACCGGATTGGCATTAAAGTCGTTGCCCTGATCGATCAGGGATTTGGGCACAATAAAGTTGTAATAATACGCCAGATCGTAGAGCAGCCCCGCATATGGCTCGGTGGTGGTGATCTTCACCGTATAGCTGTCAAGGGCTTCGATCTTCTCCATACTGGCTGTGTAGAGGGTAGCTGCGGGGAGCGATTTCGCATACTCCAGGGAGGCGACCACATCCGCGGAGGTCATCTCCTCCCCGTTATGGAATTTGACGCCCTGGTGCAGCACAAACGTCCACTCCACTTCATTTTCCACAGTGCAGCTCTCGGCCAAATCGCAGACCGGCTCCAGGGTCGTATAGTCGATCCGGGTCAGACCATTGTACATCTGCACATTCATCAGCACCGACAGCAGTGAGCTGTGGTCGTAGATGGACAGGGAAGGGGGTTCGCTGGTCATGGCCACCCGCAGGGTATCCTTGACCTCTGCGCCGCTGCTGGGACCGGCGGGCGTTCCGGCATTGGCGCTGCCGGAATTCGAACCGTCAGTGCTGGAACTGCAGCCAGCCAATATAGCCAGCAGCATGACGGCCGCAAGGAGCAGGCTTGTCCATTTTGAAATCTTTTTCACATTCAGTTCCTCCCTAAAAATAATGTTTTGGACGTATCCGCCGGGAAAAGCTCCCCGAAACCGGATAATCCATACCGCCATTATACACTTGACAATAGGTTTTGGGTATTATATTATTATTATGTAAGTTATATGAGAAACGAGATAAGAAAGAGGCTGTTTATGACTTTGACGCAGTTCAAATATGTCCTGGAAGTGGAAAAAATGGGTTCCATCAACCATGCCGCCAACAACCTGTTTGTCTCCCAATCCGTGCTGAGCACCTCGATCAAAAAGCTGGAGGAGGAGCTGGGCTATCAAATCTTTACCCGGACCCATCGCGGCATCACCTGCACCCCCCTGGGAAAGACCTTCCTGTCCTACATCCGTCCGATCCACGAGCAGGTCCAGAACATCAACCGCATGATCGAGGATGTCTCCAACCAGCATACCATCTCTCTGTCCATCGCCAGCAGCGGCTGGACCTTTCTGAGCACCATCATGGCCGAGCTGTACCAGCGCTATCAGACAGCCGGGCTGCGCCTGGAGTACTACGAGGCTTTCGGCAGCGAACCGGAAAATCTGGTGGCAAATCATATTGCGGACATCGGCTTTATCCGCCGGTATACCTGCTATCAGAGAAGCAACCACGCCAATTTCAAGGCGCTGAAGCTGCACTTTTTCCCCATTTATTCTGCGGATATCGGCGTCACGGTCAGTCCGGCCAATCCGCTTTTTTACAACAAATCCAACTTTATCACCACGGATATGCTGCGCGGCAGCGTCCCCATTCTCCACACCTATTTTGACGCAGGGCCATACTCCAATATTCTGACGCAATTGCGGATCCCGGTTTCTCCCAACCGGTTTATGGTCACATCGCGGGCGGCGATGTACGAGATTTTGGCGCACACGAATTCCTATTATATCAACTCGGTTTTTGTTCATTCCGAAAAAAATATCCGGACCGAAGGAATGGTCTCCCCCCAGCGCACGCTGATTCTGAAAGACTGCGACATCAAATCCGAATTTGGCTGGTTTAAGCGGGAAAACGCGACGTTGAATACCATCGCTATGGATTTGGTGAATATGGTTTCCTCCTATTTTTCCAACAACTTTAGCTTTTTGTGAATAAGATTATCTGTTATAGCGATAACTGAATGGCCGTTGTCCTAATTTTGTATGAACCCACAAAAATTTGATGGAGCTTTCAGGCTTGTCCGAAACGGCAAACTAATAATTGAGAATTCTTTGGTAAATGAGTGAAAAATTCCCGGCTATTTCAACATTTTTATCATTGTGACAATATACAAAATATCGCGTCAGCAACAAAAGAGGCGGGGTATCGCTCCCGCCTCTTTCTCATATTCTGTTCAGTTTTCGGAGCCAGGCTTGCCGCGAAACATGTCCGGCGTTAACCCCTTCGCCTGCAATTTTGCAAACGCTCCGGACACAGATTTGTGCTCTGCCTCCAGCGGTTCCGGGGCCATCTCTGCCCAGCGCATGGTCTCCCCGCTGTTTCACGCCTCATACAGCAGCATCAGGCTCAAAACGATCCCCAGCCCCTTGGGCAGGCTGCTGATATCGACCCACTCTTCCCGCGTGTGCGCCAGCGCGCCCAGGACTGTCCCGATGGTGTTGGCCGGGATGCCCAGGGACAGGGGAACATTGCTGTCCGTGGAATAGGCGGCAAAATCAATGTCGCCTGTATAGAAGTTGCTGATGATATCCGGACGCCTCCGCCAGATTGGCGCCGGTACCGGAGAAGACCATGTCCCGCTCCCGCAGATGCCGGATGGTGGCCAGGACGCCGCCCTCGCCGTAGTCGCCGGTATGGTTGTTGGCGGTGGTAAACAGGTTGAAGCCGTACCGCTTCATATCGTCCAGACACCGGGGCTCCGCCATCGCCCAGGTGCCCCCGCTGACGGCGGCGGGCGTGCCCTCCAAATGGTGATACGTCATCTCCAGGTTGGAAAACTTTACATCGTGGCGGCCAATCACCTCCCGCAGCTCCTCCAGGCCCGGATAACCGTCTGCCGGGATGCGGCGGGTGGTAAAGGCGTCGCCGATGGCGGTGATGCCCAGGGAGAACATCATCCTGGAGGGATTCACGTTCATCTCCCGGCAGGCGGCCTGGGCCATGGGGAACACGATGCAGAAGCAGACCACCGCGCTGGGGATAAACTGGGACAGGATGCAGGTGAGCAGGACATAGCCCGCCAGGACCTTGGTAAAGGACCCCTTGCTGACACGGCAGATGTATCCGGAGATCTTATTGACCATCTGGGTCCGGTTCAGGCCCGCAGCCACAATGAACATGCTGGCCATCAGAATGGCGCTGCCGTTGGAAAATCCGGCCAGGGCCGTGGCCGGCTCCAGACAGCCGGTGAGGACCATGACCATCATGCTGATGAGGGAGATGACCGTAATGGATACGTAGCTGCTGCCAACGGCAAAGCCGATGAGCGTCAGGATAAACAGGATCAGGCATAGCGTCATTTGTGTCATAGTGTTTCTCCTCCTAAGTTTTTGTTTGATGCAGGCGCTGGTTTTTTACCATACTTCCGGTTTGCATTCCGGCGGCAGGGGGCACACATACACCTCTCCGTCCAATGTCTTCAGGAGCTCCTCCTTTGCCCGCCGCACCAGGTCGGGGCTTGTGAGGAAGTCATAGCCAACACAGGCAAGCACCTTGGCGGCGTGGAGCATGCCCTTGTGGGCAATGCCGGACTTCCCCTAGGCGGCAGCCTGCCAGGAGTGGGGCGGCGTCCCGGCGGCCCAGGAGGCGCCATAGAAGTAAGCGGCAGGTACTTTCCAGCTTACGTCCCCCAAATCCGCCGAACCCTTCATGGCGATATGCTTGTTGTTCTCCGCCATAGCCGTATAGATGGGTTGTGTCAGCTGCTCCCGAGCCAGCTCGCGGCCAAAGAATGCCTTTGCGCCATTTTCCAGCCCCTCCCGGTCCTCCTCCAGCAGCGTCTGCTTGAACTGCCGGGCAAAAGCCAATTCCTCCCGCGTGTACTGGACGGGCGGCAGCTGGGCAAAGTATTTTTCCATCTGCCGGCAGATCACAGTATTGGAGAGCATGTTGGCATAGGAGGCCACCTGCTTGATTTCCACCGTGGTCTCCGTCATCAGCGCCGCGCCCTGGGCGATTTTGACAATGCGGTCATAGAGGTGCCTGACCTGTCCCAGCTCCGGGGCGCGGATGGCGTAGAGCACCTGGGCCTGCCGCTGGACCACGTTGAAGGCGTCCCCGCCGGTGTCGGTGACGGCATAGTGGACCCGTGCCTCGTCGATCATATGCTCCCGCATGTAGTTGACGCCTACGTTCATCAGCTCCACCGCGTCCAGGGCCGACCGGCCCAGATGGGGCGCGCTGGCCGCGTGGGCCGCCGTGCCGTGGAACGTGAAGAATACCCGGAAGTTGGCGTTGGAGCTGCCATACACCACCTGGTTATAGGCGAACGGATGCCAATAGAGCGCAATATCGCAGTCGTCAAAGTACCCGTCCCGCACCAGGAAGGCTTTTCCGCCTGCGTTTTCCTCGGCGGGGCACCCGTAGTAGCGGACGGTTCCAGTCAGTCCCTCCGCCTCCATGCGGGCCTTCAGCGCCGCTGCGGCGGCAAGACACCCGGTTCCCAGCAGATTGTGTCCGCGTCCATAGGGCTGATCCGGCAGCGGCTCCCGCCGGGGGACGCCGGCCTGCTGCGACAGTCCGGCCAGGGCGTCGTATTCGCCGCAGAAGGCGATGACGGGTTTCCCCGCGCCGTATTCCGCAATAAACGCGGTCTCCTCGCCGGCCAGGTTTGCCCGGATGCGGAAGCCCTGCTGCTCCAGATACGCCTGCTGGAGCGCCGCAGATTTGTACTCCTGGAAACGGTGCTCCGCATAGGCCCAGATCGTGTCGCTCATCTCCGTATAGTCTTTGCTGTGCTGATCCAGATAAGCGGTCATAAAATGAATTTGCTCCATGTATACCCTCCCTTTTGCATAAAATCAGCATTTATTCGCTGCGTTGGCTTGTTCATATTGTACACTTGACTTTTTTTGACGGCAAATATATAATTTCGATTTATATAGATAAAAAGTGTGAATAGGTCCAGCGGAACGGAGGGCAAATTGTGAAGATTGAACAATTTTTTACGCGGTGGAGATTGCGGATACCGGCTCTTTCAGCCAGGCCGCGCGGAATCTCTATGTATCCCAGCCCAACCTGAGCCATGCCGTCAAGCAGATCGAGCGGGAGCTGGGGTTTCCGCTGTTTATCCGCTCTGCCTCCGGCGTGATCCCCACGCCGGAAGGAAATGCAGTCATTGATCATTTCCGCATTATCAAGCGGGAGTATGAACAGCTGGCACAATTCCTCCACACCCCGGACTATCCTGCCCGGCTCTCGCTGCGGGTCGCCACGCTGAACAGCAATTGGACCACGCCGGTGTTTGCCAATCTGGTCAAGCGCTATAACGGCATCCCTGTCAATTTCTCTTTTCGGAACTACTCCTATTTGAGCGAGCTGCTTCCGCTGGTAGAGAGCTGTCAGGTCGATTTTGCCGTAATCGGGACGGTTTCCACCTATTTGAAGAACATCCAGCGGAAGTTGGCTGACCGCTCCATCGACTATTACCCCATCTGTGACGCGCCGATCTGCGCGGTAGTTGGTCACCAGAATCCGCTGTATGACAGGACCGGCGGGATCTCCATACGGGAGTTGTTTCCCTTCACCGTGGTGGAGTACGGCAGCGCCGCTGAGGACCCCAGCCACTGCCTGCCCCACGTCCTTGGCCTGGGCAACCGGGTCAACGGAGAGGTGAAGGTCAATTACAGCAATTTATTTTACAGCATCATCCAGAATACGACGGCAGTGGGGCTGATTGCCGATCTGCCGGAGGCGTTCCAGAGCAGGAGGGCCTGGCCGG
The DNA here is from genome assembly GCA_910578505.1 of uncultured Oscillospiraceae bacterium. Taxonomy (GTDB): domain Bacteria; phylum Bacillota; class Clostridia; order Oscillospirales; family Oscillospiraceae; genus Pelethomonas. Next base: position 40,362 of record CAJTPV010000020.1, on the reverse strand, counting down.
ATATCCGCCTGCTGCGCCTGGCAGATTGTACCGTCTCCGCACAGTATGGCTATATCAAGTCCCGCCGCCTGCCGTTGACGGATGTGGCTGCGGAGCTGCTGGATTCGTTCAAGCAGCTATTTTGATTTGCGTATGGCTATCCATAAACGGAATGAATAGGATGTGCTTTGGTAGGCAAACAGACGAAAAGTTTGTGACTTTATACAGAAACAGGATGAATTATTTGGAAGATATGCGGATATGGAGCGCAGCAGGAAAAGCACTTATGCACTGCGCTGACTTTGTCTGCTAAACAAAGCGCCGGCGGCAGAAAGTACGTTCCTGCCGCTGGCTGCATTTATCATGATCCGCTGAAACAAGCAGAACGGCCCGAGAAATATTCCCGGTGCCGTTCTGCTTGCTTTTGCCCAGATAACTGGTTTTCCTGTGATTTTTTCAAAATTCCTGACAAAGTGGCAGCAATTTTGCAGACTGCTATAGACAACAAGATTCCTCGTCCATCCGATAGCTTCGGTTATGGATATCGATTCTAAGTACGACTTAAAAGATGTTTCATTTGCTGTATCCCCCTGCAAAGGATTTCCTCCTCGTCCAGTTTCGTAAACTTTCCATCTCTGAGGATTACGTTGCCATTGATAATTACATCGGATACATCCTGTGAGGAAGCAACCATCATCATTGTATGCAGGAGGTTTCGCGTGGGCAGATAGCTGACATCCTTTATTTTCAGAAGGACAATATCCGCCAGCATTCCCTCTGCCAATTCTCCAGATATCCCACTCATTCCGAGAGCCTTTGCCCCATTTGCGGTAATCATACGGAACGCCTCCGCCAGCGGCAGGACGGTTGGCTCGAAGACTGGCGTCCCATAAGATGCCTGGGCAACATATTTCAATAGCTGCACCTGCCCGAACATATCCTGCTTAGCGCTGGTCGCCCCATCGTTTCCCAATGCAATGTTCAGTCCGGCTGCGCGTTCTGCCAGCAGCTTTGGAATCCCTTGGGTAGGCAGGTTCGCTGTAGGGCAGTGAATCACATGGAGTCCTCTTTCTGCCATTAAACGTACATCGAAATCCGTAATCTGGATGCAGTGGGCCGCAATAACATTGCTCCCCAGCGCGCCATACCGATCCAGAAATGCAGGTGGGCGCAGCCCCCAGCGGGACAGGCACGTCTGCACCTCGGCGGGGTGCTCTCCCAGATGGATGTGGATGCCTGTCTTTCTCTGCCGTGCGGACAAGGCCACCCCTTCTACTAACTGCGGAGACGAGGACATGGGGGAAGAAAGCGAAAACCAAATATGAATTCTGCCGTCAGCGCTGTTATGATAGCTCTTATACAATTGTTCCATTGCCTCAATTGCCTGCTCTGCGTTGGGATCGCACATGCATGACGGAAGCTCTGGGTCCAGATCCCGGCCAACTCTGGCAACAGCGGCTCGGATTCCGGTTTCCGAGGCAGCCTGAATTGTCCCGGACATATCCATACTTCCAGCATCTGCAAACATCGTAATGCCTGCCTTCAATGCCTGCAGGCAGTAGAGTCTGGCGGCATGATAGCGATCCTCGTGTGTCATGTGGGACTCGTAGGGGACGAGAATGCGCCTCCAGATGATCGGCGGTTCATCCACAGTTCCACCCTTGAGCAGCTGCTGAACCGTATGTGTGTGGCAATCATACATACCAGGCATGGCGAGTTTGCCGGCAGCCCAGATGACGGATTGCGGCGTGTACTTGGGACAAACCTGGCTTGCAGGTCCAATTTCCAATATTCGCTTGCTCCCGACTGCAATTGCGGCATCCTCCAGCAGATGGAAGTCAGGCAGGACGGCGGAACAGTCCCGAATCAACAGATCGCATGGAACAACAGGTTGGTTCAACTGCACCATAAAAACCTCACATTTCTTCAGCCAGGCGCTGGAATACCCTGCATGGACGGCGCAGCACCTTTGTACAAACAGCCTCCCCCTCCCGGGCCAGACGGCGCTCGTCAATTCCGGGAAGAACTCCGTTTTCAAACACTACCCGCCCGTTGATTACCGTCATCCACACGGGGCCGGAAACTCCCAGCTTTGGCAAGATGTTTTTGGGATCGTGAAGCGCTCCCGCATACTCCAGAGCGCCTATATCAATCAGGAAAAAATCCGCCGCCATTTTTTCTGCAATCATGCCGATATCATCCCGTCCAAGGGTCTTAGCACCGTTGACGGTACCCAACTTCAGGATGTCGTAAGGCCGAGGACAACCTGTGCGCTTTGTATTGCGGAATGTCTGCATTAAATAGGCCAGCCGCAGCGTTTCCAGCATATTGGAACCCTCATTGGTAGAACACCCATCGGTTCCTAGACTAATCAGGATGCCTGCTTTCTGCATAGCGGGGATATCCAGCATCTCCGTGGCGCCATAAAAGGTGGCCGCCGGACAATGGGAAATGCCAGTTCCCTCCCTGGCCAGTACAGCATACTCCTCCGGCGTTGTCTCTCTGCCGTGGGCAATCCAGACATCTGGCCCGATGAACCCTGTCTCCTCTGCCCAAGCCAGTGTACGCTTGCCGCAGCGGTCTATCATCTGGGCCACCTCTCCCTCGTTGAGATGGGTGTGCAGGCGAACGCCTTCCCGCCGTGCCAACGCAGCCGCCTCTATAAAGGTTTCCTTCTTGCAGCTGAAGGGCTGTGTGGGGGCGATGGCAATCTGACGCATAGAGAAACGGCTGGTATCATGATATTGATGGATTAGGCGCTCACAATCGGATAGGAATGCATCCGTCGTTTCACACATCGTCTGCGGAACGAAACTTCCCTCCTCAATAGATCGGGTGCTTCCGCCGCGTCCCGCGTGGAAGCGCATTCCCAGCATTGCGGCGGCCTCCAATTGGCGGTCAATGGGGTCTGTGCCAGTGCGGGCCGTATATAAATATTGATGGTCAAAGGCGGTCGTACAGCCGTGCTTAATTAGGTCCGCCATCGCAGTCAGGGAGGCGTAATAAATCACATCGCTGTCCACCATTTGGAAGGTATTCTGGGCCTCCGCCAGCCACTCCATCACCGTCATATTGGGCCGGTCAATGGTAACCAGATTGCGGACAAACGCCTGGAAAAAGTGGTGATGTGTATTAATCAGTCCTGGATACATAAATTTATCCCGACCGTCGATCACCCGGACATCCGCCGCCGTCAGGTCCTTTCCGATCTGCACGATCTGTGATCCTCTCACCAGCACGTCCGTATCATAGAGCACTCGATCCTCGGCGTCGCAGGTCACAATGGAACGAACATTCTTTAAAAGTAAGTCTTGCATATGCGGCCCTCCTTGATGTATAGTTCGGTAGGTGAAGTCTATTAAACCAATTCTTGTAACCTTCATGTCAAGTATATATCTGGGGCATTTGCAACAAAAACTTAAAGAGAACCAAACATTCTGACAAAAGGCATACACCCTTTTCCAAGATAAAACAAAAACAGGACCGCCCGGTCAGGCGGCCCAAATCAGTCAAAGGAGCATATATTGTGGAAACATTGATGAGGATCGGCTCATTTGCCAGGAGATTCGGCGTCCCCCAATCCACCATCCGTTATTATATTCAACGGGGGATTCTCATCCCTGAAAAGCGAAACGGACAGCACCTTTTCCCGGAGTCCTGTATCAGTGATATGGAGCGGGTCATGGAGTTTAAGAAGCTCCAGTTCTCGTTGGATGACATTTTGGAACTTCTTACACTCCATCGCAAATTTAATCTCTCTCAAAAGTCGGATGTCGATGCCTATATGCTCCTTCTCAGTCAACATAAAGAACAGCTGCAGGAGGAATTGGCTGCAGTGATGGAACAGGAGAAGCGCCTGCGCCAAATGGAGACCGACACCATCAGGAAATCTTCCAACGGCCAATAAAGGCATACGGCTTTAAAATATCTCCCGGAAGCGTGCCGATATACACAGAGGTGTCTACGGCTCGGGACCCAATTTTTTCATTATAAATTTGGATCCCGTTGCGTTCCATGTCCTCCAGCAAAACAGACAGCCGGTATCGCAGTGGGTTGTACTCAGCGGGGTTCCGCTCCCCAAACTGCTTTTTGCACAGGCGGGAGAATCTGCCAGCAATCATCGTACCATTGTGGGCATAGCGGCGCAAAGGTGTGGAGGAAGAGCGGTACCCATATTTTTGATAAATTTCCGATGCAGCATAGTCAATCACAACATCCAGACAACCGGGACGCAGAGGATGATGGATTCCGTCGTCTACTAAAAAAAGAATATTCCTGTGCGGGTATGCAGCCCGAATACTGGACATGTAGTAGCGCACCACGTCCAAATCCGTATCGCACAGGATATAGCAGGCGCTCTCGTCCAATGCTCCAATGGCGCGGTAAAGAAAGCAAGCCGTGTTCAATACGTCCTCAAATATCACTTTTCCGCTCAAATCCAGCTCTGCAAGCCGATGAATCAGCCACTGGTTGAAGTTCTCAATATAGCTGACATCCTGGGGCGTACGCTGCCGCAGGGTTGCCATCCGATAATCGACTGCCGGGACCAGCGGCCGCTGGGCGCCTGAGGTAATCAGTATGCCCTCATCAGAAACCTCGGCCTGGAATCCGCAGGCGCAACGTCCCTGCCCTCCGCGCACCTGATTGCAAATAATATGCACGCCCTCCCAGTCCAGAGGCGAGTTGCACATTGGGCAGCATATTAGGGAAAACAGCGCAAAGGGGATGCCGTTGAAGGATTCCGTCACCACCTGTCCCCGCAAACTGCGTGTCATCTCTTCCAGTCGGTCCAGGGCGGAAAGAAGTTCCGCCTGCCTTTTGTGGAGACGGTCAAATTCGCGCGTGAACAGCGCCCTGTGCTGCTGGGATAGGCATGCATTCTCTGGATGCCGCAGAAGCTGATCGCGCAGGGACAGCATCTCTCCAATCGCCGAGAGGGAGAGCCCGCAGTCCTTATATTTCGCAATCTCCTGAGCCCGTGCCATGTCGTCCTCTGTAAATTTCCAATAGCGCTCCTCTTTCTGCGGGGAAAGCAGTCCAATATCCATATAGTGGCGCACTGTCAGGATTGGAAGCCCTGTTAAATTTGAGAATTCTCCGATTTTCATGACCACAGTATAACACGTTTGGAGGAGACTGTCCAGTATCCATCTATAGGGGACTTTAAGTTTTTAAAAAAAATGCAAAATATTGAATGTTGACATAAAGGAAAGAATATTTCAGATAATGTACGCAAGGGGTGGTGCTGTTCATGTTCAGCAGTTCTCTCAACTAAAAAGGAGGAACACTATATGAAAAGATTTTTGTCAACATTTCTTGCGGTACTTCTGGTCCTGGCGCTGTCCGGCTGCGGAGAGCGACCGTCTCAGCTGGACGATTCGTCCAACAGCTCAGCTAATAACGACGCAGAACAGCCCATGAAGATAGCGCTCTGCCTGACAGGACCTGCTAACGATGGCGGATGGTGCCAGCTGGCTTATGATGGTCTGATGACTGCAAAAGAACAGTATGGTGTTGAGATCTCCTACACGGAAAATCTGCAAACTACGGATATGGAGGCTGCAGTTACCGACTATGCTGCGCAGGGGTACAACCTAATTTTTGGATTGGGTTTCCAGTTCGGCGACCCCTGCCTGTCCGCAGCAGAGAAGTATCCGGATACTAGGTTTGTGGTATTTGAGGGCAGCGTAGAGGCGGAAAATGTCCTTTCCTGCAAGATCTCCAACGAACAGAGCAGGTATCTCCTGGGATACCTTGCGGCCCGTATCTCCAAGACCAGCACGGTGGGCTTTGTTGCCGGACCTGCTCAGCCGTCCATTATCAAGCCTGCCGAGGCGTTTAAAATGGGCGCTAGGGCCGCAAATCCGGACACCAAAGTGCTCATTACTTACTGTGAGTCCTTTACGGATGTGGCCCTGGCCAAGGAGGCTGCCGCCGCCATGTTAGACCAGGGGGCGGATGTTATCGGTCATGGCGCAAATACGGCTGGAACCGGCGCGATCAAAGCCTGTGAGGAGCGCGGCAAGCTGGCGATGGGTGCGGCGGCTGACCAGAACAGTCTGGCTCCGAATACCGTGGTCTGCAGCGATATGTACAGCTTCGGAAATGTGCTTTTGTACATTGTAGGCGCCGCTGTGGACGGCAAATTTGAGGGGGGTATTCAGTCCTATGGCTTCGCCGAGGGGATCGTACAATTGGCCCCTTATCACAGCTTTGAGGACAAAATCCCCACTGAAGTTAAGGAAGAGATCGAATCTCTGATACAGCAGATCAAGGACGGAACCTTGATTATCCCTGTTATTGAAACTGTCACCAACGACTAACCGCCGATACAGGGCGATCCTCATGGCGGGCCTGCCTGCAGAGAGATCGCCCTGTTGATTTGCAGAAGGGAGGAATCAATCTTGTCCCTACTTGAAATGCGAGGGATCGTAAAGGAATTTCCCGGTTTGCGTGCGGTAGACCAGGTCGATCTCTCTGTCAAGGAAAAGGAAATTCATGCACTGCTGGGGGAAAACGGCGCCGGGAAAACCACCCTGATGAATATTCTTTATGGCCTTTACCAACAAGAGGAGGGTGAAATTTTCTGGCAGGACGCTCCTGTGCAGATTGCCGAACCCAGCGAAGCAATTGCTCTGGGAATTGGAATGGTCCATCAGCACTTTATGCTGGTTCGAAAAATGACGGCGCTAGAAAACATTATCCTGGGGCTTCGGACAGAGGGGTTTCCCATGATCCGCAGAGAGGCGCTGGCTGCGAAGGTCGAGGCGCTTTCCCGCAAGTATGGGCTGTCTGTAGATTTGAACAGACGGATCGACCGTCTGTCGGTAGGAGAGCAGCAGCGGGTAGAAATTCTGAAAGCGCTCTTTCGCAATGCCCACCTTTTGATCCTCGACGAGCCCACTTCCGTTCTTACTCCGCAGGAAATTCAGGAATTTTTCAGAATTCTGCGGATGCTGCGGGACGAGGGACACAGTATTATCCTGATTGCCCATAATCTCTCGGAAATCCTGGAAATCAGCGATCGGGTTACCGTCTTAAGGGATGGCAAAAGAGTATGTACATTGGAAACCGCTGGAACCAATGAACGGGAGTTGTCCCAGTATATGATTGGGCGGGAGCTTGTGAAGGGAGTGCATGTCCGGAAACCAGCAGATATGGGCCGCACCGTGTTGGAGATCCGTGACGTTTCCCTGTGGGGGCCCGATCGGATCGCGCAGCTTAGCCACATTGATCTGACTGTGTACAGCGGAGAAATTTTAGGCATTGCCGGAGTTGACGGCAATGGACAATTAGAGCTTGCCGAAATTTTGGTTGGACTGCGAACGCAGAGCGGCGGCAGCATCCTTCTTAACGGGACTGTCCTGGACCATTTATCCTCCCGAAAACGCTGGGAAATAGGGCTGACCTATATTCCGGCGGATCGCCACCAAGATGGCCTGATTATGGACGCAGATGTTTGTTCGAACTATCTGCTGCGCCGCTATTACTGCGCCCCTTTTGCCAAAGCGCATATTCTGCAGTTTGCCCGCATGCGCGGAAATGCGGAGGCGCTCACCAGGGATTATCAGGTAAAAACGCCTTCGGTCGCCACCCAGGCGAGGTTGTTGTCTGGCGGGAACCAGCAAAAAATGATCTTGGCGCGGGAGCTGCAGTCGGAGGGAAGTCTGACTATTGCCTGCCAGCCCACCCGCGGCCTGGACATTGGCGCGGCGGAATATCTCAGGCAGCGGCTGCTGGAGCGGCGTGACTGCGGGAAGAGTGTGTTGTTGATTTCTACCGATTTAGAGGAGATTCTGGCTCTATCAGACCGGATCGCTGTCATGCAGGGCGGAAAGATCATGGGTGTGGTGGAGAATGCGCCGTCCCTTTCTGTTGAAACGTTGGGCTTGATGATGGGCGGCATGACATTGGAGGAGGTTGGCGCATGAATATGAAACAGAAAGGCGTGTTTGCTCTGATTCGTGTGGCGGCTGTCCTGCTGCTCACCGTTGGACTGATCCTGCTCTCCGGCGCTGATCCCCTACAGGCATTTCAGACTTTTTTCTTTGGAATATTCGGCACTCTTCACGGGTTTGCCGAAGTTTTTGTACGCGCCACACCCTTAATCTTTCTAGGCTTAGGCGTGGCAATCACCTTCCGCTCCGGATTTTTCAATTTAGGCGCCGAGGGGCAGTTGTACATGGGTGCACTGGCCTCTACGGCGGCGGCGATGGCGCTGCCCGAATCTCTGGGAGCAATGCGGATAGTCCTGGCCTTCGGGGCCGCCTTTCTGGCCGGGGGGCTGTGGGTACTTTTCCCCGCATGGATGAAAAGCCGGCTGGGGATCTCTGAGACCGTCAACACGATTATGTTTAACTACATTGCCATCATGATTGTCGGCGTCTGCATCCGGGGGCCTCTTCAGGAATCCGGCAGCTCGCTCCCACAAAGCGCTCAGCTTCCAGAGGGATTGACCTTACCGCAGTTACTCTACCCAACACGTCTCCATGCAGGAACACTGCTTGCATTGGCCGCCGTTGCCGTGCTGTGGTTTTTGCTTTATAAGACGACATGGGGGTTCGAGATGCAGATGGTTGGTTTGAGCAGACGGGCGGCACTATGTACAGGCCTTCCTGTCTCCAGAAGCCTCATTTTGTCGGCAGTAATTGGCGGCGGTATGGCGGGATTGGCTGGATTTAACGAGGTGTTTGGTGTACAGCACAGGCTTTTAGAAGGTGTCTCCGGCGGAAACGGATATACAGCTGTACTGGTTGCGCTGCTGGCCTTTAACCATCCAATTCGGGTAATGCTGGCTTCCTTTGGACTGGCGGCGCTTCAGGTAGGAGCGGCTGCGATGCAGAGAAGCTTAGGTGTTCCTAGCTCAATTGTGTCCATTATCATTGGCTTTATTGTTCTCATGATCCTGTGCGGCTCTCTGCCGGAAATTTTATCGGAAATGCGCGGCGGCTTTTCGAAGCAAAAAGGAGGCGTCAGGCATGTGGAGTGAGATCCTGAATTTGACATTTTTCACGTCGTTCCTTTCTGCCGCTGTACGGATGGCGGTTCCGCTGGCATACGCCGCATTAGGCGAGACTGTTTCTCAAAAAGCAGGCACATTGAATATCGGGTTAGAAGCCAATATGCTGGGAGGCGCGTTTTTAGGGTTCGCTGTGACCTATTGGACGGGCAGTTTATTCCTGGGATTTCTTGGCGGTATGGCAGCAGGGAGCTGTTTCAGCATAATCCACGCAGTGTTCTCGATCTATCTGCGGCAAAACCAGAATGTTACGGGTACTGCCCTGAATCTATTTTCAATGGGGCTGACCAGCTATTTTTTTCAGGTTATTGTCAATCAAACATCCGGGACATATCCTCAAATTGAAACGCTACCCATTCTTCCAATTCCCATTCTCTGCAAAATCCCTGTAATTGGAGAGGCTTTTTTTCAAAGGGATATTGTTACCTATCTTCTTTATGTATCAATGTTCGCTCTGCTCTGGTTTTTTAACAAAACGTCCTGGGGATTGTCCCTGATCGCCGTCGGCGAAAACCCACAGGCGGCGGATACTGTTGGATTGCCTGTATTTCGCATGAAATATCTGGCCGCACTGTTCAATGGAATCATGAGCGGTACAGGCGGAGCCTATTTGATTTTGGGGCAGCTGGGGATGTTCTCTGAAAACGTCACTTCCGGACGGGGGTATATTGCACTGTCCCTGGTGGTCTTTGGCCGGAGGGATCCTGTAGGAATTTGTCTGGCAGCGCTGTTTATGGGCGCGGCCAATGCGCTCCAGTTTAAAATGCAGGCTCTTGGCGTAGAAATGCCGGTACAAGTTTTTACAGGGCTGCCATATATACTGACAGTCATGGCGTTGATTTTCAGTGCAGTCAAGAGAAATGACTCTGACCCTGCCGCCTTGGGCAAACCCTATATCCGCAATATGCGATAAACCCGTCCGCACGGTAAAGGGGTCAAGTGCCAGTAAGCCCTGCTGCCCCTCCCAGAACTTTTATGGCAAACAGCAAAATTCCTGACAAAGTGGCGGAAGGCCCTCACAGTCAGCCGCAGGCTGACTGTGAGGGCTTGCTGCCAGCAATTTTGCAGACTGCCATAGACACACCTGCAGTCCTGCAGAGTGGGTATGGAGTTACACCATCTGTTCCGGCAGGCTCTGGAAAACTGCCCGGTTGTGGCAGACTGCCGGCGAATCCGGTTTGCAGGACGCGGCCAGCTCGTTAAAGACCTCCGCTCGTTTCGGATCGCCCAGACGGCTGTAGCAGACACACAGCTGGATGCAGGGGAGGTAGCCGTAGCAGTCCGGGGAGACAAATGCGCCCCGGCTGTCGTCCCTGGCGCAGGTCAGGGCCAGGGCATACCAGTAGGCGGCCTGACGGTACCGCTCCCGCTGGAAAAACCAGGACCCGATTTCGCAGCAGGCCTCGGCCCGGGGGCGGTCATAGGCAAACGTGCGGAACAGGGCCGCCAACGCCGCTTGGTCATGGCCCAGCTCCTTATGACAATAGGCGCAGTGGCAGCAGGCGTCGATCTCGTTTTCCACCCATCCCCGGCCTTCCTCCAGAAACTGCTCAAAGACGGCCAGCGCCTCCGCCCAGCGGTGGTGGTAGTACAGCTCCCGTCCATAGTAAAACTGCTGGCGGGGCTCCAGACTCTTTCCGGCGGCCAGCTGCGCCTCATAGATCCGAAGGTTCCGGTCAGGGTCGGAGGGACGGGTCTTGCGATGGGTGACAGCGAAATCCGCATGCAGGACTTTTCCAAACGGTGTGATCGCCTCATGGACAGCTCCTGTCCAGCGCATTCCGGTATGGTTTTTGATCAGGCGCTCCCGATAGTAGGAGAAAGTTACATGGCCGCTCTCATCGAATCCGGCGTGGTAGGGCGCCATAACCACCGAAACGGCGGGATCCAACGTCTCCTTTAGGGCAAGAAATGCCTTTCGGTCCTCTTCCAGCAGCACGTCGTCCGCGTCCAGCCACATGCAGTAATCCATGGACGCATGGGAAAAGGACTCGTTTCGGGCGGCGGAAAAATCATCCTGCCAGGGGAAATCGAAGATTTGGCCAGTAAACCGGGCGGCAATCTCCTTGGTGTGGTCGGTGGAGCCGGTATCCACGATGATGATCTCGTCCACCAGATCCGCCGCGCTCTCCAGACAGCGTGCCAGTACGTCCTCCTCGTTTTTTACGATCATACACAGGCTGACGCTTACCATAGAGGGACCTCCTTCTATACTTCATTATCTGCTCCCGCAGAGCCGCATTCGGGATAGTCTATGCATCCGCCGGCTGGAGCGTTCCTGCTGGAACAGAGCCGCCCCGGCTGTCATAGAGTAGAGCAGCGGCATGGATATCTTGCCGCGCATTCTCGTTCCGGCACGGCCCGGAACGCATGATGGAGTTTTGAATATGTCGATGCCTTCCTTTCCGCCCAACGGGGCGGGTATGACACGAGAGGAGGCTCTGACCATGATTATTGCGTCTATCGCCATGGAGGAGCTTGCCCTGAGCCATATCCTCAATGCCGAGGGTGAGAAACTGCAATATATCTTAGAAACTTTGCTGGGTACAAATCCCCATAACTGGCCGCAGAATGTGCAGACTGTCAACAAAAGTGTGGCCGCTCTTGTCGAGGTGGTCACCCAGAACCAGATGCTGCTGAAAAGCAGACTGAGCCAGGTGCTGGAATTCTGTCCGCTTCCCCCGGCAGCGCCTCCGCCCCGCCAGCCGGAGCCCTGTCCTCCGCCCCCCCGTCCTCCGTTCCCCTGCCCTCCGCCCCCCTGCCCTCCGCCACCCTGCCCTCCGCCACCCTGCCCTCCGCCACCCTGTCGGGCGCAGGCCTGTGGGAGCAGCGCCCTCCAGCTGACAGGCCGGCAGGAAGCGGCGCGGTGGAATCCGGGCTGCCGCATGACCTGGAGAAAACGGAGCCGGGCGGGAAAAGCCATTCGCTGGAACGAGTGCGCTCCCGCCCAGATCTATCTGACTCCAGGAAAAACTTACAAAGTCCAGTACACACTGAATGTCCGCGCTGCAGCTCCGGCAGAAGGGGCAGGAACGATTCTTCTCAAACAGTCGCCCTGCGGCATGTTTACAGACGCGCTGCCGCTGTGTTTTTCCATGGAGGACCTGACCGACAGACCCCAGTCTCTGCATATGCTCTCTGTCCTGCACCCCCGCTCACATTGTGGATGTGAGACATGCCTGTTTCTGGTGCTGGATGCCCCAGACGCCTTATGTGTGGAGGGCGCTGTATTGGATGTGGCAGAGCTGCCGTAAGCGGGCCTGCAGGTCAGCGCCTGCCGCATTGTGGATGGTACCACCATTTATCGCCCTGTGCCGGGAGCGGATGGCGCAGTGGTGGAGCGCCCTCTCGGTCAGCCTGCGGCTGACTGAGAGGGCGTTTCCGCAGGCCGGGACCCGGTCGTGCTCTGCAAAAAGATTCCCCGATATTTTGAGAAAACTATGGACCTTTTCCAGGCAATGTGGTATACTGTGTAAGCCTCCTGAAAATAGAATAATATGCAAAATAGGTTTTCATGCGTCAAGTGTTTGGCAGATGGGGAGTTGCTGCCGAAACGAAAAGCTCAGTCTTACGATGTGATTACCGCACCCGTTGCAACAATATAAGATTGCATCTCGTATTGTGAAGGGCTGTTTCGTCATATGTTCTGTCACATTATGGAGGTGCATTTCTATTGAAAAGAGGTCGTTTTTGTCATGATGGACTACGACAAGATCAGAGCCGGCGTAAGACTGATTTTGGAAGGCATCGGCGAGGATATCACAAGAGAGGGCCTGCTGGAGACGCCGGATCGGATTGCCCGTATGTGCGCGGAGATTTACGGGGGACTCTATGAGGACCCGGCGAAGCATCTGCAGAAACAGTTTACGGTCGCCAATGACGACATGGTGATCGAAAAGGACATCACCTTTTACTCCACCTGTGAGCACCATCTGCTCCCATTTTATGGAAAGGCGCATATCGGCTATGTGCCGGATGGCCGTGTTGCGGGCCTGAGCAAGCTGGCCAGAACGGTGGATGTATTTGCCAGAAGGCCGCAGATCCAGGAGAAAATGACGGCCCAGATCGCTCAGGCGCTGGCGGAAAACCTGAAACCGAAGGGTGTGATCGTTATGCTGGAAGCGGAGCATACGTGTATGACCATGCGCGGGATCAAAAAGCCGGGGAGCAGGACCGTGACCTTGACAGCGCTGGGGATATTTCAGGAACAGCGGGACTTGCAGGACCGCTTCCTGGCTATGGTAAAGCAGCTGTGAGAAGGGAACGAGTCAACCGGATCTGGCGGCATCCAAGCTATCAGGCCTGCCTGGCGGAGATCCGCCGCTGTGAGGCGGGGCGGAAGTTTTGCCGGCATACGCCGGAGCATTTTTTGACTGTAGCGCGGGTGACCTGTCTGTTAGCGGCGGAGCAGGGACTGCCGGTCAACCAGGAACAGGTGTATGCGGCAGGACTTTTGCACGACATTGGCCGCCACCTGCAATATCAGCAGAATATCCCGCACGAGCAGGCGGGCGCGGAGATCGCGGAGGGCATTCTTATCGACTGCGGCTTTGACCGGCAGGAGCGGTCCGATATCCTGCGGCTGATCCTCTGCCATCGGAGCAAACCGGCAGCTGCCGAAAAAAACACGCTGCCTGCGTTGTTTTACCGGGCGGACAAGCTGTCCAGGAATTGTTTTTTCTGTCCGGCGCAGGACGAATGCGATTGGCCGGAGGAAAAGAAAAATCGGGAAATCACCTATTAAGGCACAGGTCTAAAAGGAGACAATATGAATATTGGAAACCGGGAATTTGATACAGCGCGCCACACCTATATTATGGGGATCCTGAATGTGACGCCGGATTCCTTTTCAGACGGCGGCAGGTGGAACACAAAGGACGCCGCGTTGGCTCACGCGCTGGAGATGGCAGAGGATGGGGCGGACATTCTGGATATTGGCGGAGAGTCTACCAGGCCGGGCCACCGGCAGATTTCAGAGCAGGAGGAAATCGAGCGGATCGCGCCGGTTGTGGAGCTGGTCAAAAAGGAGACGGGGCTTCCTGTATCCATTGATACATACAAGGCCAAGGTTGCGGAGGCTGCCATACAGGCCGGCGCGGATTTGGTCAACGACATCTGGGGGTTGAAGTATGACGCCGGGATGGCGGACTTGATCGCCCGCACACAGACGGCCTGCTGCCTGATGCACAACAAAGCTGCAGCGGCGTACACGGATTTTTATGAGGATATGCTGCGGGAGACGGCAGAATGCGTGGAATTAGCGAAAGCGGCTGGAATTGCTGACAGCAAAATTATTCTGGACCCCGGAATCGGATTTGGGAAGACATACGAAATGAATCTGGAGACAATCCATTTTTTAGAGCGGTTTCAGCGATTGCACTACCCCATTCTTTTGGGAACTTCCAGGAAATCCGTGATCGGACTGGCGCTCGATCTCCCGGCGGACCAGCGGGAGGAGGGAACGCTTGTGACGACGGTGATGGCGGTTATGAAGGGGTGCTCGTTTGTCCGCGTCCATGACGTCAAGGCCAACCGGCGGGCTATCCAGATGACAGAGGCCATCCTGTCCGCCGGAATGGAGAAAACATAAGAGGTTGGGTGCTATGGATCAAATACAGATCAAAAATCTGGAGGTTTTTGCAAAACACGGCGTATTTCCGGAGGAAAATGTTCTGGGACAGAAATTTGTCATTTCGGCTGTGCTGTATACCTCCACCAGAGAGGCCGGAAAGACTGATGATTTAACGAGATCCATCCATTACGGAGAGATCAGTCATTTTATCAAACGATTTCTGGAGGAACATACCTACCATCTGTTGGAAACGGCGGCAGAACGTCTGGCAGAAGAGCTGCTTTTGCAGACGGAGCGATTGGAGCGGGTGCGCCTGCAGGTGCAAAAGCCCTGGGCGCCGGTTGGACTGCACTTGAAAACCGTCGCCGTGGAGATCGAGCGGGGATGGCATACGGCCTATATTGCGTTGGGCTCCAATATGGGGGACAAGCAGGGATACCTGGAAATGGGCGTGGAGCACCTGCGGCATACGCGGGGCTGTCGGGTGGAAGCGGTTTCGGGCTTTCTGGTGACAGAGCCGTACGGCGTGGTGGAACAGGACAAGTTCCTGAATGGCGCAATGAAGATCAGGACCCTGCTGACACCCCATGAATTGCTCTCCCGCCTAAATGAAATTGAGCAGGCGGCGAATCGAGAGCGGGTCATCCGCTGGGGGCCCCGCACCCTGGATTTAGATATCCTGCTGTATGACGACTTGATCCTGGACGATGAACAGCTGCATATTCCGCATATTGAGATGCAAAAACGGGGATTTGTGCTGGAACCGCTGTGTCAGATCGCTCCCTATGTCCGGCATCCAGTTTTGAACCGCACAGCGCTGGAGCTCCTGGCAGAATGGAAGGAACACGCTGGCAGCGCCTGATAAAAAGAAGACCCCTTGGGGCCCAGCCGGGCTGTCCAAGGGGTCTTCAATCGTTGAAGATCAGGCCTCTGCAGGCGCGCGATTTTTATAATTGACAAAGCGATAGCGGAGCACGCCGTCCGTTTCAACCCCGCCGTCATCCGTGACCGTCCATTCCGGACAGCTTGTCAATGCCGGAAAGCAGGCGTCGTAAGGCGGATCCGCATCCACATAGGTAAGATAGCAACGGCTGCAGTAGGGAAGAAATGCCCGATAGATCTCGCCCCCACCGCAAATCCAGAGCTCTTCGGTCCTGCTGTCCGCCGTCAGGGCAAAGACATCCCTGATGGAGTGAGCCACTTCTATGCCCTCCCGCTCAAAATCCGGATTGCGGGAGAGGATGATGTGGCGCCTGTCTGGCAGCGGTTTTCCCCCAGGCAGGGACTCGAATGTTTTTCGGCCCATGATCAGCGTGCCGCCGGCAGTCAGATGGCGAAAACGCTGTAAGTCAGCGGGGATATGAAAAAGCAGTTTGTTCTGACAGCCGATCCCCCAGGAACGGCTGACTGCGGCAATGGCATTCATCCGGTCACCTCAATTCTTTACCTGTGCGGATGTCGATTTTATGATTGCGAAACAGGGTGGAGCGGAGACTGCCGGCGCTCCGGAGGACGGCCAGAGGAGATCACGCCGCCGCCAATAACAGCGTCAGCAGTCCCTCCGGGCTGTCCGGCGTCAGCTCCGCGCCCATCGCCACCAGCTCCGACCGGGAGCGGTATCCCCAGGGCGCTGCGGCGGCCAGCATCCCCGCCGCCCGGGCAAACTGCATATCCGTCCCGCTGTCGCCCACATAGGCGATGTCCGACGGGGGCAGGGCCAGCGCCTCCAGCACGGGCGCGGCGGCTGCAGGGTCCGGCTTCAAAGGGCGTCCGTCCACCCGCCCGAACACACAGCGGAACGGGACGCCGGGCAGAAGGGTTTCTATGATCCTGCGGGTAGGCCCCTCGGTCTTGTTGCTCAGCACGCCCAGGACCATCCCGGCCTCCTCCAGGCCCGCCAGCAGCCGCGGGACGCCGGGATAGCAGCGGGTGGTGTCTGTACAGTGGTTCGGGTAGTCCGCCAGATAGGCCGACAGAACCTGGTCCAGCACTTCCGCCGGCGTATTCTCCGGCGCAGCCTTTCGCACCGCCTCCCGGATGCCGCCGCCTACGAAGCGCTCGCATACCCGCACCGGGTGGGTGGGCAGGCCGCAGGCGGCCAGCGCGCGGTTGAGAGAGCCGGCAATATCGGGGATCGTATCCAGCAGGGTACCGTCCAAATCAAACACAACTGCCTGTATCATACACATGCCTCCCAGCAAGTCAGGGCCTCCGCCCGATTTTCGGGGGTATTATAATACGCCGGACAGGAAATGTCAAATTCTTTCGATGATCCCCACAGCCTCGGCAATCGCCCCGTCCAGGCAGTGGCACACCGCCGTCGCGCCGGACTCCAGCACCTCCGGTATGGCGTTGGCCGGAACAAAGGCCCGGTCCGCGGCCCGCAGCATGGGCAGATCGTTGGCGTGGTCCCCGGCACAGTACAGCTGCTCGCACCCGCACAGCTTTTTCAGCTGCAGGGCCATCCGCCCCTTGTCCGCGCCCCTGGCGGTCATCTCCAGCAGATGGTCGCTGGAAAAAATCAGCTCGTACCGCTCCGCCCAGCCCTTCTCCGCCATAAACCGGCAGAGCTGCTTCAGCACGGCCATGTCCGCCACGAAAAGGGCCTTTACCAGCGGCAGAGGCACCAGCTCCGGCTCCACCGCCGCGATAACCTGGTAATTCAGCCTGGTCAATTTCGCGTGCTGCTCGTTCCACGGCGTCTGGTGGACGACCTGGATCAGGTCCCCCTCGTGGTACAGCTCCAGAGACAGCTCCGGGAACGCGCCGGCGGCGGCCCGGAGATGCTCCAGACACCCGTCCGGCAGAAAGCTCTTGACCAGATACGTCTCTGTCCGCAGGTCATAGATGGCCGCGCCGTTGTCCACAATAGCCGGGGCGTTCATGGGGATGTCCCTGGCCGGGGCCCGGAAGGCCGCCAGAGAGCGCCCGGTGGCCATGGCGAAGGCGCCGCCCTGGTCCATCCAGTAGTGTATGGCCCGCAGATTCTCAGGATGAACAGGCGGCGCCTCGCCCCCGCCCCGCAGGGAGGTCTCTGTGTAGCGCAGGGTGTTGTCATAATCGCTGACCAGCAGCATTTTATCAAATTTTCCCATAACGGCTATGTATCTCCTTTTCTGTCCGTCAGTTCGCGCCTATTATACTGTCCCTCCGCCGGATTTGTCAAGAACGGGCGGCCAGATCCGGGGAAACAGAGGGGATATCTGTTCCCGCCCGGCTCAGGACGTCTGTGCGATAACCGCTTGTATTTTTTGCAGGCCGCTTTGCACGATGACTCGGCAAATATGCAGAACATACCGGCGGACCGGCGGGGGACGCGCCCTGCGGCGGTCCGTCCCTTCCGGAAAATTCGACAAATTTCGCAAAATTGCCTGAGGAAAACCAATGACTTCTGTATCCTTCTCCGTCGAACTTTTGTTCCGCGAGTTCACATAAATTCCACAATAATTTTCTAGTACAATGCGTTATGAACATTTTCCACAGAGTTTTCCACACACGGCCCGCCTCCGATCACAGCGGCTTCCCGACTTTCCCACAGCTCCCAACATCCCCTGTGCCGGAGATTTCCACCGTCCGGCGGCTGCATTATGTTTACATAACGACATTATACACGCCCATTCAGTATTTCCCACGCTTTCCTGCCATGACCGCCCCGCCATCCTGCACGGGATGCGGCCTCTGGCTGGTGGGAAAAGGGGCTTGTCAAACCCGGCGCTTTCTGCTATCCTAAAGACCAGCGCTGCGGGGGGCACGGGAAGAACAGGGGCCCGCCCGGAAGACAATGACAACTTTTCGAGGTGCATATGAAACAGAAGCTATTTTCCATCCTGCTGACGCTGTCGGCCCTGACGCTGGCCGCATGCGGCGGAGCGGACAACATTTCCGATGCCGTGGTCACCTATCTGCCGGAGCTGACGGCCAACGACACTGTGGACAGTCCCTCCCAAGAGGACACGGCAGTGCCGGAGGACGCAGCGGCCCCGGAGGACGATCCCGGCACCACCGCCGGGACGGAGGACGTGCAGTGGGAGGACCCCGCCGCGCCGGAGCTGGACGAGGACGGCACCTATAACAGCAAGGAGGACGTCTCCCTCTACCTCCATCTCTACGACCATCTGCCCAGCAACTACATCACCAAAAACGAGGCCAGGGACCTGGGCTGGACCGGCGGCAGCGTGGAGGTCTACGCGCCGGGGTGCGCCATCGGCGGCGACCGGTTCGGCAACCGGGAGGGCCTGCTCCCCAAGGCGGAGGGCCGGACCTACTATGAGTGCGACATCGACACCATCGGCCAGAGCAGCCGGGGCGCGAAGCGCATCATCTTCTCCAACGACGGGCTGGTCTATTACACAGAGGACCACTATGAGAGCTTTACACAACTCTATGGGGAGGAGTAGCCAATGAGAACCATTGTCCTTGACGGAAGCCGGATGACCACCCAGGAGGAGGTCCACGACTATCTGTCCCGGCGTCTGGGCCTGCCGGACTACTACGGGAGAAACCTGGACGCCCTCTACGATATCCTCTCCGCAGACCTGCCGGAGTCCACACGCCTGGTCGTCTACCGGCGGGAGGCCCTGGCGCAGAACCTGGGCGCCTACAGCGCGGCGCTGCTGGGCGCTCTGGTGGAGGCGGGCCGGGAAAATCCTCACCTGCAGGTGGTCTTTGACAGCGGCGGAGAGGCATAATTCCATCACATGTTTCGATTGCGTCCGGTGCAGAATGACTGCACCGGGCGCTTTTTTGGCTAAAATGCCCATCACTCCCCCGAAACCGCCCGCTTTATTCGGCAAACTTTGGCTTGACAATTCCGGCCCGGACGCATACAATACACTCACAAAATTTAGCTAAATTTTTTTAGATAAATTTTATGAATCATTTTTGACAAAATAAGGAGAACAACCATGGATTTTGAAAAAGTGCGCGGCGTGATCGCCGAGACCCTGACCTGCGACCTGGAAAAAGTGACGGACGAGGCCCTGCTGGTGGACGACCTGGGCACCGATTCCCTGGCGATGGTGGAGCTGGCCATGGCCATTGAGGAGGCCACCGGCGTGACGGTGGAGGACGAGGCCTTGCCCACGCTGAAGACCGTGGGCGACATCAAGGCATACCTGGAGTCCCACGAGGCTTGAATTTCACCGGGAAGAAGGGGATCGACATGACCAATCCGGAACTTTTTGAACTGCTGGACCGCTTTGAGCGCAGCTCTCTCCAGACGCTGAAGCTCTCTCAGCCTGGCTTCACCCTGGAGCTGGGCCGGAACGGGCCGGTATCCGCCGCACCCGTACCTGCGCCCGCGGCGGCCCCGATTTCCGCCCCGGCGGCCCAGGAGGCGGCGGAAACCATCGACGCCCCCCTGGTGGGCACCTTTTACGCCGCCCCCGCCCCGGACCAGCCCCCCTTTGTCAGCGCCGGCAAGCGGGTGGGAAAGGGCCAGACCGTGTGCCTGATCGAGGCGATGAAGATGATGAGCGAGGTCCCGGCCCCCTGCGACTGCGTCATCGAGGAGGTCCTGAAGGCCGACGGACAGCTGGCGTCCTTCGGCGAGCCCCTCTTCCGGTACCGGCCATGCTGAAGCGGGTCCTGATCGCCAACCGGGGCGAGATCGCCCTGCGGATCCTCCGCTCCTGCCGGGAGGCGGGCATTGAGACGGTGGCCGTCTATTCCGAGGCGGACCGGGACGCCCTCCACGTCCAGCTGGCCACCCGGTCTGTGTGCATCGGTCCGGCACGGGCGGCGGACAGCTACCTCAGCCAGACCGCCATTCTGACGGCGGCCCTGGCCACCGGCTGCGACGGCATCCACCCCGGCTACGGCTTCCTGTCCGAGAACGCGGACTTCGCCGGCGCCTGCGCCCAGGCGGGGCTGGTCTTTATCGGCCCACCGGGGGATGTCATCCGGCGGGCGGGGGCCAAGTCCGCCGCCCGGACCATGATGCGGCAGGCCCATGTGCCGGTGACCCCCGGCTCCGACGGCCCGGTTCGCAGTGAGGCGGAGGCCCTGGCGGCGGCGGAGCGGGTGGGATACCCCGTGATGCTGAAGGCGTCCGCCGGAGGAGGCGGACGGGGCATCCGCCGCTGCGCCGGCCCGGCGGAGCTGCCCTCCGCCTTGAAGGAGGCCAGGGCGGAGGCCCGGGCCTGCTTCGGCGACGACGAGATGTATCTGGAAAAGCTGGTGCTGCACCCCCGTCACATCGAGGTGCAGATCCTGGCGGACAACTTTGGCAATGTGGTCCACCTGGGGGACCGGGACTGCTCCCTCCAGCGGCGCAGCCAGAAGCTGGTGGAGGAGGCCCCCGCCTGGGGCCTCACGCCGGAGCTGCGGCGGGAGATGGGGGAGGCGGCGGTCCGGGCGGCAAAGGCCGTGGGTTACGTCAACGCCGGCACTGTGGAGTTCCTGCTGGACCCGGACGGGGAGCACTTCTATTTTATGGAGATGAACACCCGCATCCAGGTGGAGCACGGCATCACCGAGCTGGTCACCGGCGTGGACCTGATCCGCCAGCAGCTGCGGATCGCCTCCGGCCTGCCCCTGGATATTGCCCAGGAGGACATCGCCTGCACCGGCCACGCCATTGAGTGCCGCATCAACGCCGAGGACCCCGCCAATGGGTTCCGGCCCTGCCCCGGACGGACGGAGTTTTTGCATCTGCCCGGCGGGCCCGGCGTGCGGGTGGACACGGGGCTGTACGAGGGCTGCCCCCTGCCGCCCTACTACGACTCCCTGGCCGCCAAGGTGATGGTCCACGCCCCCACCCGGCTGGAGGCCATCCGGAAAATGCGCCGGTGCCTGGAGGAGTTCGCCCTGGAGGGCTTCCCCACCACGGCGGAGCTGTGCTACCAGCTGATGCACCACGCCGCCTTTGTCCGGGGCGGCTGCGCCACGGACTGCCTGGACGCCCATCTGCCCGAACTGCTGGACTTTACCCGGCATTTGTCCGAAAGCGAGGATGAGAACACATGAGCGGCATATTTGCCAAGCGCCGCGCCCGCCTGCTGGCCATGAAGGCCCTGCGGGAGCGGTACGTCCCGCCTGAAAACGCCGTCGCCTGCCCCCGCTGCGGGCAGGACAGCAGCCATCAGGCGGTATCCCGGAACCTGTATCTCTGCCCCCGTTGCGGCCACCACTTTCCGGTGGGCGCGTACTACCGGCTGGGCATCACCCTGGACCACGGCTCCTTTCGGGAGCTGTATCCCAAAATAGCCGCCCAGGACCCCCTGTCCTTTCCCGGCTACCGGGAGAAGCTGGCGGAGGCCCGGCAGAAGACCGGCCTCAGCGAGGCCGCCGTCTCCGCCGTGGGGACCATCGACGGACGCCGCTGCGTGGTGGGCGTGCTGGACAGCCAGTTCCTGCTGGGGTCCATGAGCGCCGCCGTGGGGGAAAAGCTGACGCTGACCATCGAGTACGCGGAGAAGAACCGCCTGCCGCTGATCCTGTTTTCCGCCAGCGGCGGGGCAAGGATGCAGGAGGGGATTTTGTCCCTGATGCAGATGGCCAAGACCAGCGCGGCCCTGGGCCGCTTTGACAAGCGGGGGCTGCTGTACATCTCCGTGCTCACCGACCCCACCACCGGCGGCGTCACGGCCAGCTTCGCCTCCCTGGGGGACGTGATCCTGGCGGAGCCGGGGGCGCTGATCGGCTTTGCCGGCCCCCGGGTGATCCAGCAGACCATCGGCGAGACGCTGCCGGAGGGCTTTCAGCGCGCGGAGTTCCAGATGGAGCACGGCTTTGTGGACGCGGTGGTGCCCAGGCCCCGGATGCGGGAAACGCTGTCCCAGCTGCTGCGCCTGCACGAGAAGGGAGGCGCTTGATGAACGGCAGCCTGACCGCCGCGGAGCGGGTGGCCATTGCCCGGCACCCCCAGCGGCCCAATATTTCCGACTATATTTCCGCCTTGTTCACGGATTTTTTTGAACAGCGGGGCGACCGCCTGTCCGGCGAGGACGCCTCGGTTTTAGGCGGCGCGGCCCTCTACCACGGACGCCCGGTCACCGTCATCGGCACCCGGAAGGGCAAGGACCTGGAGGAGAACCTCCTCTGCCGCTTCGGCATGCCCAACCCGGAGGGCTACCGGAAGGCCCTGCGGCTGATGCGGCAGGCGGAGAAGTTCCGCCGCCCGGTGATCACCTTCATCGACACCGGCGGGGCCTACCCCGGCCTGGAGGCGGAGGAGCGGGGACAGGGCGAGGCCATCGCCCGGAACCTGCTGGAGATGAGCCGCCTGACCGTGCCGGTGATCGCCGTCATCACCGGGGAGGGCAACAGCGGCGGGGCCCTGGCCCTGGGCGTGGCCAACCGGGTGCTGATGCTGGAAAACGCCGTCTACGCCATCCTGTCCCCGGAGGGCTTCGCCACCATTTTGTGGAAGGACGCCAAGCGCCATGAGGAGGCCAGCGAGCTGATGAAGCTGACGGCGGCGGACCTGAAGGAGCTGGGCGTCATCGACGAGATCATTCTGGAGCCCGGCGGCGGCGCCCATCTGGCCCAGGCCATCACCTTCCGGCAGGTGGACGAGGCCCTCAGCCGGCATCTGAGCCAGCTGTCCAGGGAAAAGAACCTCGCCGCCGCCCGGTACCAGAAATTCAGACGCATGGGGGGCGGAGCCCCCCAGAAGGAGAATCCATGAACGGCATCAAACTACGGGGGACCGGCAGCTGCCTGCCCAGCCGCATCCTCACCAACGGCGACCTGGCCCGGCGGGTGGACACCACCGACGAGTGGATCACCACCCGTACCGGCATCCGGGAGCGGCGGGTGTGTACCGGGGAGACCCACAGCGGCCTGTGTACCGCCGCCGCCCGGACTGCTTTGAAGCGGGCCGGCGTCACCCCCGGCGAGGTGGGGGTGTGCATCGTAGCCACCATGACGGCGGACGCCGTGATCCCCAGCGCCGCCTGCACCCTGCAGAAGACCCTGGGCCTGCCGGCCGACACCCTCTGCTTCGACCTGAACGCCGCCTGCTCCGGCTTCCTCTACGCCCTGCACACCATGGAGTGCCTGCTGGCCGCCGCCCCCCGGAAGTTCGGGCTGGTGGTGGGCTGCGACGTGCTCAGCAGGGTGGTGGACTGGTCCGACCGGAGCACCTGCATCCTCTTCGGCGACGGCGCGGGGGCGGCGGTGGTGGAGTGGCGGGCGGCGTGGCCCTCCATCGGCGCGGTGCTGGGGTGCCATGGGAACACCGAGCTGCTGTACTGCCCCGGCCCCGGCTCCCGCGACGACCCGTATCTGTCCATGGAGGGGCAGAAGGTGTTCAAATTCGCCCTGGAGGCGGTGCCCTGGTGTATGGACCGGGTGCTGGAGCGCCATGGTCTGACGGCGGAGGACGTGGACGTGTTCGTCTTCCACCAGGCCAACGCCCGCATCATCGACCTGGTGGCGAAAAAATACCGGATTCCGGCGGAGAAATACTACAAAAACATTGAATGCCGCGGCAACACCTCCGCCGCCAGCATCCCCATCGCCCTCAGCGAGCTGGAGGCGGCGGGCCGTCTGCCCGATGGCAGCCGGGCGCTGCTGGTGGGCTTCGGCGGCGGGCTGACCTGGGGCGGCGCACTTATCGAGATTGGAAGGAACGTATGAAACGACTGAACGAACTGCTGGGGACGCAGCTCCCCATTATCCAGGGCGGCATGGCCAACATTGCCGACGGAGCCTTTGCCGCCGCCTGCTCCAACGCGGGCGCCCTGGGCATCATTGCCGCCGGCGGCATGCACACCCCCGGCCAGCTGCGGGAGCAGATCCGCATCTGCCGGGAGCGGACGGATCAGCCCTTCGGCGTCAACCTGATGCTGATGAACCCCATCGCCGGGGAGCTGGCCCAGGTCATCACCCAGGAGCGGGTGGCCGTGGTCACCACCGGCGCGGGCAACCCCGGCCAGTACATCCCCGCCTGGAAGGACGCCGGCATCAAGGTCATCCCCGTGGTGGCGGCGGCCATCCTGGCCAAGCGGCTGGAGCGGGCCGGCATCGACGCGGTCATCGCCGAGGGCGCCGAGTCCGGCGGACACGTGGGGGAGATGACCACCATGGCCCTGGTCCCCCAGGTGGCGGACGCGGTGAACGTGCCGGTCATCGCCGCCGGGGGCATTGCCAGCGGACGGCAGCTGGCTGCGGCCTTTGCCCTGGGGGCCTGCGGCGTCCAGGTGGGCACCTGCCTGCTGGTGAGCCGGGAGTGCCCCATCCATGAAAACTATAAGCAGGCCCTTCTCAAAGCGAAAGACAGCGACACCACCGTCACGGGCCGGTCCATCGGCGGCCCGGTGCGGGTGCTGAAAAACAAGATGGCACGGGAGTACCTGGCTCTGGAGAAGCGGGGAGCCAGCCTGGAGGAATTGGAGAAAGTGACCCTGGGCGGACTGCGCCGGGCGGTGCTGGACGGCGACGTGGACACCGGCAGCGTCATGTGCGGCCAGGTGGCCGGGATGCTCCATGAGATCCGTCCCGTGAAGGACATCCTGCAGGAGCTCTGGACCCAGGGCCAGGCAACATGGAGGGCCCTGGGATGAAGCTGGGCTTTCTGTACGCCGGCCAGGGCAGCCAGCACCCCGGCATGGGCACGGACCTCTACGGGGCCTACCCCGCCTTCCGGAGCGTGCTGGACGGCGCGGACGTGGGCTTTGACCTGAAAGAAGTCTGCTTTATTGACAGTCAGAATCTCATCAACCAGACCCGGTATACCCAGCCCTGCATGGTGGCCTTTGCCGCCGGGCTGACGGCGGTGCTGTTGGAGCGGGGCGTTATTCCTTCCGTCACGGCAGGACTGAGCCTGGGAGAGTACTCCGCCCTCCACGCCGCCGGGGTCTTTGACGCCCGGACCGCCATTCGGACTGTGGCGTTCCGGGGGCAGGCCATGGAGCGGGCCGCACAGGGGCTGGAGAGCGCTATGGTGGCCGTGCTGGGCCTGGACCGGGCGGCATTGGAGGCGGCCTGCGGCGAGGCGTCCAGCCTGGGCGTGGTGGTCATCGCCAACTACAACTGTCCCGGACAGCTGGTCATCGGCGGGGAGAAGGCGGCGGTGGAGAGAGCCGCTGCCCTGGCCAAGGAGAAGGGGGCCCGGCGCTGTATGCCTTTGAAGGTCAGCGGGCCCTTCCACACCCCCCTGATGGCCCCCGCCGGAACGGCGCTGGCGTCCTATTTCCGGACCGTCTCCTTTGCCGAGCCGGCCATCCCGGTCATTTTCAACTGTCTGGGCCGGCCCAGAAACGGGGACGAATCCATCCCGGAGCTGCTGGTCCGGCAGGTCCAGAACAGCGTCTATATGGAGGACAGCATCCGGGCCATGGCGGCGATGGGTGTGGACGCCATTCTGGAGATCGGGCCGGGGACGGCCCTCAGCGGCTTTGTCCGCAGAACGTTACCGGAGATGCCGGTGTACGCGGTGGAGACCGTGCCGGACGTGGAGCGCCTGCCGGATTGGCTGGCGGCGCTGAACAAGGAGGAGAGGCCATGAGCTTGAAAGGAAAAACCGCCGTTGTCACCGGCGGAGGCCGGGGCATCGGGCGGGCGGTATGCCTGGAGCTGGCAACCCAGGGCGCGGACGTTGTGCTCTGCTACGCCGGCAGCGAGGCCACGGCCCGGCAGACCGCCGCCGCCTGTGAGGCCATGGGCGTCAGGGCCCTGACCGTGCGCTGCGACGTGTCCAGCCCCCAGCAGGTGGCCCGGCTGATGGAGACTGCCCTGCAGGAGTTTGGCCGGATCGATATCCTGGTCAACAACGCGGGCATTACCAGGGACGGCCTGCTAATGAGCATGAAGGAGGAGGACTTCGACCAGGTCATTGCCGCCAATCTGAAGGGGACATTTCTGTGCATGAAGGCGGTATCCCGGCAGATGGTGAAGCAGCGGTATGGCCGGATCGTCAACCTCAGCTCCGTGGTGGGCCTGCGGGGCAACGCCGGACAGGTCAACTACGCCGCCAGCAAGGCCGGCGTGGTGGGCATGACCAAGTCCGCCGCCAAGGAGCTGGCCGGACGGGGCGTCACCGTCAACGCGGTTGCGCCGGGGTTCATTGACACCGATATGACCGCCGCCATGCCGGAGAAGGCCCGGACCGCCACCCTGGCCTCCATCCCCATGGGGAAGATGGGCGCGGCGGCGGACGTGGCCAAGGCCGTGGCGTTTTTTGCCGGTGACAGCGCCGCCTATATCACCGGACAGGTGCTGTGCGTGGACGGCGGCATGGCCATGTGACGAAGGGAGAAGCGTATGAGCAAAAGACGAGTTGTCATCACCGGCCTGGGCGCGGTGACGCCCCTGGGCCTGACCGCTCCGGACAGCTGGCAGGCAGTGCGGGCCGGCGTCTGCGGCGTCGGCCCCATCACCCAGTACGATGCCGCCGGAAAAAAAGTGACCCTGGCGGCGGAGGTGAAGGGCTTTGACCCGGAGCAGTATGTTTCCCGCATGGAGGCCAAGCACATGGGCCGCTTTACCCAGCTGGCCCTGGCCGCCGCCAAAGAAGCTCTGGCGGACAGCAGCGTCAATTTGGAGCGCCTGGACCTGGACCGCTGCGGCGTCATCGTCTCCAGCGGCATCGGCGGGCAGGCCATCACGGAGAGCGAGTGCCTGAAGGGGGCGGAGCGGAACTGGGACCGGGTGTCCCCCTACTATATCCCCACCGCCATCTGCAATATGGCCGCCGGTCAGATCGCCATCCACGCCGGGTTCCGGGGCATGTGCTCCTGCCCGGTCACCGCCTGCGCCGGGGGCACCAACGCCGTGGGCGACGCCTTCCGGTACATCCGGGACGGCTACGCGGACTGTATGCTCTGCGGCGGCACGGAGTCCAGCATCACCGTCCTGTCCGTGGGGGGCTTCACGTCCATGAAGGCCCTCAGCCAGGCAACAGACCCCAACCGGGCCTCCATCCCCTTTGACAAGGAGCGCAGCGGCTTCGTCATGGGGGAGGGCGCGGGCATTCTGCTGCTGGAGGAGCTGGGCCACGCCCTGGCCCGGAACGCGAACATCTACGCGGAGCTGGCGGGCTACGGCGCTACCTGCGACGCCTACCACATGACCGCCCCCCGTCCCGACGGCAGCGGCGGCGCAAAGGCTATGGCCATGGCATTGGCGGACGGCGGCGTGGGGCCGGAGGCGGTGGGCTACATCAACGCCCACGGCACCTCCACCCCCCTCAACGACGCCGGCGAGACCGCCGCCATCAAGACGGTGTTCGGCCCCCACGCCAAAGAGCTGTGCGTCAGCTCCACCAAGTCCATGACCGGACACATGCTGGGGGCTGCGGGAGCCGTGGAGGCCATCTTTACCGCCCTGTCCCTGCGGGACGGCTTTGTCCCGGCCACCATCAACTATCAGGTCCCGGACGAGGCCTGCGATCTGGACGTGGTGCCCAACCAGGGCCGGGAGCTGCCCCTGCGGTACGCCCTGTCCAACTCCCTGGGCTTCGGCGGCCACAACGCCAGCGTACTGCTGAAAAAATGGGAGGCGGACCATGAGGCTTAATTCCAATCAGATTGCGGAAATTCTGCCCCACCGCTACCCCTTCGCCCTGGTGGACCGCATCGACGAGTGCGAGCCGGGGGTGCGGGCCAAGGGGGTAAAGTGCGTCAGCGTCAACGAGCAGTTCTTCTGCGGCCACTTCCCCCAGGAGCACGTCATGCCCGGCGTGCTGATCCTGGAGGCCATGGCCCAGGTGGGGGCGGTGGCCATCCTCACCTGCCCGGAGGACAAGGGAAAGCTGGTGCTGTTCGGCGGCGTGAAGAACGCCAGATTCAAAAAAAAGGTGATCCCTGGGGATGTGCTGGAGCTGGAGTGCGTCCTGACCAAACGGCGGGGGCCGGTGGGCTTCGGCAGCTGCACCGCCGCGGTGGACGGACAGGCCGTGTGTACGGCAGAGCTGACTTTTGCCGTGCAGCAGGGGTGAGCACTTGTCTTTTTTCCTGATTGCTGGTATACTGATCGGCAGACAGAGGAAAAGAGAGGTTGCATTATGCTGAAGGACGCTTTTTTTACTGTGTATACCAAATTCAAGCTCCACTTTTATCAGGAAATTTTCCGGCGGTTCCAGAGCCGGGAGGCCAGCCTGACCACCATGGAGACCTTCTGCATGGAGAGCATCCAGGCCCTGGGCAGCCCGACAGTCAATGAGTTTGCCACTTTTATGTGCATCTCCACTCCCAACGCCGCCTACAAGGTCAACAGCCTGGTGGAAAAGGGGTATATCCGCAAGATCCGCTCGGAAAAGGACCGGCGGGAATATCATCTGGAGGTCACCCAGAAATATCTGGACTACTATAATATCAGCACCTCCTATATCGCCCAGGTCATGGAGCGCATTGTGGAGCGGTTCCCCCCTGAGGAGTGCGCGAAGCTGGAGGAGATGCTGGAGATCGTCAGCCGGGAGCTTATGCCGGAGATCCGGCTGCCCGGCGGGAATGGTGAGAAATAGCGGTACCGGCGGGCCGGAGGGAGATCCCTCCGGCCCGCTGTTTGCTGGCCTGCCGAAGCTGGCCCGGCGGCAGAACGCTCTCTGCACGGAAAAAATTTTGCCGCCCCCCTTGACAAACCGCGCAAAATGTATTATTGTATTAATTGCATAATACAATAATACACAGAGAGGAGGACGCGCATGGACTGGCATTTTACAGAAGATCGCCCCATCTGGCAGCAGCTGACAGAGCAGATCACCCTGCTGATTCTGAATGGCGAATATCCCCCCGGCAGCCGTCTGCCCGCTGTGCGGGAGCTGGCGGCCCAGGCCGGTGTCAACCCCAACACCATGCAGCGGGCCATGGCCCAGCTGGAGCAGAACGGCCTGGCCGCGGGCAGCCGTACCGCCGGGCGGACCGTGACGGAGGACATTGACGTCATCCGGGCGGCGCGGCTGGAGCGGGCCAGAGCGGCTGTGTCCCAATGCCTGCGCATACTGGAGGAGCTCGGCTACAGCCGGGCGGACGCCCTTGCGATCATTAAGGAGGAATTACACGATGAATGAACTGCTTGTCACCTGTACCGGCCTGACCAAGCGGTACGGAAACAAACCCGCCCTGAGCGGGGTGAACCTGGAGCTGGGGCGGGGCCGCATCGTGGGGCTGCTGGGCCCCAACGGTAGCGGGAAAACCACGCTGATCAAAATTCTCTGCGGTCTGCTCCAGCCTACGGACGGCGCGGTGACCATCGACGGCCAGCCGGTGGGGCCCTACACCAAGTCCATCGTCAGCTACCTGCCGGACCGGATGTACTTCGCCGACTGGATGAAGGCTACGGACCTGTTCGACCTGTTCGCGGATTTTTACGCCGACTTCGACCGGGCCAAGGCCATGTCCATGTGCGCCAGCCTGGGGGTCACGCCCAGCGACCGGCTGAAGACCATGTCCAAGGGCACCAAGGAGAAGGTACAGCTGGTGCTGGTCATGGCCCGGAAGGCCCAGGCGTACCTGCTGGATGAACCCATCGCCGGCGTGGACCCGGCGGCACGGGACTTTATTTTGAACACCATCCTGACCAACTACAACGAGGAGGGCACGGTGATGATCTCCACCCACCTCATCAGCGACATCGAGAAGGTGCTGGACGAGGCCATTTTCCTCAAGGACGGGCAGGTGGTGCTCCACAACGGCGTGGACAGCATCCGGGAGCAGGAGGGGAAGAGTGTGGACGCCCTGTTCCGGGAGGTCTTCCGGGCGCGGAATTATGAGGGAGGGAATTTCTGATGTTTGGAAAACTGCTGAAATACGATTTCCGGTCTATGCTGAAGCAATTCGCGTTTATCTGGCCCGCCGCCCTGGTGCTGGCGGTGGTCAACCGGTTCACCCTGTCCGGCCTGGACAGCACCAGCGCCACCGGGGAGACCGTGGCGGCAATTGCCATGTTCGTCTTTGTGTCCATCATGATTGCCATGTTTGTCATCGCCGTCATCTTTACGGTGCAGCGCTTTTACAAGGGCCTGCTGGGGGACGAGGGCTATCTGATGCACACCCTGCCGGTGCGGCCCTGGGCGCTGATCGCCTCCAAGCTGGTGTGCGCGGTGGTGCTGACAGTCATCAGCATCGTAATCGCCATTGTGTCCATCCTGGTGATCGTCTCGCCGGTGGTTGACATCAGGGAAATTTTCCACGTATTGCGCTGGTTCTGGGAGGCCCTCCGGGGCAATACCAACGTCATCAACGCATTCCTGGTCATACTGGAATTTCTGCTTCTGCTCCTGGTGGGCATGGCCCAGAGCTATCTGATGCTCTATCTGGCGATGGCGATTGGGCACCTGTTCAACAAAAACCGCGCCGCCATGAGCGTAGCGGCTTATATCGGCATCCACGTGGTGGTGAGTATGCTGCTGAGCTCCATCAACAATATCTTCGGCGACATGCTGGGCGATTTTCTGAGCGACCTCTTTTGGGGAAAAAGCGGCTATCCCGTCTGGCAGTCTCTCCATATGTCCCTGTGGTTCTCCATCCTCTTCGTGGGTATCGGCGGCGCGGTGTACTTCTTCCTGACGGAGTACATCCTGCGCAGGAGGTTGAATCTGGAATAGTATACAGAAAGGATTCAAATAATATGAAAAAACTTATCGTATTGATGCTGG
Organism: uncultured Oscillospiraceae bacterium; assembly: GCA_910578505.1. Lineage (GTDB taxonomy): Bacteria > Bacillota > Clostridia > Oscillospirales > Oscillospiraceae > Pelethomonas. The sequence continues at coordinate 9,252 of CAJTPV010000020.1, read as the reverse complement.
CCCTTCTCTGCTACGCCGGACTGCTGGGCGGGTGTGTGGCTGTAGAGTACAAACCTGACAGCGGTTTCGACGTCCGGGCGGGGACGGACGACCTGAAAAAGACCCAGCAGATCAAGATCACCGACGCCGCCACGGGCAAGGTGCTGGCCGTATTCGACGGTGAACGGGAGATCGAGCAGTTCCTGGGACAGCTGGACGAGGACAGCTGGAAGATCAGGGATCTGGCAGAGACGCCGCCGGAGGCGGAGCGGGAGTGCGCCATCATCATGATGCAGACAGAGACCGTCAAGGCCGGTATGGACCCGGCGGACGCAAAGCTGACACAGCTTTGCACCATGTACACCTACAGCGGCAGCAATTGCCTGACCATGGAGTTCCCCTTCGCGTCCTTCACCTTCACCCTGGGGGAGACTGCGGCGGAATACCTCCACAGCTTTGCGGAGCAATAAGCATTGGCCCGGACAAGGCATAACTTGTCCGGGCCTCGCATATGCTCTGGATGGGTGATGACGAATGAAAAAAGCGTTTCCTTTGGCGGCGGTCCTGGCGGTGGGCGCACTTCTCTTGTACCGTCCCGCCGATGCCGCGGCGGCAGTGCAGCAGGGCCTGCGGCTGTGCGCAGGCACGGTGATCCCGTCCCTGTTCCCCTTTTTTGTGGTGGTCTCTCTGCTGCTGCAATTGGGGCTGGCGGACGGCCTGCAGGGGCTGTGCGCGCCGGTCATGAGGCCCCTGTTTCATATGCGGGGCATCTGCGTACTGCCGCTGCTGGCGGGACTGCTGGGCGGGTATCCCTCCGGCGCGAGGACGGCGGCGGAGCTGTACCGGCAGGGGCAGATTTCCCGGCAGGAGGCGGAGCTGCTGCTGGGGTTCTGCGACAACTGCGGGCCCGCGTTCCTGCTGGGGTATGCGGGCGCGGGGGTCCTGGGGAGCCAGCGGGCGGGAGTCCGGCTGTTCATCATACATATAACCGCCGCGCTGCTGGCGGGGATGGTCCTCTGCCGCGTGCAGAGGGACCGGGGGCCGGGACTGCTCCGGAGCAGCCTGCCGGTAAAGCCGGTGAGCCTGCCTCAGGCGCTGACCACGTCCGTCTCCGGTGCGGCGGCGTCCATGATGAATATCTGCGCCTTTGTGGTGCTGTTCCAGGCGCTGGCGGCGCTGATGCCCGCCCAAATCCCCGGCATGCTGCTGGGAGCCCTGGAGATGGTCACGGGCATGGCGGCCCTGGAGCCGGGACAGGCCGGGTTTATCGCCGCCGCAGCCATTGCCGGATGGGGCGGGCTGTCCGTCCACTGCCAGGCCATGGGCGTGGCGGAGGGGCTGGGGTTCCGCTGGCACTGGGTGGGGAAGGCTATGCAGGCGGCGGTCTCAGCGGCGCTGGCAGCTGGCGTGTGGGCGGTGATGCCCCTGTAATCAGCCGCCGGCCTTCCGGGTCTTCTTCGGTTTGGGAGGGGGCAGCTCCTCGCAGGTTGCGGTCACAAAATCCGTCAGGAATTTCCGGTCGTCGATATCCTCCATCAGGAAATACGGCTTCGCCCCGTCGTAGGGCGGGGCCGTTTTCAGGTCTGGGGCCAGCCGCCGTCCCGCCTCGGTGATTTTGATGAAGAGCTGATCCGCGCATACAAGAGCAAATATTTTGCCGTTGCAATACAGTCCGTATTCGCCAAACATCTTTCGATAGGTAATGGTACCTGCGTCCCGCAGCTGGTCAGCCGCGTACTGCACAAATTCTAACTTTGAGGCCATTTTGTGCTCCTTTCATCATTTTTCGCTCAGGTAGAACTCTATTATAGCACAGATGGTTTTATCTGTCATCGCTGCATTTTCGTCCTGACCGCAGGAATTTTTCAGTTTTGCAAAATTTTACTTTACAAATGAGATTAGTTCTGTTATAATATCCTCTGTTGAACGGTGCGGCGGCAGAATTCGCCGTGTTGGCTGGCTGTTATTTTCATGGATAGCCGGAAACCAGCAATTCCATATTTTTCAGGTATGCGCCCGTAGCTCAGTTGGATAGAGTGACAGACTCCGACGTTTCAGGCCGGTTCGGCTGAGATCAGGCGCAAAGCCCTGCAAACAGGGGCGTTGGCGGTACGGCGGCAGAATTCGCCGTGTCGGCTGACTACTGTTTGACTACTATTTTCCCGGATAGCCGGAAACCGACAATTTCATATTTTTTCAGGTATGCGCCCGTAGCTCAGTTGGATAGAGTGACAGACTCCGACTCTGTAGGCCACTGGTTCGAATCCAGCCGGGCGTACCAGAACCCCCTAAAAATGCATAGTTTTTAGGGGGTTTTCCCTATAAAACAGAAACAAATAAGGAGGAGATCACCATGTCTAAATACGCTGGAACACAGACCGAAAAGAATCTGGAGGCCGCTTTCGCCGGTGAGTCCCAAGCCCGGAACAAGTATACCTATTTCGCGTCCAAGGCCAAGAAGGAGGGCTTTGAGCAGATCGCCGCACTGTTCCTGAAGACCGCCGACAACGAGAAAGAGCACGCCAAGATGTGGTTCAAGGAGCTGGAGGGGATCGGTTCCACCGCCGAGAACCTGGGGGCTGCTGCTGATGGCGAGAACTACGAGTGGACGGATATGTACGAGGGCTTTGCCAAGACCGCTGAGGCCGAGGGCTTCCCGGAGCTGGCGGCCAAATTCCGCATGGTCGGGGAGATCGAGAAGCACCATGAGGAGCGGTATCGCGCCCTGCTGAAGAATGTGGAGGCCCAGGAGGTTTTCAAGAAGAGCGAGGTCAAGGTTTGGGAGTGCCGAAACTGCGGACATATCGTGGTAGGGACTGCTGCGCCGGAGATCTGCCCGGTGTGTGCGCACCCGCAGGCGTATTTTGAGGTTCACGCGGAGAATTATTGAGGGTACATATGGCTGGCAGCGGCACGGATGCATCTCCATGCCGCTGCCGCTTTGTCAGATTTCCAGTCCTTGCTGTAGTGTCTCGCTGGCGGCTTTCTTGTTTTTGTCGAAAGCGTGTGTGTAGATATCGAGCGTGGTAGAGGGCTGGGCATGCCCCAGCAGTCCCGCCACCGTCGCAACATCCGCTCCGTTGGCAATCAGCAGGCTGGCGTTGCTGTGGCGGAGTGAATGGACGTTCAGCTTCTCTGGCAGTCCGTACTTTTTGACAATCAGCTTGAACCGCCAGGTAAAAGTGGTGGGTGTCATCGGCAGCTGTGTCCCATGCCTGCGAAATACATAGTCATCTTCTGTCAGTTCCCGGTTCTCGTAGGCGCTGGTTTCCCATGCGCACTCCCGCTGGTACTCCCTCAGCAGGCTCTCCATCTCTGGGGAAAAGTAGGCGTATCGGTCACCAGCTGAGGTCTTAGGGAGCTTTGTAAAAATCTCCTCGCCGGTGATCTTGACCACGTTGCGCTGGATATGGATCGTATGATTCTGGTAGTCAATGTCCTCCCACTTCAGTCCGCAGCACTCGCCCCGCCGCATACCGGTGGCGATAATCAGCTTGAAATAGGTTTCGTACTTGATGCTTTCATTCTCCAGAGCCTCAATCAGCTTTTGTATCGTTTCCTCATCTGCGATGACCTTTTCCCGCTTTTTGCCGGAGTATTTGTAGGTTCTCCACGCCGGATTGTGGTCGAGAAAACCGCCCTCCATCGCATCGGAGAGGATGCCGCACAGACAGGAGTGCAGTCCCTCAATAGTGCTTTCGGAGAGCGGTTTTCCGCTGGCCTGATTGCGCTCCTTCCGCATGTCAGCATAGAATTTGCGGAAGTGTTCCGGGCGGAGGTCGGCCAATTTGTAGTGGCCCAGATGCGGAAGGATGCGGGCGATATCCTGTTTGTCTCGTGCGAGGGTGGATTTTGCCAACTTGTGAGGTGCGATTTCCAGGAGCCAGAGTTCAATGTACTTTTCCAGTGTGATGTCCTTTTTGACGGGCTGGGATGCGTTTTTGCACTCCATCTCAAAAAGTACCGCCTGCTCCTCCAACCACTTTTCACACTGCCGTTTGGTCAGGCCAGCCGGAGGCTTGACCGTCTTCTGCTGCTGTTTCCGCCGGTTGCCGTTGTAATCGTAGCCCATAGAGACGACCAGCAAATAACTGTTGCCTCGCTTTCGGATGCTTGCCATGATGTTGACCTCCTATCGGTTGACCTCAATCCTACTGAGGTGTATTTTGGCAAGCACAACATACCGGAAGTCGCCGTGAAAAGCTACTGTTATTTTTGCTCTGGCGATAGATTTTACAAAATCGACAGTTACACGGTAGCACTGTTGGCACAATTGTCCAGCGTGTCAAAAATGCTGTAGGCGAGCTGGTTTGCGGCATCCCGCTTCAGCCGCATCTGCGGGTGGCAGTAGGTGCGTTCCAGAAATCCGGTGTCCCCATGACCGGCCAGTTCCGCCACGGTCTGTTTGTCTACGCCGTTGTGGAGCATGGTGGAGACAAAATAGTGGCGGAGGGTGTGGAGATGGTACTCCTTGGGGAAGCCATTCTCGTCGTAGATCTGCCGCAGATATTTTGTGAAGGTGTCTGGGTGCATCAGTTCTCCCTTCTCATTTGTAAAGAGGTAATCACCGAAAGGAAAACCTCCATCCAGAGCCTCCTGTCGTTTGTCATAGCAGTAGGAACGGATCAGGTTCGTCATATCCTCACACATGAAAATTATCCGGGATTTTCCGTTCTTGGTAGGTCCCTCAACGATTCCCTTGCCCGGAACCATGCTGCGGGAGCGGATGACCGTCAGGATGCTCTCGTAACCATCGACCAGGAAATCGGACCACTTCAGCGCACACAGTTCTCCACGGCGGCATCCAGTATAGATTGCGAGAGCATAAAAGGTTTTATAGGGATCTTCTATATTTGCAATCGTGTTTAGAAAGTCTGCCGCCTCCCTATCAGTGGGGATGCGTTGGACCCTCTGTGTGGTATCCGGGAGGTCCACCATTCTGGCGGGATTTTTCTGGATGATCTCATTCCGCTTGGCGTCACTGAGAACAGCGGAGATCACGGACAGATATTTTTGTACGGTAGTTTCCTGGATTGGCTGGCCTCGGAAGGTCCGTTTTCTCAGTTCCATCAGGAGCTGCTCCAGGACAATCGGACGCAGACGGTTGAGCTTGATGCTGCCGATATAGGGGTAGACGGCTTCCAGTGAACGCCGGTAAAAGCCCAGTGTGCTGGGAGCGTATTTTGTCTGGCGGTCCAGCCAGCGGAGGGCGTATTCCTCAAAAGTCATTTCGCCATCCTCGCAGTAGCCGGTCCTGACCGTCCGCTCAAATTCCTCCGCCTCATGAGCCACATACTGCTGGATGCTGCGGTTGTGGACACTGGCTGGGACAGAGATTGTTTTTGCCCGGCTGATTTTTCTCCCGTCAGGATGGTAGCCGTTGCTGACGGTGATTTTGTATTTCCTGTTGTTGATTTTTTTGATACTCGCCATAGTGCTCCTTTCCAATCAATATCCCATCATACCATAGCTTTGATCGTTGCTGAATTTTTGACCCATCGCCATCTTTTTTAGTGCCTCGCGACGACGCTGCTTGCTGTCAGTCCAGACGGGCGGCGCGGGGAGTGGCGGGAGGTCTGCCTGTCGCTCCACTTCCTTTCCCAACCGGAGCAGACCGGAAGCAACTTCGCCCAGCCAGCCCTCGTCCGGCTCGATGGAGCCGGGATAAAAGCCAACTGTTTGCCGGTATATGAACAGGGTCTCCAAGTTTTCTTTAAGGAATGTCTCATCGTGGAGACTGCTGTCCCGGCAGCGCCGCCCGTCGGGACAGATGAAGGTGACGTGCTTCCTGGTGTCGGTCCAAATCACCTGATACCCCTCCACTTCCATATTCTCAGTAAAGCTGTCCCGGTCGATAGCGTACTCCAGCGCTTCGTTGATGGCCTGGATCAGGTCCAGCTTCCAGCTGTCCCCACGGAGGCCGGCCTGATACTCTCCGGGCGTCATCCGCTTTCGTTTGGACTGCTTCTCCGGTACTTCCAGAACGCTCAGGCCATAGGCAGCGCAGATTTCATTGTTGGCCTGACGGTGGGCCAGCAAGTCATCCGCACTCTGGTGGAGCTTCTTCCCGTTGATACAACTGACGCTGTTGACTACCAGATGGTTGTGGAGGTGGTTGGTGTCCACATGGGTGGCGACCACGACCTCGAAGCCGGGAAATTCTCGCTGGGCCAGCTCCAGCCCGATGGCATTGGCCTCTGCTGGCGTGATGGGATCGTCCTCGGAGAAGGACTGGACGAAGTGGTAAAACTGCCGTCCGTCCGTTTTTCGGAATCGCTGTTTCGTGGTCAGCATCTCTGTGTATGCGGACTGGGGGACGCAATTGTGACCGGTGACCAGTGTGGCATCGTACCAGCGAGTTTTCTTCTGCTGCATGACGTAGTCCAGCGTCCCACGCATTGCGCCACTGCTCTGGCGCTTGCAGTTGATTGCGGTAAAGGTCGCCATCACCGTGCCTCCTGGGTAAGCCGGTGGACCTGGCTGCAGAGGGCGGCATAGCCCTCTGCCAGCTCATCGCCTCGGACAACCGTCAGCCGACCCATGTTTGCCAGGACTGTCAGCTGGTTGAGGTTCCGGCCATGTGCCTTCAGCTCCGTGAGGATGGCATCCAGCCCGTCCATGCGGACGATCTTTTTTCCGAGGGCGCAGGTGGTCAGGTAGTCGGTGATGGTCATATTTGCCTGGGCTGCCCGGTTTTCGATTTTCTGCTTATTTTCCGGGGTCATCCGTGCTGTGATGATCGCGGTTTTCTTTTTCTGCATTTCGCTCCTTTCTCCCCTTCAGGGGCAGGGGGTGCAGGGGCTTCGCCCCGGCGAGTGCGGCACGGCGTATAGCCGGACGCGATGCTTGCCCCACCAAAGGTGGGCGTTTCCCCCTCCCGGTGGGCGGGTGCGTTTTCCAGGGTACCGGGGGTTTTCGGCGGTTTGCCCCACAAACGCCCAACGTGGCCGATTTCTCCAGCTGCGGGTACTCCCCCGGCCCAGCCGATAAAGGCCGCACAAACGGCCTCACAGCGCGGGATAGGCGGGTCCGTGACGGCTGTGACGGACGTGACAGGAAATCGCTCACCCATTTTTCCCGTCATTCCCGTCACTGCCGTCACGCGAATCACAGGTGATATGCAGTTGCCGCGTGTTCCTGGTTCGGCTGGCAGAGACACAGATGCCGAATTTATCCAGGCCGGAAGCGTGCTTTGCAAGTTTCTTTGACAGCACACTCGGAGAGACTGTTTCCCCGGTTTCAAGCTCCAGCAATACGCTCAGCTCTGTGGCGGTTCCGGTGAAAGTATACAGCCGCTTTAGAAATTCAGAGAGAAAAAGAAGCTCTGGATCAGCAGCAGACTTTTCGCTTTCAATTGGTTGTGATAACTCCCAAGTGTGCGTTTCTTTCTGAAAGCAAAGCTCCAGCACCCGCGATTCAATGTCCCGGCCTGTGCAGTGAAGTTCTGCGTGAGGGCTGTTCCTGTCTTTCCGTTTCAACACAAAATTGGAGTCCGTTGCGCCGCTAATGCCAGTAGTGCCGGAAATCATATTCATTGGATCACTGTCCTGCATTTTGCGCAAATGGTGGATCAGCAGGATTGCAATGTGATAGCTGTCCGCTAAGTTTTTCAGCGAAGAAAGGTCGCGATAATCGCATGCATAAGAATTGGGATCTGGAAGGATACCCCGGATTTTTTGCAAAGTATCAATAACAACAAGGCTGGTGGTCGGATGTTCGGAGAGAAAAGCTGTGATTTGATTCTCCAGTCCGTCTCCGATACGGCCAGATAGATTTGCGAAATGTAGTGTGCTCGGTGCGGTGTCTGTGAGTTGGAATAGACGGTTTTGAATACGGATGTAGCTGTCCTCCAGGCAGAGATAGAGGACGGTTCCTCGTGCTGTTGGCAGCTCCCAAACAGGCTCGCCTTTGGATACTTGAAGACAAATCCAGAGTGCTAACCAGGACTTGCCGATCTTGGGTGCGCCTGCAAGAATGTGCAGCCCTTCGGGCAGCAGTTCCTCTACAATAAATTTAGTTACGGGCAATGGTGTGGACAGCAGGGTCTCTGCATCTATTGTTTGTAATTGTCTCATGAAGACCTCCTTTTTGTAGTTGACAGGAGTGAGCACAAATCATGAAAATGTCAAGGGTTAAATGCAGAAAAATCTAAAATTGTTTTTTGTGCATTATTCACAAAAGCAATTCTACCCCCTCAATACCGGCCTCCTGGGCAAGCTCCAGCAATACCCGTCCGGCACACCTCCCATCCAGGATGCCGCGCGGGTATTCGTTTACCCACCGCTGCACCCGCAATGTGTCCGCCTCTGTTATCCCGGTAAAGTCCGTCCCCTTTGGAACCTTCCGCCGAATCATACGGTTTCCGTTCTCGTTGCTCCCCCGTTCAAAGGCACTGTACGGATGGCAGTAATAGATATGGGTCCTGGCCCCTTCCTCGGTCACAGCCCGCGTCATGCCCTCCCAGTCCTGGAACTCGCTGCCATTGTCCACGGTGATTGTCTGGAATATCCGCCGAAAGTTGAAGCTCCCCAGTTTCTTTTCCAGCATATCCAGCACCGCCACCACGCTTGCCATAGTCCCGTCCGGCATAAGAAACATGAGGTCCGCCCGTGATTTCCGCTCCGTCATGGTCAGGAACCGCTTCTTGCTCCCGCCCTCCTTGGCCGACAGCACGGAATCCATTTCCCAGTGAAACGGCTCTTCCCGTGTCGCCACTTCCACCGGTCTGTCCTCGATGCTGTCCCCCTTCGGCACCCTTGCGGCCTGTACCTTCTTGTACTCGGTCTTTCTCTTCCCGCCCATCGGCAGGCTCTTGTTGGTCACTCGCAGAAATACCCCGTCGTTGATATACTTATACACGGTCCACTTGGAGAGGGTCACGGAGAAGGTCAAGCCGTCCTCCTTGATTTTATGCAGGGCCGCTTCCGGGGAATATCCGTCGTCCGCGATTTTCCCCTCTATGTATTGCGCCAGCTCGTGGTCGTTCCCCAGTTTGATGTCTGGCCCCTTGGCCCGCAAATTCTCCTGATACTTCCGCTCCGCTGTCTCTGCGCAGTATACCTCCCTGTCCACAAGGTTAGTGTCCCGCTGTACGGTCTGCCCCCTCTTGATTTCCCGCATTATCGTTGTATAGTCCACCCGGAGAGTGCGCGCTATCTCCGATTTGCTTTTCTTCTCCTTTAGCATTTTTTCAATTCTATAGCAAACAGCAAAATTCCTGACAAACTGCTGGAACGCCCTCTCAGTCAGCCTGCGGCTGACAGCTCCCCCAAA
>CAJTPV010000019.1 GCA_910578505.1 uncultured Oscillospiraceae bacterium | reverse complement strand
ACGGCGTCTTTGTAGGCATCGCTGATGTCGCCGTCATCCGAGAAGGCGCCGGCGGTGGCTACGAGCGAGAAGCTCATGATCAGCGCCAGCACCAGTGCGAGAATCTTCTGCAGATTTCTCATGGTGGATTTTTCCTCCTTGTTATTTTTTCGGGGTCAGAGAACTGCTTTCTTTCCGAAAAGTTGCTGTTTTTGCAACAAAACGGCAAGTATCAATCCCCTTACCCGAATTGATTTTGCAAGCCTCGGAATCCCCACCCCTTTTTGCTCGCACCGGCGCACATACCGTGGCTAGCCGGTCCCGTATCTGCTCCGGGGAGAACAGCCGGGGGATGTATCCTCTTCAGCTTACAGGCGTTAGTTTACCATCCCCTTTTCACTTTGTCAACGGCTTTAGCCCCTTTGTAACACAACTGTAAAAAACGCCCCTGAATTTCCCGTCCCGCGCCTGGGGGGAGGGGGGCGGCCCTGTTTCTGGTAGTGTGTGACCCTGGAGTCACACATATATAGTGGTGGGCAGAGCGCCGCGCTTATATATTATAATGTATAAGCGTCCTGCGTCCTCCCCGCCTCCAGCAGCGCCTTTTGTGCCGCCAGCGTCCCCATGCGTGTCGCCCAGCTGGGTGAACACAGCGGCCAGCACTGCCAGCTCCGGGGCAGTCAGACAGCCGTACAGGCCGTTTGCCGCCGCTGTCACCAGCGCAGTCAGTTCCTGTGGATTCACATACATCCCTCCTGCACCATTCTATGCGCCGCGCCATGTCCGGGCTATTCCCATTCACCACAGCTTCAGCAGCTGAATCGCGCCCTTGGCCACCCGGTAGACCGGCGTCTCCAGCGCCTTGGACGCAGCCTTCAGCTCTCTGCGGATTTCAATATGCTGCGGACAGTGGCTCTCGCACCTTCCGCAGCCCACGCACTGGGACGCGCTGCTGGTATCCCTCCGGAACGCGGTACATTGCAGGTATTCCCGCCTGACGGACCCCTTCCCTTCCGATGCCATCGCATTATAGCACCGGAAAGCCAGCGGGATGTCCACCCCCTTGGGGCACGGCATGCAGTACCCGCAGCCGGTGCAGCCCACCTTCACGCTTTTCCGGATCTCCGCCTTCACCCGCTCCAAAAAGGCCCGGTCCTCCTCCGTCAGGCACCCCGCCCCGGCCCCATCCGCTGTCGCCAGGTTCTGCCGCACCATCTCCAGGGAATTCATCCCGGACAGCACACACGTAACCTCCGGCTGGTCGTACAGCCAGCGAAAGGCCAGCGCCGCCGGGGTCCGTCCCGCCGGGTCCTGCCAGAACAGCTGCTTGGCGGACGTAGGCAGCAAATTCACCAGCCGCCCGCCCCGCAGGGGCTCCATGATGATGACCGGCAGTCCCTTCCTGTTGGCGTACCGCAGGCCGTCCACACCGGCCTGGGACCGCTCATCCATATAATTGTACTGGATCTGACAGAAATCCCAGTCATACGCATCCACCAGCTGCTGGAACACGTGGGTATTCCCGTGGTAAGAAAAGCCGATGTTGCGGATCTCCCCCGACGCCAGCTTTTTCTCAATCCACTCCGCCATGCCCATCCGCCGCAGCTTCTCCCAGGTGGGGACGTCCGTCAGCATATGGAGCAGATAGTAGTCGATGTGGTCGGTTTTCAGGCGTTTCAGCTCCTCCTGAAAGATTTTTTCCACGCTATTCATGGACTTGATCAGATAATGGGGCAGTTTTGTGGCAATATTTACAGCGTCCCGGCACTGATTCCGGCGCAGGATCTCGCCCACGGCGGCCTCGCTGCCCGGATAAATGTAGGCGGTATCCAGATAGTTGACCCCGCCCGCAATGGCGGCCATCACCTCTTTTTCCGCCTTGTCGATGTCAATTCCGCCGCCTTTTGTGGTAAACCGCATGCATCCGTAGCCAAGAATAGAGATGTTGTTCCCCTTTTTGTCCTTCCTGTACTGCATAAGCCGCCCTCCTGTCTCAGTAATTGTGTGCTCCCTATTCTACTGGCAATCACCGTAAAAGTAAATACCGAAAATAAAATACTTTCCCCCTCTTGCCAAAAAGTTTGATTTGTGTTATAAATAAGTACGTTAAATGTGAGGAACAGGAAAATAGCGGAATACACAGCGCAGAGAGGGGCGGTCACCGGCTGCAAGCCGTCCTGCTGGCGTGCCGCTTGGTTCGCCTGGGAGCGGCCTGTGAGAGCAGGACGGCAGTCTCCGCCGTTATCGGAGTGTGAGCGTGCGCCTTCGGGCGCGAATGCGGGTGGTACCGCGGAAGGCCGGCCTTTCGTCCCGATTTGTGGGCGAAGGGCTATTTTTGTGTTATAAGGAGAGAAACATGTTTTCTGGTTTATTTTCCCTGATGTTTACACTGATTTTTCTTCTGGCTGCCGGCATCATAGTGGCCGCATTTGTCCAGGGCATCCACCAGTGGAACAAGAACAACCACTCCCCCCGCCTCACAGTAGACGCCCTGGTGGTCACCAAACGCATGGACGTGTCGCACCGCCGTCACGTCAACGCCGGGGACCATACCAGCGCCCACAGATACCACACCACCACCTCCACCTTCTACTACGTCACCTTCCAGGTGGACAGCGGCGACCGGATGGAGCTGACCGTGGGCGGGGCCGACTACGGCCAGCTGGTGGAGGGGGACCGGGGCAAGCTGACCTTCCAGGGCACGCGCTACCTGGGGTTCCAGCGGTTTTAATGGACTAAGCAAAAATCCATGACCAGAAACACAGAATATCCCACATTAAAAGTTCTTTTTGATACTTTTTCTTTCAAGAAAAAGTATGAACACCACAAGGAGTTGAACGCATATGAAAGAACAACTGGCAAAAATCAAGGCTGAGGCCCTCTCGGCCTTTGCGCAGGCGAAGGACGCCGCCGGCCTGGACGCCCTGCGGGTGAAGTACCTGGGCAAGAAGGGGGAGCTGACGGGCGTGCTGAAGATGATGGGCAAGCTCTCTCCGGCTGAGCGCCCCGTCATGGGCCAGCTGGCCAACGATGTCCGCGCCGCCCTGGAGACTGCCCTGGAGGAGAGCGGCAAAAAGCTGGAGGCCGCCGCCCTGGAGCTGCGGCTGAAGGCGGAGGCGGTAGACGTGACCATCCCCGGCCAGCCGGTGTCCCTGGGCCACCGGCACCCCATGTATATCGCCCTGGACGAAATCAAGGACATCTTCATCGGCATGGGCTTTGAGGTCCTGGAGGGCCCTGAGGTGGAGCTGGCGGTCTACAACTTCGACAAGCTCAACGCCGGCGAGGACCACCCCAGCCGGGACTGGTCCGACACCTTCTACTTCGACCAGGACAGCCGGGTCATGCTCCGCAGCCAGACCAGCCCCATGCAGGTCCGGGCCATGGAGACCCGCCCCCTGCCCATCCGGGTCATCGCGCCGGGCCGGGTCTACCGCAAAGACGAGGTGGACGCCACCCACTCCCCCATGTTCCACCAGGTGGAGGGTCTTGTCATCGACAAGGGCGTCACCATGGCGGACCTGAAGGGCACCCTGAACACCGTGGTGGAGCAGCTCTACGGCGCGGGCACCAAAACCCGCTTCCGCCCCCACCACTTCCCCTTCACAGAGCCCAGCTGCGAGATGGACGTGCAGTGCCACAAGTGCGGCGGCGCGGGCTGTCCCACCTGCAAGGGCGAGGGCTGGATCGAGCTGCTGGGCGCGGGCATGGTCCACCCCCGTGTGCTGGAGATGGCGGGCATCGACAGCGAGGTCTACACCGGCTGGGCCTTCGGCATCGGCCTGGAGCGCACGGCCCTGCGCCGGTTCAAGATCGCCGACATGCGGCTGATCTTCGAAAACGACGTCCGGTTCCTGGAGCAGTTCTAGTCCTGGGCAGACGGCCAGAGCGCTTCGCGGCGTGTACCTGAAGATTCAGCTAATGCTCAGAAAATTCTATATAGGGAGTAACTATAGATGAAATTAAGCAGAAAATGGCTCAACGAGTTCGTCACCGTTGACGCCAACGACAAAGATTTCGCCGAGGCCATGACCCTCTCCGGCTCCAAAGTGGAGACCACGGAGGACCTGGGCGCGGAGATTCAGAACGTTGTGGCGGGCCGCATCCAGTCCATGGAGCGCCACCCCAATTCCGACCACATGTGGGTCTGTCAGCTGGACGTGGGCAAGGGTGAGCCCGTCCAGATCGTCACCGGTGCGTGGAACATCCACGAGGGGGACATGGTGCCGGTGGCCCTGCACAAATCCCTCCTCCCCGGCGGTAAAAAGATCGAGAAGGGCAAGCTGCGGGGCATCCTCTCCAACGGCATGCTCTGTTCCCTCAGTGAGCTGGGCCTGGACGAGCGTGATTTCCCCTACGCCGTCATCGAGCCTGCGGCGCTGCTCAACGACTACAAGCCCCTTGACCCGGAAAAGCCCTCCATCCCCGCCGGCGTCACCCCCGGCTATAAGATCTACGGCGCTGTCAAGGCCGTCTTTGTCACCAGCGTGGAAAACCTGGGGGACGGGCGCTTTGTGATCCACTGCGACAGCGGCGGCACGTACCACACCGTCACCACCACCCTGGCCAACATCCACGCCCACGACACCGTGGCCCTGGATACGGACAGGGAACACATCTGCACCCTGGCGGACCTCCATGCCCAGCAGGCGGAGTTCCCCCACTGCATCCCCGACGGCATCTTCGTCCTCCACGAGGAGGGCGTCCAGCCCGGCGGCGACATCCGCCCGGTCATCAACGCCGACGACCATGTGGTGGAATTTGAGATCACCCCCAACCGCCCGGACTGCCTGAGCATCATTGGTCTGGCCCGGGAGGCCGCCGCCACCTTCGACGTCCCCCTGCGGCTCCATGACCCGGTGGTCAAAGGCGGCGCGGCGGGCTCTCTGACAGAGCTGCTGGACGTGGAGACCCCGGACCCGGACCTGTGCCCACGGTATACAGCCCGCATGGTGCGCAATGTGAAGATCGGCCCCTCCCCCAAGTGGATGCGGGAGCGGCTGCGGAGCATGGGCGTGCGGCCCATCAACAACATCGTGGACATCACCAACTACGTCATGCTGGAGTACGGCCAGCCCATGCACGCCTTTGACTACCGCTATGTCAAGGGCGGGAAGATCATCGTCCGCCGGGCCGTGGACGGCGAGGAGCTGACCACGCTGGACGGCAATGTCCGCAAGCTGACAAGCAACATGCTGGTCATCGCCGACGACACCCGTGCCGTGGGCCTGGCGGGCGTCATGGGCGGGCTGAACAGCGAGATCGTGGAGGACACCGCCGACGTGGTCTTCGAGTCCGCCAACTTCGACGGGGCCTGCATCCGCAAGACCGCCCTGGCCCTGGGCATGCGCACCGAGGCCTCCGCCAAATTCGAGAAGGGTCTCGACCCCCTGAACACCCTGCCCGCTGTTGACCGGGCCTGCGAGCTGGTAGAGCTGCTGGGAGCCGGCGAGGTACTGGACGGCGTCATCGACGTGCTCAACCATGTCCCCCAGCCCACGGTCCTGCAGCTGCGCCCCGACAAAATCAACGCCCTGCTGGGCACGGATATTCCGACAGAGGAGATGCAGGCCATCCTCAAGCGCCTGGACTTCGGCGTGGACGGCGAAACGATTACGGTCCCCTCCTGGCGGGGGGATGTGGAGCACTACGCAGACCTGGCGGAGGAAGCGGCCCGCTTCCACGGCTACAACAACATCCCCTGCACGCTGCAGCGGGGCGAGACCACCCGCGGCGGCTACACGCCGGAGCAGCAGCTGGAGCGGAATCTGGGGGCGGTGTGCCGCTCCTGCGGGTACAGCGAGATCATCACCTATTCCTTCATCTCCCCCGCCTGCTACGACAAGATCCGCTGGGCCCCCGACGAGCCCCTGCGCACCAGTCTGAAAATCCTCAATCCTCTGGGGGAGGACACCTCCATCATGCGCACCACCGCCCTCCCCTCCATGCTGGAAACTCTCCAGCGCAACTGCAACTACCGCAACAAGAGCGCCCGTCTCTATGAGATCGGCAAGATCTATCTGCCCGGCGGCCCTGACGGCCTGGCCAACGAGCCGAAGATGGTGACTCTGGGCGCGTACGGCGAGGGCATGGACTTCTTTGTCATGAAGGGGGCTGTGGAGGCCCTTCTGCGGGAGATCCGGGCCCAGGACGTCAGCTTCCAGCCCTGCAGCAGCGACCCGTCCTACCACCCTGGCCGCTGCGCTGTCATCCGCGCCGGCGGGGAGCAGATCGGCGTCATCGGCCAGATCCACCCCCTGGTGGCCCGGAACTACGATGTCGACGCGGAGCTCTACTGCGCGGAGCTGAGCTTTGACGCCCTGCTGGCCGCCCAGGGTCCCGGCGCGGAGTACACCCCTCTGCCCCGCTTCCCGGCAGTGAGCCGGGACATCGCCCTGGTGTGCCGGGAGGAAATCACCGTGGGCGCGCTGGAGGCCTGCATCCGCAGGACCGGCGGGAAGCTGCTGCGGGAGGTCGTTCTCTTCGACATCTACCGGGGCGCGGGCATCGACGCGGGCAGCAAGAGCGTGGCCTTCAGCCTGACGCTTCGGGCGGATGACCGCAGCATTGTGGCCGCCGAGGCGGACGAGGAGGTCCAGGCGATCCTGGCCGCTCTGGAGAAGGAGCTGGGCGCGGTACTGCGCTGAGCAGGCCCGGCATGGCGGAACCCCTGAAACCTTGTGGTTTCAGGGGTCCTTTTTTTGCCGTGCGCAAGCCGGTTACCGCAGGGAGCCGATGCAGCGGCATCTTCAAAATTGCCGGGAGGACCCCACCCGCCCAGGACTTAACAAATTGTTCATACGTTTTTTCAAGAAGTACCTTGACACACGAAGTAACTCGTGCTATTATAACTCCATCACCAATGACGGCCCCCGGAGGGGGGCCTGCCAGAAAGGAGTGTTCCAATTTGTCCATTTCTGCGGATACCCTGCGGGGCCATACGGATACTATCCTGCTGACCCAGCTGATGCGGGGAGACAGCTACGGCTATGAAATCAACAAGCGCATTCAGGAACGAACCGGAGGGCAGTACGGTTTTAAGGAGGCCACCCTGTACACAGCGTTCAAACGGCTGGAGAGCGCGGGCCTCATCACCTCCTACTGGGGCGAGGACGGCCCCGGCGCGCGGCGGCGCTACTATTCCATCACCGACGAGGGCCGCCGGGCGCGGGAAGAAAACTGCCGGGAATGGCAATCCACCAGGGCCCTGCTGGACGCCCTGATCTCTTCAGAGGAGGAATAACACCATGGAAAAAATCAAGACAAGATTTATCATCGCCGTCACCCAGCGCCTGGCCGCCGCCGCTGACACCACAGCTAAGGTGGAGCTGATCGAGGAGCTGAGCGACAACCTGTACAGCCGCTGGCAGGACCTGACCGCCAACGGCGCGGAGGAGGAGAAGGCCTACGCCCTAGCCCTGGAGGACCTGGGGGATGTGGACGAGCTGCTGGCCTACCTGGACAGCCTGGGCCCGGAGGGCCAGCTGCCGAAGAAGGAGCCCACTGTGCGGGAGTTCACCAATGAGCTGCTCCACGGCATGGAGGGAATCGTCCGGGAGACGGTGAGCCAGACCAGGGATGCCGTGGACCAGGCGGCGGACATCGTCCGGGGCGTGGCGGATAAGATCAAGGAGAAATACCCCAACGGCTTCAAGGGCAAGATCTATG
This sequence comes from uncultured Oscillospiraceae bacterium, assembly GCA_910578505.1. Taxonomy (GTDB): domain Bacteria; phylum Bacillota; class Clostridia; order Oscillospirales; family Oscillospiraceae; genus Pelethomonas. The sequence goes on along the minus strand of CAJTPV010000019.1, from coordinate 51,866 downwards.
TCCACGTGGACCACGACGAGGACGCGGAGACCGCGCCGGACGGGCGGGAGGTCCCGCCGGAGGGGGAGCAGCCGCCAGAGGAGAAGAAGGACCAGGGCTGGACCTTCACCGCCGGGTACAACCGGGAGCGGGGCGGCTTTTTCTGTGAGACCAGTCAGCGGGCGGCCAGCCACCGCGTCACCGGCACCACTTTGCCCTCCCAGGATGTAAAGGGGGTGGACGTGCAGCTGACCAACGGCGACGTGACCATCCACCTGGCGGAGGAGGACGGGGCCGACGTGTTGCTGGACGGCGACGTGGACCACCTGGAGGTGCGCATGAGCGAGGACGGCGTGCTGTCCATCCGCCAGGGGAACACCGCCAGCTCCGCCTTCTTCTTCCTGCGTGGGCTGGCCGCGGCAGATGTGGAGCTGACCCTGCCCAGGCGGTTCTGGGACTTCATCCAGATTTCCACCGCCCACGGGGATATTGACATCGACGACGGGCTGGAGGCGGGCCGGCTGCAGATGAAGACCAGCAGCGGCGATGTCGACTTGCAGGACGCGGCGTGTACGGAGCTGTCCTTCAAGTCCTCCAGCGGCGATCTGGAGTGCGGCGGAAATATCGGCAGCTTACAGGCGGAGACAGCCAGCGGCGACATCACCCTCAGCGGCAATTTCGGCGACGTCAGCGCCGGCGCGGCCAGCGGGGACATCGAGATCACCGGCGGTGTGCAGAGGCTGCACTGCGCCAGCGCCAGCGGCGACGTGGAGGTGCACGCGGACATCCTGCCGCAGGCGCTGGAGCTGTCCTCCAAGTCCGGGGACTGCACGGCCTTTCTCCCGGCAGGCCAGGGCTTTGCTGTGCAGTTCAGCACGGTCAGCGGCGATCTCTCCACGGACTTCGAGCTGGTGGGGCCGGTGGGGGCCCGCTCCGGAGAGGCCATGTATCTGGACGGCGGCGGCCGGACCTTCCACATCAGTAGCGTCAGCGGGGACCTGGAGCTCTATCAGGCCTAGTCCTCCGGCCAACGGGGCGGAGGCGCTTCCATCGGACATCATTTTACGTTATGAAAGGACAGACAAGAAATGAACAAGCGCACAACAGATATTGTGGCGTATCTGACCTGGGTGGGGCTGATCATCGCCCTGGTGGCGGGGGACCGGGAGGCCAGCCGGTTCCACCTGAACCAGTCCCTGGTCATCTGGATCGCGGGGACGCTCTGCGGGATTCTGGGGCATGTCGCCCTGTTCGGCTGGCTCATCAGCGGCATAGGTGGGCTGTTCTGCGGGGTCTGCTGGTTCATCGGCATCATCAACGCCATGCAGGGTGTGGAGAAGGAAGTCCCCCTGTTAGGGCAGTTCCGGCTGCTGTAAGGCTGGGCGCATATCGATAACGGAAAAATTACCGCTCCGGGAGATCCGCTCTCGGAGCGGCCTGCTTGCGCGCATTGATATCGTGCTGTTGATTTTTTGCCCCTTCTTCAGAAAATTAACGCCCCCGGACGGGCGCTGTGAAAAAAAGGGGTTGCATTTTCCGGCGGGATGTGTATAATAGAGAGCAACAACCGAATCATTCATCTTCAGGGCGGGGTGAAAGTCCCCACCGGCGGTGATGGCCTATGGGCCTCAGTCCGCGACCGCTGCAAGGCGTTGAACCGGTGCGAGTCCGGTACCGACAGTTACAGTCTGGATGGAAGAAGATGCGCGCACTCGTCTGCGGCAATACTCCGGGGGTGGATCGTCTTCGGCTATTTCTGTAGAGGAGTGTATTTTTATGTCAACCAAACTGTCCGCAAACCCCAACACCGATTTCATTGCCGTTCCTGCCTCCCGGGTCTCCAGGACCCACAAGCTGGTGGTCACCGCCATGCTGGGCGCAGTGGCCTTTGTGCTGCAGCTGCTGGAGTTCCCCATCCCGTTCCTGATCCCGTCCTTTGTGCAGATGGATTTCTCCGAGCTGCCCGCCCTGCTGGCCACGTTCAGCATCGGGCCGGTCAGCGGCGTGTCTGTGTGCCTGATCAAGAATGTGGTGAAGGTGATTTTCAAGACCACCACCGGCGGCGTGGGAGAGCTGTGCAACTTCCTCATCGGCGCGGGGCTGGTGGTCCCGGCGGGGCTGATTTACCGGAAGATGAAGTCCCGGAAGGGCGCGCTCATCGGTGCGCTGGCGGGGGCTTTGTGCATGGGCGTCCTGAGCATCCCCATCAACTACTTCATCTCCTACCCCATCTACACAGCGTTCATGCCGCTGGACGTGATCATCGGCATGTATCAGGAGCTGATTCCGTCGGTCAACGGCCTGCTGTCCTGCCTGGTGATTTTCAACATGCCCTTCACCATGCTCAAGGGTCTGCTGGTCACGGCGCTGTGCTTCCTGGTCTACAAGCCCCTGTCCCCGCTGCTGCATAAGTAAAGAATCCTGACAAAATGCAGGAAAGCCCTCTCCGCCAGCTGTGGCGGAGAGGGCTTTTCCCATCATTCCCCAGCGCGGGGAGCCAGCGTAAAGCCGTTGACTGTCCCGTGGGCCACGTACGCCCCCAGCTCGTCCCGGACCTCCACCTCATAGAGGCAGGTGGTCCGGCCTGCCTTCAGGCATCTGGCCCGGGCCAGCAGCTCCCCGCCTCTGGCCGGGGAGAGAAAGGTCATGGATACATGCTGGGATACGGTCACATTTTCCGCAAAGCCGTTGGCCGCCACAGCAAAGGCAAAGTCCGCCAGCGTGAAAATCGCGCCGCCCATGGGCGTGTGGTTGGCGTTCATGTGCTCCGGGCGCAGGCGCACCGCGCACAGGGCGCACCCCGGCTCCGCCTCGCGGATTTCGGCCCCCAGGGCCTGGGTGGCAAAGCAGTCCGATCGAAACCGCGCCCGCAGCTCTTCCAGTGTGGGCATGCCGGCATCCCTCCTTACTGTCATCAAAAAGCCAAGCCCGCCTTTCTTCTGCGGACTTGGCTTTTCAGGCTTCTGAAAACGAATCAGCTCCTGCCAATAATCTTCTGGCCGCACTTAGGGCAGGTGATCTCGATCTTGCCCTTTCCCGCCGGGACCCGGCAGATGGTCTTGCAGGTTTTGCAGGTGAAATACTTGTGCTCCTTATCCAGCCGCCGCTGGCGCGCGCCGCTGAACCGGCATTGAATCGGATACCACCAGTCTAAAAAACGGGCGTTTTCCCCCCTGCGCTTTTCCAGATTCCGGGAAAACATGCGAAACAGCACCACCGCCGCAATCACCAGCGTCAGCAAATGCAGCAGCGCCGAAACCCCCTGGCTGCCGGCGAAGACGGCCTGCAGCAGGCACACCGCCAGATACACCACCAGCAGCGCCACATTGAGCTGGTCGCCGCCGTTGCGCCCGTACATGAAGCGCGCCGTTGCGCTGCTGAGACGGTAGAAGAAATTCCGCATGGATTCAATTCCCCCGCTTCCAAATAAGTATTTCCAGTATAGCGGGAAATTATGAACAAATAAAGAGGGCAGAGAAAAAATTTTTTTGAAAAAAGTGGATATCCGTCGAGCTATCTCCCGGCAAAGGCCAGAGAGAGGGGCATTCGGGCATATGGATAACTAAGAAGGCACGGATCGCGGGCCAGTCCGCAGCGGTACGCACCCAGAAAACAAAGCCCGCTCTCGTCCCAGACAGCCGCGCGGATGTCTGCGTCTGTGTACCGGCCTGCAGTCGCCACCGCCATGCGCTCCCCGTCCCAGGCCAACGCAGGGTCGTATCCGAAAACTGACTGCTCCTCTCCCTCCATATCCAGCGTTCCCGTGAGGACCTGCTCGTACCGTCCGCTCTCCCTGCTCACCAGGCTGAACCGATCCAATTCTGTGACCGCCAGATACAGCCCGTCCCCCTCAATCACAGAAATCCCCCAATTTCCTACGGCCTGTTCCAGCAGGTCCAGCCGCTGGAGAACTTCCCCGGTGGCCGGGTCCAGCACCGTCAGCACCAGCTTGCCGTCCTCCTGGGTGTACAGCAGCAGCTCGCTCTCGTCCGGGCTGACGGCCAGCTCCAGGGCGCGGCCATCTCCGGTGGGGTAAAAAAGCCGGGGCTCGAACAGGTCCACATAGCTCTCAAAGGATTCATCCTCCCGGTCCTCCCGATAGCGGATGAGGTGGACCCCCGGACCATCCCGGCACGTCAGGCGTCCGTCGGGATTGCCGGAGACGTCAACCGACTCCGCAATCAGGAAAATTCCCTGTTCCGTAATCACGCCCCTGCCGACCAGGCTCCCACCGCAGTTGGTGTCCTTCTGTCCGATATCCATACTGATGGAAACGACCTGGCCCGCACCGTCCTTTTCCACGGTGACCACTCTCACCAACGTTTCGTCCACCTTTACCTTGAAGTATTCCCCCAACCACGCAGATTCCCCGCTGTACACGTCGATGGAGCTGTTCGGATACTTCCTGCTGGCTGTATTCAGGGCAATGGGATAGGATTCATAGTAATCTGCCAGACGCACGGTCTCTGTCCGCGCCTCCCCGGCGGCGGTGCGGGAGGCCACGTCCCGTACGGGCCGCATCAAATAGTATGGATTGCTCTGGTCGTCCAAATTAAAATTGCGGCCCCGCATGTTAAAGGAATCGGAGGTCTGCTCCAGTTGGACAGAATCGGACCACCGGAAGGGTTCTTCCTCCCCCGCTCCCGAAAGGCGGAAGACCGTCTCCGCCTGCTCCGCGCCGCCGGGCGTAAAGGCGGTGTCCCACAGGAGATGGCCGTCCCAGTCCCTGGTATGGCAGGTGACGGACAGCCCCGCCGCCGCAGCCGGGTCCCCCGCCAGGACAGTCTCCCGGATGTCCATTTTCTCCCGTGCGCCGTTGACCCGGAGATGTCCCGCCGCCAGCGTGCCAACGGACAGGAGCAGAGCCGCCGCCAGAAGATAGAGATATTTTTTCAAACTTCATCACCTCTGCAAAAAATCCATTGGGTTATTTCCGCCAAACACCAGGGAGAGGGGCGCTCGGAAGTATCGATACACGCCGGTGGCGGGATCGTGTCCCAGTCCGCAGCGGTACCGGCCATGAAAGCAGACGTCAGCACCAACTTGCCGTCCTCACAGGCATACAGCAGCAGCTCGCTTTCGTCCGGGGTGGCGGCCAGCAGCAGAGCATGGGCATCGCCGGTGGGATAAAAGAGCCGGGGGCTGAGCAGCTCCACACGGTTATCACTCCGGCTGGGGATGAGGTGGACCCCCGGACCGTCCCTGCACTCCAGGCGTCCGTCAGGCTTGCCGGAATCATCCACCGACTCGGCGACCAGAAAGATGCCCTGCTTCGTAACTACGCCGCTGCTCCGCAGTTCCCCTGCGGAATCCCCCTCCCGGCGGCTCATAGCGGCGGAAAGAACCTGCCCCGCACCGTTCTTTTCCACTGTGACCTCTCTTACCATTGTTTCATCGACTTTCACATGGATGTATTCTCCCAGCCAGGTATATTCCTCGCTGGACACGCTGAAGGAGCTGTTGGGATACTCACCGCTGTTGGAGTCGAGCACAAAGGGATAGTGGCCGTAGTAATCCGACAGGCGTACCGTCTCCGTCCGCGTCTCCCCGGCGGCGGTACGGGCGGCCACGTCCTGCAGGGGCCGCAGCAACAGCTCCTGGCGGTGTACGCCCATGCTGGGCATGTTGATGATGTCGATGACGCTGAAGTCGTCGCCGGCCTGCAAGAGAGAAACGCTGTCGGACCACTGGAGCGGCTCAGATTCCTCCTCGACCGAAAGGCGGAAAACGGTTTCCGCCCCCTCCGTCCTGCCGGGCGTAAAGGTGGTGTCCCACAGGAGATGGCCGTCCCGGTCCCAGGTGCGGCAGGCGACGGACAGCCCTGCCGCCGCGGCCGGGTCGCCCATCTGGACGGTTTCCTGTATGTCCATTTTCTCCCGCGCGCCGTTGACCCATAGATGTCCCGCCGCCAGCGTCCCCATAGACAGGGCCAGAGCCGCCGCCAGCAAAAAGAGATACCGCCTCATGGCCGCTCCTCCTCGTCCTCCATCAGCCTGTCCAGGGCCTTGCTGACCCGGTCCGGCTCATAGCGGTACGTCTCCTTTACGAAGTCCAGCAGCCCCTTCCCCTGTTCCTCCAGATCCAACGTGCTCACGTCCCCCACCAGCTTCCCCTGCCGCAGCAGCGCCGCCCGGCTGACGAAGTGCTCCACTTCCTCCAACAGGTGGGTGGAGAGGATGATGGATTCGTTGGGCTCCAGAATGCCCAGCAGGACCTTGTAGAAATCCTCCCGGTTGAAGACGTCGTTGCCGGCGAAGGGCTCGTCCATGAGGATATAGTCCGCCCCCTGGCTGAGGGCTAAAATCACCTCGAACTGATTCTTCTGCCCGGTGGAGAAGCCCCGCAGGGCCTTGTTGGCGGGCAGCTCAAAAAACTCCATCAGCGCCTGGAACCGCTTCTCCCGCCAGCGGGGGAAGTGCATCCGGAAAAAATCCCGGTGGGACTGGGCAGTGAGGTTGGGGAAAAAGGAGTGCTCGCAGGTGGCGAAGGAGAAGCGCTCAATGTTGGCGTGGGTGACCGGCTCGCCGTCCAGGGTGATGCTCCCCTCATAGCGGAGCAGGTTCAGGACGCATTTCAGGAACGTGGTCTTACCCGCGCCGTTTTCCCCGAACAGCCCTACGATCTCGCCGGGGGCCACGGTCAGGCTGACGCCGTCCAGGGCCGTGGTGAACTTCGTGTAATAGGTCTTTTTCAAATCCTTGATTTCCAGCATGACAAGTTCCTCCCTAATGAAACAGGCTTTCCCACAGCATGCGCCACTGTCCCGGCTGAAGGCACTGCGGCGAGGCGGCGTAATGATAAATGGCGTAAAAAACCAACACATGGGCCGCGCTCAGCACTCCGCAGGCGGCCACCCCCAGCAGCGGGAGGCCCAGGCACCGCCGCCACAATTCCCGGCGGTTGGGGAGCCGCCGCATGAGATAGATGCTGCGGCTGTCCTGATAGTGATAACAGTAGTGCCACGCCGCCAGCGGCAGCATGCACAGCGCAACGAAGCCGAAGCACAGCAGCGAGTGATCCAGTATTTGATAGAAGGGCTCCATAATCCCGGTGGGGCTCTGGAAGCGCAATATCCTGTCCCCGCTAAACCAGGCCAACGCTCCTTCACATGCCTCCAGATTCGTCCAGAATACGATCCATGCAAAAGCAGAGGACGCGCCCAGCCCGATGCAGATCCGATTCGCGGTCAGCCGCCCACCCAGGCCCAGAGGGGCCAGCGCGTCCCAGTCAATCCGTCTCATCCAGTCCACCCCTCCATCCGGTCCAGCCCTTGATGAAGTAATCTGCGTCCACAATTACCGCAATCAGCGCCGCGATTATGGACACAATGTCCATAAGGCTCTCGACCCGGAAACTGGTATACGTGACGCCCCACAGGAAGACGATGATCCCCCAGCCGTACTGGCTGCCCCGGCGGAGCTTATAGGTCCTGACGGCGGCGCAGAAGCCCAGGGCCAGCAGCAGGACGATGTTGCGCAGATACCGGAGCCAGCACCCCAGGGGCAGGAGGTTATGCAGGAAGGGGACGCGGTAAAAGGCCAGGAACACGGTCAGGGAACTGCTGTATTCCGGCCCGATGGCCCGGGCGTACCAGCTGCACAGCCCCAGGGCCACGGCGGTCTGCACCGCCCAGAGCAGCAGGAGGCAGATACCGTTATAGACGGCTCTCCAGAGTATCGCCGCTTCCTCCGGGATCCGCAGCCGCCGGAGGGTATACGGCGCTGCCGTGGTTTTCCCATCGTCGAGGCAGATCAGGAACAGCAGCGCCAGCAGGGTCATAGCGCTGACCAGCGGCAGGCCCACCAGCAGGTTTTCCACCGCCGGCATGTTCCCGTCCACGAACTCCCAGCGGTTCCAGTGCAGGGCAAAGAGGGCGGTTTCCAGAGCGCCCATGGCAATCATCAGCGCCAGCAGCCGCAGGAAGGTATTCCCCGCATAGAGCGCCAGAACAGACAGATGCTTTTTCATGACAAATCCTCCTCTATCGTGCCGTCATCCTCCCACAGCCGGTCCACCAGCGCCAGCGCCTCCTCTTTGGGGACGCCGGACTGCCGCAGCGTATGGACCAGCCGCCTTACGTCCTCCGCCAGCAGCTGGGCGCGGATGCGCTCCCGCTGCTCCGGTGTGGCGGAGACATAGCTCTTCGCGCCGGAGTGGGACTGGATGAGTCCGCCGTCCTCCAGAATGCGGTAAGCCTTCTGGATGGTGTTGGGATTCACCCCCAGCAGCGCCGACAGCACCCGCCGGGAGGGCAGCTCATCCCCGGAGAGGATGGTCCCGGCAGCCAGGCCCCGCCGGATAAACTGAACGATCTGTGTATAGATAGGGGCGTCCCCGGTCCGGACAAAGGTTCCGAAGGATACCACGGCCTCACCGCCTTTCTGTAGACCGTATTATTCGAGTGATACGGTTTGACTGTATTATAGCAGTAATACGGTTTGTTGTCAACAGGGAAATGTATAGCCGTAAAAAACTGCGGCCCGGTCACCCGAGCCGCAGTTTTCTGTATGCAAAAAATCCCTCTACCGGCCCACAAACACCATCACGCTCCTGGGCCGGATGGTAAAGATGCTGCCGGACAGCTTCCGCACCGGGAGCAGCTCCTCCTCAAAGGTATCGGCGATCAGCTCCCAGCACATGGACGCGGGCAGCTCCGGCAGGTTCACCCGCAGCTCCTCCCAGTAGGCGTTGGACGCCACATAGATGACCTGGGGCCCTGTGTTCCGCTCCCAGCCGGCGAACAGCACACCCACATACCGGTCATAGTCCTCAAACTGCTCCCGCCAGGGCTCCACGCCGTGGAAGCTCACGTCCGGCAATCCGCAGGCGCCGTTGCTCACATTGGTCCGCAGGATCCTGTGCTCCTTCCGGAAATGGATCATATACTGGAAAAAGTCAAAAATCCCCTTGTTTTTCTCCAGCAGCGACCAATCCAGCCAGGAGATGATGTTGTCCTGACAATATGCGTTGTTGTTGCCGAACTGGGTGTTGGCAAACTCGTCTCCCGCCAGGAACATGGGGATCCCCCGGCTGCACATCAGCAGGGTAAAGGCGTTGCGGACCATGCGCCGGCGCAGGCCGTTGATCCGGGGGTCGCTTGTCTCCCCCTCCGCGCCGCAGTTCCAACTGTTGTTGTCGTCAGCGCCGTCGGTATTATTCCAGCCGTTCTGCTCGTTGTGCTTTTCGCCGTAGGAGAACAGGTCCCAGAGGGTAAAGCCGTCGTGGCAGGTGATGAAGTTGACGGAGGCGTTCTCCCGGTTCTTGGGGCCGTAGATGTCCAGGGAGCCCACGATCCGCTGGGCGGCGGCCTGGGCCATGCCGGCGTCGCCCTTCAGATACCGGCGGATATCGTCCCGGTAGCGGCCGTTCCACTCCGCCCACCGGTTCCAGGCCGGGAAGGAACCCACCTGGTACAATCCCCCCGCGTCCCAGGCTTCGGCAATGAGCTTCACGTCCCCCAGGATAGGGTCGAAGGCCATGGCCTGCAGCAGGGGCGGCTTGTTCATGGGCGAGCCGTCCTCGTTGCGGCCCAGGATGGAGGCCAGGTCGAAGCGGAAGCCGTCCACCCGGTAGGTGGTCACCCAGTAGCGCAGGCAGTCCATGATCATCTGGTGGACGATGGGGTGGTTGCAGTTGAGGGTGTTGCCGCAGCCGCTGAAGTTATAGTACCCGCCGTCCGGGGTGAGCAGGTAGTAGATGTTGTTGTCAAAGCCCTTAAAGGAGAAGAAGGGCCCCTTTTCGTTGCCCTCGGCGGTGTGGTTGAACACCACGTCCAGATAGACCTCAATGCCCTCCCGGTGCAGGGCCCAGATCAGCTTTTTCAGCTCGTTGCCCTCGTGGTTGTACTCCAGGCTGGCGGTATAGCTGGTGTTGGGGGAGAAAAAGCTGACCGTGCTGTACCCCCAGTAGTTGCACAGCTCCCGGCCCTCGTGGACCCGGTAGTCCTGCATCTCGTCAAATTCGAAGATGGGCATCAGCTCCACCGCGTTCACGCCCAGGCTCTTGATATAGGAAATCTTCTGCATCAGCCCGGAGAAGGTCCCCGGATATTTCACGCCGGAGGAGGCGTCCTTGGTAAAGCCCCGCACGTGGAGCTCGTAGATGATGATGTCCTCCATAGGGATCAGGGGGCGGCCCATGCTGCCCCAGTCAAAGTCGTCCCGGACCACGCGGGCCTTGTAGTGCTGGCCCCGGGGGGAGGTGTCGCCCCAGCGGCTCTGGCCGGTGACGGCCTTGGCGTAGGGGTCCAGCAGGTACTTGGTGTGGTCAAAGATCAGCCCCCTCTCCGGCTCATAGGGGCCGTCCACCCGGTAGGCGTATTCAAACTCCTCGATGTCCAGCTGGAAGACGATCATGGAGTACACGTTGCCGATGCGGTAGTGCTGGGGGAAGGGGAGGATGGCGTAGGGCTCCTGGGCCTGCCGCTTGAACAGCAGCAGCTCAATGCTGGTGGCCCCGTGGGAGTACACGGTGAAATTGACGCCGCCGGGGATGGCGGTGGCCCCGTTGACCTCATAGAAGCCGGGCCGCACGTCGAAGCCGTCGATATTATCCAGGGGGATCAGGTGGATGGTGCGCGGCATGACCAGCTGGGAGACGCTGATCTCCTCTGAACCCCGGCGCTCTGTTACGATCTTCTCATTATCCATCGTCTTTCTCCTTCATCCGAACAGTAGTCCCTGTTATTATACCGCCATTTTCCCCCCGTGTCACGTGTTTTTTTCGCTTGATAACTTTTCCTTACAGAATAATCATAAAATAAGCCAGATATCCTGCCAGCATAAAGATGCCATGCCATCGTTTAAGGGAAGATGACCTGGCACAGCATATCAGCAGAAATACTGCGGCGGCGATAGAAACCACGCTGTCAAAGCGGAACGCTGCCGCGAAAGGAACCGGTACAATAACTGCTGAAAGTCCTACTACAAACAGAATATTAAAAACATTGCTGCCAACGATGTTCCCAATGGCAATATCCGCATTCCCTTTGCGGGCTGCGATAACGGAAGTGAACAACTCCGGCAGAGAGGTTCCCAAAGCCACGATGGTCAGGCCGATAAGCCGTTCGCTTATCCCCAAAAGTCTGGCAATGGTACAGGCGGCATCCACTGCCAGGTTACTCCCAATTACAATCGCCGTCAGACCAATGGCGGTCAGCGGTATCTGCCACAGACTTCGTTGGCCTGCGTTTATACTGTCCTGCTGCGGCTGCCGTCTTGCTCTCACCAACAAAAAAATAAGGTAAGCGGTAAAAAGAATCATCATGATCAGGCCGTCAAAACGAGTAATAGAGCCGTCCCACCCCTGCACGATCAGCAGCAGGCTGATTCCCAGCAGAAAAGGCATATCCCGGCGGATCGTACTCTGCTCCACCGCCAGAGGAGCAATCGCGGCAGAAAGACCCAGGATTATTAGAATGTTCAAAATATTGCTGCCCACAATGTTTCCGATCGTAATGTCTGCGTTTCCCTTCAGCGCCGCAGAAATGCTGACCGCCGCTTCCGGAGCGCTTGTTCCCATGGCCACGATGGTCAGGCCGATGATCAACGGCGGAATCCGCAGTTTTTCCGCGATGGCTGATGCGCCGTCTACAAACCAGTCCGCGCCTTTGACCAGCAGGACGAAGCCCGCCGCCAGTATAAGAATCTGTATAAGCATAAAATCGCCTCCTAGTGTTCTTTGTTTGTGTGGCAAACGGATTTGATTGCCGTGTGATGCTATATCTGTTAAGAAACAGTTGTTATAGTATACATATCTGATGTAAAATTTGCTAGCAAGGTTCTGTAAAATCCATGTAAAATCCGGCAGCAGCAGGCCAAGCCCACCGCCCTCTATCGTAGTTTTACATGGATTTTACACAATACTGATAGCAGATTTTACATCCGGCAGTTAGAATGAACAGGTAATCTATTTCGGGAAGAGGTAGGATCTGATGGATATTTTCGATGTGCTTACCTCACCGGGAGTACCGACGCAGATACGCGCTGACCTGAACGGTTGATAGAGCTGTACCGCTGTGTTAAAATGGGTCTGAAAGGAAGGTGGGAGCCAGCATGATCTACTGCGTAGAGGACGATGCCAGCATCCGGGAGATCGAATTGTATACCCTGCGCTCTATGGGCTTCGAGGCGAGAGGGTTTGAGGATGGCAGTGCGTTTCTGGCGGCGCTGAAGGCACAGTTGCCGGAGCTTGTAATTTTGGACATCATGCTGCCAGGGCTGGATGGAGTAGAACTGCTCCGGCGGATGAAGGCAGCGCCCGATTGGGCGGACATCCCCGTTATCATAGCGACGGCCAAGGGGGCGGAGTACGAAAAGGTCCAGGGACTGGATCTGGGGGCGGACGATTACCTGGTTAAGCCCTTCGGCATGATGGAGATGGTCTCCCGAGTCAAGGCGGTACTGCGCCGGTGCCGCCCCAAACGGTACCGGGAGATTCTGACAGCGGGCAATCTGGTGGTGGACCTGGCGGAACATACGGTCACGGCAGACAGGGAGCGGATTGCCCTGACCTTCAAGGAATTTGAACTGCTGCGGCTGTTCCTCTCCGCCCCCGGCGTGGCGTTTACCAGGGAACAGCTTCTCTCCAGTGTCTGGGACATCGATTACTCCGGTGAGACCCGGACAGTGGATATGCACATCCGCACCCTGCGGCAGAAGCTGGGATCTTACGGGGCAATGATCGAGACCGTCCGAAACGTAGGCTACCGGTGGGAGGCAGAAGTGTGAGCAAAAGAATCTTTCGTTCGGCCCTGATGATCGCGGCGGCTGTGCTGCTGTCCAGCCTTGTGATCATATTGGGCTGTCTGTACGACTACTTTGGTACAGTGCAGGCCAGTCAGCTCAAGGACGAGCTTCGGCTGGCCGCTTACGCTGTGGAGGAGAGCGGGCAGGCCTACCTGGAAAGGCTGACGGCCCGCGACTACCGCTATACCTGGACACCGGAGTACCGCCTGACCTGGATCGCCTCAGATGGGTCTGTATTATTCGATACGGATGAATCTGCGGAAAACATGGCAAACCATGGGGATCGCATGGAGGTTCGGGAGGCGTTTGCCAAAGGGGAGAGCAGCTGCGTCCGCTACTCCGACACATGGTCTGAGAGGACCTTGTATTATGCCCGAGCATTAAATGACGGAACCCTGCTGCGCATCTCCACCCGTCAGGTGACAGTGCCGGCCTTGGTGCTGGCCATGCTCCAGCCGATTCTGCTGGTGGGCGTTCTCGCTGTAATCCTATCCGCTGTTCTGGCCGGTCGGATGGCAAAAAGAATTGTCCAGCCCCTCAACTCCCTGGATCTGGACCACCCGCTGGAAAATGACGCCTACGAGGAGCTGTCCCCCCTGCTGCGGCGCATCCAGCAGCAGCGCAGGCAAATCAATGCCCAAATGCAGGAGCTGCAGGCCAGGACAGATGAGTTTGAACAGATCACAGGGAGCATGAAGGAAGGCCTGGTTGTGATGAACCAAAAGGGGACGATCTTGAGTATCAATCCGGCGGCACAAGCCCTGTTCCATATGGACTGTTCCTGTATCCAAAAGGATTTTGTGACGGTGGATCGCGGCCATGAACTGAGCCAGGCAATTTTAACCGCTTTGGAAAATGGACACAGTACAGTACGGATAGAACAAAATGGCCGTGAAATAGAATTTGACATCAGCCGGATCGAGTCGGACGGCGCGGTGGTTGGGACGGTGCTGCTGGCCTTTGACGTGACGGAACAGGCCCTTGCCGAGCGCAGCCGCCGGGAGTTTACGGCAAATGTGTCCCACGAGCTGAAAACGCCCCTGCAATCCATTATGGGCAGCGCCGAATTGCTGGAGAGCGGGCTTGTCAGGCAGGAAGACGTGCCACAGTTTACCGGAACGATCCGAAAGGAGTCCGCAAGGCTGGTGGCGTTGGTGGAAGACATTATCCACCTCTCCCAGCTTGACGAGGGCGCCGCACTGGAGCGGGAAATGGTGGACCTGCTGGAAATGGCAAAGGACGCAGCATCTGTTTTATATGATAAAACCAGGGAGAAGGGCGTCCGGCTCTCCGTCGCAGGCGAACGCGCTCAAGTGAACGGCGTGCGCGGGCTTCTCTACGAAATGATCTATAACCTTTGCGACAATGCAATTAAATACAACGTAAAAGACGGTTCTGTGGAGATTACCGTTTCCAACGCTGGACCGGGGGCTGTTGTTACAGTCAGGGATACAGGCATCGGTATCCCGCCGGAGTATCAGACCAGAGTGTTTGAGAGGTTTTTCCGGGTGGATAAAAGCCGGTCAAAGGCGTCCGGCGGCACCGGGCTTGGACTGTCCATCGTGAAGCACATCGCGCAGTATCACAACGCTAAAATCACGCTGCAAAGCGAGATGGGTGCAGGAACTACCGTAACAGTTACATTTGTTGCGTAAACGATTTAAGCAGAAGAAGGGTCAATATGTCACAAAATGGATGAAAACTGATTTACGAAGTTCTTTCTGCAGCGGAAGAAATACCGAGAGGAAAAGTCGGAGCTGACGGTCTGTTTTCTCAAGGACAACCGCCACCTGGCAGGGTGGCGGTTGTCCCGTTTTGTAATACGTATCATTACAGTAAAACCCAACAAAACATTGAAAAAATCAGCTCTCCGCCTCCCGCAGGCGCTCCACAACCGTCGCCCTGGCCGCCCAGCGGTACACCGCCAGCGGCGTCACCGCGCCCAGCAGCAAAAACACGGGCAGCACCACCACCAGCGGCAGCACCGTCAGGTGGTAGGAGAAGAACCAGAAGATATCCGAGCACGCGCCCCCGATGACCGGCCCCAGCACTACCGCCGCGGCCAGGGACACCAGCATGGACAGAACGGTATAATACAGCCCCTCATAGACCAGCATGGTCTTCAGCTGCTTCCCTGTCATGCCCACGGACTGCAGCACCGCGAACTCCCGCTTCCGGGCCAGAATCCCCGTGAGCATGGCGTTGAGGAAGTTCAGCACGCCCACCAGCCCCACGATGAAGCTCAGCGCGCCGCCCATAATGAGGAACATATTCTTGAAGTCGTTGAATTCCTTCTCGTAGGCGGCCCGGCCCTCGTAGCCGCAGAAGCTCTGGACGTTCTCCGTGTAGTCCGCCAGGAACGCCTCCATCTCCGGCTCCGCCGCATCGGTGGTGTTGAAGCACCAGTGCATGACGCTGTCCGTGCCGCTGTCCCGCTTGAAAACCTCTGCGTTCATAACGTACTGGTCCGCGCCGAAGTAGCGGTATTCCGTGGTGGAGGGCACCACCACTACGGCGCATACCGTGTACTCCCGATCCTCGTAGACCGTGGGGCGGGAGGCGTAGCGGCGGGGGTTCTGGCTGTTCCAGAAGGCGTCAAAGTCCTCGATGATCTCGCCGGTGTCGGTGAAATAATATTCCAGCTCCTCCACATACCGCACCGTCACCTTATCCCCCACTTTGGCCCAGCAGCTGTCCGGATAGGGCTCGTTGTAGTCGTCGACCACCGCCACGGCGGCAATGGCGTTCTGATTGGGGTCATAGAGGGGCGCGGTGTCCCCCTCCACCACCCGCAGCAGGTCCAGGGGAAGGTCCTCCATGCCATAGAGCATGACCCGGTCCATCAGCTGCCCGGCGTCGTTCCGGACGGCGTGCTCCACCTGCTCTTCCACAACCTCCGGCGGGTTCCATTGGCTCACACTGCTGCGGAACCGCTCCTCCGGCACAAACTGCTGGATATTGCTCACCTGGCCGTAGGTCCGCCCGCTCCCCGTGATGCCCGCGCCGCCCTCGGCGGCAACCTCCGCGATGACCTCCTCCGGCAGGGCGTCGTCCGCCGAGCGGAACATCTGGGAGACGTTGAAGTAGGCGGCGTTGCCCAGGATGAAGTCCACATCCGCCTTTTGAGCCAGATACTTGTTCATGTCAAAGCCGGTGGCAAAGGTGTAGGTCATGGTCATCAGCACCACCGCCAGTGTCAGGGAGATGACGGTCACCGCCGTCCTGCTGCGGCTGCGGCCCAGGTTGGCCCAGGCCATCCGGGGCAGGGACGCGCCGGAGAGGGCCTTGCGCCGGTGACGCCCGCTCTTGGGGGCTTTCCCGCCGCCCTCCGTGTACCGCACCGCCTCCACCGGCGACACCTTCGCCGCCATGTGCCCCGGCCGGGCGCAGGAGAGGAACACTGTCAGCAGGGCAAACAGCGCCGCGCCGATGAAGATCACCGGGCTGAACGATATGGTCAGGGAGTAGTAATCCAGCGTGTGCAGGACCACCGGCGTCAGCCGGTTGCCGATGAGATAGCCCAGCAGCAGGCCGATGGGGATGCCGGCGAGGCTCAGCAGCAGGGCCTGCTGGCGGATGATGCGCTTGATCTGCCGCCCGGTGGTGCCGATGGTTTTCAGCAGGCCGTAGAACCGGATGTCGTTGGTGACGGAGATCTGGAAAACATTGTAGATGATCAGATACCCGGTAAAGATAATCAGCAGGAGCAGCGCCCCGACCGCCAGCAGTGTGCCTATATCCATGCTGTTGGTAAACTGCGCGCCGGAGTAGCCCCAGTTGACGCCGATGCCGATATAGCCGTCCGCCATGGGGTCCTCGGACTGATAGCCGTGATTTTCCAGGATGGTCATGAGCTTTGCGCCGATGTTCATGCTGCTGGAGAGCATCACGTCCAGATTCCATTTGCCGGTCATGGAGTCGGGATTCCCGCTGCTCAGGGCGCAGAGCTCCTCTGCCGCAGACCGGGGCAGCAGGATGTGGCTGGCTGTTACCGCGCTGTCGTACTCCCACCAGCCGGAAAGGGTGAAGGTGCGTGTCACCGGCTGGGGCTGGCCGGTAAGAACATCGATATCAAAAGTCACGGTGAACTCCGCGCCGATTTCCGGCTCCACCCCCAGCAGGGACAGGACGCGGGTGTCGGTGGCCGCCTCGTTGGCGCCCTCCTCCGGCAGCCTGCCCTCCGTGGGGACGCAGAAGTAGTGGGGCGCGGCGGCGGGCTCCAGATAGCTCACCTCCACATGGGACTTGTGGAAGGGCGCTTCAGAGGGCATGCCCACGAAAAGGCGGGCAAAGTCCTCCTGGATCAGCGGGTCCGTCCGCAGCTCCTCCACCTGCTGGGCAGTCAGCTCCTTGAAGGTGCCGTGGCAGTCGCCCCCGGCCTGCCGGAAATTCGCCTGCTGGAAGGAGGCGTTGAGGGAGGCGGCGATGGTGAACAGGGACGTGAACAGCACCGCCGTCAGGGCGATGGCCAGCACCGCTACGATATTCCGGGTCCGGGCCGCCGCCATGGACCGGAACCCCAGACGCCGGATACACGCGCCGTTGGATACCTTCAGCATGCTCACGCCCTCCTCTCCGCGATCTTGCCGTCCTCGATGCGGATGATGCGGTCCGCCATCTGGGCGATCTCCTCGTTGTGGGTAATCATGACGATGGTCTGGCCGAAGCGGGCCCCGGTGACCTTCAATAATCCCATCACGTCCTGGCTGGTGCGGGAGTCCAGGTTGCCGGTGGGCTCGTCGGCCAGGATGATGGCCGGCTTGGCCGCCAGGGCACGGGCAATGGCCACCCGCTGCTGCTGTCCGCCGGAGAGGTTGTTAGGCAGGCTCTGGAGCTTGGATTCCAGGCCCAGGGTCTCGATGATACGGCGGATGTAGTCCCGGTCCGGGGCCCGGCCGTCCAGCTGGATGGGCAGGACGATGTTCTCATATACGCTGAGCACCGGCACCAGGTTGTAGTTCTGGAACACAAAGCCGATCTTCCGGCGGCGGAAGATGGTCAGGGCCTCGTCCTTTAACGCGGACAGCTCCCGCCCGTCCACCGTCACGGCGCCGGAGGTGGGGCGGTCCAGCCCGCCCAGCATGTGCAGCAGGGTGGACTTGCCGGAGCCGGAGGTGCCCACCACCGCCAGAAAGCACCCCTTCTCCACGGAAAGGCTCACGCCGTCCAGGGCGCGGACCTGGGTGTCGCCGGAGCCGTAGACCTTGGTCAGGTCGTTTGTCTCTAAAATTGCCATATCGTATGCCTCCAAAGAAAAATCTGTGCTGTCTTCCGACAACACAGACTGTAACACAAGAATCTTTCCACATTCTTTCTGAAATCTAACACTTTTGACACAATCGCTCATCCCCCCGGCAGGAACAGGGAGAACACCGCTCCGCCATCCTCCGGGCTTTTCACCTTCAGATAGCCCCCCTGTCCCCGGGCGATCTCCCGTGCCAGATACAGCCCAACGCCTACGCCCTCCTGGTCATGGGCGCTGGGGGCGCGGTAAAAGCGCTGGAAGATCTTCGCCTGCTCCTCCTCCGGGATGCCGGGGCCGGTGTCGCTGACCCGGACGCAGCAGAACATCTCGTAGGCCACCGTGTCCACGGTGACGCTGCCGCCGGGAGGCGTGTACTTGACGGCGTTGTCCAGCAGGTTGCACACCGCCTCGGCGGTCCACTTGGGGTCGAACACCGCGCGGGCGCCGGCGGGGACCAACGTCAGCGTGATATCCTTCTCCGCCGCCTGGAGCGCAAACTGCGCCGCCGCGTCCTCCAGCATGGGCTCCAGCGGGCCGGGGACCGGGTGCAGCGTCAATATGCCTGTCTCCAGCCGGGACAGCTTGGACAAAATGTCCGTCAGGGTCCGCAGCTTCTCCGCCTGTCCCTCCAGGGCGGCGGCGCAGGCCCGGCCCTCCTGGGTCAGCGGCTGTTCATTCAGCAGCTGGGCATACAGGAGCATATTGGCGGCGGGGGTCTTGATCTGGTGGGAGATGTCGGTGAGCAGGGACTGGATGTTCGCCTTCTCCCGCGCCATAGCCTCCTGCGACAGGGAGGAGGAGGCCAGATAGCGGGCCATGCGGGATTCCAGCGCGGACAGCAGCCCCTCGTTGAACGCCTCCTCCCGAAAGCTGCCGCCGGCCGCCTGCTCCAGCATCTGGTCCAGCCGGCGCAGCAGGCGTCTGGACTTCAGCCGCTCCCGCCCGGCCAGCGCAGCGCCGGCCAGTGCCATCAGCAGAAAAAGCACCTCCATGTCACACCACCCATGTATAGCCCAGGCCGTAGACGGTTTTCAGATATTTGGGCTTGGACGGATCGTCCTCCAGCTTCCCCCGCAGCCGCTTGACGGTGACGGACAGGGCGTTTTCATCCACGTACGCCGCGCCGTCGGTCCAGATGCGGTCGATGAGGGTATCCCGGCTGAGGGTCGCGCCCCGGTTGCTGACCAGCAGGCGCAGCAGTTTCTGCTCCGTCTTGCTCAGCTCCACCGGCGCGCTGTTTCTGGAAAACGCCATGTTGGCAAAGTCAAAGGAAAAGCCGTCCTGTACATAGGTGTCCGGCTGGGCGGGCGCGGCCCGGCGCAGCTGGGTATTCACCCGCGCCCGCAGCACGGCCAGGGAAAAGGGCTTGGTCACGTAGTCGTCCGCGCCGGATTCCAGGCCCATGACGATGTCCGTCTCCATGTCGTTGGCCGTCAGCAGGATGACAGGGACCCGCAAGCCGGAGCGCCGCACCTCCCGCAGCAGGTCCAGCCCGCTGCCGTCCGGCAGATTTACATCCAGAATCAGCAGGTCGTATGCCTGACCGGAGAGCAGCGAACGGGCCTGGGACAGCGCAGAGCAGAGCGTAACGCGGGCCTCGCTGTTTTCCAGGGCGAAGCGGATGCCCTGGCCCAGGGTGGCGTCGTCCTCCAGCAGCAGAATGTGGTTCATGGCAGGTTCTCCTCCTGGTTGTGATGGGGGGCGTCTATCCGGCCAGCGCCGCCGTCTGGAAGCCCCGTTCCGTGAGGACCACCGCCTCCCGGAACCCGCAGGCGCGGGCCAGCGCCGCCGCCTGGGGGAAGGCGCAGGTGACGGTATCCGCGCTGTGGCTGTCGCTGGTGACGCAGATGCGTCCGCCCATTTCCCGGATGGCCCGCAGCAGCGCGGGTCCGGGGTAGGGGGCCGTGCGGTACCCACGGGAGATGGCCCCGGTGTTGATCTCGAAGATCACGTCCTCCCCTGCCAGGGGCTCCAAAACCGCCAGGGCGATGTCCAGATACGCCCGGCTTTCCTCGTCAAAAAAGCCGCCCTGCTGGTTGAACTTTGTCACGAGGTCGAAGTGGCCGATGATTTGGCAGCCGGTTTTCCGGTATACCTCCGACACGCGGCGGTAGTAGTCCCGGACAAACCCCAAGGCGTCCCCGCCGTAGTGTTCCGTCACGGCCTGGGAGAATTTTTCCGGCGTATCATCCACCGGCAGATACGCGCCGTCCCTCCAAACGCCGTGGACCGACCCGATCACATAGTCATACCTGTCCTCCGGCGGGGCGGAGTCGATGTCCTGCTCCAGGCCCAGAAAAATCTCCAGTTTCCCGGCGTACGCCTCCCGCAGCCGCAGGACCTCCCGCCGGTAGGCGGGGACGCTGTCCGCCGCCATGGTGTATCCGTCCGGGTCCACGTCCGGCGGCAGGGGGCTGTGCTCCGAGAACCCCAGAGAGCCGCACCCGGCCCGGATGGCCCCCAGGACCATCTCCTCCGCCGTGTTTTTTCCGTCGCCGAAGACGGTGTGGGTGTGCAGGTTTTGTAAGCTCATATGCTTCTCCCGTTATGAGTATTTCCCTCTGTGGGGCGCGCAGCGCGTTAACTGTGGGCTTGGCCCACCATCTTCTCCTGCTTCACCTTGTGGTCGATGACGTGCCGGGAGGCCAGCTCCGCCTGCACGTCCTCCACGGAGATGCCCATCTCCACCATCAGCACCATCACATGGTACATCAGGTCGGCGATCTCGTAGATGGTCTCCGCCTTGTCATTGGCTTTCCCGGCGATGATGACCTCCGTGGACTCCTCGCCCACCTTTTTCAGGATCTTATCCAGGCCCTTCTGGAACAGGTACGTGGTGTAGGACCCCTCCGGAAGGTCCTTTTTCCGTCCCTCCAGCAGTCCATACAGCCCCTTCACGGAAAAGGGCGCAGGCTGGTCCCCGATAAACACCTTGTCGTTGAAGCAGGAGTCCGTCCCCAGGTGGCAGGCGGGCCCCTCCTTGTTGACGCGGATGAGCAGGGCGTCCCGGTCGCAGTCGGCGGTGATGTCCACGATGTGCTGCACGTTGCCGCTGGTCTCGCCCTTCCGCCACAGCTCCTGTCTGGACCGGGACCAGAAGCAGGTCCGGCCCTCCCGCAGGCTGATCTCCAGGCTCTCCCGGTTCATATACGCCAGCGTCAGGACATTTTTCGCAGATGCGTCCACCACAATGGCCGGGATCAGCCCGTGGCTGTTGAATGTCAAATCGTCAATGCTGAGCATGCTTTTTCCTCCCTCGTATCATAAACGCATATTGATGCCGGCGGCGGCCAGCTCCTGTTTCAAATCGGGAATCGCCACCTCGCCAAAATGAAAAATGGAGGCGGCCAAACCGGCGTCCACCTTCGGCAGCGTCTCAAAGAGCGTCCGGAAGTGGGCCCCACAGCCCGCGCCGCCGGAGGCAATGACGGGCACGTCCACCGCCTCGCATACTGCGGACAGCATCTCCAGATCAAAGCCGTTTTTCACGCCGTCGGTGTCGATGCTGTTGAGGACGATCTCCCCCGCGCCGTCCCCCACGCCCCGGCGGATCCACTCCAGGGCGTCCAGGCCGGTGTCCTCCCGCCCGCCCTTGGCGAACACGCGGAACCCGCCGTCCACCCGCTTGGCGTCCACGGACAGCACCACGCACTGGTCGCCGTATTTTTGGGCCGCCTGGGAGATGAGGGACGGGTCCCGGATGGCCCCGGAATTGACGCTCACCTTGTCCGCGCCGCACTTGAGCACCCGCTCAAAGTCCTCCACCGTGTTGATGCCGCCGCCCACCGTCAGGGGGATGAAGATGGTGGACGCCACCTCCGTCAGGATGTCCGTGAACAGGGCCCGGCCCTCGGCGGAGGCGGTGATGTCGTAGAAGACCAGCTCGTCCGCGCCGCAGCTGCTGTAATATTCGGCCAGCTTCACCGGGGAGCTGACGTCCGCCAGCCCCAGGAAGTTGACCCCCTTGACCACCCGCCCGTCCTTTACGTCCAGGCAGGGGATGATCCGTTTGGTAATCATTCGCACTCCTCCACAGCCTGCCGCAGGTCCACCGCCCCTGCGTACCAGGCTTTTCCTACAATGGCGGCGTACAGCTCCATATTGCGCAGGGCCCGCAGGTCCGCGTTGGAGGACACGCCGCCGGAGGCGGTGATGCGGCAGCCCACCGCCTCCTTCAGCTCCAGCAGCCGCCCGCAGGACGGCCCGGCCAGCATCCCGTCGGTATCGATGTCCGTGAAGATGATGTGCCGGACGCCGAAGCTCTCCATGGAGCGGGCAAAGTCCAGGTAATCCAATTGGGAGTCCTCCACCCATCCGGCGGTACGGACGGTGCCGTTTTTGGCGTCAATGCCCACGGCCACCCGCTCCGGGCCGTAGGCCGCTATGGCCGCGCGGACGAAATCCGGGTCCGTCACGGCAGCGGAGCCGATGACCACCCGCCAGACCCCCAAATCAAACACCGCCCGGATGTCCTCCATGGAGCGGATGCCGCCGCCCAGCTCTATGTTCAGCCCCGCGTCCGCCACGGCCCGGACGATGCCGCTGTTTTTGCGCACGCCGTCCTTCGCGCCGTCCAGGTCCACCATATGCAGGTGCCGGGCCCCGGCCTCGTAGAATGTACGCGCCGTAGCCACCGGGTCGTCCGCCACCTGATGGACCGTGTCGAAGCTGCCCTTGTGCAGACGGACCACTTTTCCGTCTTTTAAATCAATTGCGGGGAAAATCAGCATATAAGTCCCCCCTCCTTATTTTATCTATCTGATTTGTGCAAGAAAGTTGTCATATTCTGCAAGGCTTACCCGCAGATCCGGAAAATATTCCGATATGATGTCATCCTGAAATGTGCCGCCGGATATGGATGCCAGATTGCTATCGTTTAACGTCACAACTGCAAAATCCCGATTGGTATAATCGATTTGCCAAAACTCTTTTATGCCCGCCTGCTGATAGGTCCGCATTTTTTCCAGGCGTTCCTTCATGAAATTTGAGGGTGACCAAATTTCCACTACAAGCTGAGGGGCATAAACCAGATTTCCTTTGAGTTGATTCTTGTTGCAAAACACAAGCACATCCGGTTTCCGTGTTTCTTGACCCTGCTGGGATACGCATACGTCCAATTCCTGCAACGGAATACAATTTCTATTTCTAAAATACTCTCTAAATTGTGACATTACCTCGTGACAAATCCACTGATGCTCCGGAGACGGGGACTGCATTCTGACGGGTACGCCGTCGTAAAGCTCCCACATTCCCTCGTGGGTTTCCGCAAACCGCTGGAATTCTTCTAAAGTCAGATTTTGATTTGCTGAAAAGTCAGATACAGGCATACTCATCGAAAAATCCCCCTTCACTCGCAAAACGCCCGCAGAATATTCAGCCCCACGTTTCCGCTCTTCTCCGGATGGAACTGCACGCCGTACACGTTCCCCTTCGCCACCGCCGCCGTCAGCTCCGGCCCGTATTCCGCCGTGGCAATGACGCTCCCGGCACAGTCCGCGCCGTAGAAGGAATGCACGAAATACACGCACTCCCCCTCCTGCACATACCGGAACAGGGGGTGTTTCTCCCCCGGAAAATGCAGGGCGTTCCAGCCGATATGGGGCACTTTGTACGCCGCCGGAATCACCGGGCGGATGGGCTGCACGGAGCCGGGAATCAGCCCCAGGCCCTCGTGACGCCCATACTCCGTGCTGTAGTCGAGCAGCAGCTGCATTCCCAGACAGATTCCCAACAGCGGCTTGCCGGACGCCGCCTCCGCACGGAGCAATTTGTCCATGCCGTCCCTGCGCAGCAGCGCCGCCGCATCGCCGAAGGCCCCCACGCCGGGCAGGATCAGCTTGTCCGCCCGGCGGATGACCGCCGCATCCCCGGTGACCACCGCCTCCTGGCCGATGGCTTTAAAGGAGCTTTTCAGGGAAAACAGGTTCCCCACGCCGTAATCGATAATAGCGATCACGGTTACAGCACCCCCTTTGTGGAGGGGATCTCGTTGGCGAAATCGGGGTCGATGGAGACGGCCTCCCGCAGCGTACGGGCCAGGCTCTTGAACATGCCCTCAATGATATGGTGGCTGTTGCTTCCCGCCAGCTGCCGGACATGTACCGTCATATCCGCCCGGCGGGTAAAGGCCACCAGGAATTCCTCCGTCAGCTCCGTGTCAAAGGTCCCCACCTTCTCCGTGGGGATGTCCAGCCCATAGCATAGCATCCCCCGGCCGCTGATGTCAACAGCCGTCAGGAGCAAAGCCTCATCCATGGGCAGAATGGAGGAGCCATAGCGCCGGATTCCCCGCTTCTCCCCCAGCGCCTGAGCGAAAGCGTCCCCCAGACAGATGCCGATGTCCTCCACGGTGTGGTGGTCGTCCACATAGGTGTCCCCCTTGCAGGTGACCTGCAGGTCAAAGCGCCCGTGGCGGGCAAACAGGGTCAGCATGTGGTCCAAAAAGCCGCAGCCGGTATCCACCTGGCTGACGCCTGTGCCGTCCAGTTCCAATGTCAGGGAGATATCCGTCTCCGCCGTTGTGCGGTTCATGGCAGCAGTACGCATTTACTCGCCCACCTCCCTCAGAATCTCCCGGACCTTTTCCAGGAAAACGTCCATCTGCTCCCTGGAGCCGATGGTGACCCGGCAGTAGTCCGCGATCTCCGGCTTGTCCCAGTGCCGCACCAGCACGCCCTTGGCCTTCAGTGCGCGGTAGAGCGCGCCGCCCTCGACTTTGGGGCAGCGGGTGAAGATGAAGTTGGCCTTGCTGGGCAGGGTCCCGAAGCCTAATTTGTCCAGCTCCGCCACAGTATACGCCCGGTTCTCCTGAATGATGTTGCTGTTCTGCACATAGTAGTCGTTGCTGTCGATGGTGGCGATTGCCGCCGCCATGGTCAGGCGGTTGATATTATAGGAGTTGGTGGAATATTTGATCTTGTCCAGGTCCTCAATCAGGGCCCGGCTGCCGATGGCGTAGCCCAGCCGTCCGCCGGCCAGGGAGCGGAATTTCGAGAAGGTCTGTCCCACCAGCAGATTTTCGTATTTCGACACCAGCCCCACGCAGCTCTCGCCGCCGAAGTCGATGTACGCCTCGTCGATCATGACCGCGTGATCCGGATTGGTGCGGACGATCTCCTCGATCTCCGCCACGCTGACGGCCCGGCCCGTGGGGGCGTTGGGGTTGGCGATGACGATATTCCGGTGGATGCCGCAGTAGTCCGCCGGCTCCAGCCGGAAGCCCTCCCGCAGGGGGATGGCGGTGCTGGGCAGGTTGTACAGGCTGGCGTAGACCGGGTAAAAGCCGTAGCTGATGCTGGGGAACGCCACGGGCCGCTCCTGGTCGCAGAAGGCCATGAAAAAGAAGTTCAGCAGCTCGTCGGAGCCATTGGCCAGAAAGACGTTCTCCGTCTCCACGCCGTACAGCGCGGCCAGCTTCTGCCGCAGGACCTTCCCCTCCGGGTCGGGATACAGATTCAGCCGCTCCGTCTCCGCATCGTTCAGGGCCGCGAAGACTGCCGGGGACGGCGGGAAGGGGGATTCATTGGTGTTCAGCTTCACATAGCGCATATCCTGGGGCTGCTCGCCGGGGACGTATGCCTCCAGGCCGTCAAAGCGCCTGCTCATAAACCGGCTCATGCCTGCGCCTCCTCTTCAAACCGGGACAGCACGCTGCGGGCGTGTCCCTCCAGGCCCTCCTGCCGGGCAAAGGCGGCGATTTTGCCGCTGACCGCAGACAGGGCCGGTCCGGTGTAATAGGTAAACTGAGATTTTTTGATAAAGTCGTCCACAGACAGCGGGCTGGCGTACCGGGCCGCGCCGCTGGTGGGCAGGGTGTGGTTGGGGCCGGCGAAGTAGTCGCCCAGCGCCTCCGGGCAGTACCGCCCCATAAAAATGGACCCCGCGTTTTTTACCTGGTCCAGATAGTCAAAGGGGTTGTCCAGGCACAGCTCCAGGTGCTCCGGCGCAAGGGCGTTGGCAATGGCAATGGCCTCCGGGATCGTCCCGGTCAGGATGATCTTCCCGTTAGTCTCAATGGAGGCCCGGGCAATTTCTTCTCTGGGCAGCAGGACCAGCTGCCGCTCCAGCTCCCCGCTCACCGCCTCCGCCAGGGCCTGGGAGTCGGTGATCAGGACGGCGCCGGCATTGCCATCGTGCTCCGCCTGGCTGAGCAGGTCGGCGGCCACATGGCGGGGGTCGCTTGCCCCGTCGGCCACCACCAGGATCTCGCTGGGGCCGGCGATGACGTCGATGCCCACCTGTCCGTATACCTGCCGCTTGGCCTCCGCCACAAAGGCGTTGCCGGGCCCCACGATCTTGTCCGCCCTGGGGACCGTCTCCGTGCCGCAGGCCAGGGCGGCAATGGCCTGGGCCCCGCCGCAGCGGAACACCCGGTCCACCCCCGCCAGCCGGGCCGCGGCCAGGATCACCGGGTTCACATCGCCGCGGCAGGTGGGCGGGGAGACCATGACGATCTCCGCACAGCCCGCCAGCTTGGCGGGGATGCAGTTCATCAGAACCGTGGACGGATAGGCGGCCGTGCCGCCGGGGATATACAGCGCCACCCGCTGGATGGGCGTGATCTTCTGGCCCAGGATAACGCCGTTTTTCTCGCTGATAACAAAATTATTGCGGATTTGACGGCTGTGGAAAGCGCGGATATTGTCCGCCGCCGCCTCCAGCACCGCCCGCAGTTCCGGATCCAAATCCGCCAGAGCCTGCTCCAGCCGGGAGGCGGGGACCTCGATCTCCTCCGGCTCCGCGTGATCCAGCTCCTTTGTATACCGCCGGAGGGCGGCGTCGCCGTTTTGCCGCACGTCCGCCAGAATGGCCGCGACCGTACCGGCCACGTCCCTTTTATCCTCTGTGCGGGCCAGAATCTCTGATAAAGAGACCTCTCCCGCCTTAAATACACGTATCATACGAAACACCTCACCTGATGGTTTCCGCAGGCGCTGTCTTTTCACACAGCCGCGAAATCTGTTCGTGCTTGAACTTATAGCTGACCTTGTTGGCGATCAATCGGGCGCTGATGGGCACGATGGTCTCCCTGGGCTCCAGGTCATTCTCCAGCAGCGTCTTTCCGGTCTCCACGATGTCCACAATCACGTCGCTCAGGCCCAGGATCGGCGCGATTTCAATGGAGCCGTTGAGCTTGATGATGTCGATCTGCCGGCTGCGGGCGCTGTAGTAGCGGGCGGCGATATGGGGGAATTTGGTGGCCACCCGCAGCGTCCGGTCCAAATCGTCCCGGAAGTCCTTCTTCGCCGCCACGCACATCCGGCACTTGCCCAGGCCCAGGTCCGCCAGCTCATACACGTCCGGCGCGTACTCCAGCAGGATGTCCCGGCCCGCCACGCCGATGTCCGCCGCGCCCCGCTCCACATAGATGGCCACATCCGACGGCTTGACCCAGAAGTACCGGACCCCCGCCGCGGGATTTTCAAAAATCAGCTTCCGGTTCTCCTCCTCAATAGCCGGGCAGGGATATCCGGCGGCCTTGAACCGGGCGTACACAGCTTCGCCCAGACGGCCCTTGGGCAGCGCGATATTGATCATCTCCATATTATCCCTGACCTCCTTCCCCGAACCGGACCAGCTCCCGGTACCGCAGCCCCTGGGGGGCGTTCCGCTCCGCGCGGACGGTCTTCCCCTGCCCCATCAGCTCCTCCGCCAGCCGGGTGACGGCGGCGGGGTCGTCGGAAGCATCGTACAGCAGCAGCGTGTCCACGTCAAACTCGCTCCCCCCGGCCAGCCGCTCCAGCTGGTCCAGGTACACGGCAAAGCCGATGGCCCCGCCCTGCTTGCCCATGCGGCGCAGCAGGTTGTCGTAGCGCCCCCCGGCCAGCACGCCGCTGGGCAGTCCCGGCAGATAGCCCCGGAAAATGACGCCGGTGTAGTAGTTCATGTCGTTGACAATGGAGAAATCCAGCCGCAGGCGGTCCGCCAGGCCCCGGTCCCGCAGCAGAGCGCACAGGCTCTCCAGCTCCTCCAGAGCGGCCCGGACGCCGGGGCCCTGGGGGAGGTCTTTCAGCTGGGGCAGCACCTGGTCCGGCGTGCCGTAGAGCAGGGCCAGGCGGCAGAGGGCCTCCGCCAGGTCGTGGCCGATGCTGGCCTGGGCGCAGGCGGTACGGATGGCGGGGGCGTTTTTCCGCCCCATCTCGGTCAGCAGCTCCGCGCGGACGCTGTCCTCCTGCCCCTCCAGCAGCCCGGAGACAAAGCCCATGTGGCCCAGGTCCAGCAGGTACTCCCCGCCGTTGAGGAGGGCCAGGCTCTGGGCGGCCAGGGCCAGCACCTCCCCCATGGCGAACAGGTCCAGCGCGCCGGTACACTCCAGGCCGGTCTGCATGATCTCCCGGTAGCCCATGGCGGCGGGGGAGGTCCGGTAGACGTTTTCGTGGTAGTACACCTTCTGGAGCGCGCCGCCGGCGGGGGGCGCGTTTTTGACGATGGAGAGGGTCACGTCCGGCTTCAGGGCCATCAGCTGGCCGTTGGTGTCGGTAAAGGTGATGATGTTCTCGCTGACCAGGAAGCTCTTGTTGCGCACATAGAGGTCGTAGGCCTCAAATTTGCTCATCCGGTAGGGCTGGTAGCCGTGGCGGTGGTAGAGCTCCCGCAGGGCCAGCCCGGCCCGTTCGTCCGGGCGGAGTATGCGGTCCATAGAATCATTCCTCCCAAAATAGAAAAATCGTCCTGAATTTATGCCGGGTCCTCCGGGGTACGCCGCGAAGCGCTCTGGCCGTCCGCCCAGGACCCCGGCGGGGCCAGACGGTCCAGCACGGTCCGGTAGCCGCCGGGGCCGTAGGTATAGCAGCGGTTGACCCGGCTGATGGTGGCGCTGCTGGCGCCGGTGGCGGCGGCGATGCGGCTGTAGACCATGTCCTGGCGCAGCAGGCTGGCCACCAGCAGGCGCTGGGAGCAGTCCTGAATCTCCTTGCCGGTCATCAGGTCCTCCAGAAACGCCCTGCACTCCTCCTCAGTCCTCAGGGCCAGGATCGCCCGGACCAGCAGCGCCGCGCCCTCCGAATGAAATATCTCCACGAAAGTGAGCCCCTTTCTGTGCTTTTATGCTTTAGCATGGTATCACGTTGAAACAAAAAAGTCAACCGGACAGAGACAAGAAACTTGGATGATATTTTTGGGCGGGACTGGAAAATTTCCTGTCATTTTGTACAAATTATAGGAAACGAGTCCGTGAATAACGGAAAATTTTCGAGTTTATCCGTCAAAATCCACATAAATCCTGGACAAGGACCTGTAGATTCATGTATAATGAAGCGAACGGGAAGCGCCCCTTACGGCTTCCCGTTGCCCGCAGCCCGGGCAGGCAATCTGAGAGGAGGAGGGGAGCTGTCAATGAACGAACAAACGAGCACCATCTATAAACATTCCATGAAACTGGAACGCCGGACGGCATCACTCTATGTCCAGAATACGGGCTGTCAACAGTGCCCGCCATGCTATGGCTGGGGCCCTGGTGTGCGCAATCACTTTCTGCTGCATCATGTACTGAGCGGCAAGGGTGTGTATCTGTGCGGGGACAAGCGGTATGAACTGAGCGCTGGAGATACCTTTTTGGTCTACCCGGACACGACGATCCATTACTGCGCCGACAGTCAAGAGCCATGGGAGTATATCTGGGTAGGCTTCAGCGGACTGGACGCCGCGGCCTGCGTGGCCCGCACGGATCTCACCCCGGACGCGCCGGTCTATTTTGGCCGGGACGGCGGGGAGATCCGGGCGATGGTGGAGGGGATCTACCGCAGCTACGGCGCCGCGGCCTGGGAGGAGCTGGAGATGACCGCGCGGCTGTACAGCCTGCTGGCCTTTCTCACCCGCACTGCCGCGGCCCGTCCGGAGAGCCGGCAGGACGCGCCCGACTGCGCGCAGATGGCGGCGGAGTACATCATCAACCACTACGAGGAACCTATCACCGTGGAGGGGCTGGCCGCGTACGCGGCGGTGAGCCACTCCAGCCTGTACCGCCGCTTTGTCAAGCGGTTCCAGATCTCGCCCAAGCGGTTCCTGCTGGAGTACCGCATCGAGCGGGCCTGCGCGCTGTTGTCCACCACCAATTGCTCCATTCAGGAGGTGGCCACATCCGTGGGGTTTGAGGACCCCTTCTATTTTTCCAGGGCCTTTAAGGACGTGAAGGGGTTCTCTCCCCGGCAGTACGCCCAGCAGGCGCGGTCGGGGCGGGAGGAGGAGCAGTGACGAAAAAGCAGTAAAATATGGATGAAAAATCCATGTTCATATGGCGGGAAGCATTCTATAATAAAAAGCACAACCGATTCAAACCAGAGGATTTTTGCAGGAGGCACCTATGGGATATCATTTTTCGCCGGAGACTGATTTTCAACAATTGGAGCAATCTCTCGCCAGACTCTACACCCCGGAGCGGCTGCCCGCCCAGCTCGAGCGCTGCCGCGGCGTGCTGGCGGGACTGAAGGAAACCTTCGGCCCCTGCGCCCAGGCCGCCGTCTTTTCCGCGCCGGGCCGGACGGAGATCTGCGGCAACCACACCGACCACCAGCACGGGCTGGTGCTGGCGGGCAGCATCGACCTGGACGTCATCGCCGCCGTGGCCCCCAACGGGGAGAACGTCATCCGCATCCAGAGCGAGGGCTTCCCCATGGACACAGTGGAGCTGGACAGTCTGGAGCCCAGGGAGGGGGAGCGCAACACCTCCGCCGCCATTATCCGGGGCGTGGCCGCCTGGTTCAAGAGCCAGGGCTGCCGGCTGGAGGGCTTTGACGCCTACACCACCTCCACCGTCTTCAAGGGCAGCGGCCTCAGCTCCAGCGCCGCCTTTGAGGTGCTGCTGGGCAACATCTTCAACGAGCTGTTCTTTGGCGGGCAGTGTACCCCCGCCCGCATCGCCCAGACCGGGCAGTACGCGGAGAACGTCTATTTCGGCAAGCCCAGCGGCCTGCTGGACCAAATGGCCTCCTCTGTGGGCGGCATGGTGACCATCGACTTCCAGGACAACGCCAGCCCCGTGGTGGAGCGGCTGGACTTCGACTTCTCCTCCGCCGGCCACGCCCTGTGCATTATTGACAGCGGCGCGGACCATGCGGACCTGACCGGCGAGTATGCCGCCGTGCCCCAGGAGCTGAAGGAGGTGTGCGCCTACTTCGGGAAAAGCGTGCTGCGTGAGGTGTCGGAGGCGGACTTCTTCGCCGCCCTGCCGGAGGTGCGGCGGAAGGCCGGCGACCGGGCCGTGCTGCGGGCCATCCACGTGTATGAGGAAAACAACCGGGTGAAGGGACAGGCCGAGGCCCTCAAGCGGGGCGACTTTGAGACCTTCCTGCAGCTGGTGAAGAGCTCGGGATTGTCCAGCTGGCGGTTCCTGCAGAACATCGTGCCCGCCGGATACACCCACCACCAGGAGGTGGCCCTGGCCCTGGCCCTGTGCGAGCGGCTGCTGGAGGGCCGGGGGGCCTGCCGGGTCCACGGCGGCGGCTTCGCGGGGACCATCCAGGCCTTCGTGCCGCTGGACATGCTGGTGCGGTTCCAGACGGAGATGGAGAAGGTGCTGGGGGCAAAGAGTTGCCATGTGCTGACCATCCGCCCGGTGGGCGGCATTAGATTAGTATAAAACATAAGGAGAGACGGCGATGACGGACAAAACTGTTTCCAAGTATACTGCGGCCCTGGCGGAGTACGGCATCCGCAAGGGCATGGTGGCCCCGGAGGACCGGACCTGGGTCATCAACAGCCTGCTCCACGAGCTGGGGGTGCCCAGCTATGAGGAGCCGGAGCGGGCGGAGGAGCTGCCCCTGGAGGACATCCTGGGGGGACTGCTGGACTGGGCCGTCCAGGAGGGGAAGATCGACGGGGGCCCGGTGAGCCGGGACCTGCTGGACACCGCCCTGATGGGCGTGCTGACCCCGCGGCCCAGCCTGGTCATCTCCCAGTTCCGGCACCTGTACCGGGACAAACCCGAGCTGGCCACGGACTGGTACTACCAGTTCAGCCAGGATACGGACTACATCCGCGCCTACCGCATCGCCAAGGATGTGAAGTGGGTCACCTCCACGGAGTACGGCGACCTGGACATCACCATCAACCTCTCCAAGCCGGAGAAGGACCCCAAGGCCATCGCCGCCGCCAAGTCCGCCCCCCAGGGCGGCTACCCCAAGTGCCAGCTCTGCTGCGAGAACGAGGGCTACAGCGGGCGTCTGGACCACCCCGCCCGCCGGAACCACCGCATCATCCCCATCACCATCGACGGCTCGGACTGGTTCTTCCAGTACTCCCCCTATGTCTACTACAATGAGCACTGCATCTGCCTGAACAGGGAGCACACGCCCATGAAGATCGACCGGGCGGCGTTCCGGAAGCTGCTGGACTTTGTCCGGCAGTTCCCCCACTACTTTGTGGGCTCCAACGCGGACCTGCCCATCGTGGGCGGCTCCATCCTCAGCCACGACCACTTCCAGGGCGGGCGGTACACCTTCGCTATGGAGAAGGCCCCTGTGGAGCAGGCGGTCTCCTTCCCCGGCTTTGAGGACGTGGAGGCCGGTTTGGTCAAGTGGCCCATGAGCGTGCTGCGCATCCGCTACGGGGACAGCGGGCGGCTGGTGGAGCTGGCGGACAAGATTCTCCTTGCGTGGCGGGGCTACAGCGACCCGGCGGCCTTCGTATACGCGGAGACGGAGGGCGAGCCCCACAACACCATCACCCCCATCGCCCGGAAGCGGGACGGGAAATTTGAACTGGACCTGGTGCTGCGCAACAACATCACCACGGAGGAGTACCCGCTGGGCGTGTACCACCCCCACCAGGAGCTGCACCACATCAAGAAGGAGAACATCGGCCTCATTGAGGTCATGGGCCTGGCGGTGCTGCCGGCCCGGCTGAAGGGCGAGATGGCCCGGCTGGGCGAGGTGCTGGTCAGCGGCGGCGACCCGGCCCAGGACCAGGAGCTGGCCAAGCACGCCCCCTGGGCGGAGGAGCTGCGCCGGAAGTACACCTTTACAGCGGAAAACGTGGACGGGATCCTGCAGCAGGAGATCGGCCATGTGTTTGCAAAGGTTCTGGAGCACGCGGGCGTATTCAAGCGCACGGAGGAGGGCAAGGCCGCGTTCCTGCGGTTTGTGGACTCCGTCCGGTAAAACAAAAGATGCAAAAACTGCGGAGGGACTCAGCCCCTCCGCAGTTTTTCCAATACAGTCTGAAATTCCCTGTCCAGGGGGCACTGCAGGTGCATCAGCTCCCCGGTGCGGGGGTGCATAAAGCGCAGCTCCGCCGCATGCAGGCACTGCCCGGTCAGTCCGGCCACCGGCTTTTTCGCGCCATACACCGTATCCCCCAGGATCGGGTGGTGCAGGTGGGCCATATGCACCCGAATCTGATGGGTGCGGCCCGTCTCCAGGCGGCAGCGGATGTAGGTATACCCGGAAAACCGCTCCAGCACCTCCCAGTGGGTTACCGCGCTCCGGCCGCCCCGGGCCGTCACCGCCATCTTTTTCCGGTCCGAGGCGCAGCGGCCAATGGGCGCGTCCACGGTCCCCCGGTCCTCCCGGAAGCCGCCCACCGCAATGGCCTCATAGGTCCGGGCCAGGCTGTGGTCCTGGAGCTGGGCGGCCAGGGCCTGGTGGGCGAAATCGTTCTTGGCGGCGATAATGAGGCCGCTGGTGTCCCGGTCGATACGGTGGACGATGCCGGGCCGCAGCGCGCCGCCCACGCCGCTGAGGCTGCCGCCGCAGTGGTGGAGCAGGGCGTTGACCAGGGTGCCGTCCGGGTGCCCCGGCGCGGGATGGACCACAAGGCCCGCGCGCTTGTTGACCACGATCACGTCGCCGTCCTCATACACCACGTCCAGGGGGATGTCCTGCGGCACGGCGTCGATGGGCTCCGGCTCCGGCAGCGTCACCGCCACCAGCTCCCCGCCCGCCAGCTTGCAGCTCTTGGGGACCGTGCGGCCATTGACCGTCACCTGCCCCCCCTCAATGAGCCGCTGGGCGGCGGAGCGGGTCAGGGCGTCGATGCCGGCGGCCAAAAAGCTGTCCAGCCGGGTCCCGGCATCCTCAGGCCCCGCTTGCAGGACGGTCGGTTCCATCGCCTGACGTCTCCTTTTTTGTGATTTTGTCGTGGAGCAGCAGATAATAGGCCGCAAAGCCAATGGTGCCGCACACCACCAGGATATCCGCCACATTGAACACCGGGTAGTCCATGAACTGGAAGTTGAACATATCCACCACGTAGCCCAGCCGGACCCGGTCCGCCAGGTTCCCCAGACCGCCGCCCAGGATCAGGGTCAGCGTCCACATAGCCAGGGGATGGGGGAAGGTCCTCTTCACCAGCACAAACGCGATGACGGCCATCAGCGCCGCCGTGAGGACGGTGAGCAGCTGGGTGTGGTTGGTGAGGATGGAGAAGCCGCCGCCGGTGTTTTGGATATAGAACAGCTCCACGATGCCCGGCAGCAGCGGCGCGGTCTCGTACAGCGCCAGATGGGACGTCACATACAGCTTGACCGCCTGGTCTGCCGCCACACACAGGACTATGGCCAGGATATACAGCATAACTTGTCTCCTTTATAAAGGCCGCGACATAGTCTGCGCTCCGGCAGGACTACATCTGCACGACCTCTTCCTCCGGCTTCCGGCAGGCCTTGACGCTGGTGACGTGGATGACCGGGCCGTCGCCCTCGTAGGGGTCCCAGTGCTCCACCCGGACCTGCCCCGTCACCTCCACCCAGGCCCGCTCCGGAATGGCGCTGACGTCATAGCCTGTGCAGGCCAGGGCCAGAAAGCTCATGTCCTCCGCGCAGCAGACCATAGCGAAGCGGCCGGGGGTGAAGTAGGGGCCGTATTTCGGGGGCTTGCACATAATGGCCCGGTAGACCACCGTCTTGCCCTCGTACATCTGGGGATTATCCATGATCTCCACATACCACAGGCCGTAGTCCTCGTCGCCGATGCGGACCTCCGGCTGGTCCAGGTCAAAGGCGGACACCGTGCCGTCCATATAGTTCTCGCTGGAGTCGTCGTTCTTCTCCAGGTAGATCTCCGCCCGGCGGTTGACAAGGCGCAGGTTCTTCTGCCGCAGGGAGGCGCACAGCTGGTCGGTGCAGCGGTTGATGAGAATCATATCCGCATTGCGCAGCTTCTCCATCATCAGCGACGCCATATTCTTCGCGTACATATCGAAGGTGGGCCCCTCCACGGTGGCGATGATCTGATACAGGGCCCAGGACTGGGGCATGGCGTTGACGTAGAAGTCCTGGATCTGCCACATGCCGTTGTACTCCACGATGATCTGGCTGGCCCGGCACTTGCGCCGCTGGGCCTCCAGAAATTCCGGCGTCAGCGACTCCTGATCGTCCACCGTGACCACGGTGACATTCCGCAGCAGCTTGCGGTCGTACTCCTCCTCGCCCTCCTCGCAGCACAGCAGCATGGTCCGGTCCTCCATGGCGAAGCCGTCGGAGAGGATGCCGTTGATGAAGCTGGTCTTGCCGCTGTCCAGGAACCCGGCGATGAGATAGACCGGATAGATCGTGTCCTGGGCCATTTTACACCTCGAACAGGGCCTTCAGACCCGCCTCGTCCAGCTTGCTGCCGATGACGCACAGCCGCCCGGTGTAGTCCGCCGGGCCGGTGCGCACCTGGTGCTCCTCGGGCACGTAGTCGAAATGCAGCCAGCTCCCGCCGCCGGAGACGATGCCCTTGGCCCGCAGGACCGCGCCGTATCTGCCGCTGTCCAGCTCCGTCAGGATGCGCTCCAGCTGCTCCGCTGTAAAGGAGTGGGTGGTCTCCACGCCCCAGCTGGTGAACACCTCGTCCGCGTCGTGGCCGTGGTGGTGGTGATGGTGGTGGTGTTCATGTTCATGGTCATGGTCATGGTCATGGCAGCACTCGTGGTCATGGTCGTGGTGCTCGTGATGATGGTGCTCGTGGTCATGCTCATCGTGGTCGTGATGGTGGTGCTCATGCTCATGCTCATGCTCGTGATCGTGGTGATGGTGGCCGCCGCAGACGGGGCACGCCTCCTCCTCCAGCTCCGCCAGCAGCTTTTTCTCCAGGCTGTTGCCCTCCTCCATGGCGGACAGCAGCTGCGCGCCGGTGAGTTGGTCCCAGGGGGTGGTGACAATGGGGGCCTCGGCGTTCTTCTCCCGCAGCAGGGCCACGGCGGCGTCCAGCTTCTCAGCGCTGAGCTTCTGGGTGCGGCTGAGGATCAGCGCGCCGGCGTACTGGACCTGGTTGGCGTAGAACTCGCCGAAGTTTTTCAGATAGACCCTGCACTTGGTCGCGTCGGCCACCGTCACCGCGCAGCCCAGGACCATGTCCTCCGTCTGCTCCGCCACGCCCTGCACGGCGCGGATGACGTCGGACAGCTTGCCCACGCCGGAGGGCTCGATGAGGATGCGGTCCGGGTGGAACTGGTCCATCACCTTTTTCAGCGCCTCGCCGAAATCGCCCACCAGGGAGCAGCAGATGCAGCCGGAGTTCATCTCGGAGATCTCGATGCCCGCGTCCTGCAAAAAGCCGCCGTCAATGCCGATCTCGCCGAACTCATTTTCAATGAGCACGATCTTCTCGCCCTTGAGGGCCTCCTCCAGCAGCTTTTTGATGAGGGTGGTTTTACCCGCGCCCAAAAAGCCGGAGATCACAGTTACTTTCGTCATTCAAGCTACGCCTCTTTCTCAAAAGATGTTATTTTGATGCGAATAAGGGACTACCTTTCGGCAGTCCCTTGAATTCTGGAGCGGGCGACGGGGCTCGAACCCGCTACCTCCACCTTGGCAAGGTGGCGCTCTACCAGATGAGCTACGCCCGCACAACGATGTTAGTATAGCAGGACGTTGGGAATTTGTCAAGAGCCTTTTGGAAAAATTTTATTTTTTCTGCCCGCCTGCTGCCGGGACCAGCAGCACCTCCACGATCTCCGTGGCCTCTGCATCGGGATAGAACCGGATCTCCCACGGGCAGGGCGGAATCTCCGGCGCCATGACCGGCTCCGCCGCCTCCGGGACAGCGGCCTCCCCCTCCGGGCCGGGCTCCGCCGCCGGCGGGGCGGCGTCCTCCTGCAGCTCCCGCCACAGGCGCTCCACCGCGCCGGTGACCTCCTCCCGTGGGGTGTTGTAGGGGAACCGGGCGGTCTGCTTCTCCAGCTCCTCCCGGACCGCCAGGCGCAGCAAATCCACCAGGGACTGGCTGTCGGAGAGGGTCATGAGGCTGGCCGGGTCCTCCGCGTCCTCCCGGTAGGACATGCGGCAGGTCAGGGCGGAATACCCGGCGCTGTTGGCGTAGTCAAAGGTGAGGCTGGAGAGCAGGTAGGACCCCAGGGCCGTCTCCTCCGATACCTCCCGGCAGGCGGACTGGGCCTGCAGATAGGAGTTGGCCGCCCCATAGCAGCGGATGGTCCCCTCCTCCGCCCGCTCCTCCACCAGCATCAGCAGGGAGTTGACCAGGTCCTGGTGGTTCTCCGCCCGGAGGGTGTCCTCGGCGGCGGAATCCCAGTAGCGGTCGGCGTAGGGCTCCACCACGCTGTAGGACCGCTCCAGCAGGGCCCCGCAGCCGGTCAGCAGGAGGCAGGTGAGCAGAAGGACCGGCAGATAGTTTTTCATAGATCGCGCTCCTTTTTGCTGCTTGCAATCGATTCCGGCCTGTGGCATAATACAGGCCAAACACAAGGAGGAAATGCGGATGATCCTACAAACGGAACGGCTGGGCCTGCGGCGGCTGGAGCAGTCGGATTTCAAAGCGCTGAGCCGCATTTTGCAGGACGGCGAGGTCATGTACGCCTACAACGGCCCATTCAACGACGAAGAGACCCAGGCCTGGCTGGACCGGCAGCTGGACCGGTACCGCCAATATGGCCGCTTCGGCCTGTGGGCATTGGTCCTGCTGGAGACCGGGGAGATGATCGGGCAGTGCGGGCTGACCATGCAGGTCTGGAAGGACCGGGAAGTGCTGGAGATCGGCTACCTGCTGCAGAGGGCCCATTGGCACAGGGGCTACGCCATAGAGGCGGCCCGGGCCTGCAAGGCGTACGCCTTTGCCGCGCTGGATGCCCCTGCGGTCTGTTCCATCATCCGGGACACCAATCTCCCTTCACAGCGGGTGGCCCTGCGCAACGGCATGGTCCCCACGGACACCTGGGTCAAGCACTACCGGGGCGTGGACATGCCCCACATCCTCTACTGCGTAAAACGGGATTAAAGGCTGTCCGGGCTGTACTCCCCGAAGCCCTCGCCCAGCACCTCGTGGGCCTCGCAGACGATAACGAATGCCTTGGGGTCGATGTCCGTCACCGCGGATTTGATGGCGGCAATCTGGCTGGGCTTGAACGCGCACAGCACCACCTGCTTCTCGTCGCCGCTGAAGCCGCCCCTGCCCTGGAGCACCGTGATGCCCAGGTCCAGCGCCAGCAGCCGCCGGGTCATCTCCGGCCCGTTGCCGCTGATGATATACGCCATTTTGGCGTTGATGGAGCCGTACACCACCGCGTCGATGGCCAGGCTGGAGATATACATGGAGACAATGCCGTAGAGCGTGTAGTTGATGTTGTGGAAGGTCAGGGCGTAGAGGATGATGACCGTCACGTCCAGCGTCAGGCACAGCCGCCCGATGGACAGGCCCCGGAACTTGTACTTGAGCAGCCGGGCCGCCAGCTCCGTGCCCCCCGTGGTCGCGCCCACCGTCAGCAGCAGGCCGGAGGAGATGCCCAGCAGCACGCCGCCGTAAATGCACGCCAGCATGGAGTCCATGGGCTGGAAGGTGTGGACCATCGCCATAGCGTCCAGGATCAGCGAGCTGACGGCCACCGCGTACAGCGACGAGAACACGAATTTCAGCCCCAGCTTCCGGGCCCCCATGTAGAACAGGGGGAGGTTGAGCAGGATCACC
This sequence comes from uncultured Oscillospiraceae bacterium, assembly GCA_910578505.1. Lineage (GTDB taxonomy): Bacteria > Bacillota > Clostridia > Oscillospirales > Oscillospiraceae > Pelethomonas. Next base: position 13,059 of record CAJTPV010000019.1, on the reverse strand, counting down.
GTGACACCCACCGGCAGCGCCGGCAGCAGGTGGTTGACGATCTGGGCGATGCCGGTAAAGCCGCCCATGGAGATCCGGTTGGGCTGGAAGAACCAGTTGAACGACAGCGCGTAAATGGCGCAGCCCACGGTGATGACGCCGTAGCTGTAGAGCTGCTGCAGAACGGGATTTTTGATTTTCATTGATTCACCCTCCGATAAAATGCCGGGAGGGCAGATCAGAGCGGGGGAAGGTTCTCAGCGGATCTGCCCGTTGCCGGTGATGATATATTTGTAGGAGCACAGCTCCTCCAGGCCCATGGGCCCTCTGGGGTGGAGCCGCTGGGTGGAGATGCCGATCTCGCAGCCCAGGCCGAACTCGCCGCCGTCGGTGAAGCGGGTGGAGGCGTTCCAATAGACCGCCGCGCTGTCCACCATGGCGGCAAAGTACGCCGCCGCCGCCGGGTCGGCGGTGACAATGGCGTCGCTGTGGCCGGTGGAGTGGGCGGCGATATGGGCGGCGGCCCCCTCCAGGCTGTCCACCACGCCCACAGCCAGGATGTAGTCGAGAAACTCCGTGTCGAAATCCGCCTCCCCGGCGGGAGTGCCGTCGACAATCGCCGCGGCCCGGCTGTCCAGCCGCAGCTCCACCGGCGTCAGGCCCGCCGCCGCCCGGCTGTCCGCCAGCCGCCGCTTCAGCAGGGGCAGAAACGCTTCCGCTATGGCGCTGTGGACCAGGCACACCTCCTCCGCGTTGCACACGCTGGGGCGGCTGGTTTTGGCGTTGTCAATGATGTCCAGGGCCATGTCCAGGTCCGCCCTGGCGTCCACATACACGTGGCAGATGCCGGTGCCGGTCTCGACGCAGGGGACGGTGGCATTGTCCACGCAGGCCCGGATCAGCCCCGCGCCGCCCCGCGGGATCAGCAGGTCCACCAGACCGTTGGCGGTCATCAGCTCCCTGGCGCTCTGGCGGCTGGTGTCCTGGATGAGATTGACCAGCTCACGGGGCAGCCCCGCCTGCTCCAGCCCGGCCCGGATGGCCTCTGTGATGGCGTTGGCTGAGCGGAAGGCCTCCTTGCCCCCCCGCAGGACGCACACATTGCCGCTTTTCAGCGCCAGGGCGGCGGCGTCCGAGGTGACATTGGGGCGGCTCTCATAGATGATCGCCACCACGCCCATGGGCACGGACACCTTGCGGATCACCAGGCCGTTGGGCCGCTCCACTGTCCGCAGGACCCGTCCCACCGGGTCCGGCAGCTCCGCCACCTGCCGCACGCCCTCCGCCATGCCGGCGATGCGGTCCTCATTCAGGGCCAGGCGGTCCAGCATCACGTCGGAGATGTGTCCCCTGGCGGCCTCCAGGTCCTGGGCGTTGGCCGCCAGGATCCGGTCCCGCTCCGCCCACAGGCTGTCCGCCATGGCCAGCAGCGCGGCGTCCTTCTGTTCCTGGCTGGCGCACCGCAGGGCGGGGCAGGCCGTCCGGGCGGAGCGCAGAATTTCTTGGGTCGTCATATATCGTCGCCTCCTGATTGCGTTTTAAGCACAGTATAATCCCGCGCCCGGCAATGCGCAAGGGGGAATTTGCGCGGGGGGAGCGCCATCTATTCCGCCCGGACGATGATGCCGCCGCCCACCACCGCCTCGCCCTGGTAGACCACCAGGGACTGCCCGGCGGTCACCGCCCGCTGGGGCGCGTCGAAGGCCATGCGCACCCGGCCGTCCTCCTCCGGGTACAGGGTCCCCGCCGCCTCCGTCTGGCTGTAGCGGGTCTTGGCGGTGACGGGCAGCGGTTCCCGCCGGGGCGGCAGGGACACCCAGTTGAAGTCCTCCGCCCAGACCGTACCGCTGTACAGCTCCGCCTCGTCCCCCAGCACCACGGTGTTGGACTCCCCGTCCTTGCGCAGCACATACAGCGGCCTGTCCGCGCTGACGCCCAGCCCCCGGCGCTGGCCGGTGGTGTAGCGGACCAGCCCCTGGTGCCGCCCCAGCACCCGGCCCGCCGTATCCACAAAGTCCCCCGGCGTCAGCTCCGCGCCGCCCCAGCGCCGCAGAAACCCCGGATAGTCCCCGTCCGGCACAAAGCAGATGTCCTGGCTGTCCGGCTTGCGGGCGCTGCACAGCCCCCGCGCCTCCGCCAGCGCCCGGACCTCCGCCTTGTTCAGAGCCCCCACCGGCAGCAGCAGCCGGCTCAGGTGGCGCTGGGTCAGGGGGTAGAGCACATAGCTCTGGTCCTTCCGCCGGTCCAGGCCCCGCAGCAGACGCCAGCGGCCCGTCTCCCCGTCCCGGTCCACGCGGGCATAGTGGCCGGTGGCGATCTGCCCGATCCCCAGGTCGTCCGCCCGCCGCAGCAGGGCGTCGAATTTGATGTGCCGGTTGCACTGGATGCAGGGGTTGGGGGTGCGCCCGGCCTGATAGGCGGCCACAAAATCGTCCATCACCCAGCGGCGGAAGGCGTCCTTGAAGTTGAACACATAGAAGTCCATTCCCAGCCGCCGGGCCGCGCTCCGGGCGTCCTCCACATCCTCCAGGGAGCAGCACCCGCTCTCCAGCGCCTGTCCCAGGACGCTGCTGTCCAGCAGCCGCAGGGTGCAGCCCACCGCCGCATAGCCGCCGTCCTGGAGCAGAGCGGCGGCGGCGGCGCTGTCCACACCGCCGCTCATCCCCACCAGAACCCGTTTTTTCTCCATTAAAGTCCTCCTTGGCGCGGGCCGCTAGTCCATATATTTCTGGATAAAGGCCTCCTTGGGCAGCGCGTCCGACAGCTCCACCAGCGTGCGGTTGAAGGTGGACTGGGGGCGCAGGCGCTCCTCGCCCATCCTGTTCGTCCGCACCCGCCGGCGGGGCAGGGAGACCACCATGGTCGTCCCGCCGTCCTCGTTGCCCAGGGAGAGGATCGAGCCCCCGTGCTCCTCCGCCACCTGGCGGCAGACTGGCAGGCCGAAGCCCAGGCCGTGGGGCGGCGGCTCCATCCGTCCGGGCTGCAGGTGCCGGGCGAAGAGCGTGGCGGCGATGTCCTGGCCGATGCCGCAGCCGGTGTCCGCCACCAGTAGCAGCACCGCCTCCTTCTCCACCCGCACCTCCAGCGTCACCCGGCCTCCTTTGGGCGTGAATTTAAAGGCGTTGGACAGCAGGTTCAGCACCAGCCGCTCCAGCCGGGCGGCGTCCATGGCGATATAACAGCTGTCCGCGTCGCTGGCGAACGCCAGCTCCAGCCCCAGCAGCTGGGCGGGATGGCGGGCGTTGTCCGCCAGCTCCTGACAGAATCTTACGATATCAGCGTTTTTCAGCTGGACCTGGCCGGGCTGTCCCAGCACGGCTGCATCCTCCAGATTGTCTGCTATGCGCATGATGCGCATGAACCCCTGGGTCAGCAGGGCGGCGTTGAGATCCATCTCCCTGTCCTTGTCCCGCGCCTCCGGGGGCGCAATGCGCTCCAGGGCGTTGTAAATATTTGCCAGGGACAGACGAAGCTGCCCCGAAATCTGACGAAGGATGTCGCCAGACCCGTCGTTTTGTACAAAAAATTCCTCTGACATAGGACCCCTCCTGTCCGTTAGTTTGCGCGCCGGCGGGCAAAAATCAATGGTAAATTTCTCCATTTCCCCGCAGTGACGGCATTTTTCCGATAGCGGCGGGTCTATCATAACAAAATTTTGTCGAAATTACAAGAAATTCTTCCAGAGGTAAAATTTTCTACAAAAAATACTTTTCAACCGGGGCGCTGTGGTGTATAATAGCCAATAGATTACCACTGGATTACCACTTTTGAGATATGAAAGGAGTTTTTATCATGAGCATCAAAGTAGGTATCAATGGATTCGGCCGCATCGGACGCATGGTTTTCCGTGCCACAGTCAATCACCCCGACATCGAGGTCGTGGGCATCAATGATCTGTGCAGCGCGGAGTATCTGGCGTATATGCTGAAGTACGACACCATGCATGGTCAGTTCCAGGGCGAAGTGAGCGCCACGGAGAACGCCATCGTTGTCAACGGCCGTGAGATCCCCATCTCTGCTGAGCGCAACACCGCTGATCTGCCCTGGGGCAAGCTGGGCGCTGAGTATGTGGTCGAATCCACTGGTCTGTTCCTGACCAAAGAGAAGGCCCAGGGCCACCTGGACGCCGGCGCAAAGAAGGTCATCATGTCCGCCCCCTCCAAGGATGACACCCCGATGTTCGTCATGGGCGTCAACCAGAACAGCTACACCTCCGACATGAACTTCGTCTCCAATGCGTCCTGCACCACCAACTGCCTGGCTCCCATCGCCAAGGTCCTCAACGACAACTTCGGCATCGTCGAGGGTCTGATGACCACCGTCCACTCCACCACCAACACCCAGAAGTGCGTGGACGCTCCCTCCATGAAGGACTGGCGCGGCGGTCGTGCTGCCTCCGGCAACATCATCCCCTCCTCCACCGGCGCTGCCAAGGCCGTGGGCAAGGTCATTCCTGAGCTCAACGGCAAGCTGACCGGTATCTCCATGCGCGTGCCCACTCTGGACGTGTCCGTGGTGGACCTGACGGTCAACCTGGCCAAGCCGGCCAGCAAGGAGGACATCTGCAACGCCATGAAGAAGGCCGCTGAGGGCGAGCTGAAGGGCGTGCTGGGCTACACCGACGAGGCCGTTGTCTCCTCCGACTTCCTGGGCGACACCCGCACCTCCATCTTCGACGCCGAGGCCGGTGTGTACCTGACCGACAAGTTCGTCAAGGTCGTCTCCTGGTACGACAACGAGATGGGCTACTCCAACAAGGTTCTGGAGCTCATCGAGCACATGTACAGCGTTGACCACAAGTAATTGTATTTTCCCCTGATTTCCCCAATAGAAGCCCCGCCCTGCCGGCCTGTCCGGCGGGGCGGGGTCTTTTCGCCTTATGCTGGCTGGCACCGGCTGGCTAATCCCTCACCCATACGATGGATTTCCTGTTCTTCGCCGTCTGTCAAATCCCGTTTGCCTCTCTCTGATAATAAAAAACTCTGATATTCCTCATAGCAGGAGCGCAGCACATCCAGCAGGAAGTCCGGCGTCTCGCAAATTTGAGCGGTGACCCAGGTGTCGCTTCTGCTCTCCCAATCCACGACAAGATAGCCACGATTGGAAAGCAGCACCTCACAGGATTTATCTTCCTCCAGGTAGTCTTGAAATACCTCCAGCACTTTTGCATAGGTCAGCATGATAATTCCCTCCTACAATTTGATTTGATCTAAGCATGGACGCAGGACTGTTTGTGCAGGGATAAAGTGGTTGGAAACTGAAAAATGACTTTTCCCCTGCGTCCGGCACAGTCTAAAGTTTTTGCCGCGCCGCCCCAGCTATGAGTAACACCGGAGATCACAACATCGCTCTCGCAGACCATCCATTGATTTCGCTTGGTGATCGCGTAGCGGGGCGGGACATTTTCCAGTGGCGGGTAGGTAGTGCTGTCGTAGGCCGAGACATCAAATTTTCTATTCAGATATGGCAGAACCAGAATAGATTCAATGTGGGGATAAACAGCTTTTTGCCGCCTGACAGCTGCGGCTGCAAGCCGGTCGAAGTCGCCGTAGCCTCCAAGATAGAACGTGTTTGCGCCACCCTCAATCAAAGCTGGCAGTATTATGTCCAGCCACCCAGCAACATTATCTTGATTGCTGGTCTGGCTGTGTCCGCAAAATGTGACTATCATTCCAAACACCTCCTTCTCAATTGTATACTTTGATATAACGAATAAATTATACTACTTAACCAACTAATATTCAAGTTTTTTGTGAAGTATAATAAACGTAATATCGTACTATGCGGAGGTTGCAGTGTGAAGAATGTACTTGAAGAAATTACAAGACTGCGTACCAAACGCAACTGGTCCGAATATGATTTGGCAAAACGATCAGGATTATCTCAATCAACCATATCTACTTGGTATCGCAAAAATCAAACTCCGACAATACAAACGCTTGATAAAGTCTGTAAAGGGTTCGGTATCACCTTGTCACAGTTCTTTGCGGAAGATGATGATCTTGTCAGTCTCACACCCCGGCAAAGAGAATTGCTTGATAATTGGTCGGCCTTATCAGAGACACAACAATGTCTTTTTCTGGAATTATTCAAGCACATTTTAATGGATTGCTGACAATGGAGTATGATATGGCTACAAACAAGCGTATCTTTGCATTGAGGCTCCCAGATGAAGTTTTTGACAAAATTGGTGAACATCACTCCTGTTTGTGATTTTACTGTTGGTTGGCATTAACAGTATGCATCACTTCGGCTGTGATGTCCTCCCTTTTTTGTGCATCTTGTAATTCAGGCAATCTATGCACACATTATATTGACGTTGTAATTGCACTGTGCTATAATGAGTCAGAAAGGAGCGAAGATTTATGGCACGCACAAACATCAATATTCGTATGGATGAGGATCTGAAACGAAGCATGGAGAGCCTATGCCAAGAGTTGGGGATGAATTTAACCACCGCAGTCACTGTTTTTTTCAAAAAGGCTGTTAGGGAACATGGGCTGCCGTTCAAAGTATCTGTCGATCCATTCTACTCGGAAGCCAACCAAGCTCGCCTTCATGAAGCGGTTGCAAGACTGGACGCTGGACTCGGTACTGAGCATGAGCTGATCGAGGTAGACGAGTGAAGAAGATATGGGATGACAAAGCGTGGGAAGATTATCTTTACTGGCAGGCCCATGACAAATAGATTTTGAAACGGTTGAATGCACTAATACGAGATGTTGAGAGAGCTCCATTTGATGGGATTGGGAAGCCGGAACCACTACGTGGAGATTTGAGCGGGTTTTGGAGTCGCCGCATCAATGAGGAACACAGGCTAGTATACCGAATTGTAGGCGATATGCTGGAAATTGCATCATGTAAAGATCATTATTAAAGCTGTTGGCTAAACGCCAACAGCTTTAATAATGATATGAAACTTAGCTTTTATCAGCATAAAAATGAATTGGAATAAAGGAGAATAGAGAAATGGCGATTTCTGATCTCGAATGGGAGGCCGGCGATATTGGGATGTTAACACCGCCTGTACAGATGTCTCAAAAATTTGCCCCGGCCAAATATTAAAAATTTATGAATTACCCATTGCAATTATGCCAAAACCTGCTATACTACTTACTATCTGTGATTATGCCTACTGATTACCGCAGCTTTTCGGTATGAAGTGTTCCGGCCTGGGTAAACTGTACTTACAGGCTTATATATTAACAAAGAGGTGCAATTCTTTGACCAAGTATATTGTCGAGGGCGGTCGTCCTTTGTTTGGAGAGATCCATATCAGCGGCGCAAAAAATGCCGCAGTTGCCATTATTCCCGCAGCGCTCATGGTCAGCGGCCCCTGCCGCATTGAAAATATCCCCCAAATCAGCGACGTTACCCTGCTGCTGAACATCCTCCAGGATCTAGGCGCAAAGGTGCGCTTTGTCAACCCCCACACCGTGGAAATCGACTGTTCCCGCCTGCGCAACGGTCGGGTCCCCTATGAGAGCGCCCGCCGCTGCCGCGCCTCCTACTACATGCTGGGCGCGCTGCTGGGCCGCTTCGGCGGGGCGGACGTGGCGCTGCCCGGAGGCTGCGACTTCGGCGGCACCCGCCCCATCGACCAGCACCTGAAGGGCTTCCGGGCCCTGGGCGTGCAGGTGGACACCCAGAGCGGCTTTGTCATGGCGGAGGCCGCCGGCGGCCGGGTGAAGGGGGCCAACATTTTCCTGGACAAGGTGTCCGTAGGCGCTACCATCAACATTATGCTGGCCGCCGCCATGGCGGAGGGCATGACCGTCATTGAGAACGCGGCCAAGGAGCCCCATATCGTGGACGTGGCCAACTTTTTGAACTCCATGGGCGCGAACATCATGGGAGCCGGCACGGACGTCATCAAGGTCCGGGGCGTGGAGCGGCTCTCCGGCGGCACCTATTCCATCATACCGGACCAGATCGAGGCGGGCACGTATATGGCCGCCGTAGCGGCCTGCGGCGGGTCCATCAAAATCTGCAACATCATTCCCAAGCACATGGACTGCATCAGCGCGAAGCTGGCGGAGATGGGCGTGGAGATCGAGGAAGTGGACGACAGCCTCTCTGTCAGCCGCATCGGCCCCCTGGTGCGCACCAATATCAAGACCATGCCCTACCCCGGCTTCCCCACGGACATGCAGCCCCAGATCGCGGCGGCCCTGTGCCTGGCCCAGGGCACCAGCGTCATCACGGACAGCGTGTGGAACAGCCGCTTCCGGTATACGGACGAGTTCAAGCGCATGGGCGCGCAGATCCAGGTCAACGGGAACCTGGCCATTATCGAGGGTGTGGAGCGCCTGACCGGGGCGCAGCTGGAGGCCTGCGACCTGCGGGCCGGCGCGGCCATGCTGATTACGGCTCTGGCCGCCCAGGGCATCAGCGAGATTTCCAACGTGCAGTATATTGAGCGGGGGTATGAGGACGTCATCGGCAAGATCCGGGGCATCGGCGGCAGTATCCGGGCCATTGAGTGCCCGGAGGAGGAGCTCACCGTCAGCTCCGCGTCCTGAGGCGGCGCGCCCATGACCACCTTCCGCACCTTCGCCAGCGGCTCCGCCGGCAACGCCGCCCTGGCCGTCAGCGGGGAGACCCGCGTGCTGATCGATATGGGCATCTCCTGCCGCCGTATCTGCCAGGCTCTGGGCGCTCTGTCCCTGACGCCGGAGGACCTGACCGCCGTGCTCATCACCCACGAGCACAGCGACCACATCAAGGGCCTGGCTACCTATGTCAAAAAATACGCCACCCCCATCATCTGCACGCCAGGCACCGCGCGCCAGCTGTCTTACCGGACGGCGGGGGTGGATGCTTTGCTGCGCCCCGCACGGCTCCACGAGACCCTCCGCTGGGCGGATATGGAGGTGGAGCTGCTCCCCACCAGCCACGATGCCGGGGAGAGCTGCGCCTGCCACATCACCACCGGCGATGGCCGCGTGGGGTTTCTCACCGACACGGGGTACATACCGGAGGAGACCGGGCAGCGGCTGCTGGGAGCGGAGCTGCTGGTGCTGGAGAGCAACCACGACGAGGACATGCTCTGGAGCGGGCGGTACCCCTACTATCTGAAGGCCCGGATTCAGGGGCCGGAGGGCCACCTGAACAACGCAGACGCCGCCCGGTTCGCCGCGGCCAGCGTGGAGGCCGGCACCAGGCAGGTGCTGCTGGCCCATTTGAGCGAGGAGAATAATACGCCGCGCCTGGCGCTGGAGACCGTGGGACAGGCCCTGGCCGGTATCGGCTGGACCGGCCCGGTGGCCGCCGCGCCCCGCAGCGGGATGAGCCGGCCATACTGTCTGGAGCGTGGGGTATGCTGCGAGTCACTGTGATCTGCGTGGGAAAACTGAAGGAGAAATTTTATGCCCAGGCCGCGGCGGAGTACGTCAAGCGGCTGGGCCGTTATTGCAAATTGGAGCTGATTGAGCTGCCGGAGCAGCGCCTGCCCGACGCCCCCGCCCCGGCGGAGATCGAGAGGGCCCTGTCCAGGGAGGCGGAGGCCATCCGGGGGAAAATCCCGCCGTCGGCCAGCGTAGTCGCCCTGTGCATTGAGGGCCGCCTGCACTCCAGTGAGGAGGTGGCCCGGCTGCTGGGGAGCTGGCAGCAGCGGGGGGAGAAGTGCCTGGTGTTTGTCATCGGCGGCTCCTACGGGCTCCATCCGTCTGTGAAGAGCGGGGCCTGGGTGCAGCTGAGCATGTCCCCCATGACCTTCCCCCACCATCTGGCCCGTGTGATGCTGCTGGAGCAGATCTACCGTGGATTCCAGATTCTGGAGGGCGGAAAATACCACAAATAGAAAACTCCCGCGCCAACCGTGAGCAAACGGCGGCGCGGGAGTTTTTATGTCTCAGGCGAGGCAGTTATCCGCAAACCGGGACAGGATAACGGCGGTCTCCCCTCTGGACGCTGTCCCGCCTGGGACCAGCTTGCCGTCCTCCCGGCCCTGGAGGAGCTCCGCCCCCACAGCCCAGGCCATTGCCTCCTGTGCGTAGGTATGTACCTGTCCGGCGTCCTGGAACCGGCTCAGGGAGGCCCCCGGAGCGGCATCCAGCCCCCTGTATTGGAGGAAGCGGAGCAGCATGGCGGCCATCTGCTCCCGGCTGATGGATGCGTCGGGCCGGAAGTCACCGTCCCCATAGCCGGTGACAATGCCGTTGGTCCCGCACCAGGCGATGGCCGCGGCGGCGGCGTGGTCCGCCGGCACGTCGGAGAAGCGGGCGTCTCCCCCGGCGTCCGCCCCCGCCATTTCATAGAGGGCGGCGGCAAAGCCGGCCCGGGTCACCGGCATCTCCGGGGCAAAGACCCGGGGGGCCAGGCCGGTCATCCAGCCCTCCGCCGCAGCCCGCGCCACCGCCTCCTCATACCAGCTGCCGGCGATCAGATCGGAGAAGTCCCCCGCGCCGCTGCCGCTGAAGACGTCCCAGGCCGTCTGGATCACGGTGCTGGTCCGGTTCTGGCTGACCTCCCAGAACCCGATCCCCGCCAGGCCCAGCTCACGGGCCATGCCGGCCTTGGCGGCGGCGGAGGCGGGGTCGTCATAGGAGATGAAGGTCCCGCTGTCAAAGAGGTACGGCGCAGCCGCGGCGGCGTCCCGGTACAGCTTGCAGGCGGGGGAGCTGAGGTACTGCTCCACCAGGGCGTCGTAGGTAATGGAGGCGGTTTTGCTGAAGGCGCTGTTCAGGCCGCCGCTGGCCTCGTCCGTCCCCTCGAACCGGCGTCCGTAGAGGGGCATACCCAGCACCAGCTTGTCCGCCGGCACGCCGGCGGCGATGTAGTCCTGCACGCTGGCGCGCAGGCGGTCCAGGGGCGCGTTGAACCCGGTGCGCGCCGACCAGGAGCCGCAGTAGTCATAGCCCATCAGGAAAAGGTAGTCCGTCACCTCCGACAGGGCCTTGGGCTCGATCTTCTCCAGGAAGCTGTCGCTGTCGCCGGCGGCGATGCTCAGCTCGTAGACCCGGCCTGTCAGGGCCGTCTGCTTGTCCATCTGCTCCCGTATGGCCCGCAGCAGGAGCGTATAATTCTGCTTGTCCTCCGGCCGGTGGACCATGTCGGCGGGCCCGCCGTAAACCGGGTATTCCCAGTCCATGTCGATCCCGTCGAGATCCTGCTCCAAAAGCAGCTTCAGGCAGCTCTTTGCGAAGGTCTCCCGGTTTTCCGGCGTGGCCGCCACATCGGAAAAGCAGTTGGAGTCGCTCCAGCCGCCCACGGAGAGGATGATCTTCAACTCCGGTTTTTCCTGCCGCAGCCGGCGCAGCCCCGCCAGGTGCTCCGCGTCGGTCTCCGGCTCCGCCAGCGTCAGCTGATAGGTGTCCGGGTCGATGCGGCCAAAGGCGTACTGGATGTGGGTCAGCGCCTTGACGGGGACATCCCCGGCGGTATAGCCGCGGGCCCCGGCGGCAGTGCCGTAAAAGTACCCCACCGACACCCCACCGGAGGAGGCGGCATACGCCGGCGGGCACAGCAGCAGTGCGCACAGCAGCGCCGCCAGCAGACGAAATGGTCTCATAAACTGATTGTCTCCTTTCATAACACATGGTCACATTTTACCAGACCCGCCCCCTTTTGGCAAGGAAGGAATTCTTGTAATCTCTGGAAAAAGCCGTTTCTCCGCCGCAATTGCGGCCCGGCGGCGCATGGAATGCCTCCATCGGGAGAAGCTAAGGTGCACATGCAGGAAAGGAGTTTTTAACGCATGAATACTGATCCGAGAAAAGCGGCCATTATCGGCTGCGGCTTTGTGGGCGCGTCCATCGCGTTCCGCTTTCTCCAGCAGGGGCTGTTTTCCAAAATGGTGCTGCTGGACATGAACCGGGAAAAGGCGGAGGGCGAGGCCATGGACCTCAGCGACGGCCTGCCCTATGGCCGGGCCATGGAGATCACGGCGGGCACCTACGACGATATCGCCGACTGCGGCCTGGTGGTCATCACCGCCGGAGCCAACCAGAAGCCCGGCGAGACCCGGCTGGACCTCATCAGCCGGAACATCAAGATCATGGAGGGCATTATCCGGGAGATCACGGCGCGGGACTTCGGCGGCATATTGCTGGTGGTATCCAACCCGGTGGACGTGCTGACGTACGCGGCCTGGAAGATCTCCGGGTACCCCAGGGAGCGGGTCATCGGCTCCGGCACGGTGCTGGACACCGGGCGGCTGAAGCAGCTGATGGGCGAGGAGCTGGGCGTGGACAGCCGGAACGTGCACGCCTTCATCATCGGCGAGCACGGGGACAGCGAGCTGGCGGTATGGAGCGAGGCCAACGTGTCCGGTCTGGATTTGGAGGACTTCGCCTGCGTCCGGGGGCGGTGCCTGGACGCGGAGGACTTCCAGCGTCTGTACCGGCAGGTGCGGGACAGCGCCTATGAGATCATCCAGCGCAAGGGCGCCACCTACTACGGCATCGCCATGGCCGTGGGGCGGATTGCGGAGTGCATCGTCAAGGACGAGCACGCCGTGCTGCCGGTGTCCGTGGTGCTGGACGGGCAGTACGGGCTGAGGGATTTGGCCCTGAGCATCCCGTCCATCGTGGGCCGCCGGGGCCTGGAGGAAATTCTGGAGATCAGCCTCAGCCGCCAGGAGGGAGAGGCGCTGTACGCCTCTGCCCGGCAGCTGGAGGAGGTCGTCCAGTCCCTGCATCTGCCGGAGCCCGCCCCGGCGGGATAACGGCGGACCAACAAGGCCCATGCGGCAGGGGGCTGTAAAAAAGTCCCTATTCCCCAAAAGCACTTTTTCTAAAAGTGAAGGAAATCCCGCAGAAGGTCCCGTGCTGAAAACCTTCTGTGGGATTTCGCTGTGCTGAATTCCCGGATTTTCGAGTTTGGTTACAGCTCCGTGCCGCAGCATGTCTCCGCCCTGCCGCTCGATCATTTTGTACTCATCCGGCATTCTTTGTCCATCCCCTTTATTCAGTCGCTCTCATCTCCGTGCTTACTCTGTCAAATAACAGAAAGTTTTCCCCAGAATCCGGGAAAATTCCAATCATATTATCCGTTGAAATATTGGGTTCAACCTGCACACCAGCCTCCGCCAGCAACGCGAAAAACAAATCGTTCCTGCCGGACTGCTCCTGACAGTTC
>CAJTPV010000018.1 GCA_910578505.1 uncultured Oscillospiraceae bacterium | reverse complement strand
CTCCCCTGAAAGGGGAGGGGGACCGCTTGCGGTGGAGGGGTCTTCCATGTCCCAGATAAATTTTATTGGTCGCAAGTATAATAGAGGTGGGGCCGGTTTCCCGGCCCCTGCTCCTCTCCGTCAAGATTGCTCCAGACCTTTGACATACGCTGCCAACAGTTCCTCCAGCTCTGCGGTTGTATACGTTTTGTCCGGATCCCTTTTGATGATCTGGAGCAAATCATACACCGTAGATTTCTGGAACATAATAATTTCCTTTTCAGTAGACATCTGAGAAACCTCCTTCCCTTGATCTGGTTTTATTATATCGTGGGTGGCGCTGACAAGCAAGAAGTTTTTCAAGCAATGAAACATCTGTCACCATAAGATAAAATTTTGCCGGGGAGAGTTGCTGCGGAAACGGAACATCTCAGCTTTCTTTGCGTCTATAAAAACAGAGGCACTCACTTGCAAGAAAAAATAAGGAGGAAAATGCGATGAAAAAGAAGTTCCTGCCCATCCTGCTGTCCCTTCTGCTGGTCCTATCTCTGGCCGCCTGCGGCGGCAGCGCCGGCGGCGGAGACAGCGGCGGAAATGCGGGCAGCTGGTCCAAGGATTCCACCATCAGCACCGATTCAGGCCCAGGCGGTTGGGAGGCAGAGGGCGGCGACTATGACGCGCCGGAATCAACCGAAACCGGCGCTGACGCATCCGCCGGCACGCTCCCCGCCAACACAAAGGTGATCTACTCCGCCGACATAACGCTGGAAACAAAGGAGTTCGACAGCGCGGAGCAGGCCATCAGCCGCATTGTGGAGAGCCTGGGCGGCTGGTTCGAGAACCGCAGCGTCTATCAGGGCTACGGCGCCCGCAATCTGCGGTGTACCGTCCGCGTCCCGGCCAAGTCGTTCACCGCGTTCCTGGACCAGGCGGGGCAGGCCGCCCACGTCACCAGCCGGGACGAGTACGCGGAGGACGTCAGCGAGGCGTACTATGACAGCGAGTCCCGCCTGGTCACCCAGCAGACCAAGCTGGAACGCCTGCACCACCTGCTCTCCCAGGCCGAGGCCATGGAGGACATTATTTCCCTGGAAAACGCCATCAGCGAGACGGAGCTGGAGATCGAGCGCCTGACCGGGAGCCTGCGCAAGTATGACAGTCTGGTGGGCTACTCCACCATCACCCTGCGGCTGGAGGAGGTATACAAGCTCTCCACCGACGAGGAGGTGGCCGTCACCTTCGGCCAGCGGCTGGGCAGCGCCTTTTCCCTGGGTCTGCAGAGGGGAATCAGCGGCCTGGAGGAGTTCTGCATCGCCCTGGCCCGGAACTGGTTCAACCTGTTGATTCTGGCTGTGATTGTCGTCATTGTCATCCTGTTCCTCCGCTGGAGGTGGAAGAAGATGAACCGGCCTCCGAAGCCGCCCAGACCGCCCCAGCCCCCCAAGCCGCCGGAGTCCAACGAATAAAGCCATAGAAAAACCGGGTGGGAGAACAACACCTCTGTTCTCCCACCCGGAATCTTTTAACTTATCAAGCGGGCATATTTGTGAGAATATACTTCAAAACAAACAGGACCGCGATGATATACACCAGAGCGGGGACCTCCTTGGCCTTGCCGCGGGCGACCTTGATGATGCTGTAGGAGATAAAGCCGAAGCCGATGCCGTCGGAGATGGAGTAGGCGAAGGCCATCATGGAGATGGTGAGGAACGCGGGGACCGCGCACTCGAAATCATCCCAGGTGATGCTGGCCGCGCTCTTCATCATCAGCACGCCCACGATAATCAGCGCCGGAGCCGTAGCCGCGGAGGGAATAATGCTGGCCACAGGCGCCAGGGGGATCGCCAGCAGGAACAGCACGCCCACAACGAGGGAGCTGAGGCCCGTCCGGGCGCCCTCGGAGATGCCGGTGGAGGACTCGACGAAGGTGGTGACAGTGGAGGTGCCCAGGCACGCGCCGCAGCAGGTGGCGACGGCGTCGGCCACCAGGGCCCGGTCGCCGCCGGGCAGGTTGCCGTGGCGGTCGGTCATGCCGGCGTTGGTGGCGGTGCCGATGAGGGTGCCCACGGTGTCAAAGCAGTCGACCAGCGCGAAGCTGATGACGGCGGTAATCAGGGGCAGGAGGCCCTTCTCCATGACGCCGCCCAAGTTCAGCTTCATGAACAGGGGGGCCAGGGTGATGCCCTCGGTGGTGATGCTGTCGGGGATGACGGTCACGCCCATGGGCAGGCCGATCAGCGTTGTCAACACGATGCCGATGACGATCGCGCCCTTGATTTTGAAGCACATCAGAATAGCGGTAACCAGCAGGCCGATGATGCACAGCAGACCAGCCATATTGATCACCTTCACATCGCCGTCCATATACGAGAAGTTCAGGGCGGGCACCGCGCCGCTGATGGAGATCAGGTTCACGTTCAGCAGGCCGATGAAGGCGATGAACAGGCCGATACCGGCGGAAATGGCGTTTTTCAGAAATGCCGGGATGGACGCAATGATCTTGCTGCGCAGGGGGGACACGGCGATCGCCAGGAACAAAATGCCGCTGAGCAGCACGATGGCCAGACCCTCCTGCCAGGTGTAGCCCATGCCCAGGCACACCGTGTAGGTGAAAAAGGCGTTGAGGCCCATGCCGGGGGCCTGGGCGAAGGGGACGTTGGCCAGCAGGGCGGTCAGACAGCAGCCGATGGCGGCGGACACGCAGGTGGCCACCAGCACCGGGGCCCACAGCTCGCCGGGCATGGCGGGGTAGAACGGGTTTGCCGCGTCCGCCAGATTGACGCAGAGGGTGCTGGGGTTGACAAAGATAATGTAGGCCATGGCAAAGAAGGTGGTAATGCCGCCTACAATCTCTGCCCGGAACGTACTGCCGCGTTCAGAGATCTTGAAGAACTTGTCCATAATTTCTCCTCCTGAATAGTTTTTTTGCGGGGAACGAAACCGTCTCCTAAAACGTGCATCTGTATTGTACACGAAAAGCGGGAAAAAGAAAAGAGCCGGTCACAAATCAAAAAAATTTTTGTACAACCTGACAAACTTTCTGCATCACCTTTGGTAAAATTTTCCCCGCTGCCGGGCAATTCGCTGCCGGACCAGGTCCACAAACGCCGGCGGCGAACAGACCTCCAGGACCGGACCAAAGGAGAGGATGCGGATGAGCAGCTCGGTTTCATCGGCCCGGTCATAGCGGAGCCTGATCTGATAGAGGCGCTGGTCCAGCCGGCGCGTCTCCTTCTCAAAATGGGAGAAGTGCAGCAGCACCCGCTCCAGACCGTTGCGCTCATCGTGGAGCAGCAGCTCCAGCTCCTGCATGTGTTTGGGGGTCGGACAGAATCTGTCGGGGGCGGCCTCCAGCAGCTCACAGGCGTGGATGCGGGAGAGATTGACAACATGCCGCCTGCGGTTCCCGACAGCTAACAGGCGGAATTTGTCGTCCTTTTCCGAATATTCCAGCCGGTAGGGGGTGCAGACGACGGCGTGCCGCCTGCCGGTGTGGTCATGGAAGCGGACCCGCAGCATCCGCTTTTCCCGGATGGCCTGCAGGATCATCTGGAAGCACGCGATATACGTCTCCTCCTCATAGGGGTCCCCGTCGGCGTACTGGTCGAAGAGGACAAAGGTTTCCGGCCTGTACAGCGGTTCCACATCCTCCAGCCCGGCGGCGTCAGGCGCGAACAGCGCGATGCGCCGGTCCAGCAGCAGCGCCTTCAGCCAGCGCTTTTGCAGCGTGGTCAGCGGCATGGTGGGGGTGTGGGCCAGGACCGGTTTCAGATCCCGGTCCAGCAGGGGCCAGCTGCCGTCCCGCAGAGCCGCCGGGATGGCCAGCGTGCTCTCCGCAAAGGCCTTTTCCCGCACCAGCTCCGTCAGCCGCCTGTCCGTCAGGCCCCCGGCGGCCGCCTCCGTCAGGATGGCGGCGACGACCTGGAAATAGCTCCCGTAAATCTCACTGAACAGCATTGCCGTCACCGCCATACAGGGCGCTCATGCGCTCCAAATCCGCCCAAAAGGTGTCCGTCACGTAGAGATTGCTGCACTGCAGATCCACGATCCGGCCAATGAAGGTGCGCAGCCACGGCAGCATTTCGGCGGCGTCATAGACGTCGGCGGTAAATCTGCAGGTATGCTCGTCCAGCCGCTCTACTGTCCCGCACCGTTTCTCCCGCTCCAGCCGCCGGACGATGTACGCCTCCCCGCGGCCAATGCTGACCGTCATCTCCAGGTGCTCCAGCCGGCGGCCCGACCCGATGGACACGCCCCACAGGTGACGCGCAAAGCTGTCACAGGATTCCAGATATGCCGCATAGTCCGGCTCGACGCCGCCCAGGCCAATCTTTTTAATGGCGTCGATCCGGCAGAAGGCCATGCGCCGGCCTGTGTACTGGTAGTAGAGGAGGTATTGCCGCCCGGTCTGGGTGCTGCGGTAGACCTTCAGCGGGCAGACGGTCTCCTGGAAATCCGCGCCGCCCCGCAGGCTCCTGACCGTCAGCGCCGCAGTCCTCCGCTGGTCGATTGCCTGCAGAAGCTGGCTGAGGATGTCGCTGTCCAGGGCAAAGAGGATGTAGTGGTGCTTGAACCGGAAGGCGTCAGAGGTTTTCGCCAGCTTGTCCATCAGAAAGGAGCCGATGACGCCGACGGGATTTTCCTCTGAATAGAAGGCCAGGGCCTCCGCCCAGGAGTCCAAATCAACGGGCTCCTGGCCGGTCCGCCGGTAGAGGACCTCCCGCCCCTGCTTTTGCGCAGACAGCATGCCCAGAGCCACGTATTCCTTCAGCTTTTTGCGGACGGTGGATTCCTCCGGCGGGAAGGCGTTCTCAAAGCGGGAGAGGTAGCGCTCCGCAATCCCATCGACAATCTCCCCGGCGGTCAGCGCGCCTGCGTCCGCCAGGATATCCAGAATGTAGAAATGCAGGGTAATATCTCTGTTTGTAAAGCTCTTGGCCTTGAACGCCTTGTACAGCGGGTTGCGGGGAATCTCCCTGCTGTCCACAGACAGGAAGACATTTTTTCCGCTGCCGTCCTGGCGAAAGGACATATAGCTGCCCAGCCAGCTCTCGATCCGGCGGCGCTCGTTGTCGTAGCTGCGGGCGCTTTTTGCGTCGTACTCCTCCCGGCTTTTGAAGCCGTAGACGTAGAATTCACGCATATAGTCCCGGATGCGCGCAAAGTTTTTGATCAGCTCGCTGTAGGCCATGACGCCGCCTCCCTCTCCGGTGGTCGGGTGATTTTCGTGGGTTACTTTGTACCGTGTTTTCTAAATTCACCGGGCGTACATCCCTTCAACTCCCGGAATGTTTTAGCGAAATAGCTCATCTCCTGAAAGCCGCACTCCGCTCCAATGTCCGAAATTTTCCGGTCGGCAGACATCAGCAGCTCCGCCGCTTTCTGGATACGCACCTGCTTGACATACTGGATCGGCGTACTGCCGGTCATACTGCGAAAACACCGCAGGCACTCGCTCTCACTGACAGCTGCGCTCTCCGCAATACTGGCAAGCGTCAGCTCTCCGCCATAGTGTTCCTGGATATATTGGAGCATGCGTTTGATCCTCTCCCCATCCCGCAGAGTTTTCTCTGAGGGCCTTTTTTCTGCTGTGGGGCAATTCTTCGCCAATAGAAAAATGATTCGGGAAAGCTGTTCCCGCACCGCAAACTCAAAGCCATCCGCTTCGGATACACAGGATTGCCAGGCTGCTTGGATTGCCCTTGTCGCCGCTGCTTCCCATTCCCGCGCATTGACAAAATGGACGCAGGGACGGCATGGATCAGAGCACAGAGGCTCCAGATACTTCTGCCAGAGGATGCTGTCCACGCTTCCGCCCACCAGCCGGGGATGGAATACAACAGAGTGCAAACAACAGCTTTCCGTTCCCCCGCTCCACACCCCGTGCAGGGCTCCGGCGTTGATAAAGAAACCTTCTCCCTGCCGTACGATGTAATCGGTTCCGTTGACAGAGACACGGGCGGTCCCGGTTTCGATCACCAGAACCTCCAATTCATCATGCCAGTGCCACGGCACTGGCGCTTCACTGATGTTGTCATGATAGCAGGCAGCGGGGAACAGCGGCGTACCATGTTCGATCAGTTCCCGCCCCTGCCGGTCGGTGGAAACCGGCCCGCATACGCTCAGAGCCATAGCCGTTTACCTCCTGGCGATTTTGTTGCATCAACTTGTGGATTTCCTTCTAACACATTCGCCGGTCCAGTGGTATTATCATAGCAGAAACCAAGGAGGGATGCAAGATGCTTCACTTACTTCTGGCAGTCATTTATATCTCTTTCATCAGCCTGGGTCTGCCTGACGCCCTGCTGGGGGCCGCTTGGCCGTCCATGTACGGTGCATTTGACGTTCCCGTCTCCTATGCGGGGGTCATCTCCATGATTATCGCGGTGGGGACGATCATCTCCAGCCTGCAGAGCGACCGGCTTACCCGCAAACTGGGAGCCGGGAAAGTAACGGCCATCAGCGTGGGCATGACGGCGGCGGCGATTTTCGGCTTTTCCGTCAGCCGCTCCTTTTGGCTGTTATGCCTGTGGGCGGTTCCCTACGGCCTGGGGGCCGGCAGCGTGGACGCGGCGCTCAACAACTATGTGGCGCTCCACTTTGCCAGCCGTCACATGAGTTGGCTCCATTGTATGTGGGGCGTCGGGGCCTCTCTGGGGCCGTACATCATGGGCTATGCCCTCACGGGCGGAAGCGGTTGGAACATGGGCTATCGCTATATCGCCCTGCTGCAAATTGCGTTGACTGCAGTCTTGTTCCTGAGTCTCCCGCTCTGGAAAACCTCAACACATGATGAAACAGAGACGGAAGCGGGCCCGGCGCTGTCCCTGGGTCAAATCCTCCGTATTCCCGGAGCGAAAGCAGTTATGGTGACGTTCTTCTGCTACTGCGCCTTGGAGCAGACCACGGGCCTGTGGGCCAGCAGCTATCTGGTTCTGCAAAAGGATGTTCCGGCGGAAACGGCGGCCAGCTTTGCCAGCCTGTTCTTTATCGGTATCACAGTTGGCCGGGCGCTGAGCGGCTTTTTGACCATGAGGCTGAACGATAGACAGATGGTCCGGCTGGGGCAGGGGATCATCGCTGCCGGAATCGCCGCCGTTCTGCTGCCTCTGGGGAAATACGCCGCCCTTGCGGGATTGGTCCTGATCGGCCTGGGCTGCGCGCCCATTTATCCCTGCATCATTCATGCCACGCCTGACCACTTCGGCGCGGATAGGTCCCAAGCGATCATTGGCGTCCAGATGGCCAGCGCCTATGCGGGGACCTGTTCGATGCCGCCCCTGTTCGGCCTGATTGCCAATCATATCACAGTATCCCTGTTTCCCGTCTATCTGCTGGTGATTTTGCTCCTGATGATCCTCATGCACGAAACGCTGCTGAAATACAGCGGGAGAGGAGTTCGAGCGGCACGATGACGGATCTGCATATGCACAGCCGGTACGCAGAAAATGCACACCTTGCTTTTGCCGTCAAGGTGTGCATTTCAGCGTTTTTTTCTATACTCGCGGGGGAAAAATGTGCCAGAATGCGGAGACCCCTCAGTCACGCTTCGCGTGCCAGCTCCCCTTTCAGGGGAGCCTTTTCCCCTGCTCCTTTGGAAAGCCTCCCCTGAAAGGGGAGGGGGACCGCTTGCGGTGGAGGGGTTCCTCCATGTCCCAGGGTAATTTTATTGGTCGCAAGTATAAATCAGCCGCCGAACTGGTTCCAGTATCCCATGATGAAGATGAACAGCACAATCAAGGGCAGGACATAGGTGACATATCCCCGCACGCCCGCCGGAAAGCGCATACCCTCCCCCTCGTTGGCCTCGGCCAGGAACCGATCCCAGCCCCAGCCCCGCCGGCTGGTGCAGAAGAGCACGTAGAGCAGGGAGCCCAGGGGCAGAATGTTCTGGGACACCAGGAAGTCCTCCAGCCCGGACACATCCATCCCCAGCACCGTAAAGCCGGACCACACGCCGCACCCCAGCACGCAGGGCATGGACAGCAGCAGCACGCCCACAAAGTTGACCAGCACCGCCCGCCGCCGGGACAGGCCCCACCGGTCCATGGTGAAGGCGATGATGTTCTCAAACACGGCGATGACCGTGGACAGGGCGGCGAAGGACAGGAACAGGAAAAACAGGCCGCCCCACAGCCGGCCCAGCGCCATGTGGTTGAAGATATTGGGCAGCGTGACGAAGACCAGCGCCGGCCCCTCCCCGGTGGATACGCCGAAGGCGGAGCAGGCGGGGAAGATGATCAGTCCCGCCGTAAAGGCCACGCAGGTGTCCAGTACGCCGATGCGCACCGCCTCCCCGGTCAGGCGGTGCTCCCGGCCGGTGTAGCTGCCGAAAATGGCAATGGCCCCGATGCCCAGAGACAGGGTGAAGAACGCCTGCCCCATGGCGGCAAACACCGCCTCGCCCAGAATGAACTTGCCCTCCCCGTCATAGACCAGGTTGTGGAAATTGGGCTGGAGATAGAACCGGAGGCCGTCCCCCGCCCCCTCCAGCAGCACGGAGTTCACCGCCAGCACCGCCATCAGCGCCAGCAGGCACAGCATCATGATCTTGTTCACCCGCTCCACGCCGTTGCGCAGGCCCTGGAGGCAGACGAACATGCCGATGCACACCACGACGGCCATGTAGAGGGTCATGGTCCCCGTCTGGCCCATCAGGCTGCCGAACTGCCTGGCCACGCCCTCCGCGTCCAGACCCGTGAAGTCCCCCCGCAGCATTTTCACAAAGTAGTACAGCAGCCACCCGGCGATGACGGTATAGAACATCATCAGCAGATAGTTGCCCGCAAAGCCCACAAAGCTGTACCAGTGCCACTTGCTGCCCGGCGGCTCCAGCTTCTGGAAGGACCGGGCGATGCTCTGCCGGCTGGCCCGGCCCACCGCCAGCTCCATGACCATCACCGGCAGCCCCAGGATCACCAGAAACAGCAGGTACAGCAGCACAAAGGCCGCGCCGCCGTACTTTCCGGTGATGTAGGGGAAGCGCCAGACGTTGCCCAGGCCAATGGCGCATCCCGCCGAGATGAGCAGAAAGCCCAGGCGGGAGGAAAATGTCTCTCTTTTGTCCATAGAAAATGAAAAGCTCCTTTTCTTACAAAGTCACTCCACTATATCACACTCGCTCCTTTTTGCCAAGGGGTAAAAATCCGCGGGGACATCAGGCCTGGCGGTTGGGCCGGGCCGTCAGCAGGAGGTCGCTGCCCACGACCCGGACCGTCAGGTCAGGATACCGCTCCCCCAGGTCCTTTGCCAGCGCCCGCAGTACGCCGGCCCGGCCCCGGTGGTCCGCCAGCAGCTGCTCCAGCGCCGGCGTCAGCCCCCCGGTCTCCACCAGCAGCAGCACCATTCCCCCGCTCTCTGTGGAAAACTCCGTCCGCCCGGTCAAAAGCGCCTCCGGGACGCCCAGCCGCCGCAGCTCCTCCCGCTCCAGCTCCCCCCGGACAATGCGGCGGTACAGCGTCTCCCGGATATTCGGGTACTGCGCCAGCACCTCCGGCTGTCCCCAGGCCGGGAACTGCACGGTCAGGACCCCCGGACCGCCCAGCTCCGGGTGCTCCATCACGGCCCGCAGCGCGTCCACGGCCCGGCTGATGTGCTCCGCCGTCTCCGCCTCGGCCAGCAGCTCCCCCATGCTCCGCGCCGCCGGCTCCTCCGGCGCCGGCCCTCTCCCCGACAGCCAGGCTCCCGCCACCATCACGGTCAATAGGACGCACAATATCAGTATCTGCATAATCTGTCTCTCCTTTGGTTATCTATAAGAATATATTATAGTATTCTTTGCGGCAATTTGCAAGAGGTAGTGTTGTCTGTAAGATAACGTCAAAGGGAGCTGTGAGAAAATGAGTGTGGACATACGGGAATTAGGGCAGGCCATCCGCAGTGCGCGCATGCGCAGGGGGATCACCCAGGAGGCCCTGGCGGAGATGCTGGACATCACCCCCATTCACCTGAAAAATATTGAGGGCTCCCGCCGGAAGCCCTCTGTACCGCTGCTGTTTCAGATGATGGAAATTCTGGATTTTTCCGTGGATGCCCTGGTGTTTCAGACCCGTCAGGACCCGGTCATCCACACCGGCGGACTGACGGAGGCGGAGGCGGAGGCTGTGGCCCGCCTGGTGGACGTGATGCGCCGGCGCAATCTCCGCCCTGCGGACCCGGAACGATCATACAAGGAGGAACTGGAATGAAGTTAGCAATTGCCGGTACGGGCATGATCGCCTGTGAGGCGCTCTCCGGCCTGAGGGCGTGGGGCTGGGGACCGGCGGCCATCTGCTCCACGCCCCGCAGCGCGGCCAAGGCCCGCGCCCTGGCGGAGCGGTACGGCTGTCCGGCGGTGTACACCGATTATCCCGCCATGCTGCGGGAGACGGAGGCGGACGCAATCTATCTGGGCGTCCCCAACGCGCTGCACTTCGCCATGGCGTCTCAGGCGCTGGAGGCCGGGAGGAGCGTCATTGTGGAAAAACCCCTGGCCAGCAATCTGCGGGAGGCGCAGGCCCTGGCTGCGCTGGCCAGGGAAAAGGAGCTGTTTCTGTACGAGGCCATTACCACGGTCTATCAGCCGGACTACGCCGCGCTGCGGGAGAATCTGCACCGCGTGGGGACCGTAAAGCTGGTGACCTGCAATTTCAGCCAGTACAGCAGCCGGTACGATGCCTTCCAACGGGGGGAAACCGCCCCGGTGTTTGATCCGGCTCAGGCCGGAGGGGCGCTGATGGATCTGAATCTGTATAACATCCACTGGCTGCTGGGGCTGTTTGGACCGCCGGAACGGGTGGAATACCACGCCAATATGGACCGGGGCGTGGACACCAGCGGCGCGGCGCTGCTGGGATATCCCGGATTTCAGGCAGTGAGTCTGGCGGCCAAGGACTGCGGCGCACCGGCCAGGTATGCCATCCAGGGCACAAAGGGCTGTCTGCTCCAGGACACCCCTGCCAATCTCTGCGGCGCGGTGACGCTGCGCCTCAACGGCGGCACAGAGGAGCGATTCCATACGCCCACCGGACACAGGATGGAGATGGAGTTCCGTATCTTTGCGCAGAAAATCGCGGCGCGCGATCTGGCCCATTGTTATGGCGCTCTGGAGAACAGCCTGGCTGTCTGCCGGGTCCTTACCCAGGCACGGCAGTACGCAGGTATCCGCTTCCCGGCGGATGCGGCGAAATAACAGAAAGCGAGGAGGACTTATGAGCGGCAACAGGGAGAAAATGCACACCGGGGAGCTGTACCAGCCCGGCGATCCGGAAATTTTGTCCTGGCAGATGCAGCGCCTGGACAGACTGTACGACTACAATATGACCCGGCCCACGGAGGGGGAGAAGCGGGAGGCGCTGCTGCGGGAAATGCTGGCCGAGGTGGGGGAGGGGTGTTACATCGAGCCGCCCTTTCACACGAATCTGGGCGGGGCCCACGTGCATTTCAGCAAATATGTGTATGCGAATTTCAACCTTACCTGCGTGGACGACACCCACATCTACGTGGGCGACTGCACGATGTTCGGCCCCAACGTGACCCTGGCCACGGCGGGCCACCCGATCCTGCCGGAGCTGCGGGAGAAGGGCCTGCAGTTCAACATGCCCATCCGCATTGGGCGCAACTGCTGGCTGGGGGCCGGCGTCATCGTGCTGCCCGGCGTGACCATCGGGGACAATGTGGTGGTGGGCGCTGGAAGCGTGGTCACAAAGGACCTGCCGGACAATGTTGTGGCGGTGGGTACGCCCTGCCGGGTGCTGCAGGAGGTCAATGAGCACGACAGGGAATACTACTTTAAGGGCCGGAAGATGGACAGCAGTATGCTGGAGTGACGGCAGCACCTTTTCTGGGCAAAAGCAGCCGCCGGAGTGGGAAGACTCCAGCGGCTGATAGTCGGATCGTTTTTTAGATCCGCACAATTTCGTAATCCCTGCTGCCCAGGCCCAGCTCCGCGGCGGACGCGATGGTATGGATGCCGTTGCGGGACTCCATGCGCTCGATCAGCGCGGCCTTGCCGGGGTCGGGGGAGTTGTAGACCGCGTCGATGCAGGCCTGATCCACGGCCACAGGGTCCAGGGAGGCGAAGATGCCGATGTCAGCCATCTCTGGCTCTGCCGGCTTGGCTATGCAGTCGCAGTCCACGCTCAGGCGGTTGGCCACATTGATATAGACAATGTTTTCTGCACCCTTGCGGGCGATAACGGCCTGACAGGCGTCGGCCATGGACTCCAGGAAAGCGTTGTGGTCCGCGTTCATGAGGGCCTCAAAGGAGGTCTCGCCGCTGCCGGAGGTGTGAATCCACTGCTTGCCGCGGGCGGAGGCGATGCCGATGGACATGTTCTTCAGCGCGCCGCCCAGGCCCCCCATGGGGTGGCCCTTGAAGTGGGAGAGCATGAGGATGGAGTCGTAGTTGTCGATGTGGGCGCCTACAAAGTTTTCCTTGAGCTGCTTGCCGCCGGTGACGGGGATGGAGATGTCGCCGTCCTCGTCCATGATGTCGCAGGGGGCGATGTCCATAAAGCCGTGCTCCTTCATGGTCTCCCAGTGGGCGGCGGTGGTGTTGCGGCGGCCCTCATAGGCGGTGTTGCACTCCACGATGGTGCCCTGCAGCTGCTGGACAAGAGGCCGAATGAGGGCGGGTTGGAGGAAGTTGTGTCCGCCGGGCTCGCCGGTGGAGATCTTGACGGCCACTTTTCCCTTCAGGGAGACGCCCAGGGCGTGATAGATCTTCTGCAGGGCTTCTGCGGTCAGTTCTTCAGTGAAATATACCTTTGCTTTTTCCATAGCGCTGTAACTCCTTTGTGTCATCCTGTCGTTTTTGCTTACGCATAAGGCAATTATATACTTTGGAGTTCACTCCATGTCAAGCGGTTTTCATGATAAACTTATCGGTGAAGTATACTTGTGACCAATAAAATTCCCCTGGGAAGTGGAAGACCCCTCCACCGCAAGCGGTCCCCCTCCCCTTTCAGGGGAGGCTTTCCAAAGGAGCAGGGGAAAAGGCTCCCCTGAAAGGGGAGCTGGCACGCGAAGCGTGACTGAGGGGTTCCCTTAATAAGGGAGGAAAAATCCCGGCGCAGACAAAAGAGACGCTGCCGTCAGGCAGCGCCTCCCAATTCATGGATGAATCCCTCTCAGCCCTGCTCGCGCATCTTGGCGAAGCACTCGCTGCAATACACGGGACGGTCGCTCTTGGGCTCGAAAGGAACGCGGGCCTCGCCGCCGCAGTTGGCGCAGACGGCTGTGAAGTACTCGCGGGGACCGCGGGCGGCGTTCTTGCGCGCGTCGCGGCAGGCCTTGCAGCGCTGGGGCTCGTTCTGGAAGCCGCGCTCAGCATAGAACTCCTGCTCGCCGGCGGTGAACACGAACTCGTTGCCGCATTCCTTGCAAACTAAGGTCTTGTCTTCGTACATGATTTTACCCTCTCTTTGAAATAGAAAAAATATATTTGCGGTCAGCCATTGCTGATATCGCCGGAAATAAGGTGCCGCGCTGCTTTGCGCCGAATGCGCTGCACGGCGTTGTCCACCGATTTGGGGGACCTGGAAACCGCTTCGGCCATCTCCCGTACCGTCAGGCCGTCTAAATAGTACCCCAAAATCTTCGCCTCAAACTCGGACAACTGCTTGCGGACGCTGTTCAGCGCATCCTCCAGACCCTCGCGGCCAATAATCAGGTCTTCCGGGTTGGTCTGGGACATCGAATGCGCGCTATAAAAGGAGTTATGACTGTCAAAGAAGGGTATTTCCAGAGGAACCGACTGGTTCAGCGGCGTATGCTTTTCCCTGGCCGCCGCCCGGACCGCAGAATACAGCCGGTTGCGGATACATATTTCTGCAAAAGTGTGGAAGCTGGCGGACTTCTCCCCGTCGTACTCCCGGACACCATAGATGAGGCCGATCATGCCCTCCTGGATCAGATCATCGCTGTCGCCGCCAGCCAGATAATAGGGGCGGGCCAGCTTACGGACCAGCTGGAAGTATCGCTTTACCAGGAGCTCCTCCGCGTCCCGGTCCCCGCTGTGGGCCAAGGCGCACAGCCGCTCATCGGTGGGGACTTCCTGTGCCGTAAATTGGGCTTCCATAATCGACATGCTTATTATACCTATTTCCCCCTATGGTTGTCAAGTAAATATTAAAAATTTATGAACCGGTTCTCTAAATTTTCAGCGATTTGACCAAATCCGCCAGCCGTCCGGCGCAGGCATCTGCCTGCTGGGCGGTCTTTGCCTCCACCATGACCCGGATCAGGGGCTCTGTTCCAGAGGGTCGGACCAGGACGCGGCCGTCGCCGCCCAGCGCCTCCTCCTCCCGGCGGATAGCGCTCAGCAGCTCCCCGCTGTCCATGACCGCCTCCTTCAGGCCGGGCTGATTGGGCAGCTGGATATTCACCAGGGTCTGCGGATAGGTGGGGCAGATGGACGCCAGCGCAGAGGCGGTGCTGCCGCTGCGGCGCAGGATCTGCAAAAACTGCAGGGCCGTCAGCTGGCCGTCTCCGGTGGTGGCGTAGTCGGTAAAAATGGTGTGGCCGGACTGCTCGCCGCCGATGCGGTAGCCGCCCTCCAGCATCTTTTCCAGCACGTTCCGGTCGCCTACAGGCGTGCAGATGAGGCGGATATTGTTCTTGTTGCAGAACTCGTGGAGGCCCAGATTGCTCATCACAGTGCCCACGATGGTGCGGCCCGTCAGCAGCCCCTGGTCCCGCATGTACCGGCCGCAGACGGCCATGGTCTTGTCGCCGTCCACCACATTGCCCCGCTCGTCGATCATCAGGCAGCGGTCCGCGTCGCCGTCAAAGGCGATGCCCAGGTCGTACTCGCCGGCGGTGACCATGGCGGCCAGGCTGCGCAGGTAGGTGGAGCCGCAGCGCAGGTTGATGTTGGTGCCCGTGGGCTTGCGGTGGATGAAATCCGCCTCAATGTCGAAGTTGCCGAACAGGTCCGGCGCGGTGGCGGCGGCTGCGCCGTTGGCGCAGTCGATGAGCACCCGCAGACCGCCCAGGTCATCCTCGATCGTGCCTGCCAAGTATTTAATATACTCATATTTGAGATTTTTCATACCGTGGATGCGCTTGCCGATCTCCGCGCCCTTTTTGATGGGCATTTCGGCGTCGGAGAGGATTTTCTGCTCCACCCGCTCCTCCAGCGCGTCCGAGAGCTTGTAGCCCTGGCCGTTGAAGACCTTGATGCCGTTGTGCTCAAAGGGGTTGTGGCTGGCGGAGATGACCACGCCGGCGTCGGCCTCCACCTTGATGGTCAGATAGGCCACGGCGGGGGTGGGGATGGTGCCCAGGGGCATGACGTCCCCGCCCACGGAGGTGATGCCGGCAATGAGCGAGCCCTCCAGCATGTCGGAGGAAATGCGGGTATCCATGCCGATGGTGATCAGCGGGGCGCGCCCCTTCTCCTCCGTCAGCACGGTGGTCACAGCCTGCCCCACGCGGTACGCCAGCTCCGCGGTCAGGTTCTCGCCGACCACTCCACGTATACCATCGGTTCCAAACAGCTTTCCCATAAGATGTCTCCTTAAAATTTTTCCAAATATTTTGGTGCAGGCGCTTACAGCGCTTTTTTCAGCTTGCCAATCTCCAGGCTGTGACCGCCGACAACCTTTTTGATCACGTCCACGTCGCTGGCCAGTTTCTCCAACTGCTCTTTGGTCGCCAGGGTATCCATCTGCTTTTTCAGCACACTGTGCCCTTCATAGACAAGGTGGATTTCATGGGGAATGTCGGTTTCCAACAGCACAGCGGACTGCAGGGAGCGGGCATCCAGTTTCTGCAGCAATTCGCTGTGTTCTTTTTGGACAGCCTCCATCTGGAGAGTACGTGCGTCCAGTTCGTTCAGCCGCTCATCCATTTTGTCCAGCCGCTCATCCACTTTGTCCAGCCGCTGGTCCACTTTGTCAAATCGCTGGTCCATTTCGACCTTCATCTCTGACAACAGAACTAAGATTTTTTCTTCGTTATTCATCATGTACTCCTTTCAAAATTTGCACTTATGTCCAACTTAAAAATTTATTCGCCTACTCATCCGGCACAAACTCCAGCAGGTCACCCGGCTGGCAGTCCAACAAATTGCAGACCACATTCAGGCTCACCACACTGATCGTTGTGTCCCCGGTACGGAATTTCTGCATGGTGCTTTCGGAAAATTTTTTTTCATTTCTCAGACGGTACGTTGAAAATCCAGCTTTTTTCAGCTCTTCCATAATGTTTATTTTGTATCGTATCATTGTCTATTCCTCGATTCACGAAAAATCGGGTTGACATCACGATTTTTCGCGTGTATAATCATCCTATCACAGAAAGGAGTATACCACAATGACCAAGCTGATGGAAACCCTCTATGACTACATTTTAGACAACACCCTGGAGCGGTATTACAACGAAACAGCCTTCCATGAATGCTACGAAAAGCGCGAGGCTGTTGGCCGGGAGCTCTGGGAACAGCTCACCCCGGACCAGAAACTCCTGCTGGAGGAGGTCCAGCGGGCCTATGACCGCACGGCCAGCTGCGAACTGGAGGCCATGTTCCTTGCTGCCTTTGACGAGTGGTGCGCCCTGAGCCGGCGGCACACCGCGCTATAAAAGGCTGGTCTGCTCCATCTCCCCGCCGCCATTTGGCGTCAGCCCCAGATGCCGGTAGGCCTTCACCGTCACACAGCGGCCCCTGGGCGTCCGGGTCAGGAACCCCAGCTGCATCAGGTACGGCTCATATACATCCTCCAGCGTCACCGGCTCCTCGTTGATCGTCGCCGCCAGCGTCTCCAGCCCCACCGGACCGCCGCCGTAAAACTCGATGATGGCCTGCAGCATCCGCCGGTCGATGTTGTCCAGCCCCAGATAGTCCACCTCCAGGGCGGTCAGGGCCTTGTCCGCCAGCTCCTTTGTGATCACGCCGTCGCCCACCACCTGGGCGAAATCCCGCACCCGGCGGAGCATCCGGTTGGCAATCCGGGGCGTGCCCCGGCTGCGGCGGGCGATCTCCATGGCCCCGTCCGGCTCAATGGGGGCGTCCAGGATGCCGGCGGAGCGGGTCACGATCAAAGCCAGCTCCTCCGCCGTGTACAGCTCCAGCCGCAGCGTCACGCCGAAGCGGTCCCGCAGCGGCGCGGACAGCTGCCCGGCTCTCGTGGTGGCGCCGATCAGCGTAAATTTCGGCAGGTCCAGCCGGATGGAATTGGCGGACGGCCCCTTTCCAATGATGATGTCAATGGCAAAGTCCTCCATAGCGGGGTAGAGGACCTCCTCCACAGAGCGGTTGAGGCGGTGAATTTCGTCCACAAAGAGGATGTCGTTTTCGTTCAGGTTGGTCAGCAGCGCCGCCAGGTCCCCGGCCTTTTCGATGGCCGGGCCGGAGGTGATGCGCACGTTCACCCCCATTTCGTTGGCGATAATGCCGGAGAGGGTGGTCTTTCCCAGTCCAGGGGGGCCGTGGAGCAGGACGTGGTCCAGCGGCTCCCGGCGCATTTTCGCTGCCTGAATGAAGATCTCCAGATTCCCCTTGGCCTTCTCCTGGCCGATATACTCCCGCAGCGTCCGGGGGCGAAGGCTGTACTCGCCCTCATCCTCGCGGGTCAGCGCAGTGGTGACCAGCGGCTCCTGACTGTCTGCCGTGAAATCCGTATTCGAAAAATCAATGCTCATGGTCCACGTCCTTTTTCCCCGCGCTGCCGCTGTTCTGCCGCCTGCGGTCTCTTACTTTTTAAGCATATTCTTCAGTGCCAGGCGAATAATCTGTTCCAACGGAAGATTTTCCAAATCAATGCCCTTCAGCGCCACGTTGATTTCCGCCTGGGAGTACCCCAGCACCGCCAGAGCCGCGGAGGCCTCGCTGAGCTTGTTCTGGGGAATGATGGTCATGGCGGGCACGGAGATATTCTCGCCGGAGGCGCTGATGGCCTGGCCCTTGGCCAGCTTGTCCTTCAGCTCCAGAATTACCCGCTGGGCGATCTTTTTCCCCACGCCTTGGGCCGCCGTCAGCGCCTTTTCGTCGCCGGTGATGATGCTCATGGCCAGGTTGGCGGGAGAACTGGAGGACAGGATCCCCAGCGCGGCCTTGGGCCCTATGCCGGAGACGGATATGAGCTGCCGGAAAAGCTTCAATTCCTCCTGGCTGGCAAAGCCGTACAGGTCCATGGCGTCCTCCCGGACGCTCAGATAGGTGAACAGCTTCGCTTTATCGCCTTTTTTGATCTGGGACAGGGTGTA
Organism: uncultured Oscillospiraceae bacterium; assembly: GCA_910578505.1. Lineage (GTDB taxonomy): Bacteria > Bacillota > Clostridia > Oscillospirales > Oscillospiraceae > Pelethomonas. The sequence continues at coordinate 41,876 of CAJTPV010000018.1, read as the reverse complement.
TGTAGTGGTGCGGCAGGCGTAGCCCACGCCGCCGCAGTCGATGACCGCCAGATAGGGCTCCACATGGGCCACCGTGCCGGAGACATAATAGTACATATCGGACCTCCAGATTATCTTGTATCATATCGTTTCGGGTCAAAAACCCGCTCCCGGTTCAGCAGGCTGGTGGCGCTGCGCCCGTGGCAGATGGCGATGGCCAGGGCGTCGGCGGCGTCGTCGGGCCGGGGGACCTCCTTCATCTGCAAAAGCCGCTGGGTCATCAGCATGACCTGCTTTTTTTCCGCCCCGCCGTAGCCCACCACCGCCTGCTTGACCTGCATGGGCGTGTATTCATAGACCGGCACGCCGGAGCGCTCCACCTCCAGCAGGATTACGCCGCGCCCGTGGGCAACGGCAATACCGGTGGTGATGTTCTTGGAAAAGAACAGCTCCTCCACTGCGGCCTCGTCAGGCTTGAACAGCTCCAGCAGCCTCGATAAATCCTGTGAAATCTGGCACAGGCGCGTGGACAGAGGCAGCCCGGCGGGGGTGGTGATGACGCCGTACTGCAATAATTTGACATGGGCGCGGCTGGCCTCAATGAGACCGAAGCCGATGGTGGCGACGCCGGGATCAATCCCCAAAATGCGCATGGCTCCGCTCCTTATTTTTACCGGCGGTCATCTGTTATGGATGTCCGCCCGATAAACTGGAATTCATAAACCTCGCTGGGCAACAATTACGGTATAGTTTTCCGTATCATATGTAACTCCTGTTTCTCTAAAACCATTTTTGTGCCAAAAATGTTCTGCTTGAGGATTCCCCTTTACCCAACCAAGGCGGACATTCGCCATCCCGATACGGGACAGATAAGCACACAGGTCATTGATGATCCTGCTCCCTATTCCGGTGTTCTGTATGGACACATCCGTCATAAAAAATCCAATAAAAGCTGTTAATTCATCCGGATAGGCCATGATGAAATCCATCACAGCAATCAGTCTTTCCCCATCATAAAATCCCAGATAATACTTATCGCACATTTCCTTGTTGGGTGGGAGCGCATTCATATCATTTATAATGCTCTGTTCTGATACAAACGGTGGACAGTATTGATAGTATAAACTGTTTTTACAGCATAATGTGTATACTTCCGCTGCATCACCGGCACGCATCCTGCGAACAAGATATTGATTTGAGAATAACGAAATATTCATTTCTCTTCTCCAAACATTCAAATCGCGATTTATCCTTCTATACGCGCGACCAAAAAATTTACCTGAGACGGGGAGGACCCCTCCACCGCAAGCGGTCCCCCTCCCCTTTCAGGGGAGGCTTTCCAAAGGAGCAGGGGGGAAAAGGCTCCCCTGAAAGGGGAGCTGGCACGCGAAGCGTGACTGAGGGGTTCCCATTCCGGCGTATTTCTTCGCTCGTGCGTATAATTATAGCACAGCCAGTGATTTGCTTCAACCTGCAATTCGTAAAATCGCCGGGGCTTCACTTCCGCCAGCGGGCATAGAGGACAGACATCCGCAGCAGGAGCACGTCCAGCAGCAGAAAGGACGTGTTGCCCAGTACCACCAGGAGCGCCAGCATCAGGTTGGAGTACCCGGCGAACTCCTCCGCCACCGCCTCCATTTGGAACAAAAAGATGATGAGCAGGTACATGACCGCCATAGCCAGCGTAAACATGGCGCATTTCAGCAAAATGCGGACCGGGCGGGGGAGGGGGGCCAGCCGGGGGCGCACCGCCGGATACCAGCCCAGAAAGGCGTAGAACAGGGCCAGCTCCTTGTCCGCGCAGAGCATCAGGGCCAGGACCGCCGCGGCGGCATAGACCATCAGCGCGTATTTCGCCCCCCAGTCGTGGAGGATGGGGAGCAGGCACAGCATCGCCAGCATGGGGCCGGCGAAGGTGGCGAAGGGGATGAAACTGCCGGTGGAAAGGACGGCGGCGGACAGGGCCGTCATCATCCCGCACAGGGCCATTTTGCGGCTCTGCCGCCGGAAATTGGAGTGGGAAGCCATAGGGGACACCTCGCAAGATCAATATGACGCCTATTATAGACGCATGGCGGAGGGTTGTCAAACCGCCGGAAATTTTCCTGTTGCGCATTTCCGCCCCATCCGTTACACTATAAGATAAGACAAATAACGAAAGCGGGAGGAAACCGCGATGGCAACACAGCGAATAGACAAGCTGCTGGCCTCCACAGGCCGCTGGTCCCGGCAGGAGGCCAAGGCCCTCATCAAGGCAGGGCGGGTGCTGGTGGACGGCATCCCCGCCGGGCGGGGGGAGCAGAAGGCGGACCCGTCTGTCAGCCGCATCCTGGTGGACGGGGCGGACCTGGGCTGGCAGGCCCATACCTATGTGATGCTCAACAAGCCCGCCGGCGTGCTGACGGCCACCGAGGACCAGCGTCAGAAAACCGTTCTGGACCTGCTGCCGGAGGACCTGCGGCGGCGGGGACTGTTCCCGGTGGGCCGCCTGGACAAGGACACGGAGGGTCTGCTGCTGCTGACCGACGACGGCGAACTGGCCCACCGCCTCCTGTCCCCCAAAAAGCACGTGGACAAGGTCTACTATGCCCGGCTGGACCAGCCCCTGGCCCCGGCGGACTGCGCCGCCTTTGCAGAGGGCGTCGTCCTGGCGGACGGCGCCCGGTGCCGCCCGGCCCTCCTGCAGCTGCTGGGGGACGGACGGGAGGCGCTGATCACCCTGTGGGAGGGGAAGTTCCATCAGGTCAAGCGCATGACCGCCAGCCGGGGGGCCGCGGTGGTGTATTTGAAGCGCCTTTCCATGGGGCCGCTGGCTCTGGACAAGGCCCTGACTCCCGGCAGTTTCCGGTATTTGACAGCCGAAGAAGTTGCAAAAATAGGGGGAATTCCCTGAAAAACCCAGGAACTTACAAATCAGCCAAAAAGGAACAATATTTTTTGTGGAAAAAAGAAAAAATCTCTTGCAATATGTCGAAGGAAACAGTATAATACGAACAGAACCTGACAAGTTGTACAAAGACACCGGATAAAATTTGGCCGATGGAGGGGAGAATTCATATGTCTGGAAGGATGTTTCAGAACGTGGTCCTGCAAATCAAGGATGCCACCGACCGGGTAGTGGGCGTGATCGACGCGGAGGGCACCGTGATTTCCTGCAGCGATTTGGGGCTGATTGGGATCAAGTGGCCGGAATACGTGGAGCACGTCAACCGCGCGGACGGCGCTATTACCGCTTTGGACGGCAGGACCTTCCACGCCCTCAGCGGCTGGGGCTCCCACTTTGATTACGCCGTGTTCACCATGGGCGACGATGAGATCAGCTATACGGTCTGTTCTATGGCCAGCGTGGCGCTGAACGGGGCGAAAAGCTACTACGAGGAAAAGCACGACAGAGGCTCCTTTATTAAAAACATCATCTCGGACAACATTATGCTCAGCGACATCTATATGCGGGCCAAGGAGCTCCATGTGGCCCCGGAGGTGCCGCGCAGCGTGTTTGTCATACGCCAGCTGGAAAACAGCGACTCCGCCATGATGGACATGGTGCAGGGCCTGTTCCCGGACCGCCAGAACGATTTCGTCCTCAGCGTGGGGGACAGCGACGTGGCCCTCATCCACCAGCTGCCGGAAAACGGCGGCGAGAAGGAGGTGCAGCGGGTGGCCTCCATGCTGGAGGAGACGCTGCGGGTCGGCGGAGACGGCCACGTGGTCATCGGCATCGGCACCGTGGCCCAGCACCTGCGGGAGCTGGCCAAGTGCTACAAGGAGGCGCTGATCGCCATTGAGGTGGGCAAGGTCTTTGATACGGAAAAGTATATCATCAGCTACGAGAGCCTGGGCATCGGGCGGCTGATCTACCAGCTGCCCACCACGCTGTGCGAGATGTTCCTGGTGGAGGTGTTCAAGAAAAATCCCATTGATTCCCTGGACCAGGAGACGCTGTTCACCATCCACAAATTCTTCGAAAACAACCTGAACGTGTCCGAGACGGCCCGGAAGCTCTTCGTCCACCGCAACACGCTGGTCTACCGGCTGGAGAAGATCAAAAAGCTGACCGGCCTGGACCTGCGGGAGTTCGACGACGCCATTACTTTCAAGGTGGCGCTGATGGTGAAAAAGTATCTGACCAGCAGAGGGATCGATGCGTAGGGCGGGCCCCGGCATCCCCCACAGCGGGACAGCTGTCCGTTTATCCACAGTCCCCATACCAGAAGCGGACCGGTCTGCCAAAGGACCGGCCCGCTTCTGCATATATATACAGGACCTTGGTATATTTTGGAATATTTTCAGGAAAAAGCGCCATTTCTGGAAGAATAACCCAATAAAACAATCGTCAGCAGGGAGATGTTGGCAGAATTACCATTATTCCCCAATGTTTTTTGTGGGTTTTTGCCATAAAAACAAATTCTCGTTTGCCTTGACGGTAGGTAGATAAGTGGGGTATAATAGTAAACAATACAGCCGTTATATTTGTGGAAAAAACCGCGGCTGACACAACGGAGGATACTATGCTCTATAGAGAAGCAGATGAATTTAACACCCACCTCTTCCACGAGGGGACAGCCAGAAGCGCGTATGAATATATGGGCGCTCACGCTGCCACCCACGACGGAACGGACGGCTATATGTTCCGCGTCTGGGCTCCGCGGGCACAGTCCGTCTCCGTAGTGGGTGATTTCAATTCATGGGATGCGTCCGCCCATCCTATGAAGAAGATCACCCAGGGCATCTGGGAACGCTTTATTCCCGGCGGAAACGTCTATGACGCCTACAAATTTGCCGTCACCGGCGCCAACGGCGCGACCCATCTGAAGGCCGACCCCTACGCCTTCCACGCCGAGACCCGCCCCGGCACCGCCAGCAAGCTCTACAGCCTGGAGGACTTCCAGTGGCACGACGGCCCCTGGCAGGAGTCCCGGGGCAAGCAGCCCATTTACAACGCCCCCCTGAACATCTACGAGGTCCATCTGGGCTCCTGGCGCACCCATGAAAATGGGGACGTGCTCAATTACCGGGACCTGGCCCTGGCGCTGGCCCCCTATGTGAAGGAGATGGGCTTCAACTTCATCGAGCTGCTGCCCATCACCGAGTACCCCTACGACCCCAGCTGGGGCTACCAGTGCACCGGCTACTTTGCGCCCACCAGCCGCTACGGCACCCCGGAGGACTTCATGTTCTTTGTGGACTATATGCACCAGCAGGGCGTGGGCATCATTCTGGACTGGGTGCCCGCCCACTTCTGCAAGGACGAGCACGGCCTGTATGAGTTTGACGGTACCCCCTGCTATGAGTACGCCGATATGCGCAAGGGCGAGCACGCCTCCTGGGGCACCCGCGTATTCGACTACGGCCGGCCTGAGGTGAAGAGCTTCCTGCTCTCCTCCGCCGCCTTCTGGCTGAAGGAGTACCACCTGGACGGCATCCGCGTGGACGCGGTGGCCTCCATGCTGTACCTGGATTATAACCGCCGGGACGGCGAGTGGACCCCCAACATCCACGGCGGCAAGGAGCATCTGGAGGCCATTGAGTTTTTGCAGGCGCTGAACAAGACCGCCTTTACGGTCAACCCCCATGCGCTGATGATTGCCGAGGAGTCCACCGCGTGGCCCCTGGTCACAAAGCCGGCCGACGTGATCGGCCCCAACGGCATCGGCGGGCTGGGCTTCAACCTGAAGTGGAACATGGGCTGGATGAACGACATGTGCCACTACTTGAAGATGGACCCCTGGTTCCGCCAGGGCAACCACAAGGACATCACGTTCTCCATGTTCTACGCTTTTTCCGAAAACTATATCCTGCCTCTGTCCCACGACGAGGTGGTCCATATGAAGGGTTCCGTGCTGGGCAAGATGCCTGGGGATGCGTGGCAGAAATTCGCCGGCGTCCGGGGCTTCTACGCCTACACCATGGCCCATCCGGGCAAGAAGCTGAGCTTTATGGGCGTGGAGCTGGGTACGGAGAAGGAGTGGGCCTATGACCGCCAGCTCAACTGGGAGCTGCTGGAGAACGAGCCCAACAGCCAGCTGCACCAGTATATCAAGGATATCAACCAGTTCTATCTGAAGGAGAGCACTCTCTGGGAGGTGGACTTCGACTGGCAGGGCTTCCAGTGGCTGGTGCCCGATGACAACAGCAACAATGTGGTCGTCTTCCTGCGCCGGAACAAGGCCGGCGACGAGATGCTCTGCGCCATCAACTTCAGCCCCAACACCTATGAGGACTACCGGTTCGGCTGTCCTCCGGTGAAGGAATATGTGGAGGTGTTCAACAGCGACGCGGCCAAGTACGGCGGCACCGGCGTGGGCAACGCCGCCCCCTGCAAGGTCAGCTGGGAGCCCTCCCACGGTCAGGAGACCTCCGTGGCCATCCGCATCCCGCCCTTTGGCGCCGTGTTTCTGAAGGGTCAGGGCAAGATCCGCGCCAAGCCCAAGAAGAGGGCGGCAGCCGAAGACGCCGGCGAGGCGGCTGAAAAGGCCGCGCACAAGCGCGAGGCCGACGCCCTGCCCGCCGCTGCGGAAGCGCCGAAAAAGCGGGGCCGGAAGCCAAAGACGGAGGAGCCGGAAGCGCCGAAAAAGCGGGGCAGAAAACCTAAGGCCGAGGCGGCTGTGGAGGAGAAAAAGCCCGCCAGGCGCGGAAGGAAAAAGGCCGACGCTGAATAATAAATGAAAGAGGATGAGAGACCAATGAAAAAAGAGTGTATCGCAATGTTGCTGGCCGGTGGACAGGGCAGCCGCCTGTACGTGCTGACCAGCGACGTGGCCAAGCCCGCCGTCCCCTTCGGCGGCAAGTACCGCATCATCGACTTCCCTCTGTCCAACTGTACCAACTCCGGTATCGACACCGTGGGTGTGCTGACCCAGTACAAGCCCCTGGAGCTGAACAGCTATATCGGCTCCGGCCAGCCCTGGGACCTGGACCGCCTGGACGGCGGCGTCCATATCCTGCCTCCCTACATGCAGGAGGGGGACAGGGGCAGTTGGTTCAAGGGTACCGCCAACGCCATCTATCAGAACATAGGCTTTGTGGACATGTATGATCCCGACTATGTGGTCATCCTCTCCGGCGACCACATCTACAAGATGAACTACGGCAAGATGGTGGAGGCCCACAAGAAGGCGGGCGCCGCCTGCACCATCTCCGTGCTGGAGGTGCCCTGGGCGGAGGCCCCCCGCTTCGGCATCATGGCCGTGGACAGTGAGGACAACATCACCGAGTTCCAGGAAAAGCCCAAGGAGCCCAAGAGCAACCTGGCCAGCATGGGCATCTATGTGTTCTCCTGGAAGAAGCTGCGGGAGTACCTCATTGAGGACGAGAAGAACCCCAACTCCAGCAACGACTTCGGCAAGAACATCATCCCCATGATGCTGGGCGCAGGCGAGAAGATGATCGCCTACCGCTTCGAGGGCTACTGGAAGGACGTGGGCACCCTGGAGAGCCTCTGGGACGCCAACATGGATATGCTGTCCAGGGGCGATCTGGACCTGCTGGAGGACAGCTGGCCCATCTACGCCCGCCTGCCGGCGGAGCCTCCTGCGTTCATCGGCAAGTCCGCCCTGGTGGAGCACAGCGTGGTGACCCAGGGCTGTGAGGTCAACGGCAAGGTGATGAACTCCGTCCTGTCCCACGGCGCGCGGATCGAGGAGGGCGCGGAGGTCTCCTACTCCGTGCTGATGCCCGGCGTCACCGTCAAGCGGGGCGCTGTGGTGCGCTACGCCATCCTGGGCGAGAACTGCCAGGTGGAGGCGGGCGCCACTGTGGGCGACAGCCCGGAGAACTGCGACCCCGATAAGTGGGGCGTCACCGTCATGGGCCCCGGCAGCGCCGTGGCCGCCGGCGAGATTGTCGCGCCGAATACGATGCTGAATCGTGATCACAAGGAGGTATCCAGATGAAAGGCCTGCATGGAATCATCTTTTCCTATGAGAAGCACAACGACCTGCGGGAGCTGACCCTGCACCGGGTCCCCGCCTCCGTCCCCTTTGCGGGGCGCTACCGCATCATCGACTTTGTCCTCAGCAGCATGGTCAACGCCGGCATCACCGACGTGGGCGTGGTGCTGGACGGCAACTACCAGAGCCTGCTGGACCACCTGGGCTCCGGCAAGGACTGGGACCTGAGCCGCATGCACGGCGGCCTGCGCCTGCTGCCCCCCTTCTCCCATGAGCAGAGCGCCAGAGGCGTGCGGGAGTTTGCCGGCAAGATGGACGCCCTGGCCAGCGTGCGCTCCTACCTGCAGGAGATCCGCCAGTCCCATGTGGTGATGGCGGACAGCGATTTGGTCATCAACATCCCCCTGCAGGATGTGTACCAGGCCCACCTGGACTCCGGCGCGGACATCACCGCCGTCTGCACCAGCGACCTCAACGGTCCCCCGGATTCCACCTACTACAAGCTCAACGAGCAGGGCCGGGTCACCGAGACCCTCTATCCCCTCCACAATCCCGCCGGCTGCCACCGCTCCCTGGAAATCTACATCCTGTCCACCCAGCTGCTGCTGGACCTGGTGGACGAGTGCCTGAGCCATGACCAGGTGAATTTCCGCAGCGCGGTGCTCCAGGGCAAGGCGGACAGCCTGCACATCCAGAGCTACGTGTGGGACGGCTACGCCGCCCAGATCCGCACTCTGAAGGGCTACTACAACCGCAGCATGGAGCTGCTGGACCCGTCCATCCGGCTGGAGGTCTTCAACCCCCAGCGGCCCATCCACACCAAGGAGCGCAACGACGCATCCACCTATGTGGACCCCGCCGGCACCTGCTGCAACTGCCTGGTGGCCGATGGCTGCACCATCGAGGGCACGGTGGAGAACTCCATCATCTTCCGGGGCGTGTCCTTGGCCAAGGGCGCGGAGGTGAAGGACTGCATTCTGATGCAGGATACCGTCATCAGCCGGGACGCGGTGCTGCACCACGTCATCTCCGATAAGAACGTGGAGGTCATGGAGTCCCGGACCCTGATGGGCCACGACAACTATCCCATGGTCATCGCAAAGGACAGCAAGGTGTAAAAACCGGGGGCCGTTTTCTGCCGCTCCTTTATCAAGTCCTACAGTTTTCGGTCATATAGCGGCAGTAATGTGTTGGAAACCTTTACTTTCCCCGGATGATGGGGTATACTGCTGCTATAAAAGGAGGTTTTTCCAATGAAAATCCTATTTGCCACATCAGAGGCAGTCCCCTTCTGCAAGACCGGCGGCCTGGCCGACGTGGCCGGCAGCCTGCCCCAGGCCCTGGCAAAGTCTGGGAACGAGGTGGAGGTCATCCTCCCGCTCTACCAGCGCGTGGCGGACAAGTGGAAGGATCAGATGTCCTTTGTCTGCAGCATCGAGGTCCCCCTGGGCTGGCGGCGGGTTTACTGCGGCCTGTTCCGGCTGGACAGGGACGGCGTGATCTGGTATTTTGTAGACAATGAGTATTACTTCAAGCGCGACTCCCTGTACGGGCATTATGACGACGGCGAGCGCTTCGGCTTTTTCTCCCGTGCGGTCATCTCCCTGCTCCCCGCCATGCAGTTTACCCCGGAGATTATCCACTGCAACGACTGGGAGACGGCGCTGGTGCCCATCTATCTGAAGGACGAGTGCGTGCGCTGGAGCGAGATCCGGGGCATCAAGACCGTCTTCACCATCCACAACATTGAGTACCAGGGCCGGTACGGCAAGGAGACCCTGGAGGACCTGTTCGGCCTGGCCCCCGGCTGGTTTGCCGACGGTACCATCGCCATGGACGGCGACGTGAACCTGCTCAAGGGCGCTCTGATGACCTGCGACGCCATCACCGCCGTCAGCCCCACCTATGCCCAGGAGCTGCGCTACGCCTACTTTGCCCACGGCATGGAGAGCGTCATCCGTCTCAACGGCGGCAAGGTCTACGGCGTGCTCAACGGCATTGATATGGAGCGGTTTGATCCCGCCACGGACAAGGATTTGGCGGCCAACTACAGCCTGGAGCTGACCAAAACCGGAAAGCCCTCCGGCAAGGACACCGTCTCCCCCGGCAAGGCCAAGAACAAGGAGGCCCTGCAGAAGGAGCTGGGGCTGGAGGCCGCCGCCGACGTGCCTGTCATCGGCATGATCAGCCGTCTGGTCAGCCACAAGGGTCTGGATCTGGTGTGCAAGGTTTTTGACGAGATCATGGCCCTCAACTGCCAGCTGGTGATTCTGGGCAGCGGCGACTGGAACTATGAGCAGTTCTTCGAGGCCAAGCTGAGCCAGTATAAGGGCCGGATGGCCCTGTATCGCGGCTACAACGAGGCCCTGGCGGGGAAGATTTACGCCGGAGCCGACCTGCTGCTGATGCCCTCCAAGAGCGAGCCCTGCGGCCTGGCCCAGATGATCGCCATGCGCTACGGCACCCTGCCCATCGTCCGGGAGACCGGCGGCCTGAAGGATACCGTCCACCCCTACGAGGCCTGGTGCGGCGCCGGCAACGGCTTTACCTTTGCCGACTACAACAGCAGCGACATGCTGTACGTGATCCGGCAGGCGGTGGATCTGTACTACAACAACGCCCCTGCGTTCCGGCAGCTGCGGGTGGCCGGCATGTCCGAGGACTTCAGCTGGACGCGCAGCGCGGAGGAATACAATAAAATCTATCAGAAAATTTGTTCCTGATCGTCCGGTATAAAAGATGAAGAGGCGGGTGTATCCCGTGGATACGCCCGCCTCTTCATCTGTATCCGGCATATCCCCTATCCCAATAGAAAAGAGGAGATCTCTATGGAAAAATTCACAAAGGAGTCCATGAAGCGGGCCATCGGCGAGAAGCTGCGCCTGAATTTCGGCTGCACGGAGGAGGAGGCCACCGAGGCCAATATGATGAAGGCCTGCGCGATGGTGCTCCGGGACCGGATGAGTACGCAGTATGTGGAGTCCCGCTCCGCAGTGCGCAAGAAGCAGCTGCGCCGGGTCCACTATATGTCGATGGAGTTTTTGATGGGCCGGAGCCTGATGAAGAACGCCTACAACCTGGGCGTTCTGGAGCCCATGAAGGAGGCCATCGCGGACATGGGCTTCAAGCCCGCCCGCATCTTTGATATGGAGCCGGACGCGGGCCTGGGCAACGGCGGCCTGGGCCGCCTGGCCGCCTGCTACCTGGACAGCCTGACCACCCTGGAGATTCCCGCCAGGGGCTATTCTATCTGCTATGAGCTGGGCCTGTTCCGGCAGAAGATCGTGGACGGCCAGCAGATCGAGCTGCCCGACAACTGGCGGGACCAGAGCGACGCATGGCTGATCCCCAAGCCGGACGAGGTGGAGGAGGTCCACTTCGGCGGCACCCTGCGGGAGTTCTGGGACGGCGACCATCTGCACATCGTCAACGAGAACTACACCCGCGTGCTGGCCATCCCCTGCGATATGACCATCGCCGGCTATGACACCAAGCACAGCAACTCCCTGCGCCTGTGGGACGCCAAGAGCCCCAAGCCTATCGACATGAGCCTGTTCAGCAAGGGCGAGTATCTGCGGGCCGGCGAGGAGCAGGCCATGGCGGAGGTCATCGCCAAGGTGCTCTATCCTGAGGACAACCACTATGAGGGGAAGAGCCTGCGCCTGCGCCAGCAGTATTTCTTTGTCTCCGCCACCGTGCAGTCCATCGTGCGCAAGCACATCCAGAACTACAAGACCGTCACCAACTTCCACGAGAAGAATGTGATCCAGATCAATGACACCCACCCCGCCCTGGTCATCCCGGAGCTGATGCGCATCCTGATGGACGACGCCGGTCTGAGCTGGGATGAGGCCTGGAACATTACGTCCAACTCCGTGGCCTACACCAACCACACCGTCCTGGCGGAGGCCCTGGAGCGCTGGCCCCAGGATCTGATGCAGACCCTGCTGCCCCGGGTGTGGCAGATCATCTGCGAGATTGCCCGCCGCTGGCAGGCCCAGGTCACCGACTTCTACCACGGCGACGAGGCCAAGGTCCGCAACATGGCCATTATCTGGGACAACGAGGTCCGCATGGCCAACCTGTGCATTGCCGGCGGCATGGCGGTCAACGGCGTGTCCGCGCTGCACAGCGACATCCTGCGCAAGGACGTGTTTAAGGACGCCTACGGCATGCAGCCGGAGAAGTTCCAGAACGTCACCAACGGCATTGACCACCGCCGGTGGCTGGCGGAGATCAACCCCGGCCTGGATAAGCTGATCCAGGACCTGACCGGCGGCAAGGACTACCTGCACCACCCCGGCACGGCCCTGCCGAAGCTGGATAAATTCGCCAACGACAAGGAGATCCTTCTCCGTCTGGACGAGATCAAGCGGGCCAACAAGCTGGAGCTGGCCAAGTTTGTCAAGAAGGAGCAGGGCTTCATCCTGAACCCGGACGCCATCTTCGACGTCCAGGCCAAGCGCCTGCACGAGTACAAGCGGCAGCTGCTGAACGTGATGAACATCACCTATATGTACCTGCAGCTGCGGGACAATCCCAACATGGAGCTGCGTCCCCACACGTTCCTCTTCGGCGCCAAGGCAGCCCCCGGCTACGCGGTGGCCAAGCGGATCATCCGCCTCATCAACTCCCTGGCGGACCAGATCAACAGCGATCCCCTCTGCAAGGACCGCCTGCAGGTGTTCTTCCTGGAGAACTACCGGGTGTCCATGGCGGAGGTGCTGATGCCCGCCAGCGAGGTCAGCCAGCAGATCTCCACCGCCGGCAAGGAGGCCAGCGGCACCGGCAACATGAAGTTCATGATGAACGGCGCGCTGACTGTGGGTACGCTGGACGGCGCCAACGTGGAGATGCACGAGGTGCTGGGCGACGAGAACATGTTCCTCTTCGGTCTGAAGACGGAGGAGGTCAAGGAGATGCGGGATACCGGGTATAATCCCTACCGGCTCTACAGCCGCGACGGCGCGCTGCACCGGGTCCTGGATCAGATCAGCCAGGGCTTCCGGGACGGCATCCGGTATGACGACATCGTGGAGCGGCTGCTGTTTGGCGGCGGGTCCCCGGCGGACGAGTATATGCTGCTGGCCGACTTTGTCTCCTACGCAGACGCCATGCGCCGGATGGCGGACACCTACGGCGACCGGACCAAGTGGAACCAGATGTCTCTGCACAACATCGCCCGGTCCGGCATTTTCGCCGCCGACCGCTCCATCGCGGATTACGCGGATCGGATCTGGCACGTGCCCTATAAGAAGTAATTGTACGCTGCAAAGCTGCCGGAGGCGGCTGAAACGGACTGTTTCAGCCGGTCTCCGGCGGTTTTCGTCTGCCGGAAGGAGGGAAAAGGCCGGCAGCTTCATTTCCCGACAACCTTTTTCACTACAAACTGCTACAATGTTCTCCAATAAATCTTGATGGCGGCTGGACAAGCCCTGCCCGGTCAGGACGGGCTCTGACGCCGGAACAGGCAGTGTATGGAAAAGGGGGACACGGCATGAAGATTGCTGAGATTTCATGGAAACAACTTGACAGCGGGCAGCTCCTCAGGCTGGCCGGATACGGCGCGGCGGGGTTTTTGACGGCGGGGTGCTGTCTGGAGGGGCGCGCGCCTCTGGCAGCCGGTTTCCTGGCCGCCTGCAAACCCGGGGGGAGCGCCATAGCCGCGCTGGCCGGCGGGATTTTGGGGGCCTTTGCCTTCCTGCGCTTTGGCCCGGCGCTGCGGTGCTGCGGGATCCTGGTGCTGATCTACACCGCGCTCTCCGCCTTCCGGGACACCACCTGGCCTCAGTACCCGCTGTTCCGGCCCGCCGCCGCCGCTCTGTCCACGCTGGCGGTGGAGCTGGCCTATCTGCTGCAGGTGGGGCTGACCGGCCCCGGCCTGCTGCGCCTGGGGGCCTGCACCGCCCTGTCCGCGCTGCTCTGCCACTACTGTTCCCTGCTGCTGCGGGAGACTGCGGCCCCCAAACGGCGGGCCTCCAAGGAGGCGGACGGGCTGCGCCGCCGTCTGCGGATGAGCGCCGAGGCGCTGCGGGGCCTGTATGAGAGCTTCGGCCCCCCGCAGCAGCCCAAGGACGAGAACCCGGCGGTCATCTTTGACCGGGCGGCGGAGGTGGTGTGCCGGGGCTGCTCCATACGGGATGTGTGCTGGAACAAGGAGTATGTCTCCACCTTCAACGCCTTCAACGACGCTACCCCGATTCTTCTGGGACGGGGCCGGGCGCTGCCGGGGGATTTTGCCGATCATTTCGCCAGCCGGTGCATCCATTTTCCCCAGCTGCTCTCCGCCATCAATACGGAGGTCACCGCCCTGCTTCTGCGGCGGCAGTACCGCCGCCAGCTGGAGCAGGAGCGGCAGCGGGCCAGGGGACAGTACGCCCAGCTGGGGGAGCTGGTGGCCCAGGCCATTGCCGTGCCGGAAGCTCCGGCGGTCACGGGGAGGGAGTTGGCCTTTGACGTGGCCATGAGCTCTGCGCCCAAGGAGGGGCAGCGGGTGTGCGGCGACAGCCTGACCTACTTTACCAGCGGACGGAACCGGCTCTTCCTGCTGCTCAGCGACGGCATGGGCAGCGGTCGGGAGGCCCAGCGGGAGAGCCTGATGACGCTGCGGCTGCTGGAGCAGTTTTTGAAGGCGGGCATCGAGGCGGAGCCGGCCCTGAAGACGATGAACGCGGCGCTGAACCTGCGCAGCGACGAGCAGGGCAGCTTTACGACCATTGACCTGCTGTGCGTGGAGCTGGGGGAGCGGCAGGCGTCGCTGTACAAGTACGGCGCGGCCCCCACCTATATCAAGCGGCAGGGCTCGGTGCGGCGGCTGACCAGCAGCGCCCTGCCGGCGGGGCTGCATGATGGCGCCGGGGTGCCTCCGGCGGCCCGTTTCCCCCTGGAGGAGGACTCCTTTGTGCTGATGATCAGCGACGGCATTGCGGACAGCGTGGAGGACCAGTGGCTCCAGGACCTGCTGGCGGGTTGGCAGGGTGAGGACCCCAATGCGCTGGTGTCGCTGGTGATGAAGGAGGCCCGGCAGCGGCGGCACGGGGACGACGACTGCAGTGCGCTGTGCCTGTACCTGCCGGCGGGAAAGCAGCATAAGCGAGAGGTATAGTCCTGCCGGACGGGCGCTGCGCCGCCTGAGCGCAGTTTGGGCCGCGCTGGTGATGGAGGGTACGGGAACAAATTGCTCCCGATAATTTGGCGCTGGTATAATCCTTCCAATACCGGGAAACACTGGGAATACAGGCCCAAGGGCTGTTAGCGTATTGGAAAGGAGGGGTTCTCATTGGTGAAAGGAACCTCACGCCGTGTCATTGTTGTCGATTCCCCGGACCCGAAGCTCTTTGAGCAGGCGATCTTCATTGTGAAAAATGAAGCGTTCGCGAAGGAGGGCGTTACATCCCAGCAGGTGCTGGGGGAAGCATGCCGCATCGCCCAGGGCTACGCCGCCCGGCAGACCGCCCGGACGCCCGTCTGGAAGCGAGTTCCCTGGTGGGGATGGGTCGCGGCGGGGGCGGCGCTGGCGGCGGCGGCAATCGCTATGGTGATATGGCTGATGTGATAAAATGGGACGAGACCGCCTGAAAGGGCTGTCCCGTCCCATGCCTGTTTGCCGTACCGGCGTGCGGAAGGCGGAGCACTCTCGCTCTTTTTGCTGTCTCGCCCTCTGATTTGGGTTGCTATTTTTGTGGCAAATTGTGTTTGTCAACCTGGGTGGAAAGTGGTATAATGCCTATTCATAGCAAGCAGCAAAATTCGTGACAAACTGCTGTGAGGGCCCTCTCAGCCGCAGGCTGACGGAGAGGGTTTCCTCCCGGCAATTTGGAAGAATGCTATCGCTGCAGCAGTTTTCATTGCATAAGAGGAGAAACATACATGGAGGCAAAAAAGACGCCAGTCATCGGCCTGCCCAGGGCGATGCTCTACTTTCGCTACCGCACGCTCTGGCACGCCTTTTTTGATGAGCTGGGCATACAGACCGTCGTCAGCGGTCCCACAGACCGGGCCGTGCTGGAGCAGGGCTCAGCCCGCGCCATTGATGAGGCGTGCCTGTCGCTGAAAATCTACCTGGGCCATGTGGAGGCGCTGTGCGGCAAGTGCGACTATATCCTGGTGCCGCGGGTCAGCAGCTTCGGGCGGCACAGAAACATGTGTACCCGCTTTGAGGCCCTGCCGGATCTGGTGAAGAACATCTTCCGGGAGTCCGGGCAGAAATTTCTCTCCTACGACCTGGACGTACTGCAGAAAAAGGATGAGGCGTCCGCGTTCCAGGCCCTGGGCCAGACGTTGGGCTGCTCCCCCAGAGCCGTGCGGAAGGCCTACAAGGCCGCCGAAAAGACGGAGCAGGCCCAGTATAAGGGCCTGGTGCGGGAGCAGGAGCAGCTGTACAGGGCGGAGGGCCTGAAAATTTTGATTGCCGCCCACAGCTATGTCATCGAGGACCCCTATATCGGGAAGACCGTGACGGCCTATCTCAAGGGCGCGGGCGTCACCCCCATCCGCGCCGACCTGGTGGACCGGGACGACGCTCTCCGGCACAGCCTGGAGCTGTCCCCCACCTGCAAGTGGGAGATCAGCCGGGAGATTGTGGGCAGCATCGCCATGCACTGCGGCAAGGTGGACGGCATCATCCTGCTCAGCGCCTTCCCCTGCGGACCGGATTCCATGGTCAACGAACTCATCGCCCGCCGGGTAAAGCGGGTGCCCATGCTGAACCTGGTGCTGGACAGCCAGAGCGGCACGGCGGGCATCGAGACCCGGCTGGAGAGCTTTATTGACATCATCCGCTTCAAGGAGGGACAGCTGTAATGGACGACATGTTTATGCGAAAGATATCCTTCCCCAGATATGCGGAGTACAACTGCGCCTTCCGGTATATTTTCGAGGAGGCCATGGACGTGCGGTGCATCCAGCCCCCGGCCATTACCAAGCGGACCATGGAGCTGGGCGCCAAGTACAGCCCGGAGTTTGTCTGCACGCCCTTCAAGATTACGCTGGGCAGCATGATCGAGGCCCTGGAGGCCGGGGCCAACACCCTGCTGATGGTCCATGGCCTCTGCCGCCTGGGGTACTACGGCGAGCTGCAGGAGCA
This sequence comes from uncultured Oscillospiraceae bacterium, assembly GCA_910578505.1. Classification (GTDB taxonomy): domain Bacteria; phylum Bacillota; class Clostridia; order Oscillospirales; family Oscillospiraceae; genus Pelethomonas. Next base: position 24,923 of record CAJTPV010000018.1, on the reverse strand, counting down.
GATTCTGTCCGACCTGGGCTACCGCTTCGACTTCATCAACCTGTCGGAGTACGACATGGGGAAGAAGAAGGAGTATATCAAGATCGCCAAGCGCATCAACCCCAAGCTCCATCTGGCGAAATTTGCGGCGAAATTCATGGAGGCCCTGCGGATGGTGGAGTATCTGGACGAGATTACGGCGGAATATTACCGGAACTGCGGCTTTGACGCCACCGGCGGGCAGTACAAGGCGGCCTACCAGCGGTTTATTACCGCCCTGTACACCGCCCACACCCGCGCCGACATCGAGGACGCCTACCGGGCCGTGCGGCAGTCCTTCCAGACCATCCCCCTCAACAAGCCCCTGCGGCCCCTGCGGGTGGGCATTGTCGGGGAGTTCTACACAGTGATGGACGCCTTCTCCAACCTGGAGCTGGAGCAGAAGCTGGCGGACATGGGGGTGGAGCTGTACCGGTGGATGACCGTCACCCACCAGTTCCTCCACTACAGCAGCCAGAAGAATATGGGCGTGAAGATCCGGGACCTGTGTACCTATGAGATGGGCCCCACCGCCACGGCCAATATCTGGTACGCCAGGGAGTGCGCGGAGCGGGGCTTCGACGGGCTGGTCCATGTCAAGTCCGCCGGCTGCACGCCGGAGATCGACGTGATGCCGGTGCTGCAGACCATCGGCGCGGATTATAAGATTCCGGTGCTGTACCTGACCTACGACTCCCAGACCAGCGACGTGGGGCTGATGACCCGTCTGGAGGCGTTTTACGATATGATCGAAATGAGAAAGAAGGTACTTTGATTTGGAACACGCATATCTCGGTATAGATGTGGGGTCCATCTCCACAAAGGGCGCGATTATTGATCAAAACAATCAACTGCTGGCCAGCCAGTATATCTGGACCCAGGGCAATCCCATCGGCGCGGTGAAGGAGCTGGTGGGCCTGCTGGAGAAGCAGTTTGATAAGGAGCGCTATCAAATCGTGGCCACCGGCGCCACCGGCAGCGCCCGGAAGCTGGTGGGCGCTATCATCGGGGCTACTATGGTGAAAAACGAGATCACCGCCCACGCCGTGGGCACCACCACCTTTTATCCCGACGTGCGCACCATCCTGGAGATTGGCGGCCAGGACTCCAAGATCATCCTGGTGGAAAACGGCGTGGCGGTGGACTACGCCATGAACACCCTCTGCGCGGCGGGGACAGGGGCGTTCCTCTCCAGCCAGGCCAAGCGGCTGGGCATTGAGGTGGAGGACATCGGCGAGTACGCCCTGCGCTCCACCCACCCCACCCAGATCGCCGCCCGGTGTACCGTGTTTGCCGAGTCGGACCTGGTGCACAAGATCCAGATGGGCCATCCGCGGGAGGACATCATCGCCGGCGTGTGCAACGCGGTGGTGGCCAACTATCTCAACAACGTGGGCAAGGGGAAGAAAATCGTCTCGCCGGTGGTGTTCCAGGGCGGCGTCAGCAAGAACAAGGGCGTTGTGGCGGCCTTTGAGGAGACTTTGGGCTGCAAGGTGATTGTGGACCCCAACGGCCACCTGATGGGCGCGCTGGGCGTGGCGATCCTGGCCCGGAAGGGCAGCGCCCGGCGGGAGTTCGACTTCGCTGTGGAGAACATGGATTTCCACACCCGGGAGGCCGGTTGCGGCGGGTGCTCCAACCACTGCGAGATCATCTGCGTCTATCGGGAGAATGAGTTGATCGACTCCTGGGGGAACCGCTGCGAGCGGGGCGCGAGGGTACATTGAGCCCCGCCGCCGTTCCGGCGGGACCGGATACGGAGCAGAGCCGTACGTCTTTGTCCAGCAAAATCAGGAGATCCATCCGCTGGAAATCAAGAAATCCGCCAATCCGGACAAGCGCGAAGTGAAGAAGTATGCGCTGTTGGACAGAGCGGCGCTGAAAAGAGGCTGTGGAGGGATTGTCTGCATGTGCGAGCAGGTCACGCCGATCGATGCCCAAAATTGCTTTATTCCCTGTCATGTGCTGTAAAACACAACAGGACTTCCGTTCCGATGGGAAGTCCTGTTGTGTTCTATCGATATGGTCTTTTTAAGGCAGCTTTTCCTCCGCTCCGGCCTTCTCCGCCTGTTTCCTCTTCCGCCGCCTGACCAGCTTTGCCGCCAGCAGCAGGAGCACGAGAGACGATGACACCGCTGACACCGCCGCCAGCAGCACCGTCTGCCTGCTCTCCGGAGGCGTCACGCAGAACACGCCGGACAGGCCGTCCATGGTCAGCAGCAGATACTGCCCGTTTTTCTCCGTGTCCATCCGCTGCCAGTGGCCGGACACATACTGCCACACCGCCCCGCCGCCGGTGCGGTCCAGCAGGCGGATGGGCACCTGCGCGTCCGGCGGCAGGTCCGTACCGGTGAGGGTGAGCTTCCAGACCTCCCCTTCTCCGGTGGGGGAGCGCTGGCTGGTGGCCCGGACCGTCAGCGCCGCCTCCTCGGTGAACTGTCCCTCCGCCAGCGCCAGGGACGGGCCGCTTTCCTCCGCGGTCTCCCCGCTGGCCACCAGGGCCGCCACAGGGGTATAGACGGCCTCCACGGTCACGTCGGAGACCAGGCCGGTGGTGTCAAATGCCGGCCAGCGGCCATAGAACCCCTCCCGCTCCGGCACCTCCGGCAGAGCAATACCGCCAAGGCTCTGGCCGTATTGGAAGGGGATTCGGGCCTGCTCCTGGCCGTCCACCAGCAGCCGCAGGGTAAAGGTCAGAAACTCGGTCGGGATGCCCGGCTCCCCCCGCAGGGCGGTAAAGGCCACCGGCTCCGCCATGCCCTCATAGCTCACGCCGTCCACCCCCGCCGTGCCGGTGTCCACAAAGCGGTTGCCGGTGATGCCGCCGCCCTCCAGGTCCGCGCTCCCGGCAATGGCCCCCAGCCGGGCCCGGCCCCCGGCAATGGTGGCAATGGCCCGGCAGTCCTGCAGCCGGGTGGCCCAGCCGGCAATGCCGCCCACGTCATCCTGGCCGGACAGGACGCATTTTGCACAGCTCTCCCGAATCAGAGACTCCGACCAGCCGGCAATGCCCCCCACATAGCCGCCGCCGCTGCTGGTCACGCTGCCGTAGCTCTCACAGCCCGCCACAGCCCCCAAATCCATGCGGCCCACCGTGCCGCCCACGCAGTCCTTTTTCCCCGTGATCTCCCCCCGGCTGACGTTGGCCTGGAGGGCCGCTCTGGTCTCATAGGTGGCCCCCAGGCTCAGCCGCTGCACATCGTCCTCCGGGTCCAGGCCGTACTCCACCGCCATGGCCCCGGCCACGCCGCCCACATTGCGGTCGCCGTCTACGGCGCCGTTGTTGACACACTGGGCGATCTTGCCCTGCCGGATGGAATCCATATCCGCTTCGGAGTTGTCGGAGACGATGGAAGCGCCGTCGTTTTGCATATCCGTAATCGTGTCCAGCAGCAGATTTGCCACCACGCTGGTCTGCTGGTTGATGGCCTGCAGGTTTCCAGTCAGTTGATTCCTGGCGCTGTCCACGCCGGCGTGGAGGTTTTCCAGCTCCTTGGTCAGGCCGCCGGCGGCGTCATACAGGCCGCTGCTGGCGTCGTGGAAGGCGTCCCCCAGGGTCACGAAGGTGACGCCCCCGTTCCGGCGCAGCGTATCCACGGCGTTTTCCATACCGGCAAAGGCGCTCTCCAGCCCGCCGCCGATGGTCCCGCCCACATCCAGGGCGTCCAGCAGCGCGTCCCGCACCGCCGTCAGCGGCGCAGACAGACCCTCCGCCGTATCCCCGGCATCCCGCAGGGCCGCCAGGGCATCGGTCAGAAGCCGGGCGGCGCTGTGCAGGCCGGCTGTGGCCGCGCCCGCCGCCGCGATGCCTCCCTCCAGCGCGGCCCAGTTGAATGCGGTGTTCTGCGACAGCCCCAGCAGGCTCTGGGCCGCCTGCCGGGCGGACTCGCCGATGGCGGCCAGGGCTGTGCGCAGCTGCCGCAGGGCGGCTATGTCGAAGATGCCGGTGTGTACGACGTCCGTCAGCGCCGCCCAGGCGTCCGACGCCTGGGCAAGGGCGGCGGACAGTTGGGTCATGGCAGAGGCCAGCTCCGCCAGGGCCCGCCGCGCCGCGTCCTCATCCTGATGGATCACCGCGTCCTGCAGCCGCCGGACGGCTGCGCGCATGGCCTCCGCTGCGTCCGCCAGCTCGCCGCCGGCATCCTCCAGCCGTCCCAGCGCCTGCCGTGCCAGCGCCGCCGCCTCCTGGGTGATGCTCCCCGCAGTCTGGAGGGCATCCACAGCCTCCGCCAGACTGCCGCACATATCCTGGATAAGCGCCGACGTACCTGCCAGGGAGTCCAGGGCCGGGGAGAGCCGGTCCAGGGCGTCGGTGGCAGCGGCGCTGAGGGTATTGACCTGCTGGATATTGCCGTCCACAAAGGCGGCGGTCTGGTCCAGCAGGATGTTGGTGCTGTCCTTGGCGCTGCCGGCATAGCCGCCCAGCTTGGACAGCGTATCGGAGATTTGGTCCCCCTGGGCGTCCGCGCTGGTAACCGACTGGCCGATGAGGCTCTGCAGGCGGTCCAGCTCTCCCCGCAGCTGCTCCAGCCGCTGTGCGCCGGGCAGGATGGTGATATCCGGCTCCGCCTGCCCCACAATGCCGCCCACGTCCTTGCGCCCATAGACGGCGGCGTTGTTCACGCAGCGGTCGAGATACCCGCTCTGCCGCCCGGCCACGCCGCCCACGTTGTAGCCCACGTGGGGATAGCCCACGGTCCCGTTGTTGACGCAGCTCTGCACCACGCCGCGGCTCAGCCCCACCACGCCGCCGGTGTCGGTGTGGCCGGGGAGCAGGCTCTCGCCGCCCGCTGCATCCTCGCTGGAGCCAATCTGCTCCAGGGCGTCGTCCAGATTTTCCGGGGGAGCGGAGGCGTCCGGACTGCTGGTGTTGACCTCGGCGCTGTTGGAGCACTTGAGCAGTGAGCCCTCGTTCTGCCCGGCAATGCCGCCGGTGGCGGTGCTGCCTGCGACCTGGCCCTCGGCGGTGCAGCCGGAGACCTGGCCGGTCTCCCGGTTCATGCCCACGACGCCGCCCACCTGGCCCTCGCCCTGCACGACGCCCCGGAAGGTGCAGTTCTGCACAGCGCCGTGGTTGACGCCCACGATGCCGCCCACCTGGCAGGCGCTGCCCGACGGCGCAACCGTACCGGCCACCGTCAGGTCCCGGACCACGGCTCCCTCCTGCAGGATGCGGAAGAGGCCCATGGAAGAACCGCTCTCCGCCACCCGCAGGCCGGAGATGGTGTGGCCCTGCCCGTCAAAGACGCCGCAGAAGATGGGGAACGGCGTAAAGCTCTCCCCCTTCAAATCCAGGTCGGCGGTCAGGACGATCGTCCGGCCCCTGGACCAGCTGTCCAGCGAGCACTGCCTGGCCGCCCGCAGCAGCTCCTCCACAGAGGACACGTTCACCGTGGCCCCCTCCGCCGCCAGGGCGGTGGGGAGGCTGCCCAGCAGCAGGAGCGCCGCCAGCAGCAGGGCGCACCAGCGCTGCCCGATCGTTTTCAGCATGGCGCAGTCTCCTCCTTTCCGTGATCTTCCGCGTCTTCTTCCGTCTCCGCCGCCGGGGCTGTGTCCGCCGGCTGTACGGCCCCGGCCTCCACGGCGGCGTTGATGGTGCCGTGGAGCACGCCGGAAAATCTGGCGTCCACCATGCCGGAGACATAGCCCCGCACATGGCCGTCCACATACAGGTTCCCTGTGTGGGACTGGACCGGCAGACGGGCCTTCAGGGTGACGGCGGTTTTGTCGATGATGATGTCGCCCAGCAGCAATATCTGGGGCAGGATGCCCATGACCAGGAAGATGGAGATGATGGTGCCCCGGCCCAGGCACACGCCGATGGAGGCGATGGAGGGCGTGGTGGAGAGGAACCCGATGAGCACGCCGGCGGCAGCCAGGATGGTGCCGGAGGTGACGATGGTGGGGAACGCCTCGTTGAGGGATTCCACCACCGCGTCCTTCAGGGGCATCCGCTGGCGCAGGTCCGTATACCGGTTGGCGATGACGATAGCGTAGTCGATATTCGCGCCCATCTGGATGGAGCTGACCACCAGGTAGCTGAGGAAGAACATATTGTCCCCCATCAGGTAGGGGAAGGAGAAGTTGATCCACACGCTGCCCTGGATGACCAGGATCAGCAGCACCGGCAGTCCGGCGGATTTGAAGGTGAACACCAGCACCAGGATGACGAACACGATGGTCAGCACGCCGATGAGGGTGTTGTCGTTGCTGAAGGAGGAGGACAGGTCGAAGTCGCTGGTGGAGTTGCCCACCAGCATGGCGTCCTCCGGGTAGTATTCCGCCATGACGCGGTGGAGGGTGTCCAGGAAGGCAAAGGTCTCCTGGCTCTCCTCCGGCAGGTTCAGCTGGAGCACCAGGCGGCTGTAATTCTCGCCCTTCAGCTGCAGCTGGGCGTCGGTCAGCTGGGTGTGCAGGTCCTCGATGGTCTCGGTCATATCGCTGTCCAGGGTCACATAGCCCTCCTGCATCTGGTCGTAGACAAAGAGGAACATGTCCAGCAGGGGCACGCTATAGTTGTCCACGCCGGAGACCAGCTGGCCGTAGGTCTCCGCGTTGACGGCGTAGGCGGAGTAGAGCAGCCGGGCCGCCTCGATGTCCAGGTCCGTCAGCTCCGCGAACTGCCGGGGCGTCAGCTTGTCGGTGAGCACATAGCCGTCCATGGCCTCCACGTTGGACAGGGCCAGCACCGTGTCCACCTCCGGCATCTCCTCCAGGCGGCGGGCCAGGCGGCCCTCCTGCTCGTAGTCCCCGGCGGGCACCAGCACGGCCAGGACGTTGGCGCCGCCGAAGGTGCCGTCCACCTTCTGCTGGGCGACCTGGGAGGCGCTCTCCCGGATGGTGCTCAGGGTGGTCTGCCCGTAGACATAGGGGCACTTGCCGGAGAAGATGAAGCCGCCCACCAGCAGCAGGGCGAACAGCGGCGGCATAATGAACCGGGTCTTCACCGCCAGACGGCCCCAGCCGGTGATCTGGGGGACGAAATTGCGGTGGTGGGTCCGGTCAATGAGGCCGCTGAAGCTCATCAGCAGGCCGGGCATCAGGGTGAACACGCTTAGAAGGCTCAGAACGATGGCCTTCATCAGCACCAGCCCCAGGTCCCTGCCGATGCCGAAGCGCATAAAGCACATGGCTCCCAGGCCGGACAGGGTGGTCATCGAGCTGCCGGCGATTTCCGGGATGGCCTTGCTCAGGGCGGTGACCACCGCCTCCCGGGCCTCCAGCCGCTCCCGCTCCTCGGTGTAGCGGTGGCAGAGGATGATGGCGTAGTCGATGGCCAGGGCCAGCTGCAGCACCACGGCCACGGAGTTGGACACAAAGGAGATCTCGCCGAAGATGAAGTTGGTCCCCTTGTTCAGCAGCGCGGCCATGCCGAAGGTCATCAGCAGCACGGGAATCTCCATGTAGGTGTGGGAGGTAAACAGCAGCACCAGCAGGATGATGACCACGGCGATGACCATGACCACCTGCATCTCCGCGTCCAGGCTGGCGGAGTCGTCCGCGCCGGTGTCGCCGGTGACATACAGGTCATACCCCGCCAGCATGGTCCTGATTTCCTCCAGGGCCTGCAGGCTGACATCGTCGTCCGCCGCGCCGTCATATGTAACGGAGAAGAGGGCCGCGCCGTTCTGGTAGCAGTCCTCCGAGCCGTCGAACTCCACGCTCTTCACCCCATCCACCGCTTCCAGCCGCTCCCGCAGGACATGGGCCTGGGCGGCGGACACGTTGTCCACCAGGATGCGGTTGGCGCCGAAGGTGACGAACTCCTCCTCCATGGCGGTCAGACCCCGGCGGGTTTCCGTCTCCGCCGGCAGGTAGCTGGTCAGGTCGTTGTTGACCGCCACCCAGCCCGATGAAAAAACGCAAAAAATGGAGAGCCCGATAAACAGCAGATAAAAGACCTTTCGCTTGTCTACGATAAAGGCCGCTAAACGCTGAATTGGGCTCTGTTTCTCAGTAGTATCCTGTTTTGGTGCACCCAAGATGACTGGCTCCTTTCCCTGCATAATGTCCGATGACCGCATTATACACCCCCCAAATGGTAAAGTCAATCCGTGCGGGCGGCGGTTTGGGCAAATGCGGCAAAATGTAATGATTTGCATTTTCCGGGCAGGGACTCTTGAAATTCTGCTCCCAGGGTGATATACTATAGCAAACAGCAAAATTCCTGACAAAGTGTGCGGAAGGAGGTGCGCAAAATGACCGCAACCGCAGCAGCAAACTATCTTCTCTATATCATGTGCGATGCTTTTGATGATCTCACGAACATGAAGATCAACAAATTGCTGTACTTTGCGCAGGGATATTACCTGAGAAAGTATGGCTCTCCGCTGTTTGATAATGCGATAGAGGCATGGGACCACGGCCCGGTTGTTCCGGAGGTTTATTCCGCCTATAAGGGCTATGGCGATAGGCCCATTAAAGAGTATAATGAAGATATGGCTGCCAGGATTGCGCCGGAAGCAGAAGCCATACTCTACGATGTGGCTCGGAAGTATGGCCGATACACCGCCAGCGCCCTTCGCAATATGACGCATGTTGTCGGCTCTCCATGGGACCAGGTTTATCAAGGGAACCATTCACACACCGAGATACCGCTGACAGCTATCCGGAAGTATTTTGCCGAGGCAGAAGACCTGACCCCGGCAGAAAAGCGGTTCAAGGCGAGCGACTTCATCGGCTGCCGCGATGAAGACGGTATTCTTGTGCTGCCAAAGGAATGGGACGATGGAGAGGTTTGAAATCTGGCAGGCCAAAATCAAGTTTGAGGACGCTGATGTGATAAAGGAACGTCCTGTTCTGATATGGAACGGTCAAGTATTCCTGGTCGCTTACAAGATGACAGGAACCAACAGAGGGGACGGCCAGGACGAGTACCGCATCCGCTATTGGAAGGAGGCAGGATTGACCAAGCCTACCAGCGTGAGGCTGCGGAAAGTGCTCCGGCTGGAGAGGGGCGACCTGCTATACAAAATAGGCGAGCTTGACAAAAGAGAGCGATTGACCTTTGAATTTCGCATTCTGCCATGAAAGGCAACGGCACACCCGTTGCCTTTTCTGCTGATTTTCGCAGATGATACGACCGGTCCGGTACCGGCGGTCAACAGGAGGAGGCACCATGAAAACAGTATTTACCGCGCTCACCGCCAGTCTCTCCGCCGGACGGGCTGCGGTGCTGTGCAGCATCACGTCCAGCTCCGGCTCCACCCCCAGAGGTCCGGGGGCCAAGATGCTGGTTTTGGAGGACGGGGAGCCCACCGGCACCATCGGCGGCGGCGCGGTGGAGTACCAAGCCGTCCAGCTGGCCCGGCGGCTGCTGGCGGAAAAGCGGTCAGACTTCGCGTCCTACCATCTCTCCGCCGGGGAGACGGCGGATACCGGCATGATCTGCGGCGGGGACGTACGGGTATACTTCCAGTTTCTTGAGCCGAACAGGCCCCTGCCCGTCCTCCGGGCGGTTGCGGAGCTGCTGGAGGGGGCGGACGCGGCGTGGCTGGTGACGGCTATCCAGCCGGACAACAGCTGGCGCATGGGCGTCTTCGACCGTCAAAACGGCCTGCGCTTCCTGCCGGACATTGGGCCGGAAACAGTGGAGCCTCTGCTGGGGCGGCGGGGCGTGCTGGCAGAGGGCTGCCCGGCGCTGTATGTGGAGCCGCTGAACCGGGCGGGGACCGTGTACCTCTTCGGCGCGGGACACGTGGGCCGGGCGCTGACCCTGATTCTGGCGCTGGCGGATTTCCGGGTGGTGGTGTGGGACGAGCGGCCCCTTGCCGCAAAGCAGGAACTGCTGCCCGGCGCGGCGGAGGTGCGGTGCGGCCCCTACGCCGGCGCGCTGGAGCAGCTGCCCCCCCTGACGGCGGACGACTATGTGGTCATCATGACCCCCGGTCATCTGGCCGACTGCACCATGCTGGCCCAGGTCCTGCCCACGCCGGCGCGGTATATCGGCTGTATCGGCAGCCGGAAAAAGGTTGCCGCCACGCGGGAAAAGCTGCTCGCCGCCGGATTCTCGGAGGCGGAGATGGACCGGGTATACGCGCCCATCGGCCTGCCCATCGGCGGGAAGACGCCGGCGGAGGTGGCGATCTCCGTGGCCGCGCAGATGATTGCCTGCCGGTCCGGACGTTTGAAGGGGGATGAGCTGTCTTGCTGCAAGTCGAGAATTTGAAACTGACGCCCGACGAGGAGGAATCCCTGCTCCGCGCCAGGGCGGCGGCTGCGCTGCGGGTCCCGGAGAGGGAGGTCCAGCGGCTGGAGGTTTTCCGCCGCGCCGTCGACGCCAGGGACGGCGTGCGTTTTGTGTACACGGTGCGCCTGAGCGTGCCAAATGAGGAAAGGGTGCTCTCCCGCTGCAAAAACAAAAAGGTCTCCCCGGTCCGGGACACGCCCTATCAGCTGCCCGCGCCGGTCACACCGCCGGACATGCCGCCTGTCATCGTGGGGGCCGGTCCTGCCGGACTGTTCTGCGCCCTGGCGCTGGCCCGCTGCGGCCTGCCGCCCATCCTCCTGGAGCGGGGATGGGGGACAGAGCGGCGGAAAGAGGACGTGGAGCGATTCTGGTCCACCGGCTGTCTGGACGGGGACTCCAACGTGCAGTTCGGCGAGGGCGGCGCGGGGGCCTTCTCCGACGGCAAGCTGAACACCGGCACCCGTGGCCCCAGCCACCGCTTTATTCTGGAGACCTTTGTCCGCCACGGCGCGCCGGAATCCATCCTCTCTGACGCCAAGCCCCATATCGGCACGGACTACCTCCACCGGGTACTGCCCAGTATGCGGCGAGAGCTGCTGGAGCTGGGCTGTGACATCCGGTTCGGCCACCGGCTGGCGGGGATTGAACAGCGGGACGGACGGCTTGCCGCCCTGCGGGTGGAGAGCGGGGACGGCGCGTACCGTCTTCCGGCGGAGGCTGTGGTCCTGGCCCTGGGCAACAGCGCACGGGACACCTTCGAAATGCTCCGCGCCGCCGGGGTGGTCATGGAGCCGAAGCCCCTGGCGGTGGGGGTGCGCATCGAACACCGGCAGGCGGATATTGACTTTGCCCAGTACAAGGCCCTGGCGGGCCACCCCAGACTGCCCGCCTCCAGCTATAAGCTCAGCTGCCATCTGGGAAATGGCCGGGGCGTGTTCAGCTTCTGCGTCTGTCCCGGCGGAACGGTGGTGGCGGCGGCCAGTGAGCAGGGCCGGGTGGTCACCAACGGCATGAGCCGGTACGCCCGGGACGGCGAAAACTGCAACGGCGGGTTGCTGGTGAGCGTCACGCCGGCGGACTTCCCGGACGGCGGCCCTCTGGCGGGGATCGCCTTTCAGCGCGGGTTGGAGGACGCCGCCTATGCCGCCGGGGGCGGCGGGTTCATCGCCCCCGCCCAGCGGGTGGAGGACTTTTTGCTGCGCCGCCCGTCCACGGGGCCGGGGGTGGTGCGTCCCACCTACCGGCCCGGCGTCCGGTGGATGAACCTGTGGGACGTGCTGCCGGGATTCCTCTGTGAGGCTCTGGCGGAGGCCCTGCCTGTTCTGGACAGAAAGGTTCACGGCTACGCCGCGCCGGACGCGGTGCTCACGGCGGTGGAGACCCGCTCCTCCTGTCCCCTCCGGATTGTGCGGGGGGAGGACGGGCAGGCGTCTTTGAAAGGACTCTGGCCCTGCGGCGAGGGCGCGGGATACGCGGGGGGCATTATGTCCGCCGCCGCCGACGGATTGAAAACTGCCCGGCATATCATCCAGCGCAGTTCCTAATAAAACGGTGCTGTCTCTCACGATTCCGGCGAATCGCTGTGAGACAGCACCGTTTTGATATGCTCCCGACAAACTGAAAGTTGTCATTTAGTTGTAGTTACTTCAGTTGCAAAAATCTTGCTGCATAATTCAAAATATTCATCATAAGATATTTCCGCTCCATTCAACATATATTTTTCTTTGCCCTCCACATTATCTTCATCAACAAGTTCTTCATAAAAATCCATTTCTGCAACTAAATTATCCGCCCCTTCAAATTTTTCCATATGGTATGCTTCATATCCTGTATGCATTCTGTTGCTGTACATAATCCATGTGGAGCCATTATAAAAAACATAGGAAAGCACAAGAGAATCACCCTCTCCCACGGCAAATTCATAGACCTTGCCACCACGCGCATCAAGGTATATTCCACCATAAGGTCCACAAATAATCAGCTCGTTTTCTCCGTCATTGTCAAGATCGGCTCTTTCACCAATAGAATAGGAATCCCATTCCTCAGAATCCATATCTAAATCGGTAATATAGAATGCCGATGCCAAATCTTCGGAACTGATTGCATGTATTGAGCCATTGATAAATAAATCTAATAATTCTTCTGTGGTCATTTCTGTGTCTATATTCTCTTCCGTTTGTGCATTGGATTCTTCTGCTCTAGTGGTTTTATCTTCTTCCGCCTCTAAATTTATATTCTGCGCATTGCGTTCTTGCTGATTTGCAGATGATTCATCTGCATTTGCAGTTTCCTCTTCTTTTATTTCCGAATCTGCGCCCTCAACTGTCTGCTCACTACTTTCTTGCTGCCTTGCAGAAGATTCATCTGTATTGACAACCTCATCTCCCTTTACTTGCCCGCAAGCAACAATATTTAATGCTGTCAGAAAAACACATACCAATATAGCTATCTTTTTGTATCTGTTCATATACATACCCCCCGGTAAATTTTTGTTTGCGGCTCCGATTATACCATGGAAAATTCTGCTTCTTATAAAAGCCGCATCTGATCTCCGTCCTCCTCCCGCAGCAGTGCGCCTGCGGCGGGCAGGGCGCGGCAGCGATACCGGGCCAGATTGGTGATAGAGGTGTCCTCCAGGTTCTTGACCTCCGTCAAATGATATTTCGGCTTCATGGTCATCACCTGCACCCCCTGGGTGGTGCGGGTGGCCTTGGGGGAGAGCAGGGCCGTGTTGAAAATCAGCGCCCGGACCTCGCTGGAATACAGCGCCAGCTCCCGGTCCTCCTTCAGGTGGAGCAGCGCCGCCAGGGGGCTCTTGGCGCAGTACGCGCCGGTCAGCTTCCGCCGGTTGGACGTGGTGGCGTAGGCGGACAAGTCCACCCGAGCCGCCTTGCCGTTTTCAAAGAAGAACAGCATGGAGCCGGAGTAATCCCCCGGCAGGACCAGAGCGATGACGCTCTCCTCCGCATCCATTCCCAGCTTCGACGGCAGGTAGTCCCCCAGCACGCTGGCCTTGCTGTCGTCAAAGTCCGACAGCCGCGCCTTGTACACCTGCTGCCGGTTGGTGAAGAACATGATCTCCGCCTTATTGGTGGCCTCCGCGCTCTGGCGCAGGCTGTCGTCCTCCTTGTACTTCTGCACGTCCGCCATGCGCAGGGACTGGGGCGTGATCTTCTTGAAGTAGCCGCCCATGGACAGGAATACCGTCACCGGGTAGTCCGGCGTCTCGTCCTCCTCGTTGTAGGGTTCGATCTCGTGCTCATAGACGATGGTGGTCAGCCGGGGCTGGGCGTACTTCTTCTTCACCGCCTTCAGCTCGTCAATGATGACCTTTTTCACCCGTGCGGGGTCGTTCACCAGGTCCTCCAGGTCGTCAATCTCATCCCGGAGGGACTCCTCCTCCCGGACCCGCTTGAGGATGTACTCCTTGTTGATGTTGCGCAGCTTGATTTCCGCCACGTATTCCGCCTGGACCTGGTCGATGCCGAAGCCGATCATCAGGTTGGGCACCACGTCCGCCTCGCCCTCGGTCTCCCGGATGATCTGGATGGCCTTGTCAATGTCCAGCAGAATGCGCTTGAGACCCTTGAGCAGGTGCAGCTTCTCCTTCTTTTTGTTCAGCGTGAAGTACACCCGCCGCCGCACGCACTCCGTCCGCCAGGCGCACCACTCCTCCAGCAGCTCCCCCACCCCCATCACACGGGGCATGCCGGCCACCAGGACGTTGAAATTGCAGCTGATGCTGTCCTGCAGGGTGGTGGCCTTGAAGAGCTTCGCCATCAGCTTGTCCGGGTCCGTGCCCCGCTTCAGGTCGATGGCCAGCTTCAGGCCGTTGAGGTCCGTCTCGTCCCGCATGTCGCTGACTTCCCGGAGCTTGGACGCCTTGATCAGCTCCGCCACCTTGTCAATAATGGCCTCCGTGGTGGTGGTATAGGGGATCTCGTAAATTTCAATCAGGTTCTCGCTCTTGACATACCGGTACTTGCCCCGGATTTTGACGGACCCCCGGCCGGTGCGGTAGATCTCCTCCAGCGCGGCGGCGTCGTGGATGATCTCCCCGCCGGTGGGGAAGTCCGGCCCCAGCAGCGTGGCGGAAATGCTGCAGGCCGGATTTTTCAGGTAGGCGATGGTGGTGTCGCACACCTCCCCCAGGTTGAACCCGCACAGCTGGGAGGCCATGCCCACGGCGATGCCCTGGTTGGCCGAGACCAGGATGTTGGGGAAGGTGGTGGGCAGGAGGCTGGGCTCCTGCATGGTGTTGTCGTAGTTGTCCACAAAGTCCACCGCGTCCTGGTCCAGGTCCCGGAACAGCTCCTGACAGATGGGCGCGAGCTTCGCCTCCGTGTACCGGCTGGCCGCCCAGGCCATGTCCCGGGAATAGACCTTGCCGAAGTTGCCCTTGCTGTCCACAAAGGGGTGCAGCAGGGCTCCGTAGCCCTTGCTGAGCCGGACCATGGTGTCGTAGATGGCGGCGTCGCCGTGGGGGTTGAGCCGCATGGTCTGGCCCACGATATTGGCGGATTTGGTCCGCGCGCCGGTCAGCAGGCCCATCTTGTACATGGTGTACAGCAGCTTCCGGTGGGAGGGCTTGAAGCCGTCGATCTCCGGGATGGCCCGGGAGACGATGACCGACATGGCGTAGGGCATATAGTTGGTTTCCAGGGTGTCCGTGATGGGCTGCTCCTGCACCTGGGCCCGCAGGCCCATCACATTGGGATTGTTTACCTTTTTATTCCCCTCATCGGGGGAGCGCTTCTTTGCCATAATTCCGCTGGTTCCTTTCCAAAATCCTTGCTAAGAGATGTCCGCCAAATCCAGAAACTTATAGCCCTCGCTGGCGATGTGCTCCTTCCGGCCCTGGAGGTTGTCCCCAAGCAGCAGGTCGAACATCTGGCTGGTGGCCTCGGCCTCCTGGGGCATGACCTTGATCAGCCGCCGGGTCTCCGGGTTCATGGTGGTCAGCCACATCATGTCCGGGTCGTTCTCACCCAGGCCCTTGGAGCGGTCCACCTTGTACTTTTTGCCCTCCAGCTTCTTCACGATCTCCGCTTTTTCCTTCTCTGTGTAGGCAAACCACGTCTTCTCGCCGCTGGTGATCTCAAACAGCGGCGACTCCGCGATATACACGTACCCCTCCTGGATCAGCGTCGGGCACAGCCGGTAGAGCATGGTCAGGATCAGGGTGCGGATCTGGTAGCCGTCCACGTCCGCGTCCGTACAGATGACCACTTTATTCCAGCGCAGATTGTTCAGATCAAAGGAGTTGAGCTCCTTCACGTGCTTGTTCTGCACCTCCACGCCGCAGCCTAAAACCTTCATCAGATCGGTGATGATCTCGCTTTTGAAAATCCGGGGATAGTCGGCCTTGAGGCAGTTGAGGATCTTCCCCCGCACCGGCATGATGCCCTGGAACTCCGCGTCCCGGCTCAGCTTCACGCTGCCCAGGGCGCTGTCGCCCTCCACGATGTAGATTTCCCGGCGGCTGACGTCCTTGGTCCGGCAGTCCACGAATTTCTGGACCCGGTTGGCGATGTCGATGGAGCCGGAGAGCTTTTTTTTGATGTTCAGCCGGGCCTTTTCCGCCGTTTCCCGGCTGCGCTTGTTGATGAGCACCTGCTCGGCGATGCGGCCTGCGTCGGCGGGGTTTTCGATAAAGTAGATTTCCAGCTTGCTGCGCAGGAACTCCGTCATGGCGTCCTGGACAAACTTGTTGGTAATGGCCTTTTTGGTCTGGTTCTCATAGCTGGTCTGGGTGGAGAAGTTGTTGCTCACCAGCACCAGACAGTCCTCGATATCCGTCCAGTTGATTTTTGCCTCGCCCTTCTGATACTTGTTGTTCTGCCGCAGCCAGCTGTCAATGGCCCCCACAAAGGCGGATTTCGTGGCCTTCTCCGGGCTGCCGCCGTGCTCCAGCCAGCTGGAGTTGTGGTAGTGCTCAATCACCGCCGTTTTGTTGGAGAAGCAGCAGGCCGCGGACAGCTTTACCTTGTAGTCCGTCTTGTCGGCCCGGTCCCGGCCCCGGCGCTCCCCCTCCCAGAATACGGGAGCCGTCAGGGACTCCTCCCCGGCCAGCTCCGAGACATAGTCGGCAATGCCGTTTTCATACAGAAATTCCGTGGCTGTAAACTTTCCCGGCGTGGTCTCCACCCGCAGCCGGAAGGTGATTCCCGCGTTCACCACGGCCTGCCGCTTCATCACATCCGCAAAATACTCCGGCGGGATGGCAATATCGGTAAACACCTCCAGGTCCGGGAGCCAGCGGGTCCGGGTGCCGGTTCTGCGCTTTGACAGGGGGGATTTGATCAGCTCCTCCCCCTTTTTGCCCGTGATATTCCCCTTTTGAAAGTGGAGCTGGTACTCGAACCCGTCCCGCCAGACGGTGACGTCCATGTAGTCGGACGAGTACTGGGTGGCGCAGGAGCCCAGGCCGTTGAGACCCAGGGAGTACTCGTAGTTTTCCCCCTCGTTGTTGCCGTATTTTCCGCCCGCGTACAGCTCGCAGAAGACCAGCTCCCAGTTCCAGCGCTTCTCCTTCTCGTTCCAGTCCACAGGGCAGCCCCGCCCCTGGTCCTCCACCTCCACGCTGTGGTCCAGAAAGCTGGTGACGGTAATCAGCTTGCCGTGGCCCTCCCTGGCCTCGTCGATGGAGTTGGACAATATTTCAAATACCGCGTGCTCGCAGCCCTCCAGGCCGTCGGAGCCGAAGATCACGCCGGGGCGTTTGCGCACGCGGTCAGCGCCCTTGAGGGCGCTTATGGACTCGTTTCCATAGTTCTGCTGTTTGCTGCCTGCCATAATATCCTCCACGTGAAAGATTGCATTTACGCACAACAGTTTAGCAAATTTGCCCCATAAAGGCAAGGGGAAATTTCGGCAGCCATTCCTATGGCAAACAGCAAAATGCCGTTTCCTTTCACGTTGTCCTCTTTTTCCTCATGACAAAAACCTCCCTCCTCTTCGGCTTGCGAAAAAATAGTTTGTTTGGCAGCGCTATTTTGTCGCTTTTTGCCTCCGAGTGGGAGGTTTTCTGTTTTTTATTCGTCACTCCCGGGCAGCCTGCCCGGCCTGCCCAAACTGGGAGCGGCCCGCGGCGCGGGGGCTGCAGCCATAGGCGGCGCGGAAGGCCCGCAGAAAGACCGAGTAATCGCCGAAGCCGGCCTCCTCCGCCGCCTTCAGCACCGGCACGCCCTGCCGGATTTTCCCCGCCGCCTCCTGCAGCCGCTTCTGCTGGATGTACTGGTGGACTGTGCAGCCATAGGCGGCTTTGAAGCGGTGCATCAGGTAGTACCGGCTGAGGTAGAAGGTCCCGGCCAGACGGTCGATGGACAGCCGCTCGCTCAGGTGCTCCCGGATGTAGCGGGTGACCTCCTCCATCTTTGGGTCAAACCGGCAGGCGGCCCCGCTGTCCGGCAGCGGCGTGCGGATGTCCCGGTTGAGGGCGATCATCAGTTGGAGCACGCAGGTGTCCGCCAGCAGCCGCGCGCCGAATTCCGTGCTGCTGGACGCTTCCCTCACCCGGCTGAACAGCGCCCGGTAGCGCGCCCGGTCCTCGCCCTGGGGACGGTACAGGCACAGGTCCCGCTGGGCGGCCAGGGTGAAGCAGGAGGCCAGGTCTGCGTCCTCCGTGCTGCTGCGGGAGAGAAAGTCCCGGTTGATCCAGAGCACCATCCGCTCATAGCTCTGGCTGGGGTCGATGACCGGCAGGTGGATCATGTTGCGGCTCACCAGCAGCACGTCCATGGGCTGGAGGGGATAGCTCTTGCCCTCAATGTGGTACTCGGCCCGGCCTGCCAGGTGGAAGACCAGCTTGTCAAATTCATGGTAGTGGTAGTCCAGCTTGATTGCCCGGCTGTCCCGCAGAGAGAACAGGCGGTAGTCCTCGTGGAGGTAGCCGCGCTTGCCGATTTCGCTCCGGTCCAGCATCCGATCACCTCGCTTTCTGGCGGAAATGCGCGAAAAGCGGGAGGAACTGCCGCCCTCCCGCCTGATATGACAAAACCGTTACGCTTCCTCGTCCGGACCTTTGTCCGCGGTCTGCTGCGCGGCAATATCCTCCTTGGACGCCTGGGGCGCCTCCACAAGGGGCGCGCCGCAGTGGGGGCAGAATCTGGCGTCGCTGATTTTCCCGCAGACCGGGCAGACCTTTCCCTCCTCGGTAGGGATGGCCTCCTCGGCCTCCACCTTTTCCCGCTCAGCCTGCAGGGCGGCAATCTTCTCCTGGGAGTCCTTTACGGCTTTCATCACGTCGGCAATGGCCTCCGGGATCTCGTCCTGAGCGTAATCATTGGCGTACCACTGGCCGATTTCACAGTAGCGCTTGTTCAATTCCCGCTTTTCAGCCAGGATCGCGGCGGAAATCTTGGCTGAGTCAGCCACTTCCTTTGCTTTTCCGGAAACATTGTCGGCAACTGTCTTTGCCTTCTGGGTCAGCTCGTCAAAAAAACTCATGGTCTTCTCCTTTCAAAATAAGACGGCCCTGGGCCGCTGTGTTTTTGCGCCGCCCTGGTGTGATATCTGTATTATAGTCCAGTTTTCCAGTTTCTGCAAGGGGAATTTTCATCACAGGCTGTATGATAGCGAAAAACCCGCTGCCTGGCAAAAGCAATGTGTCAGCACCGGCCTCCCATCAGGCTCTTCACCCACCGGACATCCTCCCGGCCCACCACCCGGAGCAGCCGCCACAGTACGCCCAACAGCAGCAGATAACACCCGCCCTGTGCCGGCAGTCCGCCCGCTGCCGGCAGTCCGCCCGCTGCCGGCAGAGCCGCCGCTGCACAGGCCGCCGCTGTGCAGAGTGCCGCCCGCGCCATTTTCCCCGGCTCCAGCCGGATGCCGGATACCTGCATCAGACGCCGCAGGCTCAGGGCGAAGTTGATGAGATGGGTGGCGGCAAAGCTGAAATAATATCCGCTCAGTCCGAAGCGGGGCAGCAGGACCCAGAGGAAGACCACGTCCAGAAAGGAGGTCAGCGTATTGTACCGCGCGTTGGCGTTCTGCTGGCCCAGGCCCTTGCACATGGCGTCCACCAGAGCGTCCATGTAGAGCATGGGTACGAAGGGGGCGTAGAGCCGCAGAAGGCGGCCCGCCTGATTGCTCTGATACAGAAGCCTGCCCAGCGGCCCGGCCAGCACAAACAGCAGTCCTCCGGCGCACAGCCCGAACAGCATTGCCGCCCGCAGGCCCTGCCGGGCCAGATACTGGATGCGGTTTTTGCTGCCTCTGGCGGCGCAGCGGGAGAACTCCGGCACCAGCAGCTCCGCCAGGGAAAACAGGATTGCCGCCGGAAACATCAGCACCGGGAAGACCATGCCCCGGATCATGCCATAGTCCGCCATGGCATTGACCGTGCCGGCAAAAAGGGTCAGCTGCCGGGGGATAATGACATCTTCAATGGTGTTCAGACCCGAGCGCAGGGCGTCGGCCAGCGCCAGCGGCAGGGAGACCTGGAGGATTTGTCCATAGGGGGGGCGGCGTTTTCGCCGCGGCACGCGCCGTTCTCGCAGACGGAGCAGGACCAGGAAGCCCAGCGCGTCTGCCGCGCAGCTGCCCGCTGTCATGGCAAGAGCGGCTTGGCCGGAGCTCACCCCCACCCGGCGGGAAAGAAGCAGAAAGGTGACCGACATGGCGCAGCCCTGCTCCAGAAATGCTGCCGCCACCAGGCTGCCCACCCGCTGGGCGGCGGTGAGATAGCCGGTCAGGACACCGCGGAGGCATCGGAGAGGCAGAAACAGCGCGCACAGGCGCAGCGCGGCGGTGGCGGCGCCGTCCCCGATCCAGACCCGGCTCAGCCACGGCGCGGCCCACCAGAGCGCCGCCGCAGTCATGCCGCTGAAGAGAAGGCTGTATCGAAAGCAGCCGGTGAGTACGCTGTGAACATTGTCGGGCCGGTTTCGGCCCAGCTCTCCGGCGGACAGGTACATGGCGCAGGTGCGTATGCCTGCCGAGCCAACGGTGAAGGACAGCGCGGAGACGGAGAGGACCAGCTGCAAAAGCCCAATGCCTGCCGCGCCAATACGGTTGGAGAGATATACCTGAAAGCTGATGCCGGCCAGACGCAGGAGAAAGTTGGCTCCGGTCAGCAGTATCGTGCTGTAGAAAATCGGATTTCCTTTTTTCACGTCCTCACCCCCGCACTATTTATATCAAAGGCGGGACAGCAAAATGCCTGACAAAGCGGCGGAACGCGCCAACCCATGATGCCGGTTAATCGTACCCGCCGCGCGTATACATACTGGGCTGTGAATAGTAAAAAAAATAGGGGTCTGGAAGAAAAATTTCCAATTTCAGCATTGACAATTCGACATAAAACAGATATAGTATGCTTGCCTGCTTTCCTGGGGGAAATAGCTTCAGGGAAAGCAGGCTGTTTTCTATATTGAAGCATATTTCCGGCTTTGATAAAAATTTTGGAAAAAGGACGGGGGAGGATAATGTCCAAAGAGTTGATTCGCCTTGCAGATTGCTGCATGGCGTTTGACGGCGAGCTGGTTCTCGATCACATCAATCTATATTTTAATGACAGTGAGTTCCTCACATTACTCGGACCCAGTGGCTGCGGCAAGACCACCACCTTGCGCATCATTGGCGGCTTTATTACGCCCACTTCCGGCGAAGTGCTGTTCGATGGTGTGAGGATGAATGATATTCCGCCGCATTTGCGGCAGGTCAATACTGTCTTCCAGCGGTATGCCCTGTTCCCGCACCTCAACGTCTTCGAGAACGTGGCCTTCGGCCTGCGAATCCCCAAGACGGCGGAGGAGGGCGGCAGAAAGAAGAAGATCAAGATCCCGGAGGCGGAGATCCGCCAGCGGGTCCTGGAGATGCTGGCGGTGGTGAGCCTGAAGGGCTTTGAAAACCGGAAGGTGACGGAGCTGTCCGGCGGCCAGCAGCAGCGGGTGGCCATTGCCAGGGCCCTGGTGAACCGGCCCAAGGTGCTGCTGCTGGACGAGCCCCTGGGCGCTCTGGACCTGCGGCTGCGCAAGGACATGCAGAGCGAGCTGAAGCGCATCCAGCAGCAGCTGGGGATCACCTTCATCTACGTGACCCACGACCAGGAGGAGGCCCTGGCCATGAGCGACACCATCGTGGTCATGGACCAGGGGAAGATCCAGCAGATCGGTACGCCGGAGGACATCTATAACGAGCCGAAGAACGCCTTTGTGGCGGACTTCATCGGCGAGAGCAACATCCTGGACGGCATTATGCACGAGGACTATGTGGTGGAGTTTTTCAACCGCAGATTCAAGTGCCTGGATAAGGGCTTCGCCCCCAAGGAGCCGGTGGACGTGGTCATCCGGCCGGAGGACATCGACATCGTGCCGGTGGAGAAGGGCCAGCTGAAGGGAACGGTCACGTCCGTCACCTTCAAGGGCGTCCACTACGACACCATCGTGGACTTCAAGGGCTTCAAGTGGCTCATCCAGACCACCGACTACCACCCGGAGGGGGAGACCATCGGCATCATCCTGAACCCGGACGACATCCACATCATGCACAAGAGCCAGTATTCCGGCATGTTCGGCGACTACAGCTCCTATTCGGAGGAATACGACGAGATGGATGCGGCGGAGGAGGAGGGCGGATATGGGGAATAAACGGGCCGCTTTTGCCGTACCTTATGTGGGCTGGCTGGCGCTGTTCGTGCTGGCCCCCATCGTGATGGTGGTCATCTATGCCTTCTCCTCAGCCGGGGGCGGGTTTACGCTGGAGAATTTCTCCCGCATGGGGAGCTATGCGGTGGTTTTTACCCGGTCCTTCAAGCTGGCGGTCATCGCCACCGTGATCTGCCTGCTGATTGGCTATCCGGTCGCCTACATGATTTCCCGGGAAACGGCCCGGTTCCAGCGGATCGCCATGATGCTGGTGATGCTGCCCATGTGGATGAACTTCCTGCTGCGGACCTATGCGTGGATGTCCATTCTGGAAAACACGGGGCTTCTCAACCGCTTTTTTGCGGCCATCGGCCTTTTCCGGCTGATCAACGGCGTCTTTGGCACGGATATTGAGTATTTCCGCATGATCAACACCCAGGGCGCGGTGGTGCTGGGCATGGTGTACAACTACCTGCCGTTCATGATCCTGCCCATCTACTCCGTGATCGAAAAGCTGGACGTGAGCCTCGTTGAGGCGGCCCGGGACCTGGGGGCCAACTCTGTGGGCGTGTTCCGGAAGGTGATTCTGCCCCTGAGCCTGCCGGGGGTGCTGTCCGGGGTGACGATGGTGTTTGTGCCGTCCGTGTCCACCTTCGCTATCTCAAAGCTGCTGGGCGGCAACAACGAGCTGCTGCTGGGCGACCTCATTGAGCAGCAGTTTCTGGGCACGGCCTACAACCCGTATCTGGGCTCCGCCATTGCGCTGGTAATGATGGTGATTGTCGTGGTGTGCATGGCGGTGATGAACCGCTTCGGCGAGGGCGAGGAACAGGCGGTGATGCTGTGATGAAAAAATCGTCGAAGCTGAACCGGTTTTTCATGGCGCTGGTGTTCCTGTTCCTGTATGCGCCCATCTTTGTCCTGATCGTCTTTTCCTTCAACGACTCCAAGAGCCGCACGGTCTGGCAGGGCTTTACCCTGGACTGGTATGCGGAGCTCTTCCGGGACAGCGCCATTACCGGCGCGATTGGGACCACGCTGCTGGTCTCCCTGGCAGCGACGGCCATTGCCACCGTGGCGGGCACGCTGGCGGCGGTGGGCTTCTACAACATGAAAAAGCGGGTCCGGGGGCCGCTGATGACCATCAACAACATCCCTATGACCAATGCGGATATTGTCACCGGCGTCAGCCTGTGCCTGCTGTTTGTGGCGTTTTTCGGCGCGTGGAGCGGCTTTGCCGGTTGGTTCAACTCCCTGGGGCTGTTTCAGCTGCCAACCCGGCTGCATATGGGCTTTGTGACCCTGCTGATCGCCCACCTGACGTTCGACATCCCCTATGTCATTTTGTCCGTCATGCCGAAGCTGCGGCAGATGGACAAGAACCTCATCGACGCGGCTCAGGATCTGGGCTGTACGTGGATGCAGGCGTTCCGGAAGGTGGTGCTGCCGGAGATTATGCCGGGCATCGTGTCCGGCGCGCTGATCGCGTTTACCATGAGCGTGGACGATTTCGTCATCTCCTATTTTACCGCCGGGTCCAGGACTTCCACGCTGGCGATGGAGGTCTACGGCATGACGAAAAAGCGTATCAGCCCCAAGATCAACGCCGTATCATCCCTGTTGTTTGTTACTGTTCTGACGCTCCTGGTGGTCGTAAACGTCCGGGAAGCGAAGCAGCAGCAAAAATAATGTCTACTTTTGGAGGTAACACGCAAAAATGAAAAGAATCCTTGTATGGGTCCTTGCGTTGTCGTTGGCGCTGTCCCTGGCGGCCTGTTCTTCCGGCGGCGGGAATGGCGGTGACGGGAACCGCGTGGTCAACGTGTGCGGCTGGGGGGAGAACATCGACCCCGACCTCATCGAGCAGTTTGAGAAGGAAACCGGCATCACGGTCAACTATCAGACGGCAGAGAGCAACGAGACCATGTACGCCCTCATCAAGCAGGGCGGCAGCGACTATGACGTGATCGTCCCGTCCGACTACATGATCGGCCAGATGATCGCGGAGGATATGCTCTCAGAGCTGGATTTCAGCCTGATCCCCAACTATGAGAAAATCGACAGCCAGTACAAAAATCTGTCCTTTGACCCGGAAAACAAGTATGCTGTGCCCTACACCTGGGGCACTCTGGGCATCATCTACAACCCGGCCATGACCGGCGGGGAGATCGACAGCTGGTCCGCCCTCTTTGACACCAAGTATGCCGGACAGGTGGGCATGATCGGCAATCCACGGGACGCTATCGGCGCGGCGCTGATGTACCTGGGCCACTCCGTCAACACCACGGACGAGGCCGAAATCCGGGAGGCGTATCAGCTGATCGCCGACGCACGGGACGCAGGCGTGTATCAGGGCTTTTTCATGGATGAGCTGTACGACAAGATGGAGGCCGGCGAGACCGCGCTCTGCACCTATTACGCCGGCGACTTCCTCTCCATGCACAGCAACAACAGCGACCTGCGCTTCGTGGTGCCCAAGGAGGGCAGCAACTGGTTTGTGGACGCCATGTGCGTGCTGAAGGACGCGGAGCACAAGACGGAGGCCATGGAGTGGATCAATTTCATCTGCTCCACAGAGGCGTGCCTGGCCAACATGGACTATATCTGGTATGCGTCCCCCAACGCAGAGGCCCTGGAGCAGTACCCGGCCTACTACGAGGAGCAGAACGGCGAGCCTTTGGACCCGGAGCTGTACGAGGTCATGGCCGCGCCCAAGGAGGTGCTGGAAAACTGCGAGGCGTATCTCAATCTTCCCGGCGATACCCTACAGCTGTATACGGACCTGTGGGTCGATCTGCGGATTTGACAAAATCAGCTGCGATTTGGGCGGAGGCTGCATGGCAGCCCCCGCCCTTTGTATGCATCCTGCGGTATTGGATCCCGGCGCATGCTTCGCCCCCGGCAGACCGCAGGTACCCCCCTATATTATGCTGCACATCGTCGATACGGACGCGATAGCCGTCGCGGCGGACCATGAAGGTGCTTAAAATCCGTTGAGGACTGGCCATGTATACTCGCGGGCGAAAAAATGTGCCAGAATGCGGAGACCCCTCAGTCACGCTTCGGCGAAGACCCCTCAGTCACGCTTCGCGTGCCAGCTCCCCTTTCAGGGGAGCCTTTTTTCC
>CAJTPV010000017.1 GCA_910578505.1 uncultured Oscillospiraceae bacterium | reverse complement strand
TGGAGCACAATGCCAATCCCGTCCGCTATTACTACAAAGAAGAGGCCGCTTTGCTCCTGCGTATCATGGAGTATAAGAACAATTATTTCGCTTGGATTACTTGTTTCGATTTGCCTGTTACCAACAATCTGAGTGAACGAAGTCTGCGAGGCTCCAAAACCCATTTGAAAGTTTCCGGTCACTTCCTTTCCGAAGAATATGCCGCCTATTACGCTGCCATCCTCAGCTATATTGAAACCTGTAGGCGCAATGGCCTCAACGAGATGTCCGCTCTTGTTCGTTTATCTGAAGGCTGTCCTTTCTCCCTCTCCCATATCCTCTCTTCTCCTGGACTGTGAATAGTAACACCTGTTAAATTGTGAAAGAAAAATTTCGCGAAAAAGTCCTTGACAAAGCGCCGGGGGGCTGGTATACTAAGTCCGCAAAACAAAGTAGGCAGGTGCATCCGCCTCACCCCCAGCGAAGTGTGAAGGGGTTAAGATGGATTTCAAACGGCAGCCGCCCCAGGCGTGGGCGTCTGTCCTTTGCGCGGGTGCAAAATTGGGAGCATCTGCGCTTTTTGTTTTGTTTCCCAGTTAAAAAGGGCAAAATGTGATAGGAGGTGCTTCGGTTATTAGCATTGCAATGCATCAACTGAATGAGGACATTCGAGACAAGGAACTGCGCCTGATCGGCAGCGGCGGAGAACAGCTGGGCATTATGTCCGCAGATGAGGCCCTGCGCATCGCTGATGAAAAGGGCCTGGACCTGGTAAAGATCTCTCCCCAGGCGGTCCCGCCGGTGTGTAAGCTCATGGACTACGGCAAGTACCGCTTTGAGCAGGGCAAACGGGAGAAGGAAGCCCGGAAGAACCAGCATGTGGTGGAGATCAAGGAGATCCGCATGTCCCCCGGTATCGATGTGGGGGATTTTAACGTGAAGCTGAAAAACGCGCAGAAGTTCCTGGCCGATGGCAACCGGGTTAAGGTGTCCGTCCGCTTCCGCGGCAGGGAGATGGCCCATACTGACATCGGAAAGAAGCTCCTGGATAAGTTTGCAGAACAGTGCGCCGGGATCGCCAACGTCGATAAGGGGGCCAAGCTGGAAGGCCGGAACATGTCCATGTTCCTCTCCCCGAAAAAGTAGCGCCGCGCGGCGGCAGAGACCCCCTGCGGGGAAGAGAGCAACCAGAGAAACCGTATCAAAAATTTTGGAACAAACGGAAGGAGTAATCGATTATGCCTAAGCTGAAGAGCCACAGCGGCGCGAAGAAGAGATTCAGCCTGACCAAGACCGGGAAGGTCAAGCGCGCCAAGGCCTTTAAGAGCCACATCCTCACCAAGAAGGACACCAAGCGTACCCGCCGTCTGCGGGCGGGCGGCTATGCCGATGAGACCAATGCCGCCGCCATCCGCAAGATGATTCCTTACAAATAAGAGAGCAAGCTACGCTTAGAATAGGAGGCTTTTACTATGGCTAGAGTTAAGGGCGCAATGATGACCCGTAAAAGAAGAAATAAAGTGCTGAAGATGGCCAAAGGCTATTGGGGCGCCAAGTCCAAGCACTTTAAAATGGCAAACCAGCAGGTGATGAAGTCCCTCACCTATGCGTATGTGGGACGCCGCCTGAAGAAGCGGGATTTCCGCCGCCTGTGGATCACCCGCATCAGCGCCGCCTGCAAGCAGCGCGGCATGAACTATTCCACCTTCGTCCACGGCCTGAAGAGCGCCGGCGTGGTGATCGACCGCAAGATGCTCTCCGAGCTGGCGGTCAACAACGAGGCCGCTTTTACCCAGCTGGTGGATATGGCCAGAAAGGCTACTGCCTGACCGGCAGCTATAGGATCGACCGCTTATGTTGATATGCTCCCTCTATAAGAGACAGTGAAAAAAGGAACTGTCCTTATGGAGGGATCATTACTATGAGGCTGGCTCAAAAAGGGGACAGCCTCTGTTGAGGAACCGTTCATCAATGTGAATCAATAGCAGTATTTGCGCACTAGAAAACAGGCCAGGGATCAAATCCCCGGCCTGTTTTCCTTATGGGGGCAGTCAGATCCCCATTTCCTGCTTGACCTCGCCGAAGCACTTCACCGCGAAGTCCAAATCCTCCTTGGTGTGTCCCGCGGACACCTGGGTGCGGATACGGGCCTTGCCCTGGGGCACCACCGGGTAGCTGAAGCCCACCACATAGACGCCCTTCTCCAGCATCCGGGCGGCGAACTCGCCGGCTACCTTGGCGTCGTAGAGCATCACTGCCACAATGGGGTGCTCGCCCGGCAGCACGTCAAAGCCCAGCTTGCTCAGCTGCTCACGGAAATAGGACGTGTTGGCGTGGACCCGGTCCCGCAGCTCTGTGGAGGCGGTCAGCAGCTCCAGCGTCTTGACGCTGGCCGCGCAGATGGCGGGGGCCACGGTGTTGGAGAACAGGTAGGGGCGGCTCCGCTGGCGCAGCAGGTCCACAATCTCCTGCCGGGCGGAGGTGTAGCCGCCGGACGCGCCGCCCAGGGCCTTGCCCAAAGTGCCGGTGATGATGTCCACCCGGCCCTGCACGCCGCAGAACTCCGGGGTGCCCCGACCGGTGTCGCCCATAAAGCCCACTGCGTGGCTGTCGTCCACCATGACCAGCGCGCCGAACTGGTCCGCCAGGTCGCAGATACCCTTCAAATTGGCGATATAGCCGTCCATGGAGAACACGCCGTCGGTAGCAATCAGCTTCACCTGACAGCCGGCAGCCTCTGCCGCCTCCAGCTGGGCGCGGAGATCATCCATGTTGTTGTTCTTATAGCGGAAGCGCTTGGCCTTGCACAGCCGCACGCCGTCGATGATGGAGGCGTGGTTCAGCTCGTCGGAGATCACCGCGTCCTCCGGCCCCAGCAGGGTCTCGAAGAGGCCCCCGTTGGCGTCAAAGCAGGAGGAGTAGAGGATGGTGTCGTCCATGCCCAGAAACTCCGACAGCTTGTTCTCCAGGGCCTTGTGGATGGACTGGGTGCCGCAGATAAAGCGCACGGAGGACAGGCCGAAGCCCCACTGATCGTAGCTGGCCTTGGCGGCGGCGATGAGCTCAGGATGGTTGGACAAGCCCAAGTAGTTGTTGGCGCACATGTTCACCACGTTTGGCGCCTGGGTGGTGGCGATGCGGGAGCGCTGGGGGGTGGTGATGACGCGCTCGCCCTTCCAGGTGCCCGCCTCGCGGATGGATTCCAGTTCCCTGCGGTATTTTTCCAGTGCTGCTTTCATGCTGCTGCTCCTCCTTATTTCTTCGTCCAGTCTAAGATAACTTTTCCGGACTTTCCGCTGTTCATGGCGGCGAAGCCCTCTTCAAACTGCGTGTAGTGGAAGCGGTGGGTAATGACCGGCGTCAGGTCCAGACCGCCCTGGACCATGTACGACATCTGGTGCCAGTTGTCCATCTTCCGGCCATAGATGCCCTGCATGGTCAGGCCCTTGCAGATGATGTTGTTCATGTCCATGGGCACAGGCTTGTTGGAGATGCCCAGCAGGCTGATCTTGCCGCCGTTGCGCATGACAGAGACCATCTGGGTCAGCGCCGCGCCGCTGCCGCTCATCTCCAGGCCGATGTCAAAGCCCTCCACCAGCCGCTGCTTGTGCATGACCTCCCGCAGGTCCTCGCTGAGGGTGTTGACGGCGGCGTCCGCGCCCATTTTCCGGGCCAGCTCCAGGCGGTAGTCGTTGATGTCCGTGATGACCACCCGCCGCGCGCCGGCGTACTTGCAGATGCCCACCGCGATGATGCCGATGGGGCCTGCGCCGGTAATCAGCACATCCTCGCCCACCAGGTTCCACATCAGGGCGGTGTGGGTGGCGTTGCCCACGGCGTCAAAGAAGGACACCACGTCCTCCGGCAGGTCCTTGTCGATGAGGATCACGTTGCTGGCCGGGATGCACACGTACTCAGCAAAAGCGCCGTCCCGGTCCACGCCCACGCCCTGGGTGTCCTTGCACCACTGGATGTTGCCGGTGTGGCAGTTGCGGCAGTGGCCGCAGGTGATATGGCCCTCGCCGCTGACCCGGCGGCCCACCTTCAGACCCTCGACGCCAGCGCCCAGCTTGGCAATCTCGCCCACATACTCATGGCCGATGACCATGGGGGGCCGGATGTGCTCCACCGCCCAGGGGTCCCAGTTGTAGATATGTACGTCCGTGCCGCAGATGGCGGTCTTGTGGATTTTGATGAGCACCTGTCCGGGGCCGGGTTCGGGAATGGGAACCTGCCGCAGTTCCAGACCAACGCCCGGAGCTGGCTTCACCAGTGCGTCCATGAGCTGTGCCATAATTGTCCTCCTATAAAATACATATATATGAATCGATGTATTCACTGTAAGGACAGTATACGCCAGTCCGCCCCAAATGTCAACAGGAAATTCAGGAAATTCCCGGAAGGCAGCCAAAGGCATGGACAAATGAGGACTTGACACAAGAACGGGTGTCCGGTATAGTTAGAGAAGAATGAATAGAGGAGGCCCCCGTTTATGAAAAAAGACGTTGTCATTATCGGCGCGGGTCCGGCGGGCATATTCACCGCGCTGGAAATGCTGAAAAAAGGTTCCAAACAGACGATTCTCATTGTAGAAAAGGGGAGGGCGGTGGAGGACCGCCACTGCCCGAAGGACAAGGCGGGCCACTGCGTCAACTGCAAGCCCTACTGTCACATTACCACCGGCTTCTCCGGCGCGGGCGCGTTCTCCGACGGAAAGCTGTCGCTCAGCTACGAGGTGGGCGGCGACCTGCCCAACCTTATCGGGGCGGTCAAAGCCCAGGAGACCATCAATTATACGGATCAAATCTACCTGGAGTTCGGTGCGGACGGCCACGTGGAGGGCCTCGGCAACACCGAGGAGGTCAAGGAAATCCGCAAGCGGGCCATTCAGGCCGGGCTGAAGCTGGTGGACTGCCCCATCCGCCACCTGGGGACGGAAAAGGCCCAGGCGCTGTACTACGCCATTGAGCAATACCTGCTGGAAAACGGCGTGGAAATCCTGTTTGGCTACGAGTGCCGGGACCTGATTCTGGAGGGCGACGTCTGCCGGGGCGTACACATCGCCAACGGGAGGGAGTCCATGGAGATCCAGGCCGGGCACACCATCATTGCCACCGGACGCCGGGGGGCGGACTGGCTGGAGAGTCTGTGCGCGGAGCACAATATCGCCCATCAGCCGGGCACTGTGGACATCGGTGTGCGGGTGGAGGTGCGCAACGAGGTCATGGAGACCGTCAACCGGGTGCTGTACGAGTCGAAGCTGGTGGGGTATCCCCGCCCCTTCAAGAACAAGGTCCGCACCTTCTGCCAGAATCCGGGCGGCTTTGTCAGCCAGGAGAACTACGACAACGACCTGGCGGTGGTCAACGGCCACAGCTACAAGGAGCTGAAGAGCGACAACACCAACCTGGCGATTCTGTGCAGCCACAACTTCTCCTATCCCTTCAACCAGCCCATCGCCTACGCCCAGAAGGTGGGGGAGCTGACCAACATGCTGGGCGCGGGCCACATCCTGGTGCAGCGCTTCGGGGACATTCTGGACGGCAAGCGGACATGGCCCAAGGAGCTGGCTTTCTCCAACGTGCGGCCCACGCTGCCGGACGCGGTGGCCGGAGACATCACGGCGGCCATGCCCTACCGCTCCATGATGAATATTATCAACTTCATCCAGGCCATGGATCAGGTGGTGCCGGGGTTTGCGTCCACAGAGACGCTGCTGTACTCCCCGGAGCTGAAATTCTACTCCAACCGTGTGAAGATGGACGAGGATTTCAACACCAACATTGTCGGCCTCCATTGCCTGGGCGATTCCAGCGGCTGGACACGGGGCCTGATGATGGCGTCCATCATGGGCGTGCTCATGGGGAGAAGGCTGGCGGAGGAGTTTTAGTCCCGATTTTTGGGAGTCTGTGACCCCGATAAGGTGAAAAGCGACGGCATACATGGCGGGCCTGACCTGGTCGCCGAGGTCCTCTCTCCCGGTACGGCCCACAATGACCGCGGCAGAAAAAGGGGCTGTAAAAAAACAGCCCCACACGAAAGGGGCTGCAGCAATTCCCTGCTGCGGCCCTTTTTGTTTCCTTTTTCCACCCCATCATCTCCCCCGGCACACCCCCATTTTTCTCCCTTATGCTGAATAACTCATGATAGTCGTGCCCAGGCCAAATGCGTTCGCAAGAAGTTCAAAGTAAGCTGTTGCAATATTGCAGTTCACCTTTGAATCTTCTGCCCATTTGCCAGAGCATCTCTAACGATCTGATCGAATACTCCGCCAATATCGTGATTGATGGCTATGGACTGCGAAAGAATCTCTTTCGGGGTATACGTCTGCCCTGCATTGAGGCAGGCATAGACAGCTTTCGGATTCTGCGCCGTCATATTCCAGAAGGGGTATTTGATGATACCGGGGGTATTGTACCCAACGCCCAATTCAAGAAACACCATACTGCTCCCCTTGTGGCGGCGCAGGAAGTCCTCATACCGCTGGGCGGCGGCATACCAGCCCTTATCCTGCACAAACGTATCATCGGAACGCAGGTTCATTGTCAGTGGTTTTCCGCACTTAGGACACCGCGGGAGCAGTTTTGTAGGAATCCGCATATCCCGCTGCTCCTCCATCATCCGGCAAATCAGTTCCTCGTTGTCCCACGTCTCCTGACAGCAGGGTCCCGAGCATTGGAACAGCCCATAGTCTCCCTGCGTGTAGAACAGCCGCTTTTTGTCAAATCCCGCTTTTTGAAAGCAGTGATCCACATTGGTGGTCAGCACAAAGTAGTCCTTGTCTGCCACTAAAGCCAAAAGCGCGTCATAGACCGGTTCAGGCGCATCCGTGTAGCGGTTTACCCAGATATACCGGCTCCAATAGGCCCAATGCTCCTCCTGGGTGGCAAAGGGGAAAAATCCGCCCGTATACATATCTTCAAAGCCATACTTGGCGCGGAAATCGCTGAAATACTGTTCAAACCGCTCCCCATTATAAATGAAGCCAGCCGAAGCAGACAGTCCCGCCCCCGCACCGATCACCACCGCGTCAGCGCAATCAAGGGCTTGCTGCAACTGCGCAATTTGCGTTGAGTATCCGGCGGTAGATCGTTTCGTCAATATCTTTCAAAACATTAAAAATCACCTTCTTGATGGATATATCCTGTTTGAGAAAACCAGTGACGGTTTCGACCGCAATTTCAGCGGCCTGCTGATTTGGAAAATGAAATTCCCCCGTGGAGATACAGCAGAAAGCCACGCTTTCCAGTCCATGCTCCGCCGCCAACTCCAGGCAGGAGCGGTAGCAGAACGCCAGTTCCTCCCGGTCCCTGCTGGTAACACGGCCCTGGACAATGGGGCCGACCGTATGCAGGACGAACCGGGCCGGGAGGTTGTAGCCCTTTGTCAGCTTGGCCCGGCCATTGGGTTCCGGGTGGCCCTGGGCCTGCATGATTTGATTGCACTCATCCCGGAGCTGGAGGCCAGCCGCCGAATGGATGGCGTTATCAATGCAGCCGTGGCAGGGACAGAAACAGCCCAGCAGAGCGGAGTTGCCCGCATCTACAATCGCGTCCGCCTTTAACCGGGTAATGTCCCCTTTCCAAACGGCAATTCGCGGATGGCCGTTGACGGCAGGCAGCGCGGATCCATTGACAACACCTTTGTTATCCCGTTCGGCAGACAGGAGATCGTCCTGCATAGCAAGAAATTCCCGTTTCAGCGGCATGGGCGGACGAACATTCATCAGACTGCGGAGCAGCCGCCGCTGGCTGGCCGCATCCTGGGAAAATTTTCGCGCCTCCGGCTGGTATTCGGGCATTTCTGCCAGCAGTATTGCGTTGAGTTGTCGTATTTGTTCCAGATGTTCCATAAGCGGTTCTCCCCATTTCTGATTTCATGCCATAGGCCGCCCCGCTTCACACGGGGCGGCCCTGCGCTGTTCCGGTCTACTTGCGCACTACGGAAATGCGCTCCTGGATATGGCTCCCGTCCACGATCTCATCCACCATGGCGATGGCGTAATCGGCGTAGCTGATGACGCTCTCGCCCTTGCCGTTCAAGGTCAACTCCTCGCCGCCCAGGATGTATTCCCCGGTGCGCTCACCCTCTGCCTGGAAATCCCCGGCAGGGCTGATATACGTCCACTTAACATCCTTGCGCTGGCGCAGCTCCCCCAGGGCCTTGGCCATGGCAGCAGCCAGAGGCTTGAACATCTCCGGGAAGTCCGGGCCATCGGACACAGCGGCGGTATGCTCGGGGTTGACATACAGGCTCCCGGCCCCGCCCACCACCAGCAGGCGGGTATCCGTGCCGGTGAGGATGTCGCACAGGTGCTTCAGCGTGGTGCTGTGCTGCTCCAGCGTCTCCGGCGTCCAAGCGCCGAACGCATCCACCACCACGTCAAAGTCCTTGAGGTCAGCGGCGGTCAGGTCAAACAGGTCTTTCGCAATCACCTTACTGGCGGCGGACTTGTTCTCCCCGCGAACCACGGCGGTGACATCCAGGCTCCGATCCATGGCCTCCTTGACGATCAGACGGCCGGCCTTTCCATTGGCGCAGATAACAGCGATTTTCATGTTGCGTACCTCCATAGATTTTGATTTTGTTTTGAACACTGGGGATGTTTCCCTTCGTTGTCTGTATCATAGCAGACCTTTTGAGGGCTGTGAAGTACGCACAATATTGTGGTATAGGCACCTGGAAGTAACGATTGGACAGTTACCGCAAGGAAACGATTGTGCAGTTTCAAGGGGTTCCGGCTTTTTTGCCGGGAGAAAAATTTTTTCTTCCACCTTGACCCCGGTGGGGGAGATACAGTAAAATAGAGCTATACAGCATTTGGGAAACGAACAGACAGGAGGATACGATGATGGAAACCAAAACTTTGCCCGCCTGCCCCGTTGAAACAACGCTGACGCTCATCAGCGACAAATGGAAGGTGCTTATTATCCGGGATTTGCTGCCGGGAACATATTTTCAGCGGCCACCGCACAGTCCTCCGCCGCAAAGAGGAAATTCTTCGGCGCAAACATGGTGATGACAGTGGGGGCATCATAGAAAGCGTTCTTCAAATTTGGATCATCCGCGATGCTGGGCTGCTCCTTGGACACATAGCTGGTGGCGGTCGCCATGCTGGGATGGGAGTTGGCCCGCTTGATACGGCCCAGGCGCTCGTTGATCTCTTTGTTCTGGCAGACGGCCAAAATTACGCCCTGCCGCCCGCCTGCGCTGGGAGCGTACAGCCCCGCCGCCAGGATCTGCCGCAAGACAAGTTCCTCAATCTGCTGCGGCATCAATGATCTCCGGCACTTCTTCAATATTGGCGCCAGATACCGTCGTCATGACGGCTGCCCGAATGCCTGCTTTTTTGATGACAGCGATCTTTTCCAAGGTGCAGTCGAAGGAACCGGGCTTGCGGAACCAGTCGTGGGTCTCCCGCATTCCGTCCAGGGAGAGCTGGTATTTTTCACAGCCAAAGCCCTTTAGCCGCCGGCAGACCTCGTCCGTCAGATGGAAGGGATTTCCCAAAATCGTGAAGGGGATGCTGTGCTCTTTCATCAGACCGCACAGAGACCAGAAATCCGGGTGCAGGATGGGATCGCCGCCCGTGATATAGAAGTAGGGCAAACGTCCATAGACCTCGCAGAAATCCAGGCAGTTGTAAAAAGTCTTCTGCATTTGCGCCCAGTTCATGGCGTCCGGTGCCTTGCAGTTATTCTCCGAAAAGATATAGCAGTGCTTGCATCGCTGGTCACACTCGTCCGTGATGTGCCATTGGAAAGAAAAATACTCCATTTCGTTGACCTCCTTTGATTCCTGCGGGCGGGACGTTTCCTAAAATCCAGGCAGTGTGTACCGGACTTTAGGAAACGTCCCGGTGGGCCGGATCATCGGAAACAGGCTGGGTTTCCTTGAACACGCGGACGTGCTTCGGGACCCCTGGCGTCATTCCGCGAAAGACGCATACATCCTGGACGCCCTGATTCAGCGGCATCCGCAGGACAGGCGCGCCGTTCAGCTCAGCGGCGATCCACGGCTCCGCGCTGGAGAAATCCGCCTCCAGCAGCAGGTGGAGCTCCGACCCGGTAAAGCACAGCTCCAGACCGCTCCCGGCCCAAAACAGGGGCAGCGCTCCGGCGGACCGGGCGGACGGCTGGTGATACCGGCCTAAAGGGCGCACACAAGGCAAATCAAATATGCTATAGCTTTTCATACGTTTACTCCTCTAAAATGACAGAACCTAAGGAATGGATCACAGGGGATTTTTCGCTTTATATTCTTCTCAACGGCTGCAGGCCGTCCCTATAGACTGCCCCTGTTGATCCACTGACAGAGTATCACACGCATGATAAAAAGGCAAGTCGGAAATTAGCCTAAATTTAACCTTCTTTTATTTAAGCAGTCATATTATAGACCAGAGCACACCGGGCCGCTGCCGCGTACTGTATCTGGGACAGGCGCGATGTTTCGGTATCTGCACACAATCCCGACGAAAAGAGCGATGAACAGCAAGCTGAACCATGTGGGGCAGCTTGCTGTTTTTGTTTTTATAGCGTATTTTACGAAAATCAAGTTTACAATTTAGCCATAACGCTAAAATTTTACTTTACTATTGACTTCACAAAATAAATGTGTATACTAAAAAGCAAGTTAATGATTAGCTCATTAAACTGATACGTTAACTGGAAAAAATGAAGGAGGAACAAACATGAAAAAAGCGCTATCTCTTGTACTGGCCCTGCTGATGGGCCTGAGCCTGCTGACTGCCTGCGGCGGCGGCGGAAGCGGCGGCGGCGGCAGTAAGGACGAGGACCTGCCCAGCTACGCCAGCCTGAAGGTGGGCGAGGACTACATCGACATCACCGCCGAGCTGCGGGTCATCACCCACCGCACAGACCTCATCCAGGAAAACCCGGATGGCCGGGATTTCGCCGACTTCGTCAAGGAATTCAACGAGCTGTACCCCAACATCACCATCAAGTATGAGGGCATCACCAACTACTCCGACGACATGACCACCCGCGTTTCCAGCAAGGACTGGGGGGATATCTGCATGATCCCCACCACCATCCTGCTGCCGGACCTGAGCCTGTATTTCCAGCCCCTGTGCGATCTGAGCGAGATTCAGGACACGTACAACTTCGCCTCCAACCGGGCCTATGACGGCAAGGTCTACGGCACCCCCTCCACCGGCAACGCCCAGGGCATCATCTATAACAAGAAGGTGGCCGAGGCTGCCGGGTACACGGCGGACAACCTGCCCAAGACCCCGGACGAGTTCCTCCAGTTCCTCCAGGACATCAAGGACAAGACCGATGCCATCCCTCTGTACACCAACTTCGCTGCCGGCTGGACCATGGGCGCGTGGGACGCCTACATCGGCGGCGGCGCAACGGCGGACCCGGATTGGATGAACATCACCATGCCCCAGACCAAGGACCCCTTCGCCGACCAGGGCGACGGCACCGGTCCCTACGCTGTGTACAACATCCTCTATGAGGCCGTCAAGCGGGGCCTGACCGAGGACTCCCCCACCGCCACCGACTGGGAGGGCTGCAAGCCCATGATCAACAACGGCGAGATCGACGTCATGGTCCTGGGCTCCTGGGCCATCATCCAGATGCAGGAGGCCGGCCCCAATGCCGCCGACATCGGCTACATGCCCTTCCCCATCACCCAGCCGGACGGCGTGCAGTACGCCTCCGCCGGCGCGGACTACTGCTTCGGCGTGAACAACAGCATCTCCACCGACAACAAGATCGCCTCCATGCTGTACATCAAGTGGCTCAGCGAGTCCAGCAACTTTGCCTATGACCAGGGCGGCGTGCCTGTGCTGAAGAGCCAGGCGTATCCGGAGACGCTGGCCGCCTTTGACGGCATCGACCTGCTGGAGGATACCCCCGCGCCTACAGAGCTGGCCGAGCTGCAGCCCAACGTCAACCGCGAGAGCGAGATCTCCCTCAACGCCGACAACACCCATGTCCAGCGCATCGTGGAGGCTGTCGTCACCGGCAATGAGACCCTGGACGACATCATCGCCGACTGGAACGCCCGCTGGAACACCGCAGTTGACCGCTACGCTCCCGAGGCTTAACCGGTTAAGCCCTTGCAAGAGGGCCGGACCCCGGCCCTCTTGCAGAAAGATTCCTGCCAAATCGTGTGAGAAATAGAAAGGGAGGCAATCCATGAGTAATCATCAAGCTGTGGCGGAACAGCCGAAGCTGACTTTTATCCAGAAATGCAAGACCATGCGGGGACAGCAGCTCATCTGCACCGTGGTTTTCCTGATCGCCCCGCTGCTGCTCCTGTTCGTCTTTACCTACCTGCCCTTTTTCAAGATGGTGCAGTTCAGCTTCTATGACCGGGACTACCTGCGGGTCCGCGGCTTTGTGGGCCTGCGCAACTACCTGGACGTGTTCACCCGGGACGACTGTTTCCAGGCTCTGAAGCTGAGCCTGTACTATATGGCGGGCTCCGTAGTCCAGATTTCCCTGGCGCTGCTGTTCGCCACCATCCTCAGCTTCAAGGTGCGGGGCAGCAAATTTTTCCGGGGCGCGCTGTACTTCCCCTGCCTCATCTGCGGCATTGCCGTGGGCTTTATCTTCAAGTTCTTTCTCAACCCCGGCTTCGTGCTGGACACCCTGCTGGGCTGGGTGGGCATCATCATCCCCTCCATCCGCACCATCGTCGTGCTGAACCTGATCCTCTCCGTCTCCGGCGCCCTGTCCGCCTTCGAGATGCCCTACGTGGTCACCAACGGCACCTTCGGCACGTCCACCTACTTCGTGGTCATGAACAAGCTGGCCCATACGGATATGAAGGTGGGCCTGGCCAGCGCTATGGCCGTGGTACTGCTGGTGCTGATCGTGGCTGTCACCGGCGTGCAGAAGCTGGCCGAGAAGGCTATGGAAGCCGCTGAGAACAAGCCGGTCCACTATTGATTGAAGGAGGTAGAAAGGAATGGATACTGCTGTAAAAGTCCGCCGGGGCCTCATCAGCTTCGTCAAATACGCGCTGCTGCTCTTTGCCGCCTTTGTGGCGCTGGTCCCCATCGTCTCCTGCGTCATCACCGCCTTCAAAAGCGTGGAGGAGTATCAGAACACCAACGTGATGGTCCTGCCCAAGAGCTGGACCTATTTCGAGAACTTCAAGACCGCGTGGCAGCAGGCTGATATGGGCAGCGCTTTCCTGCACAGCTTTTTCATCGTCGCCTGCGTCCTGGTCGGGAGCGTGTTCATCAGCGCCATGCTGGCGTACGTGCTCAACCGCTTCAGGTTCCACGGCAACACCCTCATCCGCAACCTGTTCACCATCGCCACCCTGATCCCCGGCATCGCCAGCCAGGTCACGGTCTATCAGATCATGACCGCCCTGGGCCTGGTCAACACCATGCACGGCTATATCATCCTGATGCTGGGCACCGACGTCATCACCATCTACATTTTCCTGCAGTTCTTTGAGAACCTGCCGGTCACCCTGGACGAGAGCGCCATCATTGACGGCTGCACCTATCCCTGTTTCATGGAGCGCCTGGGGGTCAACGCGGTGTTTAACGCCGGGGCCCTGAAGCGCAGCGGGAAATATTATCTGGTGGCACGGGTGGAGGGCAGCGACCGCAAGAGCTTTTTCGCCGTGGCGGAGAGCTCCAGCCCCACCGAGGGGTTCCGGTTCTGGGACTACCCGGTGCAGCTGCCGGATGCCGGCCCGGCGGAAACCAATGTCTACGACATGCGCCTGACCCAACACGAGGACGGCTGGATCTACGGCGTGTTCTGCTCCGAGAGCAAGGATACGTCCAATCCGGACCTCTCCGCCGCCGTGGCGGAGGCGGGGATCGTGCGCACGAAGGACCTGAAGACCTGGGAGCGCCTGCCGAACCTGGTCACACGGGAGAGTCCCCAGCAGCGCAATGTCTGCCTCCTGCCGGAGTTCGTCAATGGGCAGTACGCCTTTTTCACCCGGCCCATGGACGGCTTTATCGACACCGGTTCGGGCGGCGGCGTTGGTTTTGGCCTCTGCGGGGATATCACCCACGCGGTCATTGACCATGAGCGCATCACCAGCCCCCGCCGGTATCACACCATTACGGAGTCCAAAAACGGCGCGGGGGCGGCGCCCATCAAGACCCCCGCCGGGTGGCTGCACATTGCCCACGGCGTGCGCAATACCGCCGCCGGGCTGCGGTATGTGGTATATGTGTTCATGACCAGCCTGTCCGACCCGGCCCAGGTGATCGCGGAGCCCTCCGGCTTCCTGATCGCCCCCCGGGGGGATGAGCGCGTGGGCGATGTGAGCAACGTGGCTTTCAGCAATGGGGCCATTGTGGATGACGACGGCTCCCTGTACATCTACTACGCCTCCGCCGACACCCGGCTCCATGTGGCCTCCACTACCGTGGAGCGCATGGTGGACTATGCGCTCCATACCCCCGCCGACCCCCTGCGGAGCGCGGACTGCGTCCGGCAGCGCTGCGGCCTGATCGACAGGAACCTGGCCTATCTTCGGGGAGAAAACCGATAACACGATCACACTTTGATAAATGAAAGGAGGGGCTGCGCGGCGCGAAGCCCGCCGCGCAGACTGTCCACACAACTGAATACGGGCATACTGCGCCTTCGCGGCCCCTGGAGGAGGATTTTTATGCCCGCATTCAAGCTTTTACCTGCCTGCAAAGACTATATCTGGGGCGGCCAGCGCCTCAAAACCGATTTTGGCGTTCATAGTGAACTGGACCCGCTGGCGGAAGCCTGGGTCCTCTCCTGCCACCCGGACGGTCCCTCTGTCCTGGCCGACGGCCCCTTCGCCGGGAAGACGCTGCCGGAGTATCTGGCAGAGGCGGGGCCAGGCGCGCTGGGGACGCGCTGCACAAAATTTGAAAACTTCCCATGCTCATCAAGCTCATTGACGCGAAAAAGGACCTCTCCATACAGGTCCACCCCTCCGACACGTATGCGCTGGCCCATGAGGGGCAGTATGGTAAGACCGAGATGTGGATTGTCCTTGACGCCGCGCCCGGCGCGGGATTATACTATGGTTTTGAACGGGAGATCAGCCGGGAGGAGTTTGCCCGCCGGGTGGAGGACGGGACGCTGGAGGAGGTTCTGCACCGTGTGGCCGTAAAGGCCGGGGACGTGCTTTTTATTGAGGCCGGAACCCTCCATGTCATCGGCGCCGGACTGGTCATCGCGGAGATCCAGCAGAATTCCAACGTCACCTACCGGGTCTACGATTACGGGCGGCTGGGTCCCGACGGCCAGCCCCGCCAGCTCCATGTGGAGAAGGCCCTCTGCGTGGCCAATCGCGGTCCTGCCGTCCAACGGGACTTTGGCGCGCATCTGGGCAGCTGCCCTTATTTTACCGTAGACGGACATACCGGGTCCTTTGCCGGCCGGTGTACCAGGGAATCCTTTCACGCTCTTCTGGTTACGGAGGGGCGGGGGACTTTGGACTGCGGGAAGAAGAGAACACCGCTGGAGCGGGGGATGTGTTTGTTCCTTCCCGCAGGAAGCGGACTGTATCAGGTGGCGGGGGACTGCCGGGTGATGGATGCCTATAGAGGTCCATGTGGCGGTCAACGCTATCCAAATCGACTACACATCCACCAGGATGGACGACGCGGCGATTCAGGTCATGACCACCAATGTGGATAAGCTGAATTCTGATTTCTATACCCGGCAGAGCGGGATATTCCTGTTGGATGACCCGGAGAATTTCCAGAAGGCCCACGGAGCCCTGGCCTATCTGGACGGCTCCGCGCCTCCCGAGGGCGCGGAGGACTGGGAAAAGATGACCGTACCCTGGGAGGAGTGGGCCGGTTCGGCGGACGTGGAGCTGCATAACTGTGACGGCAAGCAGCTGTGGTTCGCCCGGCGGGCGGCATTCTCAGAGGCGGACGAGGCCGCGTTTGCCGGGGCCGGTATGCTGTGGGAGGCCCTGTGGGGGGCGTGATGAGAAAGGAGCGGGAGTATGAGATTTTTTCCGGATTTTGATCGGGAAGGACCGGACGGGGACTTGCCCCGGAAAACGGGACTGCCCCGGTTCTGGGAGGTATTGAGCCGGGATTTTGGGGATATCTTCCGCGCCGGCCTGCTTGCGCTGTTGGGAGGCGTGCCGTTCCTGGTTGGCCTGGCGTTTTCCCTGACCTCCCATGTGCTCCTGTTCGCCCCGGTCTGCGGTTTTGTGGGCGGCGCTGTGGCCGGACCGCAGCTGTGCGGCCTGGCGGACACGATCCTGCCCTTCACAAACCTTTGGGTCCCAATGTTTCCGGCGCTGTTCCTGATCTATCCGGGAATCAATGAGAATTTCAGAATCGAGGAGCAGCTGAGGGGCAAATAGGCAGTAAAATGGGGAGCATACCGGCGGTTATCGGGTATGCTCCCCGGTTTTCAAAACGAGGAAAATGATGATGAATAGCATAAAATTGGCAAGATTAAAAAACTGTATGCGCCGCGCGGGGCGGGGAGAGCGCCTGACGCTGGGCTTTTTCGGCGGCTCCATCACCCAGGACTGCTCCGCCTCCGTCCATGAGAACTGCTATGCCTACCGGGTATTCCGCTGGTGGCAGGATACGTTTCCGGCGGCGCAGTTCCACTATGTGAACGGCGGGATCGGCGGCACGGATTCCCTTTTTGGCGCGTCGCGGATCGTGCCGGACCTGCTCATGTACCAGCCGGATTTTATCGTCGTGGATTTCAGCGTGAACGATATCGGCAATGACCTGCGGCAGGAGACATACGAGGGCGTTTTGCGGCGGGCCCTGGGCTGGCCGTCCGCGCCGGCGGTGCTGCTGCTGAACAATGTGTACTATGATACGGGGGTGTCTGTCGAAGACTGCCACAACGCGGTGGGCGCATGGTATGGAATACCGCATATCAGCGTGCGGGATACGGTCTACCGTCGGATGCTGGCGGGCGAGTTCACCAGGGAACAGCTGACAGCCGACGGGTTCCATCCCAACGACCTGGGGCATGAGTTGATTGCCGCCGAAATCACCGCATTTCTGGAGCAGGTAAAGACGCAGATGTGGGAAAGCGAGGAGGCGCTTCCGGTGCCCGCGCCCATGACAGATAATGCCTATGAACAGGCGCAGCGGCTTACGATCCGGGAGATTTCCCCCATGCTTTCCGGATTCCGGGCGGACGCAAGGGAGAAAAAGAGCCGCCTGGACTGCTTCAAAAACGGGTGGATCGGTGAGAAGCCGGGCGATTCCGCCATCTTTGTGGTGGAGGCCGCCTGTATTGCCGTCCAGTACCGGAAGACAGTACGAAAGCCCGCCCTGTCCGCCGCGCTGGTGCTGGACGGCGACAGGGAGAACCCGGTGGTTCTGGACGGAAGCTTTGCGGAGGATTGGGGGGACTGCCTGTATGTAGAGCCGGTGCTTCACCACGGCGAACGGAAACTGCACACACTGGAAATTACGGTAAGGGAGACAGCGGCGGAAAAACCAACCCCGTTCTATCTGCTCTCTCTGCTGACAGCTTGAATCGGGAGGAGACACCATGTCGTTTGCGAAAGATTTTGTCTGGGGCGCGGCTACCAGTGCCTATCAGATTGAGGGCGCCTGGGCGGAGGATGGCCGGGGCCCCAGTATCTGGGATATCTATAGTCAGGAGGCCGGCCACACCGCTGGGAACCATACCGGCGATACGGCCTGCGACCACTACCACCACTTCCGTGAGGACGCAGCCCTGATGCGGGAGATCGGCCTGAAAGCCTACCGGTTTTCCATCTCCTGGCCCAGGCTGCTGCCGGAGGGGACGGGGAAGGTGAACGAGGCAGGCGTCCGGTTTTACAGCGATTTGATCGACGCTCTGCTGGAAAATGGCATCGAGCCCTATGTCACCCTCTTCCACTGGGATCTGATCTTTGTGGACTATGGCACGCAAAAACGAATTTTGAAGGATTCCGCGCGCTGGTATCGTGACATCATACGGACAAATGGGGAGGCATTTAGGCATTACAATCATGACGTATGGAGGACAATGTGTGAATATTATCTGTGATGCAGGACAGGGGGCTTTTCGTCTGGATACGCCCTGCACCAGCTATGTAATGGCCCTGGCCGATGGGAAATGGCTGGGCCATGTGTACTACGGCCCCCGGCTGACAGCGGAGGGGCTGGACTGGGCTCACGACTACTGGGGCATCGACCAGCGGCCCTACACGCCGGACCAATTCCCCAGGGAGGAGGCCGCCTTTTTTGACCGCTTCCCCATGGAGTACCCGATGGCCAATACCGGCGACTTCCAGGAGTGCTGTCTGGCGGTCCGCCGGGGCGCGGGACTCAGCGACTGTATGCCGGAATTCGCGTCCTGTGAAATCCTGCCGGGAAAACCCAAACTGGACGGCCTCCCGGCCACCTTCGGTGAGGAGGCGGACTGCAATACGCTGAAAATCACCCTGTCGGACCGGCCCACCGGCGTGGTGGTGGAACTGTACTACACCGCCTTTACCCGGCTGGACGTCATCACCCGCAGCGTCAGGATCATCAATGGGGGCGGCGGTACCCTGTGGCTGGACCGGGCGCTGTCCGCCTGCCTGCACCTGCCCGACACCACCGGCAGTATGCTGACCCTCAGCGGCTCCTGGGCGCGGGAGTGCGGCGCGCAGGTGCGGGAGATCGGCCCCGGTACCCAGGGAATCGCCTCCTGCCGGGGGATTTCCAGCCACCAGGGTCAGCCCTTTATCGCGGCGGTCAGCCCGGACGTGAACCAGGAGCGGGGCGAGGTGTACGCCATGCACTTCGTCTACTCCGGGAATTTCCTGGCCCGGATTGAGCAGGACCAGTTTGACCGGCGGCGGATGGTCATGGGCATCCATCCCGAATCCTTCTCCTGGAAGCTGGAGCCGGGGGAGTCCTTCCAGACCCCGGAGGTGGTCATGACCTATTCCGCCGGTGGCCTGGGGAAGATGACCCGCACGTTCCACGACCTGTACCGCGGCCACCTGCTCCGCCGCCCCTATGGCAAGCGGCCCGTGCTGCTGAACAACCGGGAGGCCACCTACTTTGATTTCGACGAGGCGCGGCTGCTGGAGATCGCCGGTAAAGCTGCGGAACTTGGGATGGAGTTGTTCGTTCTGGACGATGGCTGGTTTGAAAACCGCCCCACCGACAGCGGCGGTCTGGGGGACTGGACGGTGGACCGGCAGAAGCTGCCCCACGGACTGGCGGGGCTGGCGGAGCGTCTGCAGGCGTTGGGGCTGCAGTTCGGGCTGTGGATGGAGCCGGAGATGGTGTCCATGGATTCCCGCCTGTACCGGGAGCACCCGGACTGGGCCATCCAGACCGGAGAGCGGCGGCCCATGCTGTGCCGGGACCAGCTGGTGCTGGATCTGAGCCGCCCGGAGGTGGAGGAGTACGTCTGGCAGCGCATTGCCGGCACGCTGCACAGCGCCCCCATCTCCTATTTGAAGTGGGATATGAACCGGCCTCTGACAAATCTCGGCAGCGCGGAGCAGGCGCACCGGTATGTGCTGGCGCTGTACCGCCTCCAGCAGCGGATTGTGGACCAGTTCCCGGACCTGCTGCTGGAAAACTGCTGCAGCGGCGGCGGGCGCTTCGATCCGGGCATGCTCTACTACAGCCCCCAGATCTGGTGCTCCGACGATACGGACGCTGTTGAACGGCTCAGCATTCAGCAGGGGACCGCCATGCTCTACCCCCTCTCCTGCATCGGGGCCCATGTGTCCGGCTGTCCCAACCACATTGCAGGCCGGATGACGCCCTTCCACACACGGGGCATTGTGGCAATGGCCGGAACCTTTGGCTATGAGCTGGATGGAGACCGGAGCTCCCCAACGGGGATTTTCAAGGAAAGCTGGTATGGCTTCTGCGTGTGTAAACCCATGACGCGGACGCAAAAAGACAGCAGGCCAAGCCGCATGGTTTAGCCTGCTGTTACCTTTTTATTAG
The DNA here is from genome assembly GCA_910578505.1 of uncultured Oscillospiraceae bacterium. Classification (GTDB taxonomy): domain Bacteria; phylum Bacillota; class Clostridia; order Oscillospirales; family Oscillospiraceae; genus Pelethomonas. The sequence goes on along the minus strand of CAJTPV010000017.1, from coordinate 40,937 downwards.
CCATCGTACGGCTCACGCCGTGACGGCTGCGCCGGAGCTCTCCCTCACCACCAGTTTTCCCGGCACGATGCAGGAGAGTTGTTCCTCCTGTTCCTGCCGCAGTTTCCGGCCAAGCCGCTTCACCGCAACCGCGGCCATGCGCTCCACATCCACCCGATACGTGGTGAGGTTCGGATTGGAGAGGGTGGCAAAGAGGTAGTCGTCATATCCGCACACGGCCACGTCCTCCGGCACCCGGAGCCCTCTCTGCCGCAGGACCTCGATCAGGCGAAAAGCCACCTCGTCACAATCGCAGACAAAGGCCCTGGGCAGCCTCTCCGGCAGCCGGATGGGGATGAACCGCCCGTCCCCGTCCCGGTCCTCGATGCGCCACGCCTCCTCCGGCACGATGCCCGCCCCCCGCAGGGCGCGCTGATAGCCTAAGTACCGCTCCATAATACTGGAGGTGGACAGGATCGAGCCCACATAACCGATCTCCGTATATCCTCTGTCCAGCAGATGCCGGGTCATGGTATAGCCGCCGTCCACGTTGTCGCTGAGGACGCAGTCCAGCGGCTGGCCCGGAATGTTGAAGTCCAGCAGAATGCCTGGGATGCCGCACGCCTGCAGCGCCATGATATAGGGCACCGCCAGATTTCCCATGACCACCAGGCCGTCTACCTTTCTCCCCGCCGCCAGAGCCGGAAGCCGGGGCTCTTGCTCCGCCTCCTGCGAAACAATCTCGATCATGCACGTATACCCCTCCTCGCCGCTCTGGATCACCAGGGAGCGGTAGAGATTGGTATAAAAAGCGTTATCTTCAAAAAAGCGGTTCGCCACCAACACGCCGATGTTTCCGGCCCTGTCGCTGTCCAGCCTGGTCTTACCGCTTTCGTATCCCATCTGCTGGGCAAGGGCTACGATTTTCGCCCGCATCTCCTCGCTGACGCCCGGCTTTCCCGCCAGCGCCTTGGAAACGGACACCACGCTGATGTCCAGTTTTTCCGCAATGTCCGCCATTCGAACCGGTTTTCCCATGGGACTCCCTCCAATTTATATAGGTCTGCACAATTGATTGTATTATAAGGCATTTTGCCCCGCTCGTCAATGGTTTGTTTCTCGCGAGGAATTAAATAAATCGAAGTAGTAAGTCAAATTTTAATTAATACGCGCCTGCTTTTTTGCTGTCATCCTGCTATTTTGACACCAGGCTGCTGTAAATGTAACGAAAGGAAAGAGCGATTTGCAGCCAGATTTGGCAACTGCGGATCTCCAGACAGTAGTTGATCATGGAGCCATTGACAAAAAAGCAACTTGTTGCTATAATTAAAGAGTAACAAGTTACCAAAGGAGGTTCGCATGGATTTAGACAGTTTGATTACAAAATTTTCAACCACTAAGGAGAATCAAAGAAAAGCCATTTTCAGTACACTATTCATTGCTGAAAACAGGCTGCAAACGCTGTTTGATAATCATATTCCAGAGGTATCGCTAAAGCAATTTATGCTGCTTTCGGTCGTCAGGCAATCAAAAGAGGAATTAACTTTTACCCAGCTAGGAAATCTGTTAGGCTGCTCAAGGCAAAACATTAAGAAGATAGCTGATATTCTAGTGAAAAAGGGCTTTATCACGATTCGGCAAAGTCCACAGGATTCAAGAGCCATGTGTATCTGTCTTGAGGAAAAAGCCAACAACTATTTTCAGAAGGACTTTTCTCACTACCAGAAGGAATTGAGCTGCCTTTTTGATGTCTACACAGATAACGAAATTGAAACCTTGTTTATCCTTTTATCAAAGCTGTATGCGGGAATAGAAAAACTGGAGAAGGAGGTTGGAAAAAAGTAAGAAAGTATTGCTGATAACCTTGACTATTGTCCCCTTTATTACAGGAAAAATCACGATTGGAAATATCGCTGCGAGGAGGGTTTAGATAGATGAAAGCTATCGTAATTTACAATTCACAAACAGGATTTACAAAGCAGTATGCCGAATGGATAGCAGAGGCGACGGGAGCAGATTGCCTTGAGCTATGCGCCGCAAAAAAGAGAGACTTTACTGCATATGGGGCAGTGGTTTTTGGAGGCTGGGCATGTGCGGGCCGGATCAGCAAAATCAGTTGGTTTAAGGGAAATATAGACAAATGGGCAGGCAAAAAGCTGATTGCATTTTGTGTTGGAGGAAGCCCGATACACAGTCCGGGAATTGAAGAAGCTCTCAAACAGAATTTCAATGAAGCAGAGAGAGAAAAGGTGAAAACATTTTATTGTCCAGGAGGATTCAATTATGAAAAGATGTCTGCTCCATCCAAGCTCATGATGAGGATGTTTATCCAAACGCTCAAGGCAAAAAAAGACAAAACTGATGCAGAGCGGGTTATGATAAAAATGATTTCTTCGTCTTATGATATTTCGGACAAAAAATATATTGAACCAATTGTGAAATATCTCGAAAGTTAGGGGAATAGATTCGCCGCCGTGGAGGCTGGCAGGACGCGCTCGCAGCCGGTAGGATACCCCCGCAGGGCCAGCGTCCGTTTGTCGCTGATTTTTATTGCGTTTTCCTCTCTTTCGTAGTATGATGTGAGTACATTTGTGATGTATGCGCCGGTAGGAGGAGAAATATAATGTATAGCGATAAAGTACACATCATCAATCATCCATTAGTAGCGCACAAAATGACAATTCTTCGGGACAAAAATACGTCCACGAAGGAATTCCGGGAGCTGGTATCGGAAATCGGCATGCTGCTGACTTACGAAGCCACCCGCGACCTCCCCTTGACGGTAAAGGAAGTGGAAACCCCTATCTGCAAGACTACCGCTCCCACGCTGCGGGGCAAGAAATTTGCGATTGTGCCCATTCTGCGGGCTGGACTTGGGCTTGTGGACGGCGTTCTCCGCATGGTCCCGTCGGCGCGGGTTGGGCACATTGGTCTATACCGCGATGAAGAGACGTTGGAACCAGTCAAATATTTCTGCAAAATGCCGCAGGACATCGCCAGCCGGGATGTTCTGATCGTTGACCCCATGCTGGCTACCGGCGGCTCCGCTTCTGCGGCAATTGGCTTTATGAAGGAATACGGCTGCGCAAACATCAAGCTCATGGTTTTGCTGGCGGCCCCCTGCGGCATTGAGCGGATACAGAAGGACCATCCCGATGTGGATATTTATTGCGGCGCGGTGGACAGCCATCTCAACGAAAAGGGCTACATCGTCCCCGGCCTGGGGGATGCCGGAGACCGGATATTCGGCACAAAGTAATGCCACACCATTGAAGGACGATATCCCAGGCGCCGACGTGGTCCACCGTTACTTCGACCGCGGGATCGTGACGGCCAGGGATGGGACCTTTGCCGTGATTTCCTTTCCCCCAGATCTGCCACCAACGGATTGCACAGATCCAATCCGTATGATATACTATTCTTGAAAGGAGGCGGGTCTCGTTATGTCCAAAAATGCCAAAAAACCCATTACCGGATACGTTATGAGTGGAGACACGCCTGTCGCCCGCTTCGACGGAAGCCGGGTGACGCCGATCCTGGAAAACCGTACGCCATTATGTTTCCGGCGCAGCGGCGATCTCGTAGACTGGCTGGAGCACCGTGCCGTCGACCGACATAGGACGAACAGCCGCGTCCTGAAACGGATCCTCCGGCTCGGCGACACTTCGGATCTGAACACGGCACTGCGCGTCCATGGCGCCACGGTCACGGATAACTATTGGATACGGATAGACGGTGAAAACGTGTCCTGGAACCAGGTTCTCTTCTCGAAGGACTACTTTGCGGACGTGGCGCTGCGCTGCGGCGTCGGCGACTTCGCGAAGGAATTCTCATACCACCAACTCAACACGCCGACGCCGGAACTGACCAATACCGGCAGCTTCGAAAAATGCTGGCGTCTGGTGAACGGCGGTTGGACGATGTTCAAGGCCAGTACCCCGAAAGAACGGTTTTCGGAAATCTTCATCTACAGGCTCTGCGACAAAATGGGACTCCCTGCCGCCGAATATTATGCCAAAGGCGGGTACACGGCCACCCCGGACTTCACGGCAGGGAAGACGAACTTCGAGCCAATGAGATACCTCGTACAGGACGACGAAGACTATGGCCGCAACTATGAGGTACTGAGAAGTTTCGGCAAGAGCCTGGAGCGGCAGTACTTGGACATCCTCTTCATGGACGCCTTGACATTGAACCCGGACAGGCATACGGAAAACTACGGGATCCTGCGCGACCGGGAGACCGGCGAGATACTGTCCATGGCCCCCAACTTCGACAACAACCTGTCCCTGATCTCCAGGGGCTACGGGATGGACGGAAAGCCGCCCGCGAACCTGCTTATAGGATTTTTCCACGAGTTGCTGGAAGACAAGAATATCAAGTACCAATACCCCGCGCTTCCCAACGAGCTGGAACTCAGGGCCATCATAAGGGATGCGGCCGGCGGCCTTGATGTCGACCAGGAATACGTGTTCCAGATGATCCAAACGAACTACGAAAATTTGACCAGTTTGGGCTGCAAAAAGAAAAGACGGGCGTCTGGTCTCGCGGCATCCGCGTACAAACAGCAGCCGTCCGAACTGGAACGCGCTGCCCGAGAATTGATAGACAAGGCGGATACTATACTGAACACAGAATCCGATGAACCTGGCGACCAGTATGGCGAGTGACAAAACATGAAGCATCCTAAGTGCATTCGCACCATGGTGGAGATTTTTATACGCTGGCTGTTAGATTTGATGCTTACACCTTTACGCAGGGCCGCCCCTTTCGGGACGGCCCTGCTTTTCTCGGACTGTTTTTTACAACTTCAACCGGATACCTGAGCAGTTCTGTTTGGTCGGCATTAAACAGCACCCCATCAAGAGAGGAAAAAAGTTTTGTTTCCCTCCTCAACGGTAAATTCGGTTAAATTTATGACAGAGCTAAAATCTCCGGATTCCAGACTCTCCGGAATCATGATTTTTGTAATGTTTTCGCTATCAAGTTTTTCAACATGCGTAACGCCATCAGGAATCTGGTAACTGCTGCCTAGTCTTGCAACCGGATAATCAATCAGATGTGTTTTGTCTCCGTTGAACAACACGCCGTCAATACTAGAGAAATTGGGATTACCCTCCGGTATCTCGTACATTTGCAATTCATTGATGCCGTGAAGTGCATAATCGTCCAGGGTAGTCAGGCTCGCAGGCAGTATAAGTCCAGATATTGGACAGTAGGTAAAGGCACCTTCTCCAATCGTTGTAACTGTGTCTGGAATCTTCAAAACATTGGTGGCCCAGGGACAGTCGTGCAGCGCATCATGGCCTATACAGGTTACTGGTTTCCCATCAATCGAATCCGGGATTGTCAAATCAAGAGACCCAGGTACTGTCCCCAGCATGACAGCGCCAATACTCTGCGGATGTACACTGGTAATTGTGATACCGCCCTGCTCATTTTCTTCATAAGACAAATAAGCAGTTTCGTATCCCTCCTTGCACTTCACTTGCCCAAGATCGTATTCTTTCCACGAATCGTAGTCCGCCCATGCCGTCCCCGGCACCAATCCCAGCACTAAGCACAGTGCCAGAACCGTCGCCCATATTCGTTTTCTCATACCCTTCTTTACCTCCTCAAATTCACAAAAATTCCAGCAGACGGACACCGGGGCGGAGAAAGGAAGGTATGGAGGTGAAATCCCGCCCCGGGCCGCTACCGGAAAACATAAACGCGATGCCGAGTCCTTCCAACTCAACACCGCTTTCCTTCTCATGCGAACGCACGGCAATATCCCGCTTGCAAAATGGAGCGGGAATGGGTATAATACATCCGTGGTGCAATATAGATTGCTGTGCTGAGTGCCCTATCACTCGTACAGGGCTACGGGGCGCGCCAACACCCCGTAGCCTGCCGCAGTCTATGTCTTCCTCTCTATATTACCCCACTTTTCAGTGGGGTAATACGGATTGCAAGAGGTTAGCGGAAAAAAATCGTTTTGCTGACTAAAAAACCGGACTTGACAAATCAAGTCCGGGCGGGTATACTAAACAACAGAGTAGGGCGCTGCAATTAGCGGTCGGCTCGGGTTTAACTTATTTTATCAGACAACCGTCACCGGGCTGGGTGGCGGTTGTCCCGTTTTGTGATACGTATCTTTACGGTAAAACCGAACGGATGAGAGGCGTACGCCGGCGGAGAACGGGGGCCGCCGGGCCTTCGGCAAACCATACAACACCTGCTGTAAAACAATGCGTGATTTTGGCAGTCCCGGCCAAATCCCGCATTGTTTTTATCTGCGGTTTGTGTTATGCTATAAGGGGTATGGTGACTTTTGCCATACCGCAATACCCATGAACTTTTACGATATCGGGGGAAAAAACAATGTTAACTGCAATCGTGGGCATTAACTGGGGCGATGAAGGAAAGGGCCGGATGGTGGACCTCCTCAGCGAAAAATATGAGGTCGTTGTGCGCTACCAGGGCGGCAACAACGCCGGTCATACCGTGGTCAACGACCGGGGCCGCTTTATCCTGAACCTGATGCCCTCCGGCATCCTGCGGGAAGGTACGGTCAATGTACTGGGGCCCGGTATGGTGATCGATGTGGAGCATCTGTGCGGCGAGGTCCAGCGGCTCCGGGAGGGCGGCATCTCCGTCACGCCGGAGAACCTGAAGATCAGCGACAAAGCCACCATCTGCATGCCGTACCACAAGCTGCTGGACTGTCTGGAGGAGGACCGGCTGGCGGGGAAGAAATTCGGCTCCACCCGCCGGGGCATTGCGCCGGTTTATGCGGATAAATATATGAAAAAGACGCTTCGCATGGGCGATTTGTTGGAGTTGGAGCGGATTGCGGAGCGGGTCGGCGATATTGTGGAGTGGAAAAATCTGACCGTGGAGCGGGGCTACGGCCACGAGGCCATCCAGGCGGCGGACATGCTGGCGTGGCTGCGGGAGTTCGGCCTGCCGTGGAAGGACTATATCTGCGATACGTCCCTATACCTGAATCAGGCGGCGGACGAGGGGAAAAATGTTCTCTTTGAGGCGCAGCTGGGCGCTCTGCGCGATATTGATTTCGGTATTTTCCCCTACACCTCCAGCTCCTCCTCCATCGCGGCCTACGCGCCGATTGGCGCGGGCATCCCGGCCCGGCAGCTGGACAGCTCCATCGGCATTATGAAGGCCTACTCCAGCTGTGTGGGCGAGGGGCCGTTTACCTGTGAGTTTTTCGGCGATGAGGCGGAGCAGCTTCGAAAAGCCGGCGGCGAGTACGGCGCTGCTACAGGCCGTCCCCGCCGGGTGGGGGGCTTTGACGTCGTGGCCAGCAAGTACGGCGTCAGGACCCAGGGCGCTACGGAGATCGCCCTGACAAAGCTGGATGTTCTCAGCTATTTGGAGCAGGTGCCCGTCTGCGTGGCCTACGAGATCGACGGCGTGCGCACCACCGACTTCCCGTCCGGTCTGCGGTTGGACCGGGCCAAGCCGGTATATGAGTATCTGCCCGGCTTCGGCGATGTGTCGAAGTGCCGGAAGAAGGAGGACCTGCCCCAGACCGCCCTGGACTATATCGCGTATCTCGAAAAAGCGGTTGGCTGCCCCATTAAATATGTCTCGGTCGGCGCGGAGCGGGACGCATATATCGAGATGTTTTGATTACTGAGAAAACCGGGAGACCCATTTGACGGGTCCCCCGGTTTTCTGCCCTCATGCGCTCTTCCGCTCCAGGAGCTTTACCAGCCTGGGCCGGTTGTACCGCTGGATGACCACGCACGCCAGGTCCACCGACGCCGCCAGGACCGCCGTCGTAAAAAAGGCGGCGGTTCCGCCCAGAGGAACGGCAAAGAACACGCTCAGCAGGCTGAGCAGGGCGGTCAGCTCATGGACCGCCTCCGCGTGGCACATGTTGTTGACGATTTCCTCCAGGGAGTGCAGCCGGAGGGAAAACTCCCGCGGGTCGTAGGTAATGGCTCGCCCCTTCCACCGCTTCACCCGCAGCAGCCGGTAGAGCCGGGGCTCCCAGCGCCTGGGCTGGAACCAGCGCCGCCGGTAGTCGTAGGTCTTGCGGAAGAAGACCCAGAGCACGACTGGCGCGAAAAAGCGGATGAACACATGGTAGACCACCATGGCCGAAATTATCAGCGCCGTGAAGGCCCAGTCCCTGCGGGAGAGGCGGTAAACCCCGCCGAAGGCCGCGCAGCCAATCAGGCCCGCGGCCATGACCAGCAGCAGAATTGTCCGTGGCTGTATCCGGTTTTCCATTTTCCGCCGTCCCTCCCGATGGATGTTTCCGCCGCCAGTATACCACAGCGGGCGGTCCACTGCAAGCGGTCCGGCAGATGAAAAAATGTGCTTGACATTTGGACTACAATATGCTATCTTAAAATTAGCCTACAACATGTCGTCAAAGGAGGTCATCACAATATGGCATTGCAGCAGGTATCGGACTCCGAACTGGAGCTGATGAAAATCGTCTGGGCCAGCGGGGGTACGGCCCTCTACGCCCACATTATGGAGGAGCTGGTCAAGAGGGGCCGGGTCTGGCAGAAAAACACGGTCATCACGCTGCTGTCCCGTCTGGTGGACAAGGGGCTGCTGAAAACCAGCAAGATCGGCCGCCGCAACGAGTATACCGCCGTTGTGTCCGAGGCGGAATACCAGACAGCCCAGGCCCGGACCCTCCTGAACAAGCTGTACCAGGGGGATGCCAAGGGCCTTGTGGCCACATTGATTCAGGGGGATATGCTGTCGGAGGAGGATTATGCGGAGCTGAAACGGTTCTGGGAGGGGAGCGGGCAATGAATGGCATATTTCGGGTGTTTGTTTCTCTGTCCGCCTCCGGCTCCCTGCTGATCCTGTTCCTGCTGCTGGCCGGGCCGCTGTTGAAGAACAGGCTCAGCCGCCGGTGGCAGTATTACATCTGGCTGATTGTCATTGCCCGGCTGCTGCTGCCGCTGTCGCCGGAGGTGAGCCTGATGGGGGCGGTCTTCCGGGAGCCCGTCCGCGCCGCTGTGTCCGTCCCGGCGGCGGACGCGGTTGCGCTGCCAGCGGTCCCAGCGGGGGATGTGGTCCTGCCGCCGGAGGACGAAAGCGCCCCCTCTTGGGAAATTGGCGGGGCGCTCCGGCAGAATCTCTGGGCCATATGGCTGGGCGCGGCGGCGCTCCTGCTGCTGCGGAAGATCACGGTCTATCAGAGCTTCGGCAGGTATATACGGGCGGGATGCACGGAGGTGTCGGATGTCGCCCGGCTGGACTGCCTGGGGGAGCTCTGCGGGGAGATGGGCGTCCACCGCCCCATAGAGCTGTACGAAAACCGGCTGGCGTCCTCCCCCATGCTGCTGGGCTTTTTCCGGCCCTGCATCGTCCTGCCGGACGCCGGTCTGCCGGATGATGATTTCCGGTACACCCTGCGCCACGAGCTGACCCATTACCGGCGGCGGGACCTGCTGTACAAATGGCTGGTGCAGGCGACGGTCTGCCTGCACTGGTTCAATCCCCTGGTGTGGTGGATGGGCCGGGAGATCAGCCGGGCCTGCGAGCTGGCCTGTGACGAGGCGGTGCTGCGCTCCCTGGAGCCACAGCAGCGCAGGGCTTACGGCGACATGCTGCTGCGGGCCACGGCGGCAGGCGGCGGCTACGGGGATTCCGCCGGGTCGGTTACGCTGCATGAGAGCGGCGAATTATTAAAGGAAAGGTTGCGTGCTATCATGAATTTCAAGAAAAACTCCAGAATTGTCACAGCTGTTTCGTTCCTGCTGGCGGCTGTACTGCTGCTGGGTGGAGCTGCGGCGGGGGCCTATACCGGCGCGGCAGTCCCCAACGCTGGCAAGGGCGGTCCGTCCGCCGCGTACCGGCGCTATCAGGAGGGGGACGTAGCCGGTTTTTCGGCGGCGTATGTCATGCTGGATGAAGCCGCCCAGCGCAAGTACCTGAATCTGTGCTATGAGGACGGCAGCATCGCCTATTACGGCGCGTGTATGAACTGCCTCCCCCAGGACAGCCCGCTGTTTGCTGAGTTCGCGGAAAAGGCGTATGCCGATGAAAAAATCGCCTTCTTCTCCATTCCCATAAACAGAATGAGCCAATCCGACAGAGAAGCATGGGCGGACAGGGCGGTCGAGGACAAGCGCCTCGCCTTTTCCGCCATGCTCGCCAACGCCGCCGGGACGGAGCGGGTACAGCAGGAGACGGACAAACTTACAGCGGAGCGTGAAAAGCAGCTGCTGGAGGAGTACAAGGCTTACGGCATTACCAAGAGTGGCTGGAACTACTATTATCAGGGGAAGCTGACAAGGGTTTTTGCGGATTTCCAGGCGAACGAGTCCTTTGTCACCCTCAATACGAATCCAAAGGGCACGGTGTCGGTCAAGGTCACCCGGAATGCGGACGGCAGCATCAAAACTGTGGGGTATCTGACGGAAAGCGAAATAGATGAGATGTTTGGCGACGATTTCGAGGAGGATGAGTGGGATGACCCGGTCGATGAGGATACCATTGTCAACATATCCAGGGAGGACCTGCCGGAGGCAGCCCGCAAGGCGATGCAGAACTGCGCGGTCCGCAAGTGGTATCTCATCCACGCCGGTGAGCGGCAGTATATCTATTACAATGGCTTCGCCTGGAGCTTCGGCTATGAGCCCGAGTTGTCAGACGGCAAATGGACGGTGGACATTGTGCGCTTCCGGAAGAAGGACAGCGGCTATGTGCTGCTCTCCCTGCCGGAGGGCGCGCCGGTGAGCATTACCTGCGATGGGGAGGCGGTGGCGCTGACGGAGATCAAATAGGCGCTTGAACGGGATGCTGCGGGTATTGCGGCGTCCCGTTCGTCTGATCTGCGCGCCGCTGTGTCTGAAATTGGTGTGGAAACCTTCCGGCAGGCATGGTATACTAAAACATATTAACGAAAAGGAGGAATCACCATGCAAACCAATTTGGCATACCAGGAGGAATTCCGGGAGGAGCTGATCAACGGCGAAATCGTGGCGATGTCGCCTGCCGCCAGCAACCACAACCGAATTGGAGGCAATATTTACTATCTGTTTCGGAAATATTTAGAGGGAAAACTCTGCGAACCCTTTGGAGATGGCGAGGCGGTCTATCTGACAGAAACGGATCATTTCATCCCTGATTTTATGATTGTCTGCGACCCTGACAAAATCAAGGGCGACGGCGTACACGGCGCGCCGGACCTGGTGGTTGAGGTCCTCTCCCCCGGTACAGCAAAGAATGACCGGGGACGCAAGATGGAGGTCTACGGGAAGTGCGGCGTCCGGGAGTACTGGATCGTGTCCCCCAATGAAAAGACGGTGGAGCAATACATCCAGGACAGTGGCCGGCTTGTTCTGAGCGGGGTCTATTTCGTCCCCCCGGACTATACGCCGGAGAAGGAACTGGCTGGAATCGCCAAGGAGTTCCGGTGCAGCCTCTTTGATGACCTCACCATCCGCCTGGAGGACATTTTCCTGCGGGTCCAGTAGCCGCCCCGTATAATTCTGGAACGACTTGCAGATACTGGTGCGGAAAGGATGTGGAATGATGACAACCGCCTTTTTCCGTACAATTATCCTCTATTTTATCCTGATGGTGGGCCTGCGGCTCATGGGCAAGCGGCAGATCGGCGAGCTGGAGCCCAGCGAGCTGGTGCTCACCCTCATCATCTCCGATCTGGCCGCCGTGCCCATGCAGGACTTCGGCATCCCTCTCGTCAACGGCCTCTTCCCCATTGCCACCCTGCTGTGCCTGTCCATGCTGCTCAGTTACTTCAGCCTGAAATCCATTCGGTTCCGGGGCCTGGTCTGCGGCCACCCCACGGTCATCGTCCGGGACGGCAAGGTCCTCCAGCGGAGCATGGCCCGCAACCGCTTCACCGTGGACGAGCTCTTCGAGCAGCTGCGGTGTCAGGGCTACGCCGACCTCAGCGCCGTAAAATACGCCATCCTGGAGACCAGCGGGCAGGTGTCCGTCCTCCCCTACACCAAGGACAGCCCCGTCACCCCCCAGGTGCTGAACCATGAGGTGCAGGACGACGTGACCCTGCCCGTCCTGCTCATCAACGACGGCCACCTGCTCTCCCACAATCTCAGCGGCAGCGGCTACGACCTGAAGTGGTTGGAAAAGCAGCTGAAATCCCGCAGCCTCACCTCCCCCCGCCAGGTCTTCCTCATGACCGTTGACGAGGCCGGGACCGTAGTCTGCGTAGCAAAGGAGGGAACCGCGTGAAAGCATTCTATATCCCCGCCGGGCTCCTGGCCCTGATCCTGGCCTTCTCCCTCTGGGCCGGCAGCTATGTCCGCCAGCGCACCGACGACTGGATCGCCCAGCTGGAACAGACGGACAAGGCCGCCATGGAGGAGGACTGGTCCCAGGCCGAAAAGCGCCTGCTGGAAGCCTACGACGACTGGGACAGCAGCCAGGGCTTCTTCCACACCATCATGAACCACAGCGACCTGGACGAAGCGGAATCCCTTTTCGCCGGCGCGAAGGCGGTGTGCAGCCAGCAGGACGACGCCGACTTCCACCTCCTCCTGGCCCAGCTGATGGAGCAGATGGATCTGCTGGCGGAAACCCAGAGCGTCAGCATCAAAAATATCCTGTAGGGACGGCCATTTCCGGTGCAATATTTTGATGAAAGATTCTGCCTTCATTTGTGATTTTTTATTCAAAGGACCAAAATTCCAGGCGGAACGCAAAAAACTATTGACGGGGACAAAAACTCTGTGCTACACTTTAGCCGGTTAAAACATCGGTGAGCGATTTGCGGTATTGTACAAACCCCGTCAGGGGCGGTCATGTGTATTGTGGTATGTCCTCCGTATGCACACAATATCTGGTTTGCCTGTTGTGCAAAACGCCAGGTGGCTCACGAAACGCGATGGAAATACCGGCCGCCGGGGCATGGAGCCCCGCCGCCGGAATCAGGTTTGGAGGCATCAGTATGAGCATTTCCAATGAATATCTGCGCCAGCTTATGGACCGCGTGGTGCAGCGCAATCCGGCGGAGCCGGAGTTCCATCAGGCCGTCAGCGAGGTCCTTGCGTCCCTGTCCCCGGTGGTGGACGCCCACCCGGAGTACATCCGCGAGGGCGTGATGGACTGCCTGGTGGAGCCGGAGCGCATCATCAAGTTCCGGGTCCCCTGGGAGGACGATCGGGGCAACATCCACGTCAACCGGGGCTTCCGGGTCCAGTTCAGCAGCGCCATCGGGCCCTACAAGGGCGGGCTGCGGTTCCACCCCTCCGTGTATGAGGGCATTATCAAGTTCCTGGGCTTTGAGCAGATCTTCAAAAACAGCCTCACCGGCCTGCCCATCGGCGGCGGCAAGGGCGGCAGCGACTTTGACCCCAAGGGGAAAAGCGACAACGAGGTCATGCGCTTCTGCCAGAGCTTCATGACGGAGCTGTTCAAATATATCGGGCCGGATACCGACGTGCCCGCCGGGGACATCGGCGTGGGCAGCCGGGAGATCGGCTACCTCTTCGGCCAGTACAAGCGCCTGGCCAACGAGTTTACCGGCGTGCTCACCGGCAAGGGCCTGACCTACGGCGGCAGCCTGGCCCGCACCGAGGCCACCGGCTACGGCCTGTGCTACTTCGCGGACAATATGCTGCGCAGCAATGGCAGGAGCTTTGACGGTGCGACGGTTGTTATCTCCGGCTCCGGCAACGTGGCTATCTACGCCTGCGAGAAGGCCGCCGCCTTCGGCGCAAAAGTGGTGGCCATGTCCGACTCCGGCGGCTACGTGTACGACAAAAACGGCATCGACCTGCCCCTCGTCAAGCAGCTGAAGGAGGTGGAGCGCAAGCGCATCAGCGCCTACGTGGACGTCCACCCTGAGGCGGAATACCACACCGGCTGCGCCGGGATCTGGAGCATCCCCTGCGGCATCGCCCTGCCCTGCGCCACCCAGAATGAGCTGGACGGCGGCGCCGCCAAGGCCCTCATCGCCAACGGCTGCTTCGCCGTAGCCGAGGGCGCGAATATGCCCTGCACCCCGGAGGCCGTGGACGCCCTCCAGGCGGCGGGCATCCTCTTCGCCCCTGCCAAGGCCGCCAACGCCGGCGGCGTGGCCACCTCCGCTCTGGAGATGAGCCAGAACTCCATGCGCTTCTACTGGAGCTTCGAGGAGGTGGACGACCACCTCAAGCGCATCATGACCGACCTGTACCGCAACGCCTCCGAAGCCGCCGAGCGCTTCGGCATGCCGGGCAACCTGGTGGCGGGCGCCAATATCGCCGGCTTCCTGAAGGTGGCGGACTCCATGCTGGCCTACGGCGTGGTGTAAGGGGGCGGCAGGATGAACGAGTATATTGCCGGCGTCCAGGAGCGCCTGGAGCGCCTCTACCCCAATGAGCAGGAGTACCTGCAGTGCGTGCGGGCGTGGCTGGAGATGATCGAGCCCGCCGTTGACAAGCCGGTCTATGAGCGGCTGGACGTGCTCAGCCGGATGGTGGAGCCGGAGCGGATGTTCTCCTTCCTGGTGCCCTGGCAGGACGACCAGGGCGTGACCCACACCAACCACGGCTACCGGGTGCAGTTCAGCAGCGCCATCGGCCCCTACAAGGGCGGGCTGCGGTTCCACCCGTCGGTGACCGCCTCTGTGGTGAAATTCCTGGGCTTTGAGCAGACCTATAAGAACGCCCTGACCGGGCTGCCCATCGGCGGCGCGGCGGGGGGCGCGGACTTCGACCCCCGTGGCCGGTCCAACCGGGAGGTCATGCGCTTCTGCCAGAGCTTTATGTACAATCTCTACCGCTATATCGGCGCGGACACCGACGTGCCCGCCGGGGATATCGGCGTGGGCGTGCGGGAGATCGGGTATCTCTACGGCGCGTACAAGCGGGTGAAGGGCCGGGCGGAGAGCAGCGCCCTCACCGGCAAGGGCCTGACCTACGGCGGCAGCAAGATCCGCCAGGAGGCCGCCGGCTTCGGCACAGTCTACTTCCTGGCCCGGATGCTGGAGCACCAGGGGGAGTCGCTGGCGGGCAAGCGAATCGCCGTGTCCGGCTTTGGCAACATGTCCTGGGGCGTGTGCCGGAAGGCCGCCGAGCTGGGCGGCAGGGTAGTGACGCTCTCCGGCCCCGACGGGTATGTGTACGACCCGGACGGCGTGGTCACGGCGGAAAAGTTCGACTTTGTCCGGGAAATGCGCGGCAGCGGCCAGGACCGGGTGGAGGCCTATGGGGAGAAATTCGGCGTGGAGTTCCACCCCGGCAAGAAGCCCTGGGAGGTGCCGGTGGACATCGTCATCCCCTGCGCCACGGAGAACGAGATCTCCGTGGAGGACGCGGTGCTGATTCTGGCCAACGGCGTGCGCTACTACGTGGAGGCGGCCAACATGCCCGCCTCCGCCGAGGCGCTGAAGCTGCTGCGGCTCAGCCCCAAGATCCTCACCGCCGGGGCCAAGGCGGCGGGCAGCGGCGGCGTGGCCGTGTCCGCGTTGGAGATGGTGCAGAACAGCCTGCGCTACAGCTGGTCCCGCCGGGAGGTGGACGAGAAGCTGCGGGGCATCATGAGCAGTATTTACGACGCTTCCGCCGCCGCCGCAGAGGCGTACGGCCTGGGGTACGACCTTATCGCCGGGAACGATATCGCCGCGTTTAAAAAGATCTCCGAGGCAATGATTGCCCAGGGACTGTAACTATGGCGGCAGCCCGCCCTGACTGGCAAAAATCAGGGCGGGCTGCTTGATTTGTTCATAAATTTGTGGTAGGCTGTTCTGCATGCTCGATATATCCGATCAAAATGGACAGGAGGTTATTCTCTATGACGCTGACATGGCTTGGCCACGCCTGCTTTATGCTGGAGAGCTACGGCTTTCAGGCGCTGATCGACCCGTTTCGGAACATACCCGGCCTGCCCGACGTCTGCACCGAGGCCGACGCGGTCTACTGCAGCCACGGGCACTCCGACCACGCCTATACCGATGAGGTGACCCTGACCTCCGGCAAGGTCAATCCCTTCACCGTGCGGGAGCTCGATACCTTTCACGATGACCAGGGCGGCGCGCTGCGGGGCCGGAATACGGTCCGCGCGTTCACATCCGAGGGCCTGACGGTGGTCCACCTGGGCGACCTGGGCCAGCCCCTGACGGCGGAGCAGCTGGCGCAGCTGGGCCGCTGCGACGTGCTGCTGCTGCCTGTAGGCGGCACCTACACCATCGACCTGCACCAGGCCAAGGCGGTGGCCGACGCGGTCAATCCCCACGTGGTCGTGCCGATGCACTTCCGGGAGGGCGGGGTCGGACTGGAAATCCTCACCAGCCGGGAGGAGTTCCTGGCCCAGTATCCGGTGGACCGTATCCGCCGCTATCCGGGCAATGTGCTGGACATCCATGAGAACATGACAAAACAGGTGGCGGTACTGGCGCTGAAGGGCGGCCAGAAGACACCGAAGGCATAGGAGAGAGCGGGGACAGCCACCCCGCTCTCTTATTTTGCGAATATCGCCTTCAGCGGGGCGTCCGGGGCCTGGAGCGGTAATCGCGGGGATGGAGCACATCCTCCCGGATATACGCCAGCGTGCGCTCCTCGCCCTGGTCCCGCAGCATCTGCAGCAGCCGCTCCAGCAGCGCCCGGGTCTCCGGGTGCAGCAGGTAGTGGTCCGCCGACTTGGCATAATATTCCCAGGGGGAGGCATCCGTGTACCGGTCCCCCTGATAGATACGGCTGGCCGCCACCCGGTCGCAGAACATCTCCGCCACATACCGCGCCGGCATTTTCATGCCCCCCATGGCGAAGCCCTGCCCTGGGTCGTAGTCGATCCAGTACTCCAGGTGGTGCTTGTTGCGGCCCTTGTGGTGGAGCCACGCCGACGACACCCCCGTCGCCAGGCGCTCCGCCTCGTTGGGGCTGTGGTCCCCCTGGTAGTATTTCGCGCCCACCAGAAACTCCCGCGGGCCGTATTTGCTCAGATCGTGGGCCAGCCCCTGCCGGTACAGGCCCAGCTGGAAGCAGTATTTCATCACCAGCAGCTTGTGGGCCGTGATCGTCTTCAAATGGCCCCGCCAGTTTCCCATAGGACATCCCCTCCCCAGTATTTTCTCGTTCTAACGGGCCGCGTCCACCAGGCCCTCCATCTCCTCCGTCAGCTGCCCGAACAGCGCCAGCGCGTCCTCCACCGGCTTCGGCGTGCTCAGGTCCACGCCCGCGCCCTTCAGCAGCGTCAGCGGGTCCGCTGAGGAGCCGCCCCGCAAAAACTGCAGGTAGTCCGCCGCGGCCTCCGGCCCGCCCTCCAGGATCCGCCTGGACAGGGCCATGGCGGCGGAAAAGCCGGTGGCGTACTGGTACACATAAAACCGGCGGTAGAAGTGGGGGATGCGGCCCCACTCTATAGCGATTTCCTCGTCCTGCGCCACATCTTCGCCGTAGTAGAGCCTGTTCAGGCCGCTGTAGATGTCGCACAGCCGGGCGGCGGTCAGGGTCTCCCCGGCCTCCGCAAGGCGGTGGGTCTCCAGCTCGAACTCCGCGAACATGGTCTGCCGGTACACCGTGGTGCGGAACTGCTCCAGGAAATAGTTGATGAGCACCGCCCGCTTTTTCCGGTCCTCCGTCTTCCCCAGCAGGTGGTACATCAGCAGCGCCTCATTGCAGGTGCTGGCCACCTCCGCCACAAACAGCACGTAGTCCGCGTACACCGGCGGCTGATGGCGGTTGCTGAGATAGGAGTGCATGGCGTGGCCCAGCTCGTGGGCCAGGGTGAACTCGCTGTTGAGGTCGTCGGTGTGGTTGAGCAGCAGGAAGGGGTGGGTCCGGCAGCCGGCGGAATAGGCCCCGGAGCGCTTGCCCTGATTTTCATAGATGTCCATCCACCGCTGCCGGAAGCTCTGTGCCGCCACCCGGCAGTAGTCCTCCCCCAACACCTGGAGGGAGGCGAGGACCTCCTCCCTGGCCCGTTGGAAGGGGATGACCTCATCGCCGCCGGGGACGATGGGCGTATAGATGTCGTACATATGCAGCTCATCCAGCCCCAGCGCCCTTTTCCGCAGGGCCATGTAGCGGTACATCTTATCCAGATTGTTGTGGACGGCGTCGATGAGGCTGTGATAGACCGCCTCCGGCACCTCGGAGGCCCCCAGCGCCGCAGCCAGGGCGGTGGGGTACTTCCTGGCGCGGGCAAAAAAGACGTTCTTCCTGGTCTCCGCGTTCAGCGCCGCGGCCAGGGTGTTCCGGAGGCCGCCGTACACGCCGTAGAGGGACGCAAAGGCGTTTTTCCGCAGCGTACGGTCGGCGCTCTCCATCAGGGAGATATACGTGCCGTTGGTCACCGCGTGCTCCCCGCCCTGGCTGTCGGCGGCGGGGGGGAACTTCATGTCCGCGTCCGCCAGGGTCTGGAAGATATTGCCGGGGGCCTGGGCGATCTCCCCGGCGCC
Source organism: uncultured Oscillospiraceae bacterium (assembly GCA_910578505.1). Taxonomy (GTDB): domain Bacteria; phylum Bacillota; class Clostridia; order Oscillospirales; family Oscillospiraceae; genus Pelethomonas. Next base: position 22,612 of record CAJTPV010000017.1, on the reverse strand, counting down.
GGCCAGCAGCTCCTCCTCCCGGTGGGACAGGATGTGGTCCCGCTCCAGCCGGGCCCTGTCCAGGAACCGGCGGTATTTTTCCAGCTCCGGGACCTGGGTGTAAAACAGGTCCAGCGTCTCCTGGGGGATGGCCGCCAGCTCCGGGCCCTCGAAGGCGGCGGCGCTGCTGATGCGGACCATCAGGCTCATGCACTGGCCGTACATGGCCTGGTGGTCCGCGTCTGCGGTGTCCTCGTCGCTGCGCAGAAAGGCGTAGACGCTGACCGGCTCCACCCGCACGCTCAGGTCCTCGCTGAAGGACAGGTAGTCATAGAGCGTCCGGGCGGACTCCCCCAGCCGGCCCTGCCAGACGGCGATCTCCTCCGGCAGCGTCTTCAGGGCCTCAAAGGCCTCCGTCCAGGCCTGATCGCTGGGAAACAGGTCCTCAATGCTCCAGCAGACGTTTTTATCCACTTCGTTTCTTGCGGGGATTTTTTTCGCGTTTGACATTGTATGCACTGCTCCTTGTCATACTTATTTTCCATAGGATCTTACCACAGAATATCCGCCTTTTCAAGCGGGATGCCCGTCAATAGAACCACACAAAGGCGTGGTGGACGGCATGTCCGTCCTCGCCGCTGCGGATCTCCACCTGGTGCTTCCCGTCCTCCGTCACGCAGTAGAGGCAGCGGACGGCTGTGCCCAGAAGGATCTGACGGCGGAAAGTGATGTCCACAGTATTGGGCAGATGGCGGAACACCTCCTCCGGCAGGGCCTCCAGGGCGAACTCCAGATAGTGGATGTTGTTGACGTGGCCGTTGGTGTCGATCTCCCGCCGGCCGATGGCGGCGGCAAAGGTCACCGGCGCGCCGTCAGGGGTTTTGCCGTTGGTGGGAATGGGGTCGTCGAAGAGGACCCGCTCCTCCAGCTCGTAGGCGCTGCGGACAGCGTCGGTCACACGGGCCGCCTTGCCGGTGACGGTGCTCACCAGCAGCCAGCGGGAGCTGGCGCGGGCCACCAGGTCCCCGCCGCAGTACACCAGAAAGTCCCGCTCGGACTGGAACCCGTTCATGGACCGGGGCCAGGTCTGTACGGTCAGCCGGGACCGCCAGGCCGGGCGCTCCCGCAGCTCCAGCCGCCACCCGGCCAGCAGCCAGAACACGCCGTTGCGGGGGATGTCCTTCATCCCATAGCCCCGCTCGTCAGAGGCGATGGCGGCGGCCTCCTGCAAAATCTTCACCAGGCCCCGGCGGCTGAGCCGCTGGTCGGGGCCCAGCTCGTCGTAGGTGATGTCCGCTTCATAGGTAAAATAAGACGTATCGCTCACTCCTCATTTGATTTTTCTGACAGGAAGCATACCACAAAAATCCGCCGAATAAAACCCTCCACCTGGTGGAAACGAAAATTTTTGTGAAAAAAGCGAAAAAAAGCCTTGACATTCCCCTTGGCGGATGGGTTATCCTGACGTCAACACGGAGGCCGCCGGACAGCGCGGCCCATAGGGCTGATGCTCTGGCATAAGCGGCGGGGCGGGTCGTGGCGGTGGCCCTCCATGTGAGCCTCTCCGTGCTGGTATTTGCCGCCGTGCGGTCCGGGAAGCTCCGGCTGTTCCTGCTGGCGGTGCTGCTCCACGCGGCCGGGGACTTTGCCGCCGTGACCACCGCCGCGATGCTTCCCCCGGCGGCTACAGAGCTGATCCTGGCGGCGGTCACGGCGGCGGTGGTCCTGCCGGCGGCGCGCTTCTACAAAAAAATGCCGGTTTTTACTGAAAATACTTGACTTTCCACCAGGGGGAAGGTATACAATAAGGGGGTGATAGAGAGGTGGTTCCCATGAAGATCAACGAGGTGGAGGCCCTGGTGGGCATCACAAAAAAGAACATCCGCTTTTATGAGGAAAAGGGCCTGCTGTCGCCCCGGCGCAACAGCGAAAACGGCTACCGGGACTACGGCCAGGCGGAGGTGGATACCCTCAAGCGCATCAAGCTCATGCGCAAGCTGGGCGTACCCATCGAGGACATCCGCCGGATGCAGGAGGGCGGGCAGACGGTGGGGGACGGCATGCGCCGCCACCTGGTGACCCTGGAGCGGGAGCGCAAAAATATCGACGAGGCGGTGCGGCTGTGTACCCTCCTCCAGGAGCGGCAGGAGCCCCTGGGCCAGCTGGACGCGGACCAGGCCCTGGAGGAGATGGAGCAGCTGGAGCACGCGGGCACCACGTTCCAGAACAAGCAGCGGCAGGATATCCGGGTGCGGTATGTGGCCCCGGTGGCCATTTCCTCGGCGCTGGTGGCGGTCATGGCGGCGGTCATCGCCCTCATGTTCTGGGCCTTCTCCCTGGACGCCCAGGACGCGCCGCCCCTGGCCCTGCTGCTGGTGATGGCGGCGGCGCCGTTTCTGATCATCGTGGGGGTGCTGCTGGCGCTGTTCCAGCGGATCAAGGAAATTGGGAAAGGAGAGGCTGACGATGCGAGACAATACTAGCCGGAAGAAGATCGCGGCTGTGGTGGTGGCCATCCTGGTGATCCTGTACATGGGGCCGCTGGTGGGCGTTTCCCTGGCGGCAGTGGCCGGGCTGGCCGGGGAGGGGATCACAGGGGTCCTGCCGTTTCTGCTGATGTACGCCCTGATTGGCGGCGCGGTGATCGTGGGGGTCCTGCTGGCGCTGGCCCAGCGGCTGAAGGAAATCGACGGAGGGGAGGAAGAAGATGCAAAAAAATATTGAGGACCGGAAAAACCAGCAGAAGAAGGACGCAGTCCGGGGCGTGGCCCTGTTCGGATTGCTCCAGGCGGCATGTGTGGTCTGCTTCATCGCGCTGTGCTTTATCCCGGACCTGCCCCGGTGGGCGGTGATTTTGTTCGCGGCCCTGGCCGCAGCCAGCGCACTGCCCATGGTGGCGGCGCTGGTGGTACTGAAACAAAGATTTCATGAAATACAAGGAGGAGAGTTAGATGTTGCTCGTCAATATTGATCATATTCCCGGACGGGAACTGGAGGCCCTGGGCATTGTCAAGGGCACGGTGGTACAGTCGAAGAACTTCGGCAAGGACTTTATGGCCGGCATGAAGACCCTGGTGGGCGGTGAGATCGTGGGATACACGGAGATGCTCATCGAGGCCCGGCAGATCGCCACCAAGCGCATGGTGGACGAGGCGGAGGCCATGGGGGCGGACGCGGTGGTGAATATGCGCTACGGCTCGTCGTCCGTGATGCAGGGGGCCGCAGAGGTCATCGCCTACGGCACGGCGGTGAAGTACCGCTGATAAACAGCGGGAACCGAAGTAAAGAAAATTTTTTCGCCTGAGTGGATGGTGCGCAGCAGCCCTGCAGAGACGCGCCATCCGCTCAGGCAGAAATTTTCGGTTTACGGTTGACAAACGTAGAATTTTATGGTATCCTGTTTCCGGAAACAAAAAATATTTTCCGGGAGGGATTATCGATGCGTCGATTCCTATGCATTCTCTGCTGCTGCCTGCTGCTGGCCGTTCTGCCGCCTACGGCCTGGGCCGCCGGGCTCACAGCGTCCGTTTCCGCGGAGCCTGTCACGCTCAACGGCGTGAAGGTCGACAACCGTCAGGCCAAATATCCCCTGCTGGTCTACCGGGACATCACGTATTTCCCGATGACCTACCATCTGTGCCGGTTCCTGGGCGTTTCCAGCGGCTGGGACGGCACGACCCTGTCTATTGACCGCACCGGGGAAACGGCGGAGTATACCGCCGAAACCAGCGCCGCCCGTCAGAAGGGCTCCGTGGCTGTGTCCCGCGTCACCTACTCCGTTGTCATCAACGGAACGGAGTTTGACAGCAAGAGCGCAAAATGGCCCCTTCTGAACTATCGCGACGTTACCTATTTCCCGCTCACCTGGGCGCTGGCGGTGGAGGAACTGGGCTGGGACTACCAGTGGGACGCGAAAAACGGCCTGCGGATCGACAGCACCGCAGAAAGCGGCGGTCCTCCCATGGGGGATGGGGAGATCATGAATTCGGCCACACGCGGATTCGCGCCGTCGGTATGGGGGCTCGACCCTGGGGAGCTGACCGTCGAACTGTGGAATGACTGGACGGTGGATGGGATCAAAGAGGCCATCCGAAAGGGAATGGCGGACTATGTGGCCGCTCAAGGCCAGGAAGCGTACTTTTTGGACGGCGGGCCGTCGGCCATCCGGCTCTCCTACAACGTCCAGTTCCCGGCGCAGGCACAGTCCGGGACAGAGCTTCAGGTGCCCTTTACCGCTGTATTTTCAGGACACCCGGTGACGCTGCCCTCCGGGAACACGTTCACCCCCACCGGCGAAACAAGCGAGCTGACCGCCACGGTACGGCTGTGCGGACAGGGGGAATTGTCCGTTGACAGCGGGTACCAGGCGGGGCAGGCAATGTACCAGCGTCTGAAAGCGTGCACAGAGACCGGGGAGATCTCCGTCCAGGCCAATACCACATTCGACGGGCTGAAGCTCATCCAGGCGGCGGTTGGCCGGAAGCTGGACGCGGCGGGGCTGTCGGATCAGTACAATATCAGGGCAGTCAGCCTGGGGACGTATACGAGCATACTGGGCGCAGGGAAGACCGAGACGGTGGATTTTACCATTGACTTCGTATCGAAGTCAGATTCCGCGCCGGCAAATGATGTGCGTATCTCCGGACAGGCCGTTTTCCGGGCGCAGTCGTAGCATGGAAGGCAAAACCACCCGCTGAACGCGGGTGGTTTTGCTCTATCCGGAAACCGGGGGGCGGGATGGCGCATAGGCCCCGGCCTGGGCCGCGATGGTTTTGTAGTGGGCCTGGCAGTCCTGCCGGTGCCGGTCCACCAGCTCCCGCTCCAGCGTGCGCAGCTGGCGGAAGTGGCGGAGATAGAGCCACAGCATGATGGCGAAATAGGGGGAGAAAAACCGCAGCAGGCGGATGTACCGGTTGGGACTCTCCCGGAAGCGGGTGGACTTCTCCTGCAGGAGCAGCAGGAGGCGAAACACCGGGGATTTTTCCGAGGCGCGCTGGATTTTGCACATCAGCGCGATTTCTCTGTTGTGCAGTATCCGGGTGGGGCTGTCAAAGTGGGACAGAGAGGTGCTGGATATGCGGTAGAGGACAATGGGGCGGTTGATATAGCAGACCTTGATATCCGGATTCCCCGTCACAATTTTCTGAAAGCAGGCTCTGTCGTTGACGGTGCGGAAGCGGAGAATGTGCTCCAGCACCTCCTCCGTCACCAGGGACTTTCGAAAGAGGGCCACGCCCATGATGGGACAGCCAAGACGGATCGCGCGCTGGAGCGTCCGGCCCCGGATCACCTGCTGCAGCGCCACCTCCAGATAGGTTCCGTAGTTGGTGATCAAATCGCCGGGCCCGGTAAATCTGAGGAAGGCGGTGGCCGCGATGTCGTACTCCTCCAGCAGGGCGGCGGATTCGAATACATTGTAGGGGGCCAGCACATCGTCGCCGTTGAAGACAAGGAAGGCGTCCCCCTCCACGCGCCGCAGCGCCTCCACATATATCCGGCAGATGCCCACATTTTCCGGTGCGAAGACCAGGTCGGTCTTTTCGAAGAGCCCCCCGTTTTCGGCCAGCCAGTGCCGGATAACGGCCCGGCTGTTGTCCGTTGAGGCGTCGTCCGTGACGATCAGCTGGAACCGCCGGTTCTGGCCGTAGCGCGTGATCTGATCCGCCACGCTCTCCAGGGCCATGGCGATCACCTCCGCCTGCTGGTAGCACGTGACGACAAAAGTAAACATTTCCGGCTCGCTCCTCTCAGGCGGGATCGTTTCCCGCAGATATGGAAAAGGATTGATTTTTTGCAGCCGCCATACTATACTATAATCCATGACAGGAGAAAAGGACGGCGTGCGGTATGATTTCGGTGATTATTCCGGTCTACAATGGAGAGCGGTACTTAGGCCGCTGTCTGGACTCAGTGCTGGGGTCGGCCTGCCGGGATTTTGAGGTCATCGTGGTGGATGACGGCTCAACGGACGGCAGCCGGCAGCTGGCTTTAGCATACACGAAAAGGGACGAGCGTGTCAAGGTTATTTTTCAGGCGGAAAACCAGGGGGTGTCCGCCGCCCGGAACCGGGGAATCGAGGCCAGCAGCGGGGAGTGGATCGTGTTTGTGGACGCGGACGACCAGATTTCCCCCGACTTTCTGGGCCTGATTGCGGAGGAGGACGCGGACCTGCTGCTCTTTGACTTCGCGGGGCCGGAGGGGGCCGGCAGTCCCCCGCGGCGGAGGCTCCGCTATTCGAAAGGCGAGATGATCTGCCTGTTTCGGGAGCTGCTCCGGTCCGGGCAGCTGGTGGAAAACGGAAACGTCAATCTGGCCTCCGCCAACGCCCGGGCCTTTCGGCGGTCCGTCATCGACCGGTACGGCCTCCGCTTCTCCCCGGCCCTGTCCTACGGCGAGGACCTGGTCTTTACGATGGCGTATCAGCTGAAGGCGGCCAGCTGCGTGTATAGGCCCGTGCCGGTGTATCGCTACCATATTCACGGGGATTCCTCGTCCCGCCGGTTCGTTTCCGCCGAATCCGTGCGGGCGCGGTGGGAGCGGATCGAAAAAATGAAGTCCGTGCTGGAAGAGGGCGGCATTTTCCCGCTGGTGGAGGAGGACTACGACGGGTTCGTGCTGCGGACGATGTCGTTTCTCATCCTGCGCCTCCTCTTCTCCCCGCAATGCGCGCTGCCGGCGGGCGAGAGGCGGCAGCTGTGCCGTGAAATCCACGATAACCCGGTTTTGCAGCAGACGATGAGGCGCAATCGCGGCGGACCGCCGGACAGCCGCCTGGTTATTTTTCTCTTTCGCATGGGGTGGTATCCCGCCCTCAGGCTCCTGGGGAGATACAGCTGCATGCGTCTGAGGCGGAAAAACCCGCAGGAATTCGCGGAGATGCGCAAAAGCGGCTGGTACCGGTGAGGGATGCCCGGCGGAGAAAGGAAGGCCCGCGATGATATCCGTTATTATCCCCGTCTACAACGCGGAGGCCTATCTGGCCTGCTGTCTGGACGCTGTGCTGCGCTCCGCCCACGCCGATTTCGAGCTGCTGCTGGTCAACGACGGCTCCACCGACCGCAGCCCGGAAATCTGCGCGGAGTACGCCCGGCGGGACAGCCGCGTCAGGCTGTTTACCCAGGAAAACCAGGGGGTATCCGCCGCCCGGAACCGGGGGCTGGCGGAGTGCGCCGGGGAGTGGGTGGTATTTGTGGACGCGGACGATGTGATTTCCCCCGACTTTCTGGGCCTGGCCGCCCAGGCGGGGGGGCAGGATCTGCTGCTGTTCGATTTCAGCGAAACCGAGGAGGCGCTTTTCCAAGGCGGCCCGGCGCCGGAGACGATTGTCTATGACCGGGAGCGCCTGCCGGAGGTGCTGTGCCGCGTGCTGGTGCCCCGGCCTCTGGCGGCGGGGGGACGCGCCAGCCTGCTCTCCCCCTGCGCAAAGGCCTATAAGCGGTCCGTCATCAGCCGGTACGGCCTGCGCTTTGACACGGAGATTTTTCACGGGGAGGACCGGCTGTTCAACCTGGAGTATCTGCTGCGGGCGGAGAGCTGCGCCTATTGCCCCCATCCGGTCTACTTCTACCGCACCCGCGGCGATTCCGCCTCCCACCGCTTTTCTCCGGAGCTGGCGCGCAACCACGCCCGGCTGCTGGAGCGGATGAAAAGCGCCCTGGAGAAGGGCCGGATGCTTGCGCCGCTGCGGCGATACTATGATTCCTATGCCCTGGATAATCTGACGAGCGCCCTCATCTGGGGCATTTTTCATCCGCGGGGCGGCTGGACTGACCGGGAGAAGCGGGCGGCCTGCCGCGCCATCCGGGAGAATGCGCTCTACCGGCAGGCCCTGGCGGATCGCCGGGCCTGGGGCCGGCCGGCCCGGCGGATACTGCTGTTCTGCTTCCGGCGGGGGTGGTATCCCGCGGTGAGCGCCATCTGCGGGCTCAGCGGCAGATTTCTGGAGCGGAGGATGTTCGGCCAGGCATAAAACAGGCGGCAGGGGGCGATTCCCCCTGCCGTCTTGTCTGCCTTTTGCCGTATCACATATTCTCGCCCATGTACAGCTGCACACGGTTCTGGATCTCGCTGGCGGTGGCGTCCAGGCTCTTGTCCCCGGCGAAGTACGCGCCGATCTGCTCCTCAATGATCTGATAGATGCTCTCATCGTAGCCGTACAGGGTGTCGATGGCGTTGTAGAGGGCCATGGTCCGGTCCACGTCCTCCTGGGTGGCGGCGTACACCGACAGATCCGGCTGGCCCTCGCCCATATACCAGGCGTCCTTGGGCATGCGCAGAGGCTGGCCCTCTTCGTCCAGGAGCGGGTCGCCGTTCTCGTCGGTCTGGTAGACCACCTTCATCGCGCCCTCCTGCATCTTCTCAAAGTCGGACCTGTTGACGGGGTAGCCGCCGAAGTAATACTGCTGGGTGTCCTCGTCATAGTTGTCCTCGCTGGCCTGGGGCAGCAGCAGCTGGCGGATGAAGCTCCACGCCGCGTCCTTGTCCCTGCAGGAGCTGGACATGGCCACGCCGGTGTCCAGCGCGAAGCAGCTGCCCACGCTGCCGTCCTCCTTGGGGTAGCCGATGAAGGCGGAGCCGCCGTTGAAGGCCAGGTCGTACAGCTGGGGCGAGGTGAAGCCGGACATATAGATGCGGCTGAGCATCTGCTCCCCGCTCCGGATGCGCTCCATGTCGCTGTGGTACTCCATGTCCTCCGTCCACTCGAACTCCTCCGGGAAGCTGCTGCAGAATTCCAGCAGCGCCTTGAAGCCGTCGCTGTCAAAGGAGCACTTGCCCGTCTCCCAGTCCACGAAATTGCTCATATTGATGCTCAGCACCTGGCTGAGGATCCAGTCCCGGGTGTCGTCCTGGCCGAAGATGGTGCAGCCCTCGGGCATCTGGGCCAGGGCCGCCTGGAGCTCCGAGAGGGTCCAGCTCATCCGGTCGCCGGTGAGGGCCGCCGGGCCCGCCACGGTGCGGATGCTGAAGGTGGAGAAGACCTGACAGAGCTTGCCGTCGATGCTGGCCACATCCAGCACGTGCTCCATAAGGCCCTCCCGTCCGCCGATCTCCGTGTCCGCCTCAATATAGGGCCACAGGTCCTCCAGAATGCCCCTGGCGGCGTAGCGGTCAACGGGCAGTTCGTCGGTGATGAGCAGGTCCGGGACGTGCCCGGCCACGATCTCCGTGTTCAGCTTGGTCAGTCCCGCGCTCTCGTCCGCGCCGGTGTTGTATTCGCTGTAGTCCACCACCTCGATGCGGCAGGTGTCGCTGTTCTGGTTGAACGCGATGATTTTGTTGCGCATGCTGTAGCCCATCCACATGGCGGCCACCGTCAGGGTGGTCTTCTCCGGCAGGGTGCTGGCGTCGGTGGGGGTCAGCAGCGCCAGCTTGACCGTCGGGCTGTCCTGCTCCCCTGTCCACTCCTGGGTGACTGCCGCCACCCGGCCGTCGGCCAGGACGGTGAAGCCGTTGATGTTGCTGCGGTCCAGGCCCGCGCTCATCCAAGAGAAGAGCTTTTCCCCCTCCTGGGCCCCGGCCTTCAGGCCGTAGATGGAGTCGTTGTTCTGATAGTAGCACAGATAGTCCCCGCCGCCGGGGACGAACTCGTAGACCCTGCTGCTCATCTCGTACTCCGCGCCCCAGGATTTGTTGTCCGTGTCAATAAACATCAGCTTGTTGCCGTAGGTCTCGTTCTCCCGGTCCTCATAGGAGGCCTGCATGGCCATGGTGCCGTCGGCCATCTGGAGCAGGCTGCCCCACATGTCCTCCATGGGCATGTCCAGCGTAAAGAGCTTGTTGAGGTCCTTGTCCAGCACAATGACCTTGTTCTCCTGGGACACATATATGTTGCCCGCTTTGTCAAAGGCCGTGCCGCCCAGGTACTCCACGCCCAGCTTCTCCTGCAGCGCCGCGCCGGAGATGTCCACCCGCTCCAGCTCCTGACCGGTGCTGTCCAGATGCCGCCGGACCAGCGTCTCCTCATAGCCGGTCTGGTACTCCCACTTTTCATCGGTCTCCTCGTCGAAGTCCGCCGGCAGGTCATACACATACTTGGTCATCTGCTCTGTGACCCAGAGGGTGCCCTCCTCGCCGGCCTGGATGCCAGTGATGTATGTCTCGCTCTCCTCGCCGTCTGGCTGGGGCAGGGCGTAGTTCTCCATCTCCGCCGCCGCGCCGCTGTCCAGGTCCACCCGGAACAGGCCGGTGCGGCTCTCAAAGTATGTATACGTCTCCGTCTCGCCGGTGTCCGGGTCCGTCCAGGAGTCCTCCACCTCCTCGCCCAGCACGTCGGCGGAGAAGTAGATGTATTTGCCGTCCGAGCAGACCTGGTTCACATACCGGATGTCCTCCAGGCCGCAGTCCACAAATTCGGGCACGTAGACCATCCCGCTCAGCTGCTGGGTGTCGCCGCCCCCCTTTTTCCCGCAGGCGGCCAGGGACAGGACCATGCACGCCGCCAGCAGCAGGGCGGCGGCCCGTATTCCGTTCTTTTTCATGGATCTTCCTCCTCATTGATATAGGTACCTCGTACCCCCTTGGTTCTATAGACGCAGAGCGGCAGGGGAAGGTTCCCAGCTATCCTAGTATTTTACACATGTCAGCATCATTTTTGCATCGTTTTTCCTGGGTGGGGCCAGGTGATATGTGAAATTTTCTTGAACAGAGGCCGCCGCTTTCGTTAGTTTGACAAAATTCCCGCCGCCTCTTGACCTTTCCCCGGCGAGGGTATATAATCTAAAAGCACATTATATGGTATGGGAGAGGGTAGCTTGGCACTGCACGCCGCGATTTTTCTGTTCTTTTTCTTTCCGCCGGTTTTTCTGCTCCACACCGTCCTGCCGGGGCGCAGGGGGAAAAACGGCCTGCTGCTGGCGGCAAGCCTCATTTTTTACGCCTTCGGGCAGTGGCAGGGCATTCCGATCCTGCTGCTGTCCGCCGCTGTCAGTTACGGCGCGGGGGCCCTGATGGGCCGGGCGGGGACCGGAAAGCCCCTGCTGGTATTGGCGTTGGCCCTGCAGCTGGGGCTGCTGGGCTGCTTCAAGTATCTGAACTTCCTCGTCAGTATTCTCAATGGCGCGCTGGCCCTGGAGCTGTCCGGGGCCGTCTTGCCGCTGCCGGTGGGAATATCTTTTTTCACCTTCAAGGCAATGGCGTACACCATCGACGCCTACCGGTCCGGAGGCGGGGAGAAGCGGCGGTTTTCGGACGTGCTGCTCTATATCTCCTTCTTCCCCCAGATCACCTCCGGCCCCATCACCCGCTTTGACCAGTTCGCCCCCCAGTTGGCGCGGCGGCATACCAGCGCGGAACAGGCCGCCAAAGGGCTGCGCCGGTTCATCGTGGGGATGGCGAAAAAGCTGCTGATCGCGGGGCCTGTGGCCGCGGTCGCGGACAGCGCCTTCGCTTTGGGCGGGGCGCTGGATGTCCGCATGGCCTGGCTGGGGGCGATCGCCTACATGGTGCAGCTGTACATCGACTTTTCCGGCTACAGCGATATGGCCATCGGCATGGCGGCCATGTTCGGCTTTGAGACGCCGGAAAACTTTGACTATCCCTATCTCGCCGCCTCTGTCACGGACTTCTGGCGGCGGTGGCACATCTCCCTGTCGTCCTGGTTCCGGGACTACCTGTACATCCCCCTGGGCGGGAACAGAAGGGGACGGGCTCGGGCCGCGCTGAACAAAGCCGCTGTGTTTCTCCTGTGCGGCGTCTGGCACGGCGCAGGCTGGACGTTCCTGCTGTGGGGCGCGTGGCACGGCCTGCTCTCCGCCCTGGAGAGCCTGGGCGTCATCAACTGCAGACGATGGCAGAAAACCGCCCCCGGACGGGTGGTCTCCCATATCTACGCCCTGCTGGCGGTCTGCCTGGGCTTTGTGGTCTTCCGGGCCGGGAGCCTGACGGAGGCCTTCGCCGTATTGCGCGCGATGTTCACCGGCTTTGCCCTCACCCCGGCCTCCACCCTGGCCCTGGAGCGGGTCAGCCCGGCGGCGTGGTGCGCCCTGATGGCCGGCACGGCGGCCTGCCTGCCAGCGGGACCATGGCTGGTCCGGCGGACGGGGGAGCTGCCGCCGCAGGCCCGGTCGCGGGTAACGGCGGCGTCCTACGCGGGAACAGCCGCGCTCTTCCTGCTGTGCCTGCTGGCGGCGGCGGGCAGCGGCTTTAAGCCCTTCATCTACGTGCAGTTCTGATATGGCGGGAGGTGGAATATGAAAGAAAAGCTGTTTATTGCCGTCATCCTCCTGCTGTGCCTGGTCCCCTCCCTAGGGATGCTGCTGCCGGGGCAGGCGGACGCCGGGGGGAATGAGGTCCTGGCCCCGCCGCCTGTTCTGCGCAGCGCCGAGGGGCAGGTGAACACGGAGTACCTGCCCCAGCTGGTGGGCTACGTGGAGGACAACTACTTCCTCCGCCAGCGGCTGGTGTCCGCCTGGTCCGCCCTGAACCAGAACGTTCTGCGCACCTCCATCGCGGAAAACGTGGTGCTGGGACAGGACGGGTGGCTCTATTTCGGCGACACGCTGAACGATTACACCGGCGCGGATCCCATGACAGACCGGGAGATTTTCTGCGCCGCCCGGAATCTGGCGCTGATGCAGGAGTTCTGCGCGGGGCAGGGCGCACAGTTCCTCTTTACGATCGCGCCCAACAAAAACTCCCTCTATCCGGAGCATATGCCGGCGCTGACTGTTTCCGGCCAGCGCCGGGATGCCCAGCGGCTCTTGGAGCAGCTGGCGGTCCAGCGCGTGGCATACGCGGACCTGTTCTCCCTGTTCCGCAGTCAGGACGAGACGCTGTATTTTACCCAGGACTCCCATTGGAATTCCAAGGGCGCGGCCCTGGCGGCGGACGCTATCCATCAGGCGCTGGAGCGCCCCACGTCTTATTTCGGGCAGACCTTTGTGCCGGAAGAGGGCCGCCTGAGTGATCTTTACGACATGCTCCATCCCGCCGGGCCCTGGCGGGAAACGGACCAGACCTACGGCGGGACCCTGTCCTTTACCTACGACGCCCCCTTCCGGACCCCCAACGATATGACCATTCAGACCTCCGGGGGCCGCTTTGCCGGCTCGCTGGTCATGTTCCGGGATTCCTTCGGCATCCTGCTCTACCCGTATATGGCGGACAGCTGGCAGAGGGCCCTGTTCTCCCGCAGCATGCCCTACAAAATGGCGCTTGCCGCGCAGCAGGAGGCGGACGCTGTGGTGATTGAGCTGGTGGAAAGAAACCTGGATTACCTGATCGAGCACCCGCCTGTCATGCCGTCGCCGGAGCGGGCCGTCTCGCGGGGGGCGGAGGCCGGGGAGACCGGCGCCGTTCTGCTGGAAACGGAGCCGGCCCAGTCCATACCGGGATATACGCTGGTGAAAGGGACGCTGCCGGTGCAGCCGGATGACTGCGCGCTTGTGCATTTTTTTGCGGGCGATACATGCTGGGAGGCCTTTTTGCTGGAGAACGACGGCTTTGCCGTCTGTGTGCCTGAGACGGCGCTGGAGCGGAAGGATCTGTTTGTTGTGTCTGCTGCGCGGGATGAGGCGGTATCTCTGACCGCATCCGCGTCAAATTAAAGGAGGTCAAATGAAATCATGAAAAAACGTGTTGTGGCACTGGCGCTCATACTGGCGTGGCTGCTCTCTTCCACAGCCCTGGCGGCGGATACGACCGCGCCGGAGGGGCCGGACGCCGGTACGGACAGCGGGCAGTCCCAGCCGGAGGAGACCGGGGAGCAGGAGGGCGAGAGCGGCCAGGAGGAGCAGGGCGGAGAGAATACGCCGGAACAGGCCGGCTCCCTGCTGGCGTCGGACCGGCACACCGCCTATATGTCCGGCAGCAGCGGGCGGTTCCGTCCGGACGGCAACATCTCACGGGCGGAGGCCGCGCAGATGATCTACCGGCTCCTGCCCCAGCAGCCGGTGGAGATCGCCGCCGCGTATACCGACGTGGCCGATACCGCGTGGTACGCCCAGGCCGCGCTGACCCTGGGAACGCTGGGCGTTATCCGGCCCGGCCAGACGGAATTCCTGCCGGATGAGGAGCTGACCCGAGGCGAGTTTATCCGCTGTCTGGCCTTCTTCTTTGTCCCCCGTGCCGACGCCCAGCAGTTTGCCGACGTGGCCCCGGACCACCCGGACGCCGCCTATCTGCTCACTGCCAGGGCCTGGGGGTGGCTGAGCGGCTTTGAGGACGGCACCGTCCGCCCGGACGCCGCCCTCACCCGTGCGGAGGCCGTGGTCCTGGTCAACCGCGCCATTGGCCGCACTCCGGACAAGGCGTATATCGACAGCGCCCGCCCCGTGTTCTATCTGGACGTGGCCCCCGGCAGCTGGTACTATTACGACGTGGTGGAGGCGTCCGTGTCCCATGAGCACACCGGCAGCGGCGAGACGGAGCGGTGGAGCAGCCACACCGCCGTGCCCTGCGAGATTCCCGACGGCTTCCACCTCATCGACGGCTGGCTGTACTATTTTGACAGCCAGCGGGGCGGCATGGTCTGCAGTGACGCCGTTGGCAGCTGGACCTTTAACGCCGAGGGGCACTTTACCTCCGGCAGCGGCGACCTGGACAACCGTCTGCGGTGGATCGTCATGAACGTCACCAACGACGGCATGACTCAGGAGCAGAAGCTGCGGGCCCTGTATCTCTACACCCGTGACAACTTCACCTACCGCCGCCGCCCGGCCTACGCTTTCGGCGTGCTGGACTTCATGCAGACCGACGCCCTGGATATGCTCTCCACCGGCTACGGCAACTGCTACAGCTACGCCTCCGTCTTCTGGTACCTGTCCCGCTGGATCGGCTACGACGCCCAGATCTTCAGCGGCACCGTGGGCAGCAACCGCGCCCCCCACAGCTGGGTGGAGATCGCCTTCGACGGCAGGAACTACATCTTTGACACCGAGCTGGAAATGGCCTACCGCAAGAAGGGCCGGTATGAAATCAATCTGTACAAGTATATCGATGTAGATGGATGGCACTACCGGCGCTGAGGAAAGTAAAATTTTGGAGGAATATACGATGATGAAAAAGCTGACACTGTTCTTGCTGGCTCTTGCCCTGACGCTGAGCCTGTGCGCCTGCGGCGGCGGGAGTGCGCCCGAAAATGACACTGCGGCCCCTGATGACGCCGCTCCTGCGGATCCCGCCCCGGCGGTCCAGCAGCACCACGACGACGTCCACGATGACCACGACTACCACACGATCATCACCACCGCGCCGGAGGATGCCGCCATCGTCCCCACGGAAACGCCGGCGGAGCAGTCCCCGGCCCAGGATGAGGACCCCGCACCGGAACCGGCTCCCACACCGGCGCCTCAGCCGGAACCGGCTCCCACACCGGAGCCCAAGCCGGAACCGCAGCCGGCGCCCCAGCCCACACCGGCGCCCCAGCCGGAACCGGCTCCCACACCGGAGCCCGCACCGGAGCCGGAGTCCGCGCCCCAGCCCGCCGCTGACCCGAAGGCCACCGCCCAGAGCCTGGTGGGCCATCAGGTCAGCGAGCTGTACGCCGCCATTGGCCGCCCCGTCTCCTCCGACTACGCGCCCAGCTGCCTGGATTTGGAGGGCGAGGACGGGGAGCTGGTGTACGACGGCTTTGTGGTCTATACCCTGAAAACTGCCGGCGGCGAGACCATCGACTCTGTCGCTTGAGCTGAGGAACTATGAGTGATAAAAAAAGTTTTTCCGATTATGTCAAGGAGCTGGATAAGGACGTAACGCTGATCGTTGTGCTGGCGGCAATCCTGGTGGTGCTGGTGGCGGCGCTGGCGGCGGCGCTCCTGCTGCCGCCCAACATCCCCAGCCCGGTCATGCCTGAGGGCATTGTGGAGGTCTACGCCGGGCCGGACGGTAGCGCGGCCTTCCACTGGCCCCAGCTGCCGGAGGGGGCTGCCTGCCGGGTCCAGGTCCAGGAGTCCGGCAGCTCCCGCTTTGTCAAGGCGGCAGACGGCGAGGCGGAGGGCGCGGTGATCCTGTCTTGGAACAAGTACAAGCAGCCGATGACCCTGCGCTTTTCCGCCGTTGCCGAGGGCAGGAATGTGCTGGGCGCGGGACGGAGGCTGGAGAGCGAAAATTTTCTGGAGATCACCGTCAATCTCTCCGCCCTCACCACACCCCGTGAGTTGAAGAGCCAGATGCGGGACAACGGGATGCTGGAGCTGACCTGGACCGGCGTGGAGGACGTGGGCTATGCCGTGTGTCTCACCAAGGACGGCGGCTGGGACAGGGACCAGACGGTCGTGGTGAAGACCGCGGAGGACCAGACGGCCCTTCTCCGCTTCGGCCCGGACGGGGACCTGGAGCTGCCGGAGCACGACCAGGCGGTCATGCTCACGGTCCGCGAGACGGAGGAGGGCGGCGGCTATAGGCTCTACGGCCCCCCCTGCAATCCAATCCCCCTGGCCCGCGGGAACCTGCTGACCGGCCAGCTGGCCCTCCAGTACGAGGAGACCAGTGAGCGGCTGTATACCCTGCGCTGGAGCGAAACCAAGGGGGACTACTACGAGGTCCAGAAATGGGACGAGGAGACCCGGCGCTGGGATACGGTGCAGCAGGTGGAGGCCGGCAAGGAGCTGGTCTATGAGACCGGGCGCGTCCCCTCCGGCGCCGACTGCCGCTACCGGGTGGCCGCCTATGAGAAGGCCTCCGCCGCGGCCCTCCCCAGGATTGCCGCAGGACCGGAGGAGGTCTCCTTCCGCGCAGCCTTCTCCCCCCTGTACGCCACCGTCTGGCCCATTCAGGACCAGCCCATCCGCAGCGAGGCCCGGGAGAGCTCCGCCGCCATAGCCACCATCCCCGGCGGCGCGGCGCTGTGCGTGCTGGAGGAGAAGGACGGGTATTTCTATGTCCGCTACCGGGACACCTACGGCTATGTGGACAGCCGCTTCTGCATGATCGACCTGGCAGAGTATCTGGGCGGCCTGTGCGCGTATGACATTGCCAACAGCTATGCCTCCGTCTTCAAGGTCCACGAGTACCCCATCGACCAGGTTACCGGCGAGGTCATCAAGGGCTTTGAGAGCGTGCGGCAGGCGGACGGGGACTACCTGGTGCCGCTCCTCTATCCCACTGCGCAGAAGCTCATCAAGGCCGCTGAGGCCGCCCAAAAGGACGGCTACCGGCTGAAGATCTATGAGGCATACCGCCCCAACGAGGCCACCCGCTTCCTCTACGAAACGACCCTGGCCCAGCTGGACACCCCCATCCTGGATGCCGGCGGCAACACCCAGCCGGCAGCAGCTCCCGCGCCGGCGGAAAACCGCATGGCCCGTCCGGCGGCCCGCGCGGCGGCAGAGCCGGAATCCGCCGGGACGCCGGAGCCCGCAGCGCCCCCGGAGGAGGAGGAGCCGGAGCCGGTCCTGCCGCCGGACGTCACCATTGACGGCGGCGGGGAAGCGCCCGCCCCGGACCCCGGCGCAGACACCGGAACGGCTACAGACACCGGAGCGGCCCCGGACCCCGGTACAACCGGCGACCCCGGTACAGGCGGCGATTCCGCAGCGCCCCAGGAGCCCGCTGCACCCGCGCAGCCCGCGCCAGCCCCCGCCCCTGAGCCGGAACCGGAGCCAGCGCCCGATATCCTGACGCTGGGCAGGGTTATGACGGACGGGCGGTTCAAGATCAGCGCCTTTCTGGCCGAGTCGGTGTCCAACCACAACCGGGGCATTGCCCTGGATTTGACCCTGGAGAAGATCAGCGACGGCCAGGAGCTGGAAATGCAGTCCGCCATCCACGACCTGAGCTGGTACGCCGCCACCTACCGGAACAACGACAGCGCCAAGCTGCTGGAGAAGTATATGAAGGACGCCGGCGGCCTGGTGGGGCTGACCAGCGAGTGGTGGCACTTCCAGGACGACGAGCTGAAGGCCGAGCTGAAGCTGACCGGCTATCTCGCCAGGGGCGTCAGCTCCGAGGGCTGGAAAAAGGACGACACCGGCTGGCGGTACCTGAAGGCCGACGGCACCGCGTACAAAAACACCACCATCAACATCGGCACAAAGCAGTATAAGGTGGGCGAGGACGGGTACGTCGCCGAATAGCGCGTGACCAATGCAGGCAGTCCGGGGACGGGCTGCCTGCCGAGTTTTCCAGAAAATGGAATTTTTGTAAAATTTCCATTTTATACTTGACAGGATGGGTTGATCGTTGTACTATATGTACGTTCGCTTGGTGAAAGGAATACAAGATATAGTGTTTCTCAGACCCGCACATTTGTCGTAGAATCTCTTTTTCCTACCGGGCGGCAATCTGGGACCAGCATCGGAGCGTGTCAGTATTATGGACTGAAAAACGACTATACAGGGGGAGAAGAGGAGCATGACGATAGAAAAGCTGAAAAAACGGGACGGACGCCTCGTGAACTTTGACGAGGGAAAGATCGCCTCCGCCATCACCAAGGCCTTTGAGGCCACCTACAAGCCCGGTCAGGAGGAGGTGGCGGGGACCCTGGCGGACGAGGTGGTCGCCATATTGGAGGTGGAGGGCATCACCGCCCCCGGCGTGGAGCACATCCAGGACATCGTGGAGCGGGTGCTGATGGACAACGGCTTTGTCCAGACCGCCAAGGCCTACATCCTCTACCGCAACGAGCGCAGCCGGGCCAGGGAGATGAACACCCGCCTGATGAAGACTTATGAGGACATCACGTTCTCCGACGCCATCGACTCCGACGTCAAGCGGGAAAACGCCAACATCAACGGCGACACCGCTATGGGCTCCATGCTCAAGTACGGCTCCGAGGGGGCGAAGCAGTTCTACCAGATGTTCGTCCTCAAGCCGGAGCATGCCAAGGCCCATCAGGAGGGCGACATCCATATCCACGACCTGGACTTCTACACCCTGACCACCACCTGCTGCCAAATCGACATCAAAAAGCTCTTTAAGGGCGGCTTTTCCACCGGCCACGGCTACCTGCGGGAGCCCAACGACATCTCCTCCTACTCCGCCCTGGCCTGCATCGCCATCCAGTCCAACCAGAACGACCAGCACGGCGGACAGGCCATCGTCAACTTTGACTACGGCATGGCCGAGGGGGTGAAGAAGACCTTCCGCCGCTACTACACCCGGAATCTGGCCAAGGCGCTGATGCTGTGGCACGAGATGGAGGACCCGGAGGGCGAGCTGAAGGCCCTGCGGGAGAAGATCACCGATGAGACGGGTCTCTATCCCCGGCTGAACGCCTGTCGGCCCTATATGGATATCGAGCTGCCGTATCTGGTGGAGAAGTATGGCGACGAGGAGCGGATGAAAAAAGCCCAGTCCCTGGCGGTCCACTATGCGGAGAAGGAGACGGACCGGGCCACCTTCCAGGCCATGGAGGCGTTCATCCACAACCTGAACACCATGCACAGCCGGGCCGGGGCCCAGACCCCCTTTTCCTCGATCAATTACGGCATGGACACCAGCCCGGAGGGCCGCATGGTCATGCGCAACCTGATGCTGACCACGGAGCAGGGCCTGGGCAACGGGGAGACGCCCATCTTCCCCATCCAGATTTTCCGGGTGAAGGAGGGGGTCAACTACAACCCCGGCGAGCCGAACTACGACCTGTTCCAGCTGGCCTGCCGGTGCAGCGCCAAGCGGCTGTTCCCCAACTTTGCCTTTATTGACGCGCCCTTTAATCTGCAGTACTACGACCCCCAGCGGCCAGAGACGGAAATCGCCTACATGGGCTGCCGGACCAGGGTCATCAGCAACATTCACGACCCCTCCCGCCAGCAGTGCAACCAGCGGGGCAACCTGAGCTTTACCTCCATCAACCTGCCCCGGATCGCCATCAAGGCCAAGGGGGATTTGGACGTGTTCTTCGACGATCTGGACCGGAAGCTGGACCTGTGCGTGGACCAGCTGCTGGAGCGGTTCGAGATCCAGGCCCGGAAAAAGGTGTACAACTTCCCCTTCCTGATGGGACAGGGCGTGTGGCTGGACAGCGAGAAGCTGGGCTGGACGGACGAGGTCCGGGAGGTGCTCAAGCACGGTACGCTGTCGGTGGGCTTCATCGGCCTGGCGGAGACGCTGGTGGCCCTGACGGGCAAGCACCACGGCGAGAGCGAGCGCAGCCAGCGGCTGGGCCTGGAGATCATCGCCCGGATGCGGGCCCGGATGGACGAGGAGAGCCAGCGGACAGGGCTGAATTTTTCCCTGCTGGCCACGCCTGCGGAGGGCCTGTCCGGACGGTTTGTCAAGATCGACAGAAAGCGTTTTGGGGAGATACCCGGCGTAACAGACCGAAATTATTATACGAACAGTTTTCACATTCCTGTGTATTATCCCATCAGCGCCTTTGAAAAGATCCGGCTGGAGGCCCCCTACCACGCACTGACCAACGCAGGGCATATCAGTTATGTGGAGATGGACGGCGACCCGATGAAGAATCTGGCGGCCTTTGAGAAGGTGGTGCGCTGCATGAAGGAGGCGGGGATCGGGTACGGCTCGGTGAACCACCCCGTGGACCGGGACCCGTGCTGCGGGTACACGGGCATTATTGATGACGAGTGCCCAGGCTGCGGACGGCACGAGGACGACGGGCGGGTGGGCTTTGAGAGGATTCGCCGCATTACGGGGTATCTGGTGGGGACTATGGACCGCTGGAACGACGCCAAGACCGCCGAGGAGGCGGAACGAGTCAAGCACAACTGATACTGTTGATGATCGGCACAGCCTTGTTTTGCCCAGGGCTGTGCCGATTTTTGGCGCTTTAGCGACAAAAACCCCCCAGTTCAACTGGGGGTGGATAAAATAGCTTTAGCAAAAGCGAGAACCTCCCGCGGAAAGATGAGAGTAGTCTGGCAAATGATTCGGATGGCGGTCATCCTGTCGCAGATACCCGGAACAGTCATGATGAGATCAATCTGCCGCTTATACGGTTGTGCAAGTCGGAAGATCAAATCTTCGAGGAGTTTCTTGCAATGTTCAATGTCCTTCATATGCTCCTGAATGATTTTCAATTTCTCAGCCTGCCACGGACTGAATGATCCGTCTACCGCCGCCTGTATTTCTTCTATTGGCGACTTGCAGCGGCGGTGGACAAACGGCGCAACATCAAATTTCTCACCCGGGTGTTCCAGCATGAAGTCAATGATAGCGGACGCGCTCTTGCCGAATACGTTGCTGAACACGCTGTCAAGCTTCAGGTTGGATACGGTAAGGCAGTTGTGGGCGCGGTTCTTCTCGCCGGTCGCGGCCCAGGTCAGCTTCATCAGATAGCGGCACAGATCGCGAAGCTGGCGGATTCGTTCCGGCGGGATGAAACTGCCGCTGACAACATCGTGCTTGAATAAATCGGCAATCCACATGGCGTCCTTTTTGTCCGTCTTTTTGCCCTTGATTGCCTTGACGAACTTCGGATGTGTAACAACCACATGGCAGGTCTTTTCGAGGATGTTATGTACAGGAATCCAATACTTGCCTGTTGACTCCATGCAAACGTCCCTGCAGTTGTTCTTTTCCAGCCATGTCGCGCACTCCCGCAACCCGCCCGTATAGGTTGAGAACCGCCGCGACTGGTACTGGGTACCCCCCTGTGCGTCGGTGGACGCGATACACGCAATCACAAAATCCCGGTGTACGTCCATTCCGCAACAGATAGGGTATACAATTTTTAATCTTCCCAAAAGCGTACCTCCAAATATAATTGAAGGCGCGGACAGTGACTGGATGCCCGGCTAAACACGAGTAACGTCTTTACACAGATAAGTTCTCAGGCTTCTGCGGCCACTCAGGTCACATATCCAACTCATTGGTGCATGAAGGAGCATCCGGCGACTTATATGAACGCGGGATCGCGTTACCGCTCGCCACTTACCTCCGCGTGCTCTGTAGTGTGTCCGTACCTTCATGCTACAAGTATATCTCACAAACTACTACGGCACCATCTTTGTTTCATCCCTCTTTGGTGCCGGAAAGGAATGGTCATATGAACATCAGCACAGTCAGAATTGATCTGATAAAAGCCGCGCGAGGGCTGACCAACGTTGATTTGGCGGCGGACTGTGGGATTTCCCGGCAAAGCATCAGTGCTATTCTTAGGCGCGGGACCTGCACCCCGATTATTGCCGGAAAACTGGCACGGGGATTGGGAGTGAGCCTATGGTATCAAATGGCTGCAGTCCCTGCGGGCCATTGTTATCGACCCGGAGCGGTGCCCGGAGACGGCGAAGGAATTTTCTGAGTACGAATATGAGCGAGATGTCAAGACCGGCGAGGTGCTGGAGGGCTATCCGGACGCGGCAAATCACAGCATCGACGCCGCCCGCTATGCCCTGGAGCCTGTGTGGAAACGGGGTATTGTCCTAAAGAAGATGGACGGGCGGTAATGTCCTTAAGAAACTGAAGGGAAGTGACGAAGAAAGAAAAAAGGGAGAAAGGAAAGGTAGGAAGGGGAATGGCAACGAAGACATTGACAATAAGATGTCCGCATTGCGGGAGTGACAATGTGAGCAAGAATGGACATAACAAAGCAGGGAAACAAGTGTACCGGTGCAACAATCCAGCGTGCGAGCGGTATAGTTTTGTGGAAGAATATACTAAGAAAGCATATGACCCAGAAGTGCGGAGACAGGTAGTGAAGTTGGCGATAGACTGCACAGGGACACGAGCAACAGGGCGTATCTTGGGGATCTCAAAGGATTCGGTAACTTCGATCTTAAAAAAACAGAAAACT
>CAJTPV010000016.1 GCA_910578505.1 uncultured Oscillospiraceae bacterium | reverse complement strand
CCATTGTTACTGTCACAGCGCCGTTGAAGTCATTTTCCTGCTGATGCTGATTGCTTTCAATATGCGGGAGCTGTATCTCTATCGCCGCTTGAAGAATTTCCGAAAAAGGAAGATCACATTGAAAAGCGTTACCAGGCTTTTCTGCGACCAGCTTTTACTCGAAGATTTCACACAGCTGCTTTATGATGACAGTGGATAACCATTGTATGGTAAAATATGGAATTCTTCATCCGGCCTGGGGGGACTTTTTGCGTTTTTCCACGTCTTCACCATTTTTCCAGCCCTCCCCGCTTTATTCTCCTTTTTTGCATGTTTTTTCTTTCCCTTCTCACTCTAAGCCGAAATCCCTGTTTTCAGGCGGAATCTCTTTTCATTTCGCGGAATATATGGTATACTGAATCTAGTACCGGCGAAACGCCGAACGCCGCCACGATTGCCGCTATACAGGAGCTGGAAAACGGTGGTGGTGAACTGTGGACGGGGAGTACAGCGGCCTTTTTCGCATAAAGGGGGGCGTAGACTATGCGGGAGACAGTTTATTCAATCAACGAGTTGAAGTCCATTGTTGCACCAATTGCAGAGCAGCACGGCGTGGAGCGAATCTATCTGTTTGGTTCTTATGCCCGCGGTGAAGCAAATTATCGCAGCGACGTTGATCTGCGCGTCGATAAGGGAAAGATAAAAGGCCTTTTTGCGCTGGGCGCTCTGTTCAGCGATTTAGAGGATGGACTGGGAAAGCATCTGGACCTGTTGACAACGGGCAGCCTTGACCAAGCGTTCCTGAACCATATTGCCAAGGAGGAGATTTTGCTGTATGACGCATCAAAACCGTGATATCCAGATTTTGGGGAAAATAAGCCGCTATTGCAGCGATATCCAGTTTACACACGCTGAATACCGCCACGATTATGATACCTTTTGCAGCAATCCGACTTACCGGAACGCAATTGCGCTTTGTCTGCTTCAGATTGGCGAGCTGGTGAAAAAGCTGTCTGAAGATTTTGTCAATACATACACGGAAATCCCTTGGAGAGCGATTCGTGGGATGCGAAATGTCGTAGCGCATGAGTATGCCAATATTGATTTGGAAACAGTGTGGGAAACCTCAGAGGCCGGAATCATAGAACTGCAAGATTTTTGTCAGAGGAAGATACAGTCCATGGAAACCGGGAACGAAGCCGGTGCTTGATACAGAATCCAAAGACCGGGCCTGACCAGAAATTGGCAAGCCCGGTCCGCCGTTGACCGCCTCCATCAATATTTCTCCCGGAAATTTTTATTTTTATGCATTTTCCCTCTTGCAACCTGGGGAAAATCGTGCTACAATGCTTCTAGCTTAGAAAAGCAGAGGTATTTGCTATGAACGCCACCCTGTACACCGCCGCATACGCCTACTTTTACTTTATCTACACAAGTAGATAAGGTGTGTTTTGCTGCGGCGAAAAGGGTCAAAGTCCATTTCAGGTCTTACAGTGAAACAAACACTGTAGGGCTTTTTTATTTTTGTTTTTCAAATCTCAATACAGGAGTGATTTATCATGATCGTCATCTTGAAGAAAAACGCGGAGCCCCAGCAGGTGGAGCTGTTCACCAACTGGCTGCACAACATGGGCCTGGAGACCCACATGTCCGTGGGCGAGAACCACACCATCGTAGGCCTGGTAGGGGACACCTCCCGGGTGGATATCGAGAGCATCCTGGCCCTGGACATCGTCGAGATGGTCCGCCGCATCCAGGAGCCGTACAAGAACGCCAACCGCAAGTTCCACGAGGAGGACACCGTCATCACCCTCTGCAGCGGCGCGAAGATCGGCGGGGGCCACTTCCTGGTCATGGCCGGCCCCTGCTCCGTGGAGACCGAGGAGCAGATCATCTCCGTGGCCCAGAGTGTGAAGGCCGCCGGGGCCCAGGCCCTCCGGGGCGGCGCGTTCAAGCCCCGCACGTCCCCCTACGCCTTCCAGGGCCTCCATGAGGAGGGCATCCGCCTGCTGCTGGAGGCGAAAAAGGTCACCGGCCTGCCCATCGTCACGGAGATCATGGACGCCCAGCACCTGCCCCTCTTTGAGGACATCGACGTCATCCAGGTGGGGGCCCGGAACATGCAGAACTTCGAGCTGCTCAAGCAGCTGGGCAAGCTGCACAAGCCGGTCCTCCTCAAGCGGGGCCTGTGCAACACATTACAGGAGCTGCTCATGAGCGCGGAGTATATCATGGCCGGGGGCAACAGCCAGGTCATCCTCTGCGAGCGGGGCATCCGCACCTTCGAGACCGCCACCCGCAACACCATGGACCTGTCCGTCATCCCCGTGCTCCACCAGCTCAGCCACCTGCCGGTGGTGGTGGACCCCAGCCACGCCACCGGGCGCTATGAGCTGGTGCCGCCCATGGCCCTGGGCGCTGCGGCCTGCGGCGCGGACGGCCTCATGATCGAGGTCCACAACGACCCGGAGCACGCTCTCTGCGACGGCCCCCAGAGCCTGCGGCCGGAGAAGTTCGCGGACATGATGGAGAAGGTCCGGGCCATCCGCCCCTACGCGGACCGCTCCTTTACCACATCGCAGGACGCGGGGAGCTCTTTATGATTGAAACAGTCGGCGTGGTGGGCCTGGGCCTCATCGGCGGCAGCATGGCCAAGGCCATCCACACATATACGGACTGCACCCTCTACGGCTACGACACCGACGGCGCGGTCCTCAGCCGGGCGCTGAACGAGGGCGTGGTCTCCGCCGCCCTTACGCCGGAGCACCTGCCGGAGTGCGATCTGGTCATCATCGCCCTGTACCCGGAGGCCACGGTGGCCTATGTCACCGAGCACCGGGACCACTTCCGCAAGGGCGGCATGGTGATGGACTGCGGCGGCGTGAAGGGCGTGGTCTGCACCCCCCTGGAGAGCGTGGTCCGGGACAGCGGGTTCTACTTCATCGGCGGGCACCCCATGGCGGGCATCGAGCGGTCCGGATATGCCTTCTCCTTCCCGGAGCTGTTCCAGAAGGCGTCCCTGATCCTCACGCCCTATCCCGGCACGCCGGAAAAATGCCTGAAGGATATCTGGCAGTTCGCCCAGAAGCTGGGCTTCGGCCACCTCCAGCCCTCCACCCCCCAGGAGCACGACCATATCATTGCCTACACCTCCCAGCTGGCCCACGTGGTCTCCTGCGCCTATGTGGGCAGCCCGTCGGCCCCCAGCTTCCAGGGCTTCTCCGCCGGGAGCTTCAAGGACATGACGCGGGTGGCCAAGCTCAACGAGGACATGTGGACGGAGCTGTTCCTGGAGAACCAGGACGCCCTGGTCCGGGAGATCGACACCCTGGTGGAGGAGCTGGCGGCGTTTGCCTACACCATCCGGCGGGGGGACCGGGAGCGGCTGCGCGATATGCTCAAGCACGCCCGGGAAATCAAGGAAGCGATTGATAAAGACTGTTGATATAGGAGAAACATATGGAAACCGTTATGGTAAACGCCTCCAGCGCCTACCCGGTCCACATCGGCGGCGGACTGCTGGACCGGTGCGGCGGACTGCTTGCCGCTGTCACCAGCTCCCGCCGCTGCGCGGTGGTGACGGACAGCACCGTGGGACCCCTGTACGCCGGACGGGTGCGGGCCTCCCTGGAGGAGGCCGGATTCACCCCCCTGCTGTACAGCTTCCCCGCCGGGGAGCAGAACAAAAATCTGACCATCTACGGCAGTATTCTGGAGTTTTTTGCCCAAAACCGCCTGACCCGCTCCGACTGCATCGTCGCCCTGGGCGGCGGCGTGGTAGGGGACATGGCCGGCTTCGCCGCCGCCACCTACCAGCGGGGCGTGGACTATATCCAGATGCCCACCACCTTCCTGGCGGCGTCGGATTCCTCCGTGGGCGGCAAGACCGCCGTGGACCTGGCGGCGGGGAAAAACCTGGCCGGGGCCTTCTGGCAGCCGAAAATGGTCCTCTGCGACACGGACACCTTCCGTACGCTCCCGGCGGACACCTTCGCCGACGGCGCGGCGGAGACGGTGAAGCACGCCCTCATCAAGGACAGGGATTTTCTCGGCTTCCTCATGACGGCGGATGTCCATCAGTCCATTGCCCAGGTGGTCCGGCGGAACGTGGAGATCAAGGCCGCCGTGGTGGGGGAGGACGAGTTCGAGCGCGGCGCCCGCAAGCTCCTCAACTTCGGCCACACCCTGGGCCACGCCATTGAGAAGTGCAGCGGCTACGGCGTCACCCACGGCCACGCGGTGGGGATCGGTATGGCGCTGGCCTGCCGGGCGGCGGAGCGGCTAGGCTACAGTCCGGCGGGCACGCTGGACGCGGTGCTGGCGGCCAATGGGCGCTTTGGGCTCCCGGTCCAGTGTCCCTATGGGGCGGACGAGCTGTATAACGCCGCCACCGGCGACAAGAAGCGGGACGGCGGCAGCATCGACGTGGTGGTCCTGGAGGAAATTGGCCGTGCGAAGACCGTGCGCCTGGATATGGACGGCCTGCGGGCCTTTACGGAGGCGGCGCTGTGAACCTGACCATCATGCCCGCGCTGTTGTCGGGGACTGTCACCCCGCCCCCCAGCAAGTCCCAGGCCCACCGCTATTTGATCGCCGCCGCCCTGGCCGGGGAGGGGAGCGTGATCGAGAATCTGGCGGACTCCCAGGACATCCAGGCCACCCGCTGGTGTATGAAAACCATGATGACCAGCGGGAGAAGAATAGCGGAATTCAACTGTCTGGAGTCTGGCTCCACCCTTCGGTTCCTGATCCCCATCGCCCTGGCCCTGCGGGGCGGGGGAAGGTTTACCGGCCACGGGCGGCTGATGGAGCGGCCCCAGCAGCCCTATTTCGACCTGTTCGATGAGAAGGGCATCCGCTATGAGCTGAAAAACGGCTTCCTCACGGTGGAGGGACAGCTGACGCCTGGGGCCTTCCGCCTGCCGGGAAACGTGTCCAGCCAGTTTGTGACAGGCCTGCTGTACGCCCTGCCCCTGCTGGCCGGAGATTCCAGAATCGTCCTGACCACGGACCTGGAATCCCGGAGCTATGTGGACATGACTTTGGAGGCCCTCAGCGCTTTCGGCGTCACGGCGGCCTGGGAGGATAGCCGCACCCTGGCCGTCCCCGGCGGACAGAGCTATATACCGGCGACAGTGCGGGTGGAGGGCGACTGGTCCCAGGCGGCGTTCTGGTTTGCCGCCATCAGCTTGGGCAGCCGCTTGGAGATCGAGGGGCTGCAGCAGCTGTCCGCCCAGGGGGACCGGGTCATCCGGGACCACTTTGTGCGCCTGACCCCGCCGGGAGATGTGGACATCGACCTGAGCGGCTGCCCGGACCTGGCCCCGCCCCTGGCGGCCATGGCGGTCCTGCGCCGCGGGGACACCCGTCTGCTGAACGCCGGGCGGCTGCGGCTGAAGGAGAGCGACCGCCTGACGTCCATCACCGCCGCCCTGGGCGCGCTGGGGGCCAGCATCGAGGAGCAGCCCGACAGTCTGATTGTCCACGGCGTGGAGACGCTGGCCGGCGGCTGCACGGTGGACTGCTGGAACGACCACCGCATCGCCATGATGACCGCCATTGCGGCCACCCGCTGTGAAAAGCCGGTGGCGCTGCTGGGGGCGGAGTGCGTGGCCAAGTCCTACCCCGACTTCTGGCGGGACTACCAAATGTTAGGAGGCGAGATTCGTGAACACACTGGGAAATAAGCTCCGGGTGACCGTCTTCGGCCAGTCCCACGCCCCGGCCATCGGCTGCGTGATCGAGGGCCTGCCCGCCGGCTTTGCGCCGGACATGGAGCGGGTGGCGGCCTTTATGGCCCGCCGCGCACCGGGGCAGAACGCCTGGTCCACCCGGCGGAAGGAGGCCGACCAGCCGGAAATTCTCTCCGGGCTGGTGGGGGGCCGCACCTGCGGCGCGCCCCTGGCCATGCGCATCTGCAACAGCGACCAGCACAGCCGGGACTACAGCGGCCTGCGGCGCACCCCCCGGCCCTCCCACGCCGATTACACCGCTCTGGTGAAGTACGGCGATAGCTACGACATCCGGGGGGGCGGGCAGTTTTCCGGGCGGCTCACCGCGCCGCTGTGCTTCGCCGGAGCGCTGGCTTTACAGGTGCTGGAGCAGCGGGGGATTGCCGTCGCCGCCCATATCGCCCAGATCGGAAACATTTTTGACGAGGGGCCGGACTTCGCGGCGGTGAGCCGGGAGGACCTGTCTGTTTTGGACGGCAGAGAATTCCCGGTGTTCAGCGAGACGGCGGGCGCGGCCATGCGGGAGGAGATCGAGGACGCCCGTCTGGCGGCGGACTCCGTGGGCGGGGCCATCCGCTGCTTTGCCCTGGGCCTGCCCGCCGGGATCGGCGAGCCCATGTTCGGCGGCGTGGAAAACCGGCTGGCATCGGCGCTGTTCGGCATCCCCGCCGTGCGGGGCGTGTCCTTCGGGACGGGCTTCGGGGCGGCGGCCATGCGGGGCAGCGGGCACAACGACCCCTTTGTGATGGACGGCGATACCGTCGCCGTCCGCACCAACCACGCCGGCGGCGTTCTGGGGGGCATCACCACCGGCATGCCCCTGGTGGTGAACATCGCCGTCAAGCCCACCGCGTCCATCGGGCAGACACAGGAGACGGTGGACCTGGTGACAAAGACCAATACCAGCCTGACCATCCAAGGCCGGCACGACCCCTGTATCGTGCCCCGTGCCGTGCCGGTGGCGGAGGCTGTGACAGCGCTGACGATACTGGATATGTTAATGGAGGACTGAAAATGGAACTGCAAGATTACCGGAACCAGCTGGACACTGTGGACGATCAGATTGCCGGATTGTTCCGGCAGCGCATGGAGCTGGTCAAACAGGTGGCGGACTACAAAAAGGAGCACAACACCCCCGTGCTGGCGGCCAACCGGGAGCGGGACATCCTCTACCGGGTGACGGGCCTGTGCGGGCCGGAGCTGGAGGAGTACACCAAGATCCTCTACTCCACCCTGCTGGAGCTGAGCCGGGACTATCAGGAGGACCGCCTGTCCGCCGGCAACAGCGAGCTGTGCCGCCAGATCATGGCCGCGGCGGAGTCCGGGGCGGCGTTCCCCAGCCGGGCGGTGGTGGCCTGCCAGGGCATCGAGGGGGCTTACTCCCAGCTGGCCTGCGACAAGGTTTTCTCCCTGCCCCAGATCATGTACTTCAACCGCTTCGACGGCGTCTTCCGGGCGGTGGAGAACGGCATGTGCCGCTATGGCATCCTGCCCATTGAGAACAGCTCCGCCGGTTCCGTCACGGAGGTCTACGACCTCATTGAGAAGTATGACTGCAAGATCGTCCGCAGCCTGAAGCTGAAGATCGACCACTGCCTGCTGGCTCTGCCCGGCGTCAGGCTGGAGGACGTGAAGGAGGTCGTGGCCCACGAGCAGGCCCTGGACCAGTGCGGCGAGTTCCTGAAGAACAACAAGATCAAAATCACGGTCTTCAACAACAACGCCGCCGCCGCCAAGTACGTCTCCGAGAGCGGGCGGAAGGACATCGCCGCCATCGCCTCCGAAAACTGCGCGGACCTGTACAATTTGAAGATCATCTCCCAGCGCATCGCCAACAGCGACCACAACTACACCCGGTTCATCTGTATCTCCAAGAGCCTGGAGATCTTCGAGGGGGCCAACAAGATCACCTTTGTCGCCTCCACCAGCCACCGCCCCGGCTCCCTGTACAGCCTGCTGACCAAGTTCGCCACCCGGGGCCTCAACATCTGCAAGCTGGAGAGCCGCCCCATTCCGGGCAAGGACTTTGAGTTCCGCTTTTATTTCGACGTGGAGGCGTCTGTGAAGAGCCCGGATACCCAGACCATCCTCAGCCAGCTGGAAAAAGAGGACTTCTTTACCTTCCTGGGCGCGTACAGCGAGGTGTTCTGATGGAGTACGGGCTGCTGGGGGAGAAGCTGGGCCACAGCTTTTCTCCCCAAATCCACCGGGCGCTGGCGGGGTATGACTACCGGCTGCTGCCCACGCCGCCGGAGGAGGTGGAGACGCTGCTGCGGGAGCGGGATTTCAAGGGGCTGAACGTGACCATCCCCTACAAGCAGACGGTCATGCCGCTGTGCGATGCAATCGACCCCCGGGCCGCCGCCATCGGCGCGGTGAACACGGTGGTGAACCGGGAGGGCCGTCTCACCGGCTACAATACGGACATCGACGGCCTCATCTATCTGGCCCGCCGGGCGGGGGTGGAGCTGGCCGGGAAGAAAACCGTCATCCTGGGCAGCGGCGGCACCAGCCGCACCGCCCAGGCGGCGGCAAAGGCGCTGGGGGCGGCGGAGATCGCGGTCATCTCCCGCCGGGGAGAGGACAACTACGACAACCTGTCCCGCCACGCCGACGCCCAGGTGCTCATCAACACCACGCCGGTGGGCATGTTCCCCCACTGCGGCCAGTCGCCGGTGTCCCTGTCCCTGTTTCCGGATTTGACAGGCGTGCTGGATGTGGTGTACAATCCCCTCCATACGGCGCTGCTGCTGGAGGCGGAGGCGCGGGGCCTGCCCTGCTCCTGCGGTCTGCCCATGCTGGTGGCCCAGGCCAAGCGGGCTGCCGAGCTGTTCACCGGCGCGTCCATCCCCGACAGCCGGACGGAGGAAATCCTGGCGGGCCTGACGGCCCAGCTGCGCAACATCGTCCTCATCGGCATGCCCGGCTGCGGGAAGACCGCCATAGGCAGCGCCCTGGCGGCGCTGCTGGGGCGGAGATTTGTGGATCTGGACGCGCTGATCGTGGAGAAAGCCGGCAAGCCGATCCCCGATATCTTTGCCCAGGAGGGCGAGGCGGCGTTCCGGGAGCTGGAACACGAAATCGTCCGGGAGGCGGGCATGGCTGCCGGCTGCGTCATCAGTACCGGCGGCGGCGTGGTCACCCGGCAGGATAACTACGCCCCTCTGCATCAGAACGGCGTCATCTTCCACCTCGTCCGGGACCTGGCCCTGCTGCCGTCGGACGGACGCCCGGTGTCCCAGAGCACGGACCTGGGCCTGCTGTGGGAGCGGCGGGAGCCGCTGTATGCAGCCTTTGCCGACAGAGCGGTGGACAACAACGGCGCCCTGGAGGAGACGCTGGGGCAGATCAAAAAGGAGTTGGAGACGCTGTGAAGCTGCTGTTTTTGAACGGCCCGAATCTGAACATGCTGGGCATCCGGGAGCCGGATATCTACGGAAGGCGGACCTATGCCGACCTGGAGGCGTATATCGGCGATTTCTGCGGCCAGATGGGCATTGAGTATGCGATCAAACAGTCCAACTATGAGGGCGGCCTGGTGGACGCCATCCAGTCCGCCTATGGCTCCATGGACGGCATTGTCATCAACCCCGCCGCCTACACCCACACCAGCGTGGCGGTGCTGGACGCCCTGAAGGCGGTGGCCCTGCCCGCGGTGGAGGTCCACCTGTCGAGGGTGTCGGAGCGGGAGGATTTCCGGCAGATCTCCTATGCCGGCATGGCCTGCGTGAAAACCTTTGCGGGCTATGGCTTTGCAGGCTACCGGATGGCGGCGGAATTTTTGATGGAGTACGCAAAGAACTAACATTTCCGCCTGGTTTCACATACAATAGCCTGTAAAGGAGGCTGTTGCTATGGAAAACCCCATCGTAGGCCAGTGCCCGGAAGGGACTGCCGCATATGATTACCGCATGTATGACCGCATCTGGCAGCGGGTGTCGCCGGATTTGGACCCCTATCCCGATATCCGCGCCGCCAGTACCCAGAGCCCCGCGGCCCCGCCGCCGGCATCCGCCGCGCCTGCGCCGAAGCTGGAGACGCCGGCGGTGCCAGTGGCTGTGGAGCCCCCGGCGGCCCCGCCTGCGCCGGACAGCGCGGGCATTGCCGCGGAGAGCCAGCTGCCGGGGGCGGAGATGAACCCCTGCTGCATGGGCACCCAGGCCAGGGAGTCGCTGCAGGTGCTGGAGGGCTTTATTGAGGAGGAGCTGGCGGGGCGGCGGTGCTGCCTGTCCCTGTGCCGCCGGGTGCATAACGCCCACATTGTCCGCCTGCTGCGGCGGATTGCCAATGACAAGCAGTGCGCCGCCCGGGACATGTGCACCGCGTACTACCTGATCACCGGGCAGTGCTACACCCCCGCCATTTCGGTGGAACAGATGCAGTGGGACAGTCTGGCGGCGGCGCTGCGCTCCTGCTACCATCAGGAGGCGTGCAACGGGTTCAATTACGCCCGCGCGGCGGACGGGACGGCGGATCTGTGTCTGCAAAAGCTGTTCACTAAGCTGAGCCAGCAGGCCTATAAGCGGGCCGACGAGGTGATGTGCGCCCTGGGGCAGGTCTTGTGCTGATCGCGAAATTACATATCGAATAAGGAGACAACTATGCTGAACACCAGAGAAGATGCGCTGGCGCTGCTGCGCCAGTACAACAAGGAGCCCTTTCACATCCTCCACGCCCTGACCGTCGAGGGCGTGATGGGCTGGTACGCCAAGGAGCTGGGCTATGGAGACCGGGCGGACTTCTGGTCCATGGCGGGCCTGCTGCACGACGTCGACTTTGAGCAGTGGCCGGAGCAGCACTGCCGGAAGGCCCCGGAGCTGCTGCGGGAGGCGGGGGCCGGCGAGGAGCTGATCCACGCCGTTGTCAGCCACGGCTATGGCCCGTGCACGGACGTGGAGCCTGTCCACGAGATGGAAAAGGTGCTCTTTGCCGCCGACGAGCTCACCGGTCTCATCGGCGCGGCGGCCCGCATGCGCCCCAGCAAGAGCGTGATGGATATGGAGGTAAGCAGTCTGAAGAAGAAATTCAAGGATAAGAAGTTTGCTGCCGGCTGCAGCCGGGACGTGATCCGCCAGGGCGCGGAGATGCTGGGATGGGAGCTGGAGACCCTGATGGAGCGCACCATCCTGGCCATGCGCTCCTGTGAGGCGTCTGTGAACAAGGCCATGGAGGAGCTCTGACAGGGCTTTCCGGCGCCATCTCCCGAATGTTGCTGCCTGCTGCAGACGCCGCCAAACAGAAAACCGCTGCCGGGTATTCCCGGCAGCGGTTTTCTCTGGACGGCATTTACTCCAAATCCACATTGATATGGTCCGTCCCGTGGGCCTCAAATTCGCCCATATACTGCTCCATCCGCTCCATGACCTCATCATAGTTCTCTATGGTGGCCCGCTCGGCGTCCAGGTCACGCAGGGCCAGCTCCTCCGCCAATATCTCGAAAAAGGTCACGTCCTCGTAGGCCATGATGGCCTCGTGGATCCCGCCCTCGGCAAAGGCACGGGATGGGATCGCCTCCCCGTCATACAGCTCCACCAGCGCCGCCATGCCGTGGTCCAGGCAGTGGGAAAACACCACGCTCTCCACCTGGTCATAGTCCCGGATGCGGTCCTCCCCGCGGGTAGAGTTGAGTACCCAATTGCCTATGTATACCAGATCCAGCAGGCGGCGGTATTGTTTTTCCGTCAGATGCAGCTCCATAATAAACCTCCTCCCGGCACAGTGTCGGCACTGCAAGAATCAGTACCTAAGAGTATAACAGAATTCCACGAAAAATTCCACAGAAAATACAGGGCAAATAGACCAAAATTTTACTTGTGATTGGTGAAAATTCATAGTACAATAATAAAGCTATGCCAAGTCCGCCGGAGCCGGCGGGCAAAAGGAGGTTTTCCGCTTTGAATGAGCGCCCCATCGGTGTCTTTGACTCAGGGTTCGGCGGGCTGACCGCGGTGCGCAGGCTCCGGGACCTGATGCCCTCTGAGAACATTATATACTTCGGCGACACATCCCGTGTCCCCTACGGCAACCGCAGCCGGGATACCATTCTCAAATACGCCCGGCAGGACACCCGGTTCCTGCGCAGCTTCGATCTGAAGGCCATCGTCATCGCCTGCGGCACCGTCAGCAGCAACTGCCTGCCCCAGCTCCAGGCGGAAAACGACATCCCCATCATCGGCGTGGTGGAGCCGGCTGTCCGCCGGGCCGCCGCCCTGACCCGGAACAAGCGGGTGGGCGTGGCGGCTACCCGCGCTACGGTCGCCAGCGGCGCCTTCCAGCGGGCCCTGGCGGCGCTGGACGGGGACGTTACCGTGTTCAGCCACCCGTGCCCCCTGTTCGTGCCCCTGGTGGAGGAGGGCCGCTGCCGCCCCGAGGACCCGGTCATCCGGCTGGTGGCGGAGGAGTACCTGCTCCCCCTGCGGGAGCAGGGCGTGGACACGCTGGTGCTGGGCTGCACCCACTACCCCCTGCTCTCCGATGTCATCGCTCAGGTGATGGGGCGGTCGGTGGCGCTGGTGGACTCCGGCGCAGAGGCGGCGGCAGCCCTGCAGGCCCTGCTGGCGGAGCGGGAGGCCCTGGCAGAGGGCAGCGGCGGCGTGCGCTGCTACACCAGCGACCGGGCGGCGGATTTCCAGCGGCTGGCCTCCCTGTTCCTGGGGGAGGACTCCGCCATTCAGGCCCAACAGATCGACATTACACGATATTGAGAGACAGTTGCTGTATGAAGGAAAAACAGGTTGTTATTTTCGTCCGGGGGATACAATATTTTGACGGTATCGAGCCGGAGGAAACCGAGCTGATGACGGAGGGCGTCATGCTCAGCGGCGACGGCGGCGCCATCGTGCTGGAGTACCAGGAGACGGAGCTGACCGGCATGGAGGGGACCACCACCCGCATTACCGTGCAGGGCGACACGGTGGTGCTCACGCGGGAGGGCAGCGTCAACTCCCAGATGGTCTTTCAGCGGGGCAAGCGCAACAGCTCCGTCTATGAGACGCCCTGGGGGAGCATGCTGGTGGATATCTCCACTGCCAGCCTGAAATACCGGCTGGACGACCGGGGCGGCGTGATGGAAATCAAGTATACCGTCGCCGTGGACCATCAGGTCACGGGGATGAATCAAGTGAAAATTCGTGTACGGGAGAGTATGAGGTAACAAGCTATGGTGAACATGATACAGAAGGCTAAGGACCAGGTGCTGGCGCTGACAGAGGGCGCGTACCGGGCTGCCGCGGCGGCGGGAAAGCTGCCGGAGGGCGTATCCGTCCGCTGCGGCGTGGAGATCCCCAAGGACAGCGCCAACGGCGACTATACCACCACCTTTGCCCTGGCCGCGGCCAAGGCCATGAAGAAGAACCCGCGGGAGATCGCGGGGATCCTGCTGGAGAATATGGACCTGGAGGGCAGCTATTTTGCCTCCGCCGAAATCGCCGGGGCGGGATTTTTGAACTTCCGCCTGGCCGGCGGCTGGTATGCGGGGGTCATGGCCGCCGTGGACGGGGAGGGACCGCAATATGGCCGCTCCGACGGGCTGAAGGGACAGAAGATCATGGTGGAGTTCGTCTCCGCCAACCCCACCGGCCCCATGCACATGGGCAACGCCCGGGGCGGCGTGCTGGGCGACACCCTGGCCGCCGTGCTGGAGGCCGCCGGCGCGGACGTGTGGCGGGAATTCTACGTCAACGACGCCGGCAACCAGATCGAAAAGTTCGCCGCCTCCCTGGAGGCCCGCTACCTGCAGCTCCTGCTGGGGGAGGACGCGGTGGAGTTCCCGGCGGACGGCTACCAGGGCGACGATATCCGGGAGCTGGCGCAGCAGTTTTACGAGGCCAACGGCGACAGCTTCCGGGATACCTCCAGGGAGGAGCGCCGCGCGGCCCTGGCGGAATTCGGCCTGAAAGTCAACATCCCCAAAATGCAGAGCGACCTGAAGCGCTATAAGATCGCGTACGACCAGTGGTTCTTTGAGTCCTCCCTCCATGAGGGCGGCTATGTGGCGGAGACCGTGCAGAAGCTGACGGACCAGGGGTACACCTATGAGCAGGAGGGCGCGCTGTGGCTGGCCACCAGCCGCATCCTGGAGGAAAATTACCGCAGGGCCGGGAAGAGCGAGAAGGACATCGCCAAGCTGGATCTGAAGGACGACGTGCTGCGCCGGGCCAACGGCTTTTACACCTACTTTGCCGCCGATATCGCCTACCACCGCAACAAGTTTGAGAAGCGGGGCTTTGACCGGGTCATCAACATCTGGGGCGCGGACCACCACGGCCACGTGGCCCGGCTGAAGGGGGCTATGGACGCCCTGGGCCTGGACGGCACGAACCGCCTGGACATCGTCCTCATGCAGCTGGTGAAGCTGCTGCGGGACGGGGAGGTGGTGCGCATGTCCAAGCGCACCGGCAAGGCCATCTCCCTCAGCGACCTGCTGGACGAGGTGCCGGTGGACGCGGCCCGGTGGTTCTTCAACGCCAAGCCGGACACCCAGATGGATTTCGACCTGGGCCTGGCGGTCCGGGAGGACAGCGAAAACCCCATCTACTATGTGGAGTACGCCCACGCCCGGATCTGCAGCCTGCTGCGGAACCTGGAGGGCGAGGGATTTCATGTGCCCGCTATGGCGGATGTGGACGCCGCGCTGCTGAGCGGCGAGACGGAGACGGCGCTGATCAAGCAGCTGTCCCTGTTCTGCGAGGCCCTGCGTCTGGCGGCACGGGACTATGACCCCAGCCATATCAACCGCTACCTGGTGGAGCTGGCGGGGTGCTTCCACCGCTTCTACACCGCCTGCCGCATCAAGGGCGAGGAGGAGCGGCTCCTGCTGGCCCGGCTGAAGCTGGCGGACGAGACCCGCAGCGTGCTGAAAAACGGCCTGCTGCTGCTGGGCGTGGACGCGCCGGAGCGCATGTGACGATCAGCGCCAGCGCCCTCCGGGGGAAGAATTTCTTCCCCCGGAGGGCGCTTTTTTGCTGCCCGGCATCATCACGCCAGCAGCATCTCCCGCAGGAGGAACAGCGCCAGCATATGGACCGGGTAAAAGAGGTAGCAGAACGCTCGGAAAGCCCTGCTGTGCCGGCCCTGCCGCCCCCGGTAGAGCCAGATGGGAACCAGCGCCGTCAGCGCCAGCCCCTGCTGGACGATTTGGATTTCAAAGCCGGAGACAGGGATAGAATAGTAGTATCCGCCCAGTATATGGACGTGCAGAATATACAGGCAGACCAGCTGACCGAGCAGGCACTTCACATTTTTCTCCCGGAAGAAGTAGAACACCAGCGCCGTCAGCACGCCCGCGCCGTAGTAATCCGCCATGGTCCCGTAGCCCAGCAGGAACCCCAGCAGGACCAGGGCCGCGGACAGCAGCACCGCCGGAATGGGCCGGAACCGCTGCCGTACCCGGTCCAGCAGGATCATCAGCAGCAGGGCGATGAAAAAGGTCCAGAGCACGTTCTGGTGGTAGGGATAGACGGCACTGCCGCTGTAGAACAGATTGAAGGGAATCTCGGAGAGAAGGGCCCCCGCCAGCAGCCGCAGCAGGTACCGGCGCACATCGCGGGTGCGGCGGTACCCCTCCGCCAGCAGGAAGGCGAAGATGGGGAAGGCCATGCGGCCTATGCACGTCAGCCACTCCGCCGCCGGGAACAGCGCGGCCCACAGGTGGTCGCAGAGCATCAGCGCCATCGCCAGCAGGTGGAGTCCCGCGGCGGTGATGCCGGAATCGCGGTGTTTGTCCATGAAACACATCCTTTCCTGACGGCAAAGATTGCAGTCTGTTCATTTTACCATAGATGGATGAATTTTACCACAGGATTTTTTGGTTGACATTTTCCATTTGTGGCGTTGCCAGACGGACAATTTTGGGCTATACTGTCCGCACATGCCGCCGGGGAGGCGGCAGAAAAGGAGGAGATCCGTTGTGAAAAGATATCAGAATGAAACGGTTGATGTAGAGATCCGCCCCATTGATGGGGAATATCTGACGGCCCGCCTGGTGACCGAGGAGGACGGCAAGACCGTCATCACCGTGGGCCGCGGGGAGAGCTGGACGCCCCTGGCCTGCAAGGACGTCTATGGCCGGGCGGTCAAGGGGGCCATGCGGCAGGGCTTCCAGAGCTGCATGTTTGACCTGACCGCCGCCGCCGAGCTGGGCCGGCCCGGCGTCTGCGCCGCGGTGGAGGGCATCTGCGGCGCGGCGTACCGGAAGCACTTTACCCTCACAGACCAGTGGAAGCCGGATATGACCTGCTACGCAGGGGGGACCGGCTGGGAGGACGAGGACCTGCGGGTGGCCGTAGAGCTGGCCCGGTCCATCATGCAGGCCCGGAACCTGGTCAACCGCCCCGCCAACCTGCTGCCGTCGGACGCGCTGGCCCAGGCGCTGACGGGCCTGACGGAGGGCCTGCCTGTGGAGACCCGGATCTACAGCTGCGAGGAGCTGCGGGAGAAGGGCCTCAACGGGCTGCTGGCCGTGGGGTGCAGCAGCGGCCATCCTCCGGCGCTGGCGGTGCTGCGCTACAACGGCGCGCCGGAGAGCAGTGAGCGCCTGGGCTTTGTGGGCAAGGGCGTGGCCGTGGACACCGGCGGATACAGCCTGAAGGCCCGGACCGGGATGGAGGGCATCAAGGGCGATATGGCCGGCGGCGCGGCGGCTGCCGCTGCGGTGCGGGCGCTGGCGGCCGCAGGGGCGAGGGTGAACGTCACCGCCGTGGTGCCCTGCTGCGAAAACCGCATCTCGCCGGACAGCGCCGTGCCGGGGGACCTGATCCGCTCCTTCTCCGGCAAGACCATCGAGATCCTCAACACCGACGCCGAGGGGCGGCTGATCCTGGCCGACGGTCTGACCTGGGCCATCCGGGAGGAGGGCTGCACCCGTCTGGTGGACATCGCCACCCTCACCGGGGCCATCGCCGCCATGCTGGGCCGGGTGGCCGCCGGGGTGATGAGCAACGACGACGGCTGGTACGCCGCCCTGGAGCGGGCGTCGGCGCTGTCGGGGGAGCGGTACTGGCGCATGCCCAGCTATGTGGAGTATGAGCAGCTCATTGAGAGCGACCTGGGGGACCTGCGCAACACCAGCAAGGAGGACTGCGGGGCCATCACGGCGGGCATGTTCCTGCAGCACTTTGCCGAGGACCTGCCCTGGCTGCATCTGGACATCGCCGGCACGGCGGACCTCCGCAAGCCGGTCTGGCAGCACCAGGGCCGGGGCGCCACGGGCGCGGCAGTGAGCACGCTGTTCTATCTGGCGGCGGGCCTTGCATCCTGAAGCGCGCCGCGGCTGTAAACCCTGGGCTGAATATGCGCAGTGTGAGAGAAAATAGAGCTCGGACCGGTAGTTTATTCGCTGCCGGTCCGAGCTTTTTCAGGAAATACCACTACGCATGACCGTAATTATTATATTTTTGATAAAAATTATTTTCTGTTTTGCACAAAAAACGGCTGCGTGAGTGGTAACATATGTAGAAAGTGGTCTATGCGGCCAGAAAATGGTTGCCAAATTATCATCAATACGTTATAATACAGAAAAAATGAAAAAACTGTTAACGATGTATGCTGTGACAGTTGCTGTGTGTTGTGTGTTTTTTGTTGTATCGCCCCGCCCTTCCGTGTAAACCCGCGCAAGCGGTTTGCAATATTAAAAAATCGGAGGAAATTGCGCATGAAAAGATTGTTACCCCTCTTGCTCGCCGTTGTGATGACCCTCGGCCTGGTCGCCTGCGGCGGCGGCAACTCCGGCGGCAATTCCGGAAATTCCGGCAACGCCGGCGGCAACGCCACAACTCCCCCCGCGAACACTGGAACGGATGCTGGCGGCGCCGCCAGCACGTCAGGCGGCAAGTCGCCTGACAATGACTTTGTCATCGCCATGCCCAACGACGCCACCCACCTGGACCCCCACGTCTCCAGCAACGGCTACTCCAACCAGATCACCAACGCCATGTACGAGGGCCTGCTGGCCTTTAACGAGCAGACCGAGATCGTGAACGTGCTGGCCACCGACTGGTCCGTTTCCGACGACGCGCTGGTCTACACCTTCAAGCTGCGGGAGGGCGTCACCTTCCACGACGGCGAGCCCTTCAACGCCGAGGCCGTCAAGGCTGTTTGGGAGCGGGGCAAGGACACCAGCCTGGCCCTGAACCGGAGCACCAAGACCTGGACCGATGTTGAGGTGCTGGGCGAGTACGAGGTGGCCATCCACATCGAGTCCCCCAACAACACCTTCATCAACAAGCTGACCCAGGTCCGTATGATCTCCCCCAAGGCCATGGCCATGGACAACGCCAGCGACTATCTGGCCAAGAACTCCGCCGGTACCGGCGCTTTCAAGCTCTCCGAGCGCGTGGACGGCGGCTATACCAAGATGGTCCCCTATGAGAACTACTGGGGAGAAGGCCCCAGCGTGGACAGCCTGACCTTCGAGGTGGTTCCCGAGGACGCTTCCCGTCTGGCCAAGCTCCAGACCGGCGAGGCCGACCTGATCTACCCGGTTCCCGTTACCGACATCGACCGCCTGAAGAGCGAGAGCCCCGACATCATTGTTGACGTGCGCGACACCACCATCTTCCGCTATGTCACCCTGAACACCGAGTGGGCCCTGCCCGACGGCCGCAAGCCCTTCTCCGACAAGCGGGTCCGCCAGGCCCTCAACTACGCTTTCGACAGCGAGGCCTACGCCAAGGTGGTCTTCAACGGCTACGCCAAGGCTCCCACCTCCTGCTTCGCCGACACCATCATGTATCACTCCGACAACACCCCCTACACGGCTGACCTGGAGAAGGCCAAGAGCCTGATGAAGGAGGCCGGGTATGAGGACGGCTTCGATGTGGAGATCATCGTCGATAACACCACCATCGAGCAGAAGGGCGCTACCTTTGTCATGCAGCAGCTCAGCCAGATCGGCGTGAACGTGAAGCTGCTGCCCAACGAGTCCACCGTCAACGCCGAGGCCACCAGCGCCCCGCTGGAGACCACCACCGTCCAGATGTGGTACGTCAACTGGTCCTCCGGTTCCTTCGAGGCCGACGGCTCCATGCGCAGCATCCTCCACAGCGAGAAGTTCCCGCCGGACGGCTACAACACCGCCTTCTGGAAGAACGAGGAGTTCGACAAGCTGCTGGACGACGCTCTGAAGATGACCGACACCAAGGAGATCGCCGATACTTACGCCAAGGCCCAGGCCATTGTCTGGGAGGAGTGCCCGTGGATGTTCCTGGGCAACGATAACGCCATCGTGGCCTATCAGCCCTACTGCACCGGTCTCCAGTTCAAGCCCGGCGACGAGGTCGTGGTCACCACCATCGGTCTCGACCACTGATACTGATACGCAACCGACTGTGTAACCGTGTGAAAACCCAGGACGCGCAGCGCACGGCAACGCAATGTCCGCGCGCTGGCGCCTGAAAGCGGAGCAGGCATCGCCTGCTCCGCTTTTTATACAAAAATAGGAAAAACATGTGTTGAAATAGGGAGGAAATTGATATGGGCAGATATATCGCCAGACGTTTTTTGAAAGCGATCCTGTTGCTGCTGGTCATTTCCGTCTTTGTATTTGCGATCCAACTGTTGACGGACGATCCTGCCCGGCAGCTGGCTGGACTGGAGCCCCCGCCGGAGGAGGTCGAGGCCATCTGCGAGGAGTACAGACTGGAGAAGCCCGTCCTTACAGAGCGCTTCAACAGCATGAAGGGCCTGTTGTCCGGCGGTATAGGCTGGAGCATGAAATAATACAGGATGCCCGCTGTCGGGCAGAACGCTGAATCGTCTTAATGAAATTTAGAATGAGGGAGGAATTGATATGGGTAGATACATCGCAAGACGTCTTTTGGAAACGATCCCGCTGCTGCTGGTCATTTCCATCTTTGTGTTTATGTTTATCCACCTGCTGCCCGGCGACCCGGCCCGGCAGATGGCCGGACTGGAGGCCCCGCCGGAGGAGGTGCAGGCCATCCGTGAAGAGTACAACCTGGATAAGCCCCTGCTTGAGCAGTATTTCATTTACATGAAGGACCTGCTGACCGGCAATATGGGCCGTAGCCTCAAGGTCAAGATCCCCGTTAGCGAGCTCATCGCGTCTCGATTCCCCTTTACGCTGCAGCTGGTCTTTGCCGGACTGCTCTGGGGCCCCGTCCTGGGCATCCTCATCGGCGTCATCAGCGCCATTAAGCGGGGCACCTGGGCGGATATGCTGGGCATGCTCATCGCCATCTGCGGCCTGTCCGCCCCCGGCTTCGTGCTGGGCCTGGTGGGCATCCAATTCTTCTCCGTTAAGCTGGGCTGGTTCCCCACCGGCGGCCTGGAGGGGATCAAGAGCCTGTTTTTGCCGTCCATCGTCATGGGTACCGGCATCATGGCCACCCTGGCCCGCTACGCCCGCTCCTCCATGCTGGAGGTATTGCGGGAGGACTACGTCCGCACCGCCCGGGCCAAGGGCCAGAAGGAATCCATCGTCATGTTCCGCCACGCCTTTAAAAACTCCCTGATCCAGGTGGTCACCATCCTGGGCCTGCAGATCGGCGGACTGCTCTCCGGCTCTGTCATTACCGAGAATATTTTCTCCATCCCCGGCATGGGCCGCCTGCTGACGGATTCCATCTCCTACCGCGACTACCCCGCTATCCAGGGGCTGCTGATGATCTTCGCCCTGGAATATGTGCTCATCAACCTGATTGTGGATGTGCTCTATGGCGTCATCAATCCGAAGATTCGTTTCGATTAATGGGCAAGGAGGGAGGATATTATGTCGAATAAACCGAATGAACAGGAAGAGAAGGTCGTTCTGGAGAAAGACGCCGCTTCCTTTGAAGAGAACTACATAGACGAAAATATACTGGCGGACAACAGCAGCAAGGCCAAGGAATTCGTGAAGAAATTCATGAAGCGCAAGACCGCCGTGGTGGCCTTCCTGATCATGGTGTTCCTGCTGGTCATCGCCATCATCGGCCCCAGCCTGGCCCCCTATGACCCCGGCGCCTTTGACTACGACAACATCCTGTCCGGACCCAGCGCCAAGCACTGGTTCGGCACGGACCACTTTGGTCAGGACATCTTCAGCCGCATCCTCGCCGGCGCGCCCCAGACTTTGGGCGTGGCCCTGTCCTCGGTCATCGTGGGCGCGGCCATCGGCACGGTGCTGGGCCTGCTGGCCGGGTACTACGGCGGCTGGATCGAGATGCTGGTCATGCGGGGCGCGGACGTGCTCTTCAGCTTCCCCGACATCCTGCTGGCGATTGCCATCGTGGCCCTGCTGGGCCCCGGCATCATCAACGTGTTCATCGCGGTGGCCGTCTTCACGGTCCCCAGCTTCGCCCGGATGATGCGAAGCGCCACCCTGGCGGTGAAGGGCTCCCTGTATGTGGAGGTAGCCCGTAGCCTGGGCTGTAAGGACGGGCGCATCCTCTTCATCCACATCTTCCCCGGCACCATCCAG
Source organism: uncultured Oscillospiraceae bacterium (assembly GCA_910578505.1). Taxonomy (GTDB): domain Bacteria; phylum Bacillota; class Clostridia; order Oscillospirales; family Oscillospiraceae; genus Pelethomonas. The sequence continues at coordinate 42,044 of CAJTPV010000016.1, read as the reverse complement.
ACCCTGATCGTCAACTTTACCATGCGCATCGGCTCCGCCATCATGGCCGCGTCCTCCCTGAGCTTCCTGGGCTTCGGCGCGGACGTTACCTCTCCGGAGTGGGGCGCCATGCTGTCCCAGAGCCGCACCTATATCAACACCGCGCCCCACATGGTTTATTTCCCGGCCCTGATCATCTTTATCACCGTCCTGGCCTTCAACCTCTTCGGCGACGGCCTGCGGGATACCCTTGATCCCAAGATCAAGTGAGCGGCTTGGAAAGGAGTTAAGAGATGCAAAGAGATGTATTGCTGAAGGTAGACGAGCTGCGCACGGAGTTCTTTTCCAGCAAAACCAAGAGCGTCACCGCCGTGGACAAGGTGTCCTTCCAGATCTACAAGGGCGAGATCCTGGGCCTGGTGGGCGAGTCCGGCTGCGGGAAAAGCGTGACCAGCCTCTCCGTCATGCAGCTGCTCAAGGACACGCCGGGCAAGGTGACCCACGGGCAGGTGCTGCTGGACGGCCAGGATCTGCTGAAGCTGTCTGTCGGCGAGATCCGCGCCATCCGCGGCGGGCGCATGAGCATGATCTTTCAGGAGCCCATGAGCGCCCTGAACCCGTCCATGCGCATTGACAGGCAGATGATGGAGACCATCATGCTGCACACGGACAAGAATAAGGAGCAGGCCAGGGCCCATGCGGCGGATATGCTGAAGAAGGTGGGCATCCCCGACCCGCCCCGGGTGCTGAAGAACTACCCCCACCAGCTCTCCGGCGGCATGAGCCAGCGCGTGATGATCGCCATGGCCCTCAGCTGCGACCCGGAGCTGCTGATCGCCGACGAGCCCACCACGGCGCTGGACGTGACCATCCAGGCCCAGATCCTGGATTTGATGAAGAAGCTGCAGCAGGAGGCCCAGTCCAGTATTCTCCTCATCACCCACGATTTGGGCGTGGTGGCGGAGATGTGCTCCCGGGTCATCGTCATGTACGCGGGCAAGATCGTGGAGGAGGCCCCGGTGAGCGAGCTGTTCAACCACCCCACCCACCCCTACACCCAGGGCCTCATTGCCTCCGTGCCCAAGCTGGGCTCCGGGGTCAAGGTCCTGCCCAGCATTCCGGGCAGCGTCCCGGACCTGGCCTCCATGCCCAAGGGCTGCCGCTTCGCGCCCCGGTGCAAGTACGCCACGGCCAAGTGCCACGAGATGGAGCCGGAACTGGTCACCGTAGGCGAGAACCAGCGGTGCCGGTGCTGGCTGAAACAGGAGGGATGAGCGGATGGAAAAGATCGTATCGTTAAAGAATGTATCCAAGACCTTCCCCGTGGGGAAGTCCCTGCTGGGCAAGCCCACCAAGTTTGTCCACGCCGTCAACAACGTCAGCTTTGACGTCCACGAGGGCGAGACCTTCTCCATCGTGGGCGAGTCCGGCTGCGGCAAGAGCACCACCGGGCGGATCATCAACCACCTGCTGGTCCCCGACAGCGGCGAGGTGTGGTTCATGGGCAAGGAGATCTCCCACATCTCCCAGGACGAGATGCGGCCTCTGCGCAAGGATATGCAGATGATCTTCCAGGACCCCGCCGGCAGCCTGAACCCCAGGATGCGGGTGTCGGAGCTGATTGAGGAGCCGCTGCTCATCCACACGGAGATGAATGCGGAGGAGCGGGCCAAGGTGGTCTCGGAGCTGCTGGGCATCGTGGGCCTCAGCGCCAAGCACGCCAAGCGGTATCCCCACGAGTTCTCCGGCGGCCAGAAGCAGCGCATCGGCATCGCCAGGGCCCTGACGGTGAACCCCAAGCTGGTCATTGCCGACGAGCCCATCTCCGCCCTGGACGTGTCCATTCAGGCCCAGGTGCTCAACCTGCTGCACCGCCTGCAGGAGCAGTATAAGCTGACGTATGTGTTCATCTCCCACGACCTGTCCGTGGTGGAGATGATCTCCGACCGCATCGCGGTGATGTACCTGGGCTTTGTGGTGGAGACCGCGCCTAAGGAGAAGCTGTACGCCGCGCCCGTCCATCCCTATACCCAGGCGCTGCTGTCGGCGGTGCCCATCCCGGACCCGGACCGCAAGCACGACCGCATCATCCTGGAGGGCGACATCCCCAGCACCATCAACCTGCCCGCCGGCTGCCCCTTTGCCGCCCGGTGCAAGCTGTGCACCAAGCAGTGCCTGGAGCAGCGGCCGGAGACGAAGGAAGTGGAGAGCGGCCACTTTGTGGCCTGCCACCAGTGGGCGGTTTCGGGAAGACAATAAGTGAGAGGAAAAACATCTATGAATAAACCATTGATCGAAGCGTGTGTAGATTCCTACGCCTCCTGTATGGCCGCCGCCAAGGGCGGCGCGGACCGGCTGGAGCTGTGCGCCAACCTGGCGATCGGCGGCACCACGCCCTCCGCCAGCCTGTTCAAGCAGGTCCAGCGGGACTGTGATGTGAAGATCAACGTGCTTATCCGCCCCCGTTTCGGCGACTTTCTGTACACGGAGCCGGAGATGGAGGAGATGTGCGAGGAGATCAAGATGTTCCGGGACCTGGGGGCCAACGGCGTGGTCATCGGGACCCTGACGGCGGACGGCGCGCTGGACCAGGAGAAGATGCGGCGGCTGATGGACTGCGCCGGCGGCATCGACGTGACGCTCCACCGGGCCTTTGACATGACGCGGGACCCCATGGACGCGCTGGAGGCGGCCATCGCCCTGGGCTGCAAGACCATCCTGACCTCCGGGCAGGAGAAGGACGCGGCGGCGGGCAAGGACACGCTGAAGGCGGTCTATGCCCAGGCGGCGGGCCGGATCGACATCATGGCCGGCTGCGGCGTGAAGAAGTGGAACATCCAGGAGATCCACGACCACACGGGCATTGTCGTTTTCCACACCACCGGGCGGAAGGACCCCCTGGACAGCGGCATGGTCTACCGCAAGAGCACCGTCTTCATGGGCCTGCCCTCCCTGTCCGAGTACGAGGTCTGGCAGACCGACGAGCAGGAGTTCCGGGAGTGCGCCCAGATCGTCCACGCCTTCGCGTAAGCGGGGGTCGCCGGTGTCATACTTTTTCTTGAAAGAAAAAGCATCAAAAAGAACTTTAGTGTTTGGCAAAAGGTAACATAGCAGCACAGGAGACAAGTTCACCCCGTTATTGATTTTCGGTCTGAACTTGTCTCTCTTTCTGCCAAAACCCAGTAACAGTTTCAGGAGGAAAAACGATACTATGATGTTTTCACAGCACATGCGGGAATCGGCCCAGGCCGGTTTCCAGGCCCGGCTGGAGCAGGCCGGCGCGGTCAGGGGCGGGGAAGTGCGCGCCAGGATGGAAAAGCTGTCCGATTCCGAGGACGTGCGCGCCGCCATCCAGTGGCTGTACGCCAACAGCCCCCTCAGCGATTTGGCCAACTACGACTTCAGCCTCTTCCACGCCGCCGCGATCCACGGCGTGTTCCTGCGGGAGAATTCCCCCTTCTCCAGGGACCTGCCGGAGGATATCTTCCTCAACTACGTCCTGCACATCCGGGTCAACGAGGAGGAGCTGTGCGACTGCCGGAAGATGTTTTTCGGCCTCATTTGGGACCGGGTGAAGGACCTGAGCGCCCACGACGCTATTATTGAGGTCAACTACTGGAACGCAGAGCAGGTGATGTACCAGTCCACCGACGAGCGCACCATCTCCGCCCTGGGGGCCTATTGGTCCGGGTACGGGCGCTGCGGCGAGGAGTCCGCCTTTGGCGTCAACGCCTTCCGCGCCGTGGGCATCCCGGCCCGGCAGATCTACACCCCCCGCTGGGCCCACTGCGACGACAACCATGCGTGGGTAGAGGTCTGGTGTGACGGGAAGTGGCATTTCCTGGGGGCCTGCGAGCCGGAGGAGGTGCTGGACAAGGGCTGGTTTACCAACGCCTCCAGCCGGGCCATGCTGATCCACAGCCGCTGCTTCGGCGACATCAGCGGCGAGGAGATCATCTCCAAGATGGGCATGGCCTCCTTCCTCAACAACCTGCGGCTCTACGCCGAGACGAAGCAGCTGACGGTCATTGTCTGGGACCGGGCGGGCGCGCCGGTGGAGGGGGCCCTGGTGTCCTTCGGCATCCTGAATTACTCCAATTTCTTCCCCTCCGCCGTCATCCCCACCGGGGCGGACGGCACGGTCCGGTTTACCTGCGGCCTGGGCAGCATCAACGTCCAGGTGAAAAAGGACGGCGTGTGCTGTGAGCGGCTGGTGTATGTGCCGGATACGGATACCGTGGACATGGTCCTGGAGCAGGACGCGCCGGCGCAGGACGTGTGGGAGAATTTTGTCTCCATCGCGCCGAAGGACCGGATCGTCAACAGCGCCAAGCCCACGGAGGAGCAGAAGGAGCTGTGCCGGCGGAAGACCGCCGCCGCCAACGCCAAGCGGGAGGCCCGCGTGGCGGCCATGTTCGATGAGGCCCGGACAAAGGCCGTTGTGGAGAAGTACGGCTACAGCCAGGAGATCTACGGCCTGATTGATGAGAGCCGGAGCAACGGAAAGCGGCTGCTGGACTTTTTGGAGGATACGATGTTTTCCGCCAAGGAGAAGGAGGCGCTGCTGCTGACATTGTCGAAGAAGGACCGGCGGGATGTGGACCCGGCGGTGCTGCGGGAGGCGCTGTCCCTGTCCTGGGGCTGCATGGCGGACAGCGAGGAGCTGTTTTATCGCTATATTGTCTGCCCGCGGGTGCTCAGCGAGCCTCTGGAGAAAAACCGGCAGTTTATTCTGGATTACTTTACGCAGGAGCAGAAGGACGCCTTCCGGGCTGAGCCGGCAAAAATCTGGGCCTATATTCAGGAGAATATCGGCTTTGACCCGGCCATTGAGTACGGGCAGATTGTTACACGGCCCGTGGGAGCGCTGACCGTGAAGAACGCCAGCCCGCTGTCGAAAAAGATTCTCTTTGTGGCCATCTGCCGCGCGGTGGGCGTTCCGGCCCGGATCGATCCGGTGGACTGGCAGGCGGAATACTACAGAGACGGCGCTTTCGCGCCCGTGGAGCCCAGGGAGCAGGGCAGCGGAGCCATTGTCTTTGAGAAGGGGGAGGGGGAGACCTGGCAGTATTTCCCCGATTTCTCCCTGGGTCTGCTGGTGGACGGCGAGTATCAGACCCTGGACCTCACCCGTGAAAAATGGGAGGGCGGCGAGCTGCGGATTGCCGCGACAGGCGGCGACTACCGCGTCATTACGGACAACCGCCTGCCCAACGGCAGCATCTACGCCGGCAAATACCACTTCCACCTGTCGGACGGCGAGACAAAGCGGGTCCGCCTGCAGAAGCATCAGGCCAATCTGTCGGAGATGCTGGACAACTTCGCCCTGGACGAGTTCCAGGTGTTCGACGCCGGCGGGCAGGCCGTGGCGGGCAGTACGCTGACCCGGCGGAAGGCGGTGCTGCTGTGGCTGGAGGAGGGCATGGAGCCCACCGAACACATCCTCAACGAGATGCTGGAGCAGGCAGAGGATTTCCGGAGCCTGCCGGCGGATATCGTGTTCCTGGTGCGGGGAAAGGAGGCCCTGGAGAACGCGAAGCTGAAAAAAGTGCTGGAGGAATTCCCGGCCATTCAGGTGTATTACGACAGTTTTGTCCCCAATGTGGAGACGATTGCCCGGCGGATGTACGTGGACCACGAAAAGCTGCCGCTGATCGTGGTCACGACCTCGGCGCTGAACGCCGTGTACGCCTGCAGCGGCTACAATGTGGGCAGCGGCGATATGATTGTGAAAATTTGCAATTTGCTGTAAATCGTACTTTTTGGCCGGGATTTTTTCCGGCGGTGTGGGGGCAGGGCGTTGGCCCCGTTGGGCGGCGGCAGGCTTCTCGATAAAAATACTGTGTAATTTACTGGAAAGTCCTTGTAATATATGCAGAAATTTAGTATAATAAACAGAAGACTGTGTGTTGTGATAAACTTTGTTATCCGCCGGGGAGGGACTGCCTATGACCCAGAAAACCGACCGCATCCGCGCACAGCGCGGCAATACCCGGCTGCTGCTCTCCGCCATCCATATGGCGGGAGAGCTGTCACGGGCCCAGGCCGCAGAGGTCACCGGGCTCAAGATCATGACTGTGGGCCGGATCGCGGAGGACCTGATCGGCCGCGGCATTCTCCAGGAGCGGGAGAAGGAGGGGGGCAGCCACGTGGGCCGTCCGCCCAAGCTGCTGAGCCTGAAGGAGGACGGCCTGCTCTGCGCCGGCATGGCCCTGGACCGGGACATGCTGCAGCTGGGGCTGGTGGACCCCCGCGGGCGGATTCACGCATATACCAGCGTCCCCCTGCCGGAGGGCTCCATTGACCCCGACCAGGTCACGCCCTGGATGGCGGACCACCTGGCCCGGTTCCTGGAGGAGCACCGGGACCTGAACCCACGGGGGACGGTGGGGATTGTGGTCCCCGGCATTCTGGATATCCAGCAGGGCGAGATGGTGTTCGCCGCCAATCTGCACTGGGACCACGTGCCGCTGCTGCCGGTGCTGCGGGAGCGCATGCCGGCGTATGATTTCGTGTTTGAAAACGACGTGAAGGCCGCCGCCCTGGCGGAGTACCAGTTCGGCGGCCTCCAGGACTGCCGGAATCTGGTGGTGCTGAGCGTGGGCAGCGGCATCGGCGCGGCGTCGATCGTGGACGGGGCGCTGTACCGGGGCAAGAGCAATATGGCCGGCGAGATCGGACACATCACCATAAATCCCGCGGGGAAGGTCTGCGTATGCGGGAAGGTGGGGTGCCTGCAGACCTATCTGTCCCCCGGCACGCTGCTGACCGAGGCCAGGACCGTCCATCCGGAGATCACCATGCCGGAGATGTTCGCCCTGTTCCAGAAGGGGGACCCCTTTATTACCGCGCTGATCCATCAGGCGGTGGAGTATATCTCCATTGCTGTCAATCTGCTGGCCAACACCTATGCCCCGGAGGTGGTCCTCCTGCGGGGGGAGCTGCTGCGGCGGGGGCCGGTGATCAAGCGGCTGGTGGCGGATACGTACCGGGAGAAACTCAACTGGTACATGACGGACGCCTTTTCCCTGCGGTTTGAGCAGCTTGGCGTCAGCGCCCCGCTGACCGGCGGCGGCATCCTCGCGCTGGAGCGGGAGCTGGACCGGCTGTGCGGGTCCTATGGCAAACAGTAAAATTCCTGACGGCAATCGGGAAGATTGCTGCTGCATGAAAACGTTTCACTATTTTGTTAAATCACGGAGATACTATAATATGGCATTTCATTTTTCCAGGGAGGCGTATGAGCGCCGGGTGGAGTGGTTCACCCAAGCCCGTTTTGGTATGTTTATCCACTTTGGCCTCTATTCCATCCCCGCCAGGGGGGAGTGGGTCCGCAGTGAGGAATTTATCCCCAAGGAGGACTATGATCCCCTGATTCACGAATTTAACCCCACGCACTGTGATATGCGCCAGTGGATGCGGGCCATCCGGGACGCGGGAGCCCAGTATGTGGTCTTCACCGCCAAACACCACGACGGCTTCTGCCTCTATGACAGCGCGTACACGGACTTCAAGTCCACCAACTCCCCTGCCGGGCGGGATTTTGTCCGGGAATTCCTGGATGCCGCACGGGACTGCGGGCTGCGGGCAGGGCTGTACTTCTCCATCATTGACTGGCGGCACCCGGACTTTCCCCACTACGGGGATAAGCAGCACCCCATGCGGAACGATCCGGCCTACAGCAATGAAAACCGGGATTTCAACCGCTATCTGGACTATTTCCATGCCCAGGTCCGGGAGGTCTGCTCCAATTACGGCAAGCTGGACCTGCTGTGGTTCGACTTCTCCTATGACGGCCTGCGGGGCGAGGCCTGGCGGGCTACGGAGCTGATGGAGATGGTGCGCTCCCTGCAGCCGGACGTGGTCATCAACAACCGCCTGGAGGTCAGCGGGGAGGGATACGGCTCCCTGGCCGCCTGCAGCCCCACGCCCTACCACGGGGACTTCATTACGCCGGAGAAGATGATCCCCCCCCACGGCCTGGTGGATGTGGAGGGCCGGCCCCTGGTATGGGAGAGCTGCGTGACCATGAACGACCACTGGGGATACTGCGCCACGGACAACTTCTACAAGCCCGCGCCCATGCTGATCAAGCAGCTGGTGGAGTGCGTGAGCAAGGGCGGCAATATGATATTGAACATTGGCCCCGACGCCACAGGGCGCATTCCCCAGCGGTCCCTGGAGATCATGGCGGAGATGGGCCGGTGGCTGGAGCGGAACGGGGCGAGCATCTACGGCTGCGGCCCTGCCGGGATGGAAAAGCCGGAATATGGCCGGATCACCCGCCGGGGGGATACGCTCTACTACCACCTCTACGAGAACACCATCGGGCCCATGCCCCTGCCCGGCCTGGAGAAGGAGAGGGTGGGGGCCATCCGGCGGCTGGCGGACGGGACGGAGGCGCCGCTGTCCACCAACTGGGTCCACAGCGATTATCCCGATGTGGTCTTTGTGGATCTGGGGCCGGACCCGGTGCTGCCGGACAGTACCGACACCGTGCTGGAGGTGCGGCTGAAGGGCTGAGGCTGATGTGAACAGGAAAAGAACGGTGTGAGAGGATAGAGCAGAAACGGAGGAATGACCTGTGCCGATTCCCGCGAGACATGAGCGGTACACCTTTGCGGACGTTCTCACCTGGGACGAGGGTGAGCATATCGAAATCATCAATGGCGAAGCGTTTATGATGGCAACTCCGTCCAGCCGGCACCAGGAAATCAGTATGGAGCTTGCCAGGCAGCTGGCAAATTTCCTGGAGGGAAAACAGTGCAGAGTCTACCCCGCCCCGTTCGGCGTCCGGCTTTTCGAGCGGGAGGGAGACAGGCCGGAGGACGTTAACACGATGGTTGAACCGGACATCTCCGTGGTGTGTGATCGGAGCAAGATAGACAAACATGGGTGCAAGGGTGCGCCGGACATGATTATAGAAATTTTGTCGCCCTCCACCCGGCGGCATGACCGGCTTGTGAAGCTGAATCTGTACCAGCAGGCCGGGGTTCGGGAATACTGGATCGTGGACCCGGATAACCAATCTGTCCTGGTGTTTACGCTGGGCGGCCATGTGCTGGAAATCCGCGAGGATTACGGACGTGAAGATGTGGCAAAGGTCAATGTGCTGGAAGGATGCTTTATTGAACTGAGTAAGGTCTTTCCTGAATAAATGAACTGCGGGTGTCCGGCAATGCCGGATGCCCGCAGTTCGTATTACCCTGCCCGCACGCCCCACTGCTCCTCGGTCCTTCCGTCGGAGACAACGCCGTACTCCTCCCAGCGCGCCCGCAGGGCCTCCAGCAGCGGCTCCGGGTCCGGGTTCCGCCAGTCCCGGCCCGCCCAGGTGATGTGGGCCACCATGTTTCCGCTGACCGCCACCACCTCCAGGTCCCGGTATACCCAGGCCATCAGGTCCGGCAGCGCATACGCCGTGCAGTCACGGGAATCGCTGCCAAATGTGGTGGAATTTTTCAGCGCCTCCACCAGGCCCTTTGCCAGCATGGGGCTGCGCAGGCGGTACACGTCCTGATACATCCAGCCGATGTCGCCGTCTTCCTCCACCACCTCATAGACATCCCAGTAGTCCGCCAGCAGGGACCGCGTATGCTTGAGGCTGCTCTCCGCCTGACTCCAGGTGTCCGGGACCCGGCGCTCCAGATCGCAGTCGAAGTCCTGCAGCAGCAGATAGGGGCCGTCTGCCTCGATTGGCAGGTCCCCCTTCCAGGTCCCCGCCTTCTGCACGATTGCCAGCGCCCCGCTGACGGCCAGCAGGAGCAGGAACGCGGCGTAGACAGCCTTGTGGACCGGATGCCGCTTTTGGGGATCGTGGTTCAGTGGGACGCCGTTTTTCAGGCGGCGGTAGGTCCCGTTGATGAGCCAGACGTTGCGCAGGCTGATGTACCAGACAAACAGGATCAGCAGCGCAAAAAAGAGATAGAACGCGGTGTCCTCGATGAACCATGTGTGCCATACCCCCAGATTCCCCTGCAGGTTTCGCCGGGGGCCGAAGAAAAACAGGTTCGGGATCAGGACCGTCAAAAACGGCACCGCGCCGCGGATGGCCTGGGACCGCAGTAACTTCAGGGTCTCCGCCTGTTCGGCGGGGTCGGCGTAGAACTCCGGCGCTTCGCTGCCCTCCGGGGCCCGGAAGACATGGATGGGATTGCTGCCCGCCGCGTACTCCCAGCCGCAGTCCTCGTAGACCCCCAGCTGCTCCGGCGGCAGGGGGGAGCCGTCCTCCCAGAGCCCGGGGGAGGACACCTCGATCCGGTAGCGGGTGCGGCTTGGCTTCACGGGGGCGAATTTGCTCAGGAACCAGCCCCGCTTGACCAGCCGCCAGCCCTTGGCCTCCATATCACTGTAAAATTTCTCGCTCTCCCCCAGCGCGTAGCCGCTGGGGTGGAATCTGTACCGGTGTTTCATCCTGCACCCTCCTCTGTATATGCTGTCCAGCGGTCCGCCAGCACCGCCAGCAGCTCCTCCGGGTCCCCGTTCCCTCCATAGTAGATAAATGCGGCCATACGGCCCTGGACGGCAACCAGCGAGTAATCACAGATCCAGGCGTCCAGTTCCCCGGTGGTGTAGATATAGCACTCGTCCGGGCGGAAGGAGTAGCCCCTGCTGGTCTCCCGCAGGGCGGCGGCCACCCTGCGCGCCGCGCCGGGACTGCCCATCCGGTAGACCTTCTGCCGCATCCATAAATCCGGAAGACCCGAACTCTCATGAACCTCCCACCAGTCTACCAGCGGCGTGCGGAAGCGGCGTATCGTGTTTGTGGAACTCCCCCGGTGCCCCCAGCCCAGGTCGTCCATCAGCAGGTACGGCCCGTCCGCCTGTTCCGGCAGCGGCTGTTCTCTGCTTCCGACCGCCTGCGCCGCCATCAGCACGCAGCACAGGACGGCCATCGCCAGCAGCGCGCCGCAGATGACTTGATGGACCGTATGCCGCTGCTGGGGATTGTGGTCCAGGGGGATGCCGTTTTTCAGATTGCGGCAGGTGCGTTTGACGTACCAGGTCTGCCGCAGCGTCAGATACAACATCCACAGCAGGAACAGTGCGTAGAGTCCGACCGCCGCCGGTTGTTCCACCCAGCTCATATACCAGTCATACAAAGCGCCTTTTATCCCGGAAGCCCCGTGTCGGACGAAAAAGGAGCGGCCAAACACAACGACCCAAATGGCCTGCCATCCCCACCAGTTCAGTTTGCTCAGGGCCTCAATGGCGGGGAGCTGCTCGGCGGGGTCCACGTAAAATTCCGGCGCTTCACTGCCCTCCGGGGCCCGGAACAGATGGAGCTGGTTCCAGCCCAGTACATACTCCCAGCCGCAGTCCTCATAGACCGCCCGCTGCTCCGGGGGCATGGTGCAGCCGTCTTCCTGAAATCCCAGCGGCACGACTTCAATCCGGTACCGGGACGCAGCGGGTTCCGACCGGACGAACTTGCTCAGATAGGCCCCCCGCTTGACCACCCGCCAGCCCTTGGCCTCCATATCACTGTAAAACTTCTCGTTTTCTCCCAAGGTATAGCCGATGGGATGAAGTCTGTACCGGTATTTCATAGCCCGTCCTCCTCCAGAATTGCCCCGTCCGACACCATGCTCTTCAGCCGCTGGTACTCCGATAGCAGCGCGGCCTTCCCATCCTCAGTGATGGCGTAGTTCTTCCGCCGCCCCTCCTCCCCGGCGGGGACGATGAGCCCCTCCTTGTTCATGCGGCTGAGCACGCCGTACAGCGTCCCCGGCCCCATAATCAGGCGTCCGCCGGACAGCTCCCTGATCCGCTGCATCATGCCGTACCCGTGGCTGGGCTTCAGCAGCGAGAGCAGGATATAGTACATGGCCTCCGTCATCGGCCCCTGCTCGGCCACGGTGCATCCCTCCTTCTCTATTATGCGTCTCGATATATCGTATAGCATAATAGTAGCATAGAGAGCGCCGCTTGTCAAGACGTCCGGAGCACAATTTTCCTGATAAAATTGTCATCCTTCCTCGTTGACAGGTTGTTATTTCGCTGGTATAATAGTGAAGTTCACACCAATATGCAGACAGAATGTACAAGGAGGACTGAAAATGAAAAAAGTATTGGCATTGATTTTGACCGCTGTGATGGTGATGGGCCTGCTGGCCGCCTGCGGCGGAAATTCCAAAAATGGCGGGGGAGATTCCGGGAATTCCGGAAACGCCGCGCCGTCCGGAGACAACCAGGCCGGCGACACCCAGAGCGGCGGCGGGAAGAGCGCGGCGGACGTGAAGATCGTCCTGCTGCTGCCCGGCGAGATCAACGACCAGGGCTGGAACGCCTCCAACTACGCCGGCGTCGTGGCCTGCAACGAGCAGCTGGGCACCAGCATGGAGTATGTGGAGGCCGTCCAGGAGGCGGACTTTGAGTCCACCTTCCGGGAGTACGCGGAGCGGGGCTATGACATCATTATGGCCGCCGGCTCCCAGTTCGACGAGGCCGCCTCCACCGTGGCCGCCAGCTATCCCAACACCCTCTTCATGGTGGTCAACGGCTCCAACTTCGACGGCGACAACCTCTGCCCCCTGTTCCCCAAGGAGTATGAGGCGTCCTATCTGGCGGCTGTCATCGCCGGCCACCTCACCGAGACCGGCAAGTTCGGCATGATCGGCGGCGACCCCAACCAGGCCATGAAGGACCTGATGGCCGTCTACGGCAAGACCGCCGTGGAGATCGCCAAGGAGCGCGGTATTGCGGACGCCTCCTATAATCTGGCTTACTCCAACAGCTGGAGCGACATCGCTCTGGGCAAGCAGATGTCCGAGAGCATGATCGACGAGGGCGCGGACGTGATGTTCGTCTACGCCAATGAGCTGGGCCTGGGCGTCATCAGCGGAGCCCAGGAGAAGGGCGCGAAGGTCGTGGGCTACTCCTCCGACCAGACCCAGATCGACCCGGATACCGTAGTCGCCTCCATCGACTTCGATTACGCCGCCATGTACGTATGGGCCATCAGCTCCTGGCTCCACACCAAGCTGACCGGCCACCAGATCGTGGAGGTGGGCGTTGCCGAGGACATCTACTTCCCCGTATACACGGACAACTGTCCGGAAGAGGCTAAGACGGCCTGTAACGAGGCTGTGATAGCTCTGCGGGAGGGCAGCGTTGACCTGAAGGCTCTGTTTGATTGATAGCTCCGCCATGCGGGCCTGTCTCCCAAGGGGCAGGCCCGCGTTTTCTTCAAATCCGGTTTTGTGTGCCGCATGCAGCGGCGGAATGGGAGAGTATATGGGAACGCCTGCAGTAGAGCTTCAGCATATCACCAAATGCTTTGCCAAGGTTGTGGCCAACCGGGACGTATCCCTCACCGTGAACAACGGCGAGGTGGTGGCGCTCCTGGGGGAAAACGGCGCGGGCAAGAGCACGATTATGAAAATCCTGTACGGGCTGTACGGAATGGACGAGGGGACCATCCTCATCAACGGACAGCCGGTCCAGATCAAGAGCCCCGCCGACGCCATGAGCCGGGGCATCGCGATGATCCAGCAGCATTTCTCCCTGGTGCCGACCCACACGGCGGCGGAGAACATCATCCTGGGGAATGTACACGGCTACATCCCCATCAAGAAGTACGAGGCCAAACTGCGGCAGATTGCCCAGGACTACGGCTTCGACGTGCCCATGGACCGGCCCGTGGGGCAGCTGGCCGTGGGACAGCAGCAGAAAATTGAAATCCTCAAGGCCCTCTATATCAACACCAGCATTCTGATTATGGACGAGCCCACCGCCGTTTTGACCCCCCAGGAGTCGGACAGCCTGATGCGGTTCATCAAAAGCTTTACCGCCAAGGGAAACAGTGTGGTGTTCATCACCCATAAGATGAAGGAGGTCATGGAGGTGGCGGACCGGATCGTGGTCATGCGCAGCGGCGCGGTGGTGGCCGAGGTCCGCCGGGACGAGACCGACGAGCACGCCCTGGCCCATATGATGATCGGGCAGGACATCGTCCCGCCGGTCCGGGCCGCCGCGGCGGAGGAGGAGGCCGGCCAGGAGGTGCTTCGTTTCGACCACGTGAGCCTGCGGGAGAAGGGGGGGACCGAGCTGCTGCGGGACGTGTCCTTCACCATCCGGGCCGGGGAGATCTTCGGCATCGCGGGGGTCAGCGGCAACGGCCAGGACGATATCTGCGATGTCATCAGCGGCGTCAAGCAGCCCACGGAGGGAGCCCTCTACTTCTGCGGGGAGGAGATCAGCCGGGCCTCCATCCGCCAGCGCAACGCCGCCGGCATCGGCTATGTGCCGGTGGACCGCTACCGGGACGCCATGGTCATGGATATGGACCTGGCGGAGAATATCCTGCTCAAGGGCTGCTTTGACAAGAAGTGGGTCAGCCGGGGCTTTATCCGCCGCCGGGAGCTGAACCGCTATACCGACGAGATCATCGCCAAGCACCGGGTCAAGGCCACCGGCTGGAGCGACCTGGCCGGGGGGCTCTCCGGCGGGAACCAGCAGAAGCTGGTGCTGGGCCGGGAGGTGGACGTGGGGAAGCGCCTGCTGGTGTTCAACCAGCCCACCCGCGGCCTGGACATGGGGGCGGTGGACCGGATTCACCACGTCATCCTGGAGGAGAAGGAGAAGAAAAAGGCGGTGCTGCTGGTCTCCACCGAGCTGACGGAAATTTTTGAGATGTGCGACCGGATCGCCGTCATGCACAGCGGGCGCTTTATGGGCATCTACCGCAGCGGGGAGCTGACCACAGCCCAGATCGGGCTGCTGATGGCCGGCGTGTCCGGGGAAAAGGAGGCAGCGCAATGAGGAAAAAAGTAAACGTCCTGCTCTATAACACCGGCGCGGTGGCCGTGGGACTGCTGATCAGCGCGTGCCTGCTGCTGTTTATGGATGTCAATCCGGCGGAGGTCTGCGCTCAGACGCTGTCGAAGATTGTCACCGACAAGTACAACCTGGGCGAGGTGCTGGTGAAGGCCACGCCCCTGATCTTCACCTCCCTGGCCTTCGCCTTCACCTACAAGGCCAATCTCTTCAACATCGGCGCCCAGGGCCAGTTCCTCATGGGCTCCATCGTGGCGGTGTCCCTGTCCCTGACCCTGCAGGATACCGTGCCCACGGCCCTGCTGCTTTTGCTGGTGCTGGTGGGCTCCTTCGCCGCCGGCGCGGCGGTGGGGGGACTGATCGGCGCGGCCAAGGCGAAATTCAGCGCCAATGAGTTCCTGGTCAGTATGATGTCCACCTATGTGGTCACCAACTTTATGGACTACCTCCTCCGCACCAGCCTGCAGGAGACCAAGGCGGAGTATATGCAGACCGACGCCATCTCCGCCGGCGCGTACCTGCCCAACATCCTGCCGGGGACACGGGTGCATCTGGGCTTCCTGCTGGCGGTGGCCGCGGCGGTGCTGGTGTGGGTGCTGCTGAGCAAGACCTCCCTGGGCTTCCAGATCCGGGCGGTGGGCAGGAACCCCTTCTCGGCGGAGCTGGGCGGCATCCGGGCCAGCCGCATCTATATCATCGCCTTCCTGATCTCCGGCGGACTGGCCGGACTGGCCGGACTGACGGAGATCAACGGCGTGCAGCACATGCTGCTGCGGGACTTCAACGCCTCCATCGGCTCCTATGGCATCGGCATTGCCATCCTGGCCAACGGCAACCCCATCGGCTGCATTTTTGCCTCCATCCTGTTCGGCTTCCTGAACATCATGGGGACCACCATGGGCCGTCTGCCGGGCCTGAGCATCCCGGCCAGCATCATCGAGCTGATCGAGGGCATCGTGATGATCTGCGTCATTATCTCCTACGCCCTCCGGGGCTATATGGAAAACCGAAGCGAGAAGCAGCGGATGAGAAAGGCTGGTGTATAAGCGATGTTGAATCTTCTGACCCGGGCGATCATGATGAGTACGCCCCTGCTGCTGGGGGCCCTGGCCGAGGTATACGCCGAGCGCACCGGTATGATGATCTGCGCCATTGAGGGCATTTTTCTCATCGGCGCATGGGGCGGCTTTGTGGGGGCGTACCTGTCCGGCAGTCTGGCCCTGGGGCTGCTGGCGGCGGTGGCGGCGGGGATCGCCATGGCGCTGGTGTACGCCTTTGTGACGGTGACCCTCCGGCAGCAGCAGGTGGTGACGGGCACGGCCCTGAACATTCTGGCGGTGGGCGTCTGCGCCTTTTTCCAGCGGGTGCTGTTCGGCGTGCCCACCACGCCGCTGCAGATCGACACCCTGCCGAAGCTGCCGGTCCCCTTGCTCTCCCGCATTCCCCTTCTGGGAGAGATATTTTTCCAGCAGAATATTCTGACCTATCTGGCCTACATCCTGATTCCCATTTCCATTTTTGTGCTCTACAAGACCTCCCTGGGCCTGACCATCCGCTCCACCGGCGAGAACCCGGTGGCTGTGGATGTGGCCGGCATCAACGTCAACCGGGTGCGGTTTCTGACCGTGCTGGCGGCCGGCGGCTTCGGCGGGCTGGCGGGGTCCTTCTACACCGTGGGGTATCTGGGGATGTTTACCACCAGCATCATCGGCGGGCGCGGGTGGATCGCCTTCGCCATCTGCTTTCTGGGCAACTGGTCGCCAAAGGGGGCTGTGCTGGGCACGCTGGCCTTCGGCCTGGCGGACGCAATCTCCGTCTATTTCCGGACCGGGACGACGGTCTTTCCTACGGAGCTGATTATTGCGCTGCCCTATATCCTGACCATTGTGCTGACCATTTTCCGCAGCAATTTCCAGGTGCCGGCAAAGCTGGGCGTCCCCTATAGCAAAGAAAACTGACGGGGTTTCCCGCAGAGCTTCCGACCGGCTGAAAGCGCCGGCCCGCAGAGGGCCGGCGCTGTTTTCAACCGCTCAGCTGCGGCAGTTGTTGCAGTACTGCTTGGTGCACTCGTAATCCCGTGAATTGTTCACGCTGTTGGGGGGAAAGAACTGGCTGACCGGGAATTTGATATTCTGGAACAGCTCGCAGGGGTCCTCGCAGCCGCAGCAGCCACAGCCGCAGCCGCCGCCCATGCTGCTGTTGCAGTCCTTATCCGGCATGCAGTAGTCGAACACCGGCATCAGCAGCTGGCTGTCCCGCTCCAGGCGGATAATGGAGAACTGGCCCAGGGTGACAAAGGCGCGGCGGTAGTCGTCGCCCATGGTCAGATCGCAGCCGAAGCACTGGCAGATGCAGGACGGGATCTCGCAGATGTCGCAGTCGCAGCAGCGGTTCTCGCAGCACTCCACCAGCTTCGCGTCCAGGACGATGGGGTCTACCGCCTCCACCACGGCGATGGGCATATTGCTCTGCTCCAGCATCTGGCGGTCCAGGCCGTCGATGCGGACCTTGGAGGAGAAGATTTTCGCGCTGCCCTCGCTGCCGAAGAGGATCACCCGCTTGTCGAACACGCACAGGCCCTCCACCTCGATGGGGCGGGGATTGGCGCAGTAGGCGTTGAGCGTCACACGGTAGAAAAAGCGCATGTCGATGGTGTAAAAGCCGCGGTTGAAGACGACCGGCTCTACATTGATGTACGTATAGAGCAGCTCCGCCTTGCCGCCCTTCACGGTCTGGGCGCGGTTGAGGATATCCTGCCCGCAGGCGGTTGGGTAGAAGCGCAGGTCTTCGATGCAGTCTTTATCACGGCAGCTGTCGTAAATTTTCTTGGTATGAATACAAACGGCCTCGCAGTCCTTCATATTGGACACCGGGCCGGGAGCGATACGTTCAGCCATAAATGGACCTCCTAAAATTCAGCAGCCATATGAAACGGCAATGCCTGTCATAACGGGTACTCGGAAAACGGCCGGCGGGTCTGACGCCAACCGTTTGTGGGGAAGACTTCCGTCTTCAGTCCAGTGTATGCCGGCGGCAGGGAAGTGTGAAAATCCAGGCTGTACAAATTTGCCTAAAGCAGATATAATAAGAAACAGTGAAAATCAGCGGGAGGTGCGGCATGTCGGAATTCGGTTTTATCAGCGGCAGGCTGGAGATCAAGTTTTTGATCCTGTATATCGCGGCCCGTGTGGCGGGACCGGTCCCCTTTGAGGTGCTCCAGGAGCTGAGCATGTGCGACGCGGGGGTGGATTACTTCAACTTCTCCGAGTGCCTGGCGGACCTGGTGCGCACCGGCCACCTGTCCCAGGACGACCAGGGGCTGTACGCCATCACGAAAAAGGGCCTGCGCAACAGCGCCGCCACGGAGAGCAGCCTGCCCTACACCGTGCGGGTCCAGGTGGAGCAGAACCTGGTGGGCTGCAACGAGCAGCTCAAACGCAAGGCCCTGGTGGGCGCGCAGGTGGAGGAGCGGAAGGAGGGGGGCTATACCGTCACCCTCTCCATGAGCGACGAGCTGGACGACCTGATGCAGCTGCGGCTGCTCATCACCCGCCGGGACCTGGCCCTGGAGGTGCAGAAGCGGTTCCGGGCCAACGCAGAGGAGATATACTCCAAGATATTATCGATTTTATATGAAGGGAACTGATATGACATTTTACGAGAAATTCCGGCAGCTGGACATCGACTACTCCCAGCTGGGTTTGCTGCCGGCGGACGACGGCTGCCGCTATTTCTGCACCCCCAGAGGCGCGGAGATCATTGGCCGGGAGGGCGTGGACGGCATCCACTACTGCTTTGTCGCCGGATACGGGGAGATGGTCTTTTCCGTCAACCCCACGAACCTGCCGGGGGAGTACGTCCACCCGCTGGCAAGAACCTTTGAGGATTTTCTGCGCCTCCTGCTCGCCTGCAACGGCCTGAATGTTCTGGAGCAGACCTACCGGATGGGGCGGGAGGTCTTTGACAGCGAGGTCTGGGAGGCCGGTTTCTTCGAGGACGAACAGATCCAGGCGCGGGAGGACCTGCAGACCAAGCTGGGCCTGACCCCCATGCCGGAGCCCTACAAATACATCAGGGAACTGCAATCCTCCTTCAACTACAGCAGAATCCCCTACACGGAGGAATACACCCCCTGGGGGCCGGCGGACCCAAACCAGATTCCCGCCCCGGAGTGGAAGGTGTACTACGACGGCAGCTTCTGGGGGCTGCACCAGGGCCGGGACAAGCCCGGACAGGAGATCGCCGTCAATGAGCAGTTTATCTGGGACGGCAGTGTGTGGCACATCCCGGCGGTCTATCTCTGCGGGGCCGGGCTGGTGATCGACTTCTGCATAGAGGCGGAGGCGGAGCGGATCCGGGCGTGGCAGGACAAGTGGGGCCTGTGCGCAGATGAGGACGGGGAGCGGTACAGTGAGGACGAGCAGAAACAGATGCGGTCGGAAAACCCGCTGGATTTGAATTTTCTTGCAGAAATTGAGCTGAACGGCAGGAGGATACGCCAAAAGCACGGCTGCGGATACGGCTGGCTGCCGCTGTCCTGCGTCCCCAACGGCGTCCGCAGCGACTACAAAATTCGGGAACACAAGCCGCTGCTGGTCCACTACCGGCTGGACCCCGCCAAGGGCTGGGCTATTCACCGGGTGTCCATCCCCTGGGCCACCCAGCGCAGGCCCAGGTTCAAAACGTTTACACTGCGTCTGGAACAGAGTCCTGTCCGGTTTCCCGGACCGCGCTTCACGGTGGAGAAGGTGGGGGACAGCTTCCCCTTCACCCATCCTCTTACCGGGGAGGAACACACCTTTACCGTGCTGGAATACGAGCAAGGCGAGATTGACCCGAAAAATTTCTCAGACCCGGAGATGGAGTACCCCTGCCACTACACCGCCATGACCTACGAAATATCACCGGACATCCCCAGGGACAAAGTTTCGGTGAAGGACTGTAACCGTGGGGACAGCCCCCGGCGCAGGGACGCGGCATCCGGCGTTCTGGGCTCCTCCTGCGGGATTTTGTTCGCCGTGCCGCGGGGACAGCCCCGAACCGCCGTGTCCTCCCTGCACTTTGAACCGGTGGAACAGGTGGAGTGGCAGCTGAGCTTCTACGAGAAGACGGTGGAGGATATAGAGATCGAGATTTCCATAGATGAAAATACTGTCGAAACGTAATATTTACTAAAGGAGATACAGAGTGTATAACAAACTGGAGCAAATCCTCCCACGGGTGCAGAAGCCGGCGCGGTACGTGGGCGGGGAGTACAACGCGGTGATGAAGGACAAAGAGAAGGTGGACGTCCGCTTCGCCTTCTGCTTCCCGGACACCTACGAGATCGGCATGTCCAACCTGGGCTTCCGCATCCTGTACGGGGTCATGAACGACATGCCCGGCGTCTGGTGCGAGCGGGTGTTCACCCCCTGGGTGGACATGGAGGCGGAAATGCGGCAGGCAGGCCTCCCCCTCTACGCCCTGGAATCCGGCGACCCGGTGGGGGACTTTGACATCATCGGCTTTTCCGTGGGCTACGAGATGGCCTATACCGCCATGCTGAACATGCTGGATTTAAGCGGCCTGCCCCTGCGAAGCGCTCAGCGCACGTCTCTGACCCCGCTGGTGATTGCCGGGGGTACGGCGATGTACAACGCCGAGCCGGTGGCGGACTTTATCGACATGGCCCTCATCGGCGAGGGCGAGGAACTGTTGCCGGAGGTCATTGCGCTGTACCGGCGGGCTAAGGCGGAGCAGTGGGACAAGCGGAAGTTTTTACGTGCCGCCGCCCGGATTCAGGGGGTCTACGTCCCCTCGCTGTATACGGTGCGCTATCATGACGACGGCACCGTCCAATCCATCACCCCACAGGACGGCGCGCCGGAAAAGGTGGTCAAGCGGGTGGTCCACAACATGGACAAGTCCTACTTCCCCACCAAGACCATCGTCCCCTCCACGGAGATTGTCCACGACCGGGTGACGCTGGAGGTGTTCCGGGGCTGCATCCGGGGCTGCCGGTTCTGTCAGGCCGGGTACGTCTACCGGCCCGTCCGCTGCCGCAGCAAGGACCAGCTGGTGCAGTACGGCCAGGAGGCCCTGCGGGACTCCGGCTATCAGGAGATGACCCTCAGCTCCCTGTCCACCAGCGATTACCCCCAGCTGGTGGACCTGTGCGACGGCCTGCAGCCCTTCTGTGAGCAGAACCACGTGAACCTGAGCCTGCCGTCCCTGCGGGCGGACAACTTCTCCATGGAGCTGATGCAGCGCCTCCAGCGGAGCCGGAAGGCGGGGCTGACCTTTGCCCCCGAGGCCGGGACCCAGCGGCTGCGGGACGCCATCAACAAGAACGTCACGGAGGAGGACTTGACCGAGAGCCTGAAGACCGCCTTCTCCGGCGGCTGGAGCGCGGTGAAGCTGTACTTCATGCTGGGCCTGCCCACGGAGACGGACGAGGACGTGCTGGGCATCGCGGAGATGGCCAACCGCGCCGTCCACACCTGGCGGGAGCATGCGTCCAACAAAAACCGTGGATTGCGGGTAACGGTGTCCACGTCCTGGTTTGTGCCCAAGCCCTTTACGGCGTTCCAGTGGGAGCCCCAGATCACCATGGAGGAGTACGAGCGCCGGGTGAAGCTGCTGCGGCAGGCCATTACCGCCAAGGCCGTCACCTACAACTGGCACGACGGCGACACCAGTTTTCTGGAGGCGGTGCTGGCCCGCGGCGACCGGCGGCTGGGGAAAGTGCTGGAAACAGTGTACCGGAAAGGGGCAAAGCTGGACGCCTGGTCCGACTGCTTCGACCTCCAGCGCTGGCTGGACGCCTTCCAGGAGTGCGGCCTGGACCCGGCCTTCTACGCCACCCGCGAGCGGAGCCGGGACGAGGTGCTGCCCTGGAGTATGATCTCCTGCCACGTGTCAGACAGCTTCCTGTGGCGTCAGCGGGAGCTGGCCCATCAGTCCGTCACCACCCCCGACTGCCGGACCCAGTGCGGCGGCTGCGGGGCCAACGTCGTGGAAGGGGGGGAGTGCTATCATGGCTAAGCTGCGGCTGCTGTTTTGCAAGGAGGGCCGGGCGGTGTATATCTCCCACCTGGACCTGCTGCGCACCTTCCAACGGGTGTTTCTGCGGGAGGGACTGGTATTGAAGCACTCCCAGGGCTTCCACCCCCACCCCATCCTGTCCTTCGCCCTGCCGCTGCCGGTGGGGCAGTCCAGCCGGTGCGAGGTGCTGGACTTCGAGGTAACGGCGGACGTGGACTGCGAGGCCCTTCCGGGGAGGCTGAACGCCTTCATGCCGGACGGCGTCCGGGCGGTGGCGTGCTGTCCGCCGGTCCATCCGGCGCGGGACCTGGCGGCGCTGCGGTGCCGGGTGGAGCTGCTCTACGATGGCGGCGTACCGGCGGGGGCGGCGGAAAGCATCCGCGCCCTGCTGACCGGGGAGAGCCTGGTCATTGAAAAGCGCACCAAGCGGAAGGCCCTGGCGGAGGTGGACATCCGGCCCATGCTGCTCCGGCTGGAGCCCATTGCGGAGGAAGACGGGCTGCTGCGCCTGACGGTGGAGGTAACGGCCCAGAATCCGGGGCTGAACCCGGCGCTGCTGGCTGCGGCCATTGCGCGGTATCTGCCCCAATACAAGCCGGATTTTGTCCGGGTGCGGCGGCTGGACGCCCTGGACCCGGAGGGAAAGACGTTCCGATAAAATACTGAGATGAAATGGAGTGAGACAGCTATGGATATTCGGACCATTGCGGAGGCATTGAGCGCCATTACCCCGTCCTCGGCGGAACAGGCGGCACGGGACGCCGCCCACCGCCAGTGGGCCAGCATCGCCAAGCCTCTGGGCAGTCTGGGGCTGCTGGAGACCGCCCTGGAGGATATCGCATTTTTGACATGCAGCGAGCACATCAGCCTGCGTCCCCGGACAGTTCTGCTGCTCTGCGCGGACAACGGCGTGGTGCGCCAGGGCGTCGCCCAGACCGACCACACCGTCACCGCCGCCGTCACCCGCAACGCGGCCAAGAACTGCTCCTCCGTCTGCAAGATGGCGGCGGTGGCCGGGTGCGCGGTCGTGCCGGTGGACATGGGGGTCATCGACTTCCCGCCCACGCCCAACGTCCTGGACCGCAGGACCGGCAACGGCACCGCCGATATCACCCAGGGCCCCGCCATGAGCCGGGAGCAGGCGGAGCAGGCTGTGTTGGCCGGTATCGGGCTGGTGCGGGAGCAGAAGGAGCAGGGCGTGCACCTGCTGGCCACTGGGGAGATGGGCATCGGCAACACCACCACCTCCAGCGCCGTGGCCAGCGTGCTGCTGGACCGCCCGGTGCGGGAGATGACGGGCCGGGGCGCGGGGCTGTCGGACACAGGCCTGCGCCGGAAGGTCTGGGCCATTGAGACGGCTCTGGAGAAGAACCGGCCCAATCCGGGGGACCCCCTGGACGTGCTGGCCAAGGTGGGCGGTTTCGATATCGCGGGCATGTGCGGCATCTTCCTGGGCGGCGCCATCTACCGGGTGCCGGTGCTGATGGACGGCTTTATCAGCACCGCGGCGGCGCTGTGCGCGGTGCGGCTGTGTCCCGG
Organism: uncultured Oscillospiraceae bacterium; assembly: GCA_910578505.1. Taxonomy (GTDB): domain Bacteria; phylum Bacillota; class Clostridia; order Oscillospirales; family Oscillospiraceae; genus Pelethomonas. The sequence goes on along the minus strand of CAJTPV010000016.1, from coordinate 18,728 downwards.
CGCGAAAAAGGCGGTGTTTGCCAGCCATGTGTCCGCCGAACCAGCCGGGCGGCTGATTCTGGACAAGGTGGGCAAAAAGCCGCTCATCACGGCGGAGATGCGCCTGGGTGAGGGCGCCGGCGCGGTGGCCCTGATGCCCATGCTGGACATGGCTCTGGCCCTCTACAGCGAGGGGACCACCTTTGACGGCACCGGTATTGAGGCGTATACGCCCCAAGGGGAGTAAGGGATGTTTACGTTAGTTGTTGGCGGCTCCGCCAGCGGGAAGAGTGCGTACGCGGAGTCGCTGGTTTTACAGTCGGAGCGGCTGCCCCGGTATTACATCGCCGCCATGCAGCCCTTTGACGATGAGTGCCGGGCCCGGATCGCCAGGCACCGAAAAATGCGGGCGGACAAGCAGTTTCAAACCATTGAGCGCTATACCGGCCTGTCCGGACTGGTGCTGCCGGAGCGGGGGGACGTGCTGCTGGAGTGCCTGGGCAACCTGGCGGCCAACGAGCTGTACGACCCCGCCGGAGCCGGGATACACGCGCTGGAAGCGATTGTGGACGGCATCGACGCCCTGCTGCCCCAGTGCGGGGACCTGGTGGTGGTCAGCAACGAGGTCTGCGCCGACGGCGGTGGCTATTCGGAGGAGACGGAGGCGTACCGCCGCCTGCTGGCGGGGGCGAACCGGGCCCTGGCCGAGCGGGCGGACCGGGTGTGCGAGGTGGTGTGCGCCCTGCCGTACTACTATAAAGACAGGGGGCGGGGGGTATGATGGCGCTGGAAACCATACAGGTGGCCTTTGCCATGTACTCCGCCCTGCCCATGCCCCAGCCGGAGTGGAACAAGGACAATATGCGCTACGCCATGTGCGCCTTTCCCCTCATCGGGCTGGTGTGCGCGGCGGGCTGGTGGGTATGGAGCGCGGTGTGTCTGTATTTTGACCTGTCCTACCTGCTGCATGGGGCGGGGCTGTGCCTGCTGCCGGTGCTGATTACCGGCGGCATCCATCTGGACGGCTACGCCGACACCTGCGATGCCCTGGCCAGCAACGCGGAACCGGCCAAGAAGCAGGAGATTTTGAAGGACCCCCGGTGCGGGGCCTTCGCGGTCATCAAGCTGTGTACCTATTTTGTAGCGTATCTGACCTTGTGCGTAGTTCTGGAGCCTACGCCCCGGGCCCTGGGGTGCATGAGCTGCGCCTTTGTGATGGAGCGGGCCATGTCGGGGCTGTCCGTGTGCCGTTTCCCTCTGGCAAAGACTTCGGGGCTGGCCTACACCTTCGCCACGGCGGCAGACAGGAAAAACACGGGCCGCATCCTGTACGCAATGCAAATAGCAGCGGCGGCGGGAATGCTTGCGCTGGGCGGCGGATTGGTGCTGGCGGCGGGGCTGCTGGTCTTCTGGCGGTACCGCAGAGTAACGGACAGGCAGTTCGGCGGACTGTCCGGCGATCTGGCGGGATGGTTCCTCCAGCGGGCGGAGCTGTGGATGCTGGCGGCGCTGGTGTTCTGCCAGCTGACCTATGGAGGGATATTATGATCTTTATTACAGGCCCGCTGTACAGCGGGAAGCGGGCGTACGCCTGCCAGGCTCTGGGCTGCTCTATGGACGGCCTGGCGGACCGCGCGGTCTGGGACGTGCAGGACCTGGCGCGGGACTGCGGGGACCTGGAGGCCCTGGCGGACCGCCTGGCGGAGCGGGAGGCGGTCATCGCCACGGAGATCGGCGGCGGCGTGGTGCCCATCGACGCCGGAGAGCGGGGGGCCAGGGAGGCGGCGGGACGGCTGTCCTGCCTGCTCTCCCAGCGGGCGGAGCGGGTGGTCCGGGTGTTCTGCGGGCTGCCCCTGGAGCTGAAAGGCGGTGGGGTATGACGGTATATCTTCTGCGCCACGGGGAGACGGAATACAACGCCCGGTGGCGGTATCTGGGCAAAACGGATCAGCCCCTCTCGTCCAAGGGACGGGAGGAGCTGGCGCGCGCGGGATTTTCCCCTGAGGTGGTCTATGTATCCCCCCTCTGCCGGACGGCCCAGACGGCGGGCATCCTGTTCCCGGAGGCGGAGCAGCGGATCGTCCCCGATTTCAGCGAGATGGACTTCGGCATCTTTGAGGGCCGCAGCGCCGATGAAATGGCGGACGACCCGGCGTACCGCCAGTGGGTGGACGGCGGCTGCCTGGGGCCGATCCCGGAGGGCGAGTCCAAGGACGCCTTTTCCGCCCGCACCTGCGCCGCCTTCGCCGCGCTGCTGGACGGGGCTGTGGCGGCTGGTGAGGACCCCCTGGTCATCGTGGCCCACGGCGGGACCCAGATGGCGGTGCTGGAGCGGTATGGCCGGCCCCACCGGGACTTCTACGCCTGGCCGGCCCGCAACGGCGGCGGCTATGTGCTGGACGCCTCCCGCTGGGAGCAGGAGCGGACGCTGACGGTTTTGCGCACAGTACAGTACAAGAAAGGCGGGAGCGTATGACCCATCTCACACCGGCCCTGTGCGGCTTTGCCCTGGACCTGCTGCTGGCGGACCCGGACTGGATGCCCCATCCGGTGGTCTGCATGGGCAAGGCCATTGACGCGCTGGAAAAGAAGCTGCGGGCCAGCTTCCCACAGACGCCGGAGGGGGAGCGGCAGGCCGGCCGCGTCCTGGCGGCGGCGCTGCCCCTGGGGACATGGGCGGTCAGCGGCGGCGCGTGCCGTCTGGCCCGGAGGCTCCATCCGGCGGCGGGGTTCCTGCTGGAGACCGTCTGGTGCTGGCAGGCCCTGGCCCTGAAGGGGCTGTCGGAGGAGAGCATGCGGGTATATGAGCGGCTGAAACAGGGCGATCTGACCGGGGCCCGGCAGGCCGTCAGCCGCATCGTGGGCCGGGATACGGAGGCGCTGACGGCGGAGGAGGTGGCCAAGGCGGCGGTGGAGACGGTGGCGGAGAACTTCTCCGACGGGGTGGCCGCGCCGCTGTTCTACATGCTGCTGGGCGGCGCGCCCCTGGCGCTGGCCTACAAGGCCGTCAACACCATGGACAGCATGGTGGGCTACAAGAATGACCGGTACCGCCACTTTGGCCGGGCGGCGGCGAAGCTGGACGACGGGGCCAATTTCATCCCCTCCCGTCTGGCGGCGCTGGCCTGGATTGGCGGCGCGGCCATCGCGGGGCAGGACGCCGGAAACGCATGGCGTATCTGGCGGCGGGACCGCCGGAACCACGCCAGCCCCAACTCCGCCCAGACCGAGTCCGCCTGCGCGGGGGCCCTGGGGGTGCGGCTGGGCGGCCCGGCCCGGTACTTCGGGAAGCTGTACGAAAAGCCCACCATCGGCGACGCCCTGCGGCCTGTGGAGCCGGAGGACATCCCGCGCGCCAACCGGACGCTCTACGCGGCGGCGGTGCTGGCCCTGACGGCAGGCGGGGCGCTGGCCCTGCTGAGGGAGGAGTAAGTGGGCTAAACCGCCGCCTCCTGGAGCCGTTTCAGCAGATGATTGGCGGCGTAAAATGTGGTCTCAAAGTGCATGAAATCCAGCGTGTTGGTGTCCCACATGATTTTCAGCGCGGCGTCAAACTCGTCGTCCGCGTCCCAGAACTGGAGGATCACCGGCATAAAGTCAAAGAGCGGCAGCAGGTAGGAGACGTCTCCGGCCTGCTGCTGTTCCACGCCGTGGAGGGCCTCGCAGGCTTGCCGCAGCGCGTCGGGGCGGTGGGCGAAGATGCGGGCGGTGTCGGCATAGGTCCCCGTTCCGGGGGCGGCGATATTGGCGATGCCGGGCAGATTGGTGACCGTGGCGTACTGGCCGCTGAGGCGGCAGTGGGGCTTGGAGCAGCAGAGGACGTCGAAAATAGTCATGCTCTCGTTGAATCCGGCGGGCGCGTACCCCGCCCCGTCCGCCAGGCAGAGCTCCACCTTTCCGGTGGTGCGGCCCACGCGGTACTCCTCCCCCAGAAACGGGATAAACAGGTGCGCGGGCGTGTGCCGCAAATGGAATTTTTCAATCATCCGCTCCTGGTCGTAGCGGACGAACTCCCGCTCCATCTTCTCGCGGGTGATGTCGTAATTGGATATAGCCGCCATGCAATTGATTCCTCCTGCAATCTCTTCAGGGGCTCAGACCGTCCGGTCCGAGCCCCTGGGTGTTGTTCAAATCGCTTTGGCATTCGCCAGCAGGTACTTTTCCGCCTCCGCGTTCCAGAGCCCCTTGTGGGCCCTGCAGATCTTGTCCAGCTCCGCGAACAGGGGGTCCGTTTTGCCCTTCTCCGCGAAATCATCGATGGCGGTGAGGGGCATGTCGATGTGGTTGTAGATCAGCTTTTTTCCGCCGGGGATCTTGGGCAGATTGGTGACGGTGTCCACCACCGCGTTCAGGCCGCCCACGTGGGTGACCATGGACGCGGGGTCCACTTTACCGGCGTTCATCAGCTCAATGGCCTCCCGCAGGTCGTTGTTGTTGCCGCCGGAGGTGCCCACCACATGGGTGTACAGATAGTGGACGTTGTACCAGTTGAACTCCGCCTTGAACTGGGTGTTGGTGGGACCGGCGAAGAAGTTCAGGCAGCCGTCGTAGCCCAGGATGTCCCCCGCCTGCTCCACCACCGGCTTCACCGGCGCGAAGCAGATGACGTCGTCATATCCCGTGCCGCCGGTCAGCTCCCGGAGGTACTCGGTGGCGTTCTCCATCTTCGTGTTTACGTAATGCAGCGCAATGCCGTTGGCCCTGGCCTCCTCCACGGTGTAGATGGCCGCCGCCCGCTTCAGCCGCGCGTCGTCGATGTCCGTCACCACCAGCAGGGAGGGCTTCCGGTCGCAGTGGATGGCGTAGTCGATGGCCCCCAGGCCCATAGGGCCCACGGAGGCCAGCAGGGCCAGCTTGCCCCCCTCCTTGATGCCCATCTCGTGGACATAGGACCCGGCCTTGGTGTGGTACATGGCGTGGTAGGTGCCCACGATGCAGCTCATGGGCTCGGCGAGAGAGCCGTAAAAATAGGTGTCGGACTTGTAGGGCAGCAGGCAGTCCATCAGCAGCGTCTCAATGGGGATGTTGGCATACTGGGAGGAGCCGCCGCAGTTGGCATAGGAGTAGCCGGGGGCGTCCTGGGAGCCCTTGTAGTAGTGGGCGGGCTGGATGGCGAAGTGGTCGCCCACCTGATATTTGTCCTTCCAGTTCTCGCCCACGGCGATGATGTCGCCGCAGAACTCGTGGCCCACAATGACCGGGTTCTCCGCCACATTATCGGGCACCCGCTTGTGCTCCTCGCCCTCCACCGCAGCCTTGTAGGTGGACATGCACACGCTGTCTGAGATGATCTTCACCTGCACGTCGTCCGGCCCCACCTCCGGCAGAGTCATATCCTCCAGGCGCAGGTCCATTTTCCCGTACAGTCTGACCGCTTTCGTATTCATAGTATTTTTCTCCTCCTAAAATTGCATTACACAATGGGCTTCCCGGTTTTCTCGTGCTCAATGAGCCGCCATGTGGCGTCGATGAGATTGGCGAACTGGGGGTCCTCCATGGCCCTGATGACAAAGCTCTGGCGGGGGGAATTGATGTCCTCCCCGGAGACCTGGAACATACCGTGCTTCTCGCACAGCCCCCGCAGCCGCTCCAGCTGCGCCGGGGTATTGCGGGTGGGCATATAGGTCACCGCCCGCACCCCGAACTCCTCCAGGCACTGGAAAAGCTCGTCCAGGTACTCGTCCTCAAACTTCTGGGCCTTCTTGTCGCCGGTGACGCTCTCTCCCACGTCCCCCAGGTAGGCATAGCACAGCAACGCGTCAATGTCCTCGCACATCTCCACCAGATCCCGCAAATCCAGACACTCCCGGTCCGCGTCCACATAGATTTCCGGCACAAAGGCGCTCTTCAGAATGCCCAGCAGGTCGTACTCGTAGAAAGGGTACTCCTGATCCAGCATCTGGGCCCGCTGCTTTTCGGACAGGCGCAGGCCCATTTTCTCCAGCCGCGCCGCCATGTCCGTCCCCCGGCCGGACTGCTCCGTCAGCCGCTTGGCCAGGGCGTACATCAGGTGCCGCTCCGTGACGCCGCCGCCCTCCTGATGCATGGACAGGGGCAGCACATCCCGGTCAAAATCCAGACGTACGTCCGGCAGCAGAGCGTTGATTTTCTCCACCATGCGCCGGTTCCGCCTGTTGCGCTCCGCCCGGAGAGGACGGAAATGCATGTTCAGCGTGTCGATTTTGTCGTGGGGCACGGACTGGATGGTCATGTAGCTCACGCCCGCCTGATCCGGGTTGTTGGTCCTCCGGCCCCGCAGGGGGGTATCCGCCATGGACACCCGGCACTCCATACCGATGGTCACCGGCATGCCCACGATGGCGGCGGCCTCCAGGAACTCCCTGGCCCCGGAGATGGAGTCGTGGTCGATGATTCCCGCCGTGCACAGCCCCTCCATCCGGGCGGCGTAGAGGGCCGCGGTGGGGGAGTAGGGCGAAAAGCTGTAGGTGGTGTGGATGTGGTTGTTGATGTACTGGGGGACCATAGGCGGGAACCGGGTCTCCGGCAATATGGCCCGCAGCTCCGCCAGCCGCTCCGCTGCGGTGGGGGCGTTCAGGCGGTTCAAAATTTTTAAATCAATCATAATCCTTCCCCAATAAATCAATCATTCCTGGTTTGCAGCATCTCTGGCAAGCGCCGCGAAGCGCTCTGGCCGTCCGACTAGGACAGCATCACCTGGCCGCCGGTGACGGGGATGGCCTGACCGGTCTCATACTGCTGCTCCACGCAGTACAGGACGGCCCTGGCCACGTCCAGCGGCAGACAGCCCCGGTTCATGGGCACCTTGGCCTCGTAGAACCGCCGCACGTCCTCCACAGTCTTGGCCCCCGGCACCTTCCCGGCCTGGAGGTACTGGACAAAGAGGCCTTTCTCCGGGTCGCTCCACAGGGGGCCGTCCAGGTAGTTGCCCGGACAGATGGCGTTGACCTTGATGTTGCTGGCGCACAGCTCCAGGGCGAAGCTCTGCACCAGGCCGATGGCGCCGAACTTGCTGCCGGCGTAGGCGAAATTCTTGTTGGAGCCCACCAGGCCGGACTTGGAGGACATGGCGATGATGTCAAACATCTTCTCCGGCGCAGCCTCGTGCTGGGCCTGCATGATGATGGCGGCGTACTTGCAGCACAGGAACAGGCCGGTATAGTTGATGGACGTGACAAAATCCATATCCTTCTTCTCAAAGGAGGCCAGGGGGCCGGAGCGCACCACGCCGGCGTTGGCCAGCAGCAGGTCCAGCCCGCCGAACCGCTCCACCGTCTGGGCCGCCATGTGGGCCACGCTCTCCTCGTCGGCCACGTTCACCGCGATGGCAGCGGCCCGCTCGCCCAGCCCGGCGGCCACCGTCTCCGCCAGGGGCAGGTTCATGTCCGCGATGACCACGGCGGCCCCCTCCCGGTACAGCTCCTCGGCGATGCCCCTGCCGAAGCCCTGGGCCGCGCCGGTAACGACGGCGATCTTCCCCGCCAGACGGCCTGTCCCGGCAGGGCGCTCATGGATGTTGGCCTTTGCCAGCTCCTGCCACTTTGTCATGTCTACACACATATCGTGATCCCTCCTCAATCGATTGCTCTCATCGCCGCGTACTGCCGGGGCGCTGCGCAAAACGTTTCGCGCTCTCCCCGGAAAAAGACAGCCACAGCGGCGGCGTCCACACAACGCCCACAGGCGCGCCGCAGGTGCGGGCGCCCATGGACAATACTGTAGCTGTCATTTTACTCTATAATGGGCAATCAGTCAAGGGGGTCAGCCGCAGGCTGGAGCGCCGTCCGGCAGTTTTCCTGTATGCCCCGGCAAGGGGGCAAAGCCGGACAGCGGTCACTGCTTCAGCTCCACCACGGTCACGCCGTCCTCGCCCTCGCCGTAGCGGCCCAGGCGGAAGCTCTTCACCGCCGTGTGGCGGCGCAGCTGCTGGTGCACCGCCTTGCGCAGGGCCCCGGTGCCCTTGCCGTGGATGATGGTCACTGTGTTCAGCTTGCCCATCAGGGCGCTGTCCAGGAACCGGTCCACCGCCAGGTCCGCCTCATCGGTCATCATGCCCCGGATGTCCAGCTCGTTGTTGGCGGCCCTGGCCCCCGCCAGACGGGTGTGGACCGCCACCTGCCGCTTGGCCTCCTTCTTCTCCCGGACCTCCGCCTCCTCAATCAGGCGCACGTCCCTGGCCTTGACCGTCAGCTTCATATTGCCCGCCGCCAGCTGCAGCCGGTCGCCGCTGACGGAGGAGACCACCGCCCGCTTTCCGCCGAACTCCACCAGATCCCCCGCCTGGATGGGCCGGCTGGGGGCGGGGACCGGCTCCTGGGCCTCCTGCCGGAAATGCAGCTCCTCCTCCGCCTGGTTCAGCCGGCCCCGGATGGCGGCCCTGGCGTCGTTGACGCTCTGCCAGTCCACCGCCTTCTCCTGCTGCCGGCGCAGCTGGTTCAGCTCCTCAAAGATGGCGTCCGCCTGGGCTCTGGCCTCCCGGATGATCCGGCGGGCCTCCGCCTCGCCTCGGGTGCGGGCGTTGTCCTTGGCCCGCTCCATCTGCTCCCGGAACTCCCTCGCCCGTTTGGCGTCGCTCTCCCGCTGGCTCATGAGGCGGTCCATCTCCGTCTGGTCCTTCTCCAGCCGCTGCCGCTTCTCCTCCAGCTGGGTCAGCACGTCCTCAAAGTGGATGGACTCGCTGTCCATCTGGGCCTTGGCCGTCTCGATGACCGCCGGGTCCAGGCCCAGGCGCAGGGAGATGGCGAAGGCGTTGGACTTGCCGGGGATGCCGGTCAGCAGCTTGTACGTAGGCCGCAGGGTCTCCACGTCGAACTCGCAGCTGGCGTTCTCCACCCCGGCGGTGGTCATGGCGAAGGTCTTCAGCTCCGCGTAGTGGGTGGTGGCGGCCACCTTGGCCCCCCGGTCCCGGACGTGCTGGATGATGGCGATGGCCAGCGCCGCGCCCTCCACCGGGTCCGTGCCCGCCCCCAGCTCGTCAAAGAGGATGAGGCTGTGGCTGTCCGCCTCCTCCAGAATCTGCACAATGTTCACCATATGGGCGGAGAAGGTGGACAGGCTCTGCTCGATGCTCTGCTCGTCGCCGATGTCCGCCAGCACCCGGTCGAACACGCTCACCGCGCTGCGGTCAGCCGCGGGGATATGCAGCCCGCACTGGGCCATCAGCGTCAGCAGTCCCAGCGTCTTCAGGCTCACCGTCTTGCCGCCGGTGTTGGGCCCGGTGATGACCAGGGTGTCAAAGGACTGCCCCAGCTCGATGTCGATGGGTACCGCCCGTCCGCTGTCCAGCAGGGGGTGGCGGGCCTGGCGGAGCTGGACGCTGCCGCTGCGCCGGATCTCCGGGCGGCTGGCGTCCATCTTGTAGCTCAGCTGGCCCCTGGCAAAGATCAGGTCCAGCATGACCAGCAGGTTGTAGTCTGATAAAATATCGTCACAGCTCCCGGCGGCCAGGGCGGACAGCTCCCGCAAAATCCGCTCGATCTCCTTTTTCTCCTTGGCCTCCAGCTCCTTCAGCTCATTGTTGGCCTGCACCACGCCCATGGGCTCCACAAAGATGGTGGCCCCGCTGGCGCTGATGTCGTGGACCAGCCCCGGCAGGCTGGAGCGGAACTCCGCCTTCACCGGCACCACGAACCGCCCGTCCCGCTGGGTGATGATGGCCTCCTGCAAAACCTTGCTGTAGCTCTGGGAGGAGACGATCTTCTGCAAAATAGCCCGGCCCTTGGCGGCGGCGTTCCGCTTGTGCCGCCGGATGTCCGCCAGCTCGGAGCTGGCGTTGTCGGCGATCTCGTCCTCGTCCAGGATGGCGGTGGTGATCCGCTCCTCCAGGTGGTGGTTGCCCCGGAGGGACCGGAACAGGTGGTCAATGGCGGTCTTCTCGCCGCCCTCGTCGTTGTGGTACTCCCGCACCCGGCGGGCGCAGCGCAGCACCCCCGCGATGTCCAGCAGCTCCCGTGTGTTCAGCGCGCCGCCCCGGTCCGCCCGGTACAGGCTCTCCGCCACCGGCTTGATGCCGGAGAAGGCCGGGCTGCCCCGCAGGCCGATCATAGCCCGCGCCGCGTCCGTCTCGTCCTGGAGGCGGGCGACGGCCTCCGGGTCCGTCTGGGGCGCGATCTTCAGGGCACGGTCACGGGCCTCGCCGCTGTTGGTCTGGTCCGCCAGCATCTGCAGCACCGTGGGCAGCTCCAGGGTGCGGATGGATTTGTCAAATAATTCACTCATGTCTCTGCCTGTTTTCTATCCTTTCTGATCTGTTTCCGGAACTTGGAGGCTCTTATAGAAATCCAGCGTCCGGAATCCCCGCTCCAGCATGGCGTGGAGGTACGCCTCCGACGCCTCGGCTAGTTTTTGCAGGTCCTCCCGGCCTGTGCGGAAGCTGTACAGGCGCTTTTCGTCCCCGTACAGGACATACCGCAGCGCCGCCAGCGCGCCGGGGGTCAGGGGCATGGCCAGCCCCCGCTGCGCCCCTTTGCAGCGGCGGCAGCGCACCACGCCGTCCAGGATGTCCAGCACCGGCTCCTCCGGCTCCGGCTTTCCGCACACCGCGCAGCACTCCGCCAGGGGCTCGAAGCCTGTCAGGGCCATTGCCCGCAGCTCAAAGGCCGCTTTTACCTGCACGGGGGGCTTTTTCAGGGAGCCCAGGGCGTACAGGGCGTTGAGCAGCAGGCGCAGCAGGGGGCCGCTCTCCACATCCTCCAGGGCCACCGCCTCCGTCAGCTCCGCGAAGTAGCTGGCCAGACTCAGAAGCTCGATATCCCGCCGGACCCCCTCGAACAGCTCGATGGTGCTGGCCTCCGCCAAAAAGTACCACTCTCCGCCCTCGCTGACCGTCATCTCCGAATAGGCCAGCAGCTGTGTGGCCGCGGTGACCCGGCTCCGGCGGCCCCTGGCCCCCTTGGCGATGACCCGCAGCTTGCCCCCTGGGGTCAGGACCGTCAGGATCTTATCGCTCTCTCGGGTGTCCGTGCCCCGCAGGACAATGCCCCTGACGACAATACGTTCTCTTGCCATAGGGTTCTCCTCTTCCTATGTAGGGAGACGGCCCTCAGGCCGGCTCTCCCGCTGATGGACTGACAGGGTCCTGCCGGTGCATCAGATAAAATACGGCTGAGCCCGTCCGCCAAAATAAGTCCCAGTACCTGTCTTCCATAGCTCAAAGTCCTCCACTTTTATAGTGGCCGGGAGTTTGTCGAAATATAAGTGGAAAGATATGGCTCACTGCTCATCATACCCGAAACTGCGGACGTAATTCAGATTGTCCCGCCAGTTTTCTTTCACCTTCACCCAGGTCTCCAGATACACCTTTGCGCCCATGAACCGCTCGATATCCTCCCTGGCATGGGTGCTGATCTTTTTCAGCATCGCGCCGTTTTTGCCGATGATAATGCCCTTGTGGCTGGCTTTTTCGCAGTAAATGGTCACGTGCAGGTCGATGATGCCGCTGTCCCGCTCGGAGAACTTTGTCACCTCGATGGCCGTGCCGTGGGGGATCTCCTTGTCCAGGTTCCGCAGCAGCTTCTCCCGCACGATCTCCGCCACGATCTGCCGCTCCGGCTGGTCAGTGGTCATGCCGTCCGGGAACAGCTGGGGCCCCTCGGAGGCGTACTTGCTCAGCTGCTCCAGGAGCACGTCCAGGCCGTCCTGCTCCTGGGCGGAGATGGGGATGATGGCGTCAAAGTCATAGGCTGCGCTGTAGGCCGCCATCACCGACAGCAGCACGTCCTTTTCCACGGTGTCGATCTTGTTGATGACCAGCACGGCGGGGAGGTTCCCCTCCCGGATGCGGTCGACGAGGGCCTGCTCCGGCGCACCGATGTTGGCGATGGGTTCCACCAGCAGGCACACAGCGTCCACGTCCGCTACCGACTCCCGCACCACCTTGACCATGTAGTCCCCCAGACGGGTACGGGCCTTGTGGAGGCCCGGCGTGTCCAGAAAGATATACTGGGTATCGCCCCGGTTCATCACGCCGCAGATGCGGTTGCGGGTGGTCTGGGGTTTGGGGGAGACGATGGCGATTTTTTCGCCCACCAGGGCGTTGGTCAGGGTGGACTTGCCCACGTTGGGCCGTCCGGCGATGGTGATCATCGCTGTTTTTTTGATTTCCTGCGTCATAGGTCGTCCTCAACTTTCTTTTGTCCGGCATTGAGCTGTTTGCCGGTTGTTTGTTAATCGTCAGAATTCAAATCTTCCATCAATTCTCGTACAGAAGAAAAGCCCCTGCTCAATCCAATACCATTTTGTGCATCCTCAATGGCTTTTTGCGTTTCTGCATTCGGAATATTTCCATATTTGTCTACACGCTCTAATTTCTTCTGCATGACTTTGACATATTGCAGATCCGCAATTTCTGTAAACCCATTCCGTACATACATCCCGTATGTACCATGATACTGAAATTCAAACTGCTTGTCCACAAATGGATAGACCTCAATGCAGTCATATCCATCCTGCGCCGCATCCTCGCATACCCGGTCCAGCAGGCTCTGGGCGACGCCCTTTCCGCGAAATTCCGGGGCAATCAGGAAACAGTAAATCGCTTTCGCCCGTCCCTCCGGCTGATAACCGATTTCTCGGAACATGGTTGTCAGATACAGGTAATTCTCCCGGTCGTTGACATTGCACCAGCCAACAACCCGGTCTCCCGCATAAGCAAGATACCCCTGCATCACGCCGGATTGAATCAGCTCAATGGCCCGTGCCCGGCGCTCCTGGGCGTTTATCCAGCTCTCCTGGGTCTTCGGCTCCAGGTGTCCCTCCAGGCAATAGCAGAATGCCCAGTCCTGGTGATCCTTGAATGCGATTTCGTCAAAATACTGTACCCAATCCCCGCAGAGCTCCGGTGTCAACCGGCAGACTGTAATCTTTTCCATTTGTAAACTCCTTCAGCGCAATACCAAGCGGTATATATAACTTTCATAATGGACATCCATTTTATATTTCCGGAATTCGGATTTTCTGTGCATTTCAAACCCCATCTTTCTCAGCAGCAGATTGGGGGCCGCATTCTCCGCCGCGACCTCTGCGGTGATTTCCCGCCCGCCGCGAGCCTGGATCCACTCTTTCAGCAGGAGGATTGCCTCGGTCCCATAGCCCTGCCGCCAATACTTTTTGTGGATGCAGTACCCGACATCGTAGACCTGTCCCGCCGCGTCCGGGAACATGCAGCAGGAGCCGGCTGGAAAATCTTTCGTTTCGATCACGAGATAATACCCTGCCGGATTGTCCTCCATCCCATCCAGGGCCTTTTGATAGTTTTCATCCACAAAACCCGCTGTTGGGTCGGATAAATACTTCCCATTCTCCCCATCGAACCACATGCCTGTAACAAAGGGCAGGTCCGTCCGTACGTAATCTCTGATGGTGATCCTCTCGCCTGACAGCGGTGTTTTAATCTGCATTTTCCGACAATTCCAGTTCCTGCATAATCGATTCTTCCCGTTCCCGCATATGCGCCTTCATGGGCCCCTCATCCAGATGGTCGTACCCCAGCAGATGCAGCACGGAGTGTACCGTCAGATACGCCAATTCCCGCCTGCGGCTGTGCCCATACTCCCGCGCCTGGGCCTGTACCCGCTCCATGGAGATGACCATGTCCCCCAGGGGGACCAGCCCTGTGGCCGGGTCGAACAGATCCTCATCTTCCGCACCGGGCGGCTCACCCGGCGCAAATGCAAACATGGGGAAGCTCAGCACGTCCGTGGGCCTGTCCACCTGACGCATCTCCAGATTGACCCCATGGATGCCGCTGTCGTCCGTCAGCCGCACGTCTATCTCACAGGGGACTGTTACCCCCTCCGCCGCCAGGGCCGTACGGATGGCTTTCCGAACCAGCGCCTTGACCCTGTCGCCGGTGCCGGGCATGTCCGACGTCACGGGGATGTAGTGTCGTTTTGTCATGCCTCACCTCTTTTTCTTGCCGCCGCTATACTTGTAGTAGTCATCGTATGCCTTGATAATGCGCTGCACCATCACGTGCCGCACCACGTCCTGATCTGTCAGCTCGCAGATGCCGATGCCCTCCACGTTCTTCAGCACCCGGATGGCCTCCTTCAGCCCGGAGGTCTTGTCCGCCGGCAGGTCGATCTGGGTCACGTCCCCGGTGATAACCACCCGTGAGCCGAAGCCCATGCGGGTCAGGAACATCTTCATCTGCTCCCGGCTGGTGTTCTGGGCCTCGTCCAGAATAATAAAGCTGTCGTCCAGGGTCCGGCCCCGCATGTACGCCAGGGGCGCCACCTCGATATTCCCCCGCTCCAGATACTTCTGGTACGTCTCCGCCCCCAGCATGTCAAAGAGGGCGTCGTACAGGGGCCGCAGATACGGGTCCACCTTGCTCTGCAAATCGCCGGGCAGGAACCCCAGCCGCTCCCCGGCCTCCACCGCCGGGCGGGTGAGGATAATGCGGTTGACCTGCTTATCCCGGAACGCGGCCACCGCCGCCGCCACCGCCAGGTACGTCTTGCCCGTGCCGGCGGGCCCCACGCCGATGGTCACCGTATTCTTGGTGACGGAGCTGACATACCGCCGCTGGCCGATGGTCTTGGCCTTCACGGGCCGGCCCTTGGCGGTGATGCAGATGACGTCCGCCGTCAGCTCGCTGACCTTGTCCTCCTGCCCGCTGCGGGCCAGGCCGATGACATAGCGCACGGTCTGCTCGCCGATGTTCTCCCCCCGGCTGGAGAGGGTCAGCAGGGCCTGGATGGCCTTGGCCGCCAGCATGGTGTCCTCCGGCTCCCCGCTGATGCGCAGCTCCCCCTCCCGGTTGGTCACCGTTACCTGGAATTCCGCCTCAATGAGCCGGATATTCTCGTCAAATGAACCGAAAATGTTCACCGCCTGTTCCAGGCGCTCGATTTCTATCCTTTGTTCCATTCGTTCTGCTACTCCTTTGGTATATCTTCCTGCATTTCCACCGGCATTTCTACCAATTTGCCGATTTGCTCCTCGCACTCCGCCGACAGCGTGACCAGCAGCGTCCCGTCCGCCTCCTGGCAGGAGAGGGAGCGCCTGAGCACAGTCCCCTCCTCCATATAGCCCTCCAGCCTCGCCGTCAGCACAATGTCCGCCAGACGCAGCGCCTCCGCTTTTGTCCGCTCCCGCTCCGTCAAGGTATAGCCCCGCAGTGTCTCCGTCACCGCCGTCACCGGCAGGGGGATGCCGCCCGGCAGGCGCCATTTCTCCCAACTGCTTATTTTATCATAAGTATCCCCCGGAATGCTACTGTTAAAATATAAATTTATCCGTTTTTTTCCGATGAGCAGGGCCCGCCGGAGGGCGGTATCCCCGGTGAAGGTCTTTTCCTGGACCGTCAGGGGTACCTGGCACTTCAGCTCATACCATGTCCGGCCATACACCCTGCCCATCCCCCGCAAATAGCGGACGCCGCCGAAATCGTTCTGCACCACCCCGGCAATGAGCAGCTGCCCCCGTTTCACCATGGTTCCCGGCAGCACCTGCTTCTCCCCGTCCCAGGGCTGGATAGCCGTGACCAGGGCGTCCTTGGCGGCCACCGTGTTGCCGGGCTGCCGCTTATCCACCAGCTCCGGCGCAGGGATGGCCTCCCGCACCTGCACATAGGCCCGGCAGCCCCGGACGTTCACCGCAATATAGCTCAGCTCAGGGATCTCCAGCAGGACATAGTTGCGCAGCTCGAAGGAGTCCACTGCAAAGCCGAAGGCGCCGAAGCCCACGCCGCATTTTTCCAGCGCCCGCAAAATCTCCTGGTCGGACACGGTTTCGTTGCCGTCGATCTGGAAATCCCAGATAAAAAAGGAACCCCAGAGAAGAAGCGCCAGACACGCCGCCAGCCCCATACACAGAACGGCCCGGCGGCGCATGCGTCCGAGAAAGAAGGGCGCGCCCCTCCAGCACACAGCGGTCATGTCGCAGTCCAGACGGCGGGAGAGTTTCCGCAGGCGCTTCCAGTCCCGCCGGGTGAGGGTGAAGGTGAAGGACACCGGCGACTCCCAGGTCAGGTCCCAGAAGGCGACGCCGTACTCGGCGCAGAGGTTGAGCACCCGCTCCGGAAAGCCGCTCTCCACCCGCCCCGTGACCTGGCCCTTTAACAGATTGACAATATGGTTCAGCATAGCAGGCTATCTCTCCATGACAAAATTGGGGCCGGGCGGTCAGACCACCCACTCCACCTGTGAGATGTCGCCCCGGATGCGCAGGGCGTCGCTGGTCATGCTCACCAGCTCCAGTCCCTGGCCCCGGACGCGGATGAGCAGCTTGTCTCCGTTGATGTCGATGACCTCCCCGCTGTAGGAGAGGATGCCCCGGTGCCGCTCCATGTAGAACTGCCGGTTGCCCATCAGCTCCACGTGGGGCAGTCCGGCCACCACGTCCGCCGGCAGGTCGAACATCTCCGCCGCCTCGGTCAGCAGCTGGCTTTTTTTCCTGTTCTTTTCCCGTTCCATAGCTCCCCTCCGATTTGCTGTTTCTGCAACCATGTTTATGCGGGAGGGAAGGGATTTAGTAGTCGGCCCCACAGCGGCAGATTCCCCCCGGCTGTCCCCAGCGGGACCGTCGGAGGGAATTGATGTCCATGATATTACGCGCCCAGCAGAATCCCCACCAGCGTACCGGCGTAATTGCCGATCACATACCCCAGCACGCCCACCAGCATGGCGGGCCCCGCCAGCTTCGACCACCCCTGGGCAATGGCCATGCCCGCGGCGGTGGTGGGCCCGCCGATATTGGCGTTGGAGGCGATGATCGCGTCCTCCAGGTCAAAATGCAGCACCTTGGCCGCGCCAAAGCAAAACACCATATTCACCAGCACCATGATGGAGGTCAGCACCAGCAGCAGGGGGGACTTGGTGAGGACAGTGAAGATGTTGGCCGGCGCGCCGATGACAAACAGAAACAGATAGATCATATACGTCCCGATCTCCTGGGACCCGTGCATCCGCTCCGCCTGCCGGTCAAAACACGTGGCGGTGACCACGGAGATGGTGGTGATCCACACGTACTGACTGCCAAAGAACTTGCCCACAAAGTCGGTCAGCGCCTCCCGGAAATTCCCCGCCATGCCGTCCAGGGCCAGGGGGCTGAAAATCCCCGCGATCAGGTTGGACGCCAGCACCACCACAACCGCATAGGCCAGATTCATGGCGATATCCTTCAGGGAGATGTCCTTGCGGCTCCAGAAGGCCGCCGCCTGGGTCCGGGTCCCCTGGCCGGACGCCCCCCGCTCCACAGCCGCAATATGGGGATGGGGGAAGCGGTCCCGGAAAAAGCGCATGCCTGCGAAAGCCGCCAGGGCGAAGAAGTAGAGAGCCATTAAAAGGTTGTCCGCCACAATGGCGGCGGCGGTGAGGTCCGTGCCCTGCAGGCCGTGCTGCAGGGCCATGGCAGAGAGGTTGACGCTGCCGCCGATATAGGTGCCGGTCATCATGGAGGCCACTGCCGCCAGCTCCCGGACGCTGCCGCCGGAGGCGGTATAAGCTCCCCGCAGGACAAAAAACGCCAAGAACGCGCCGAAAAGCGTACCCAACGCACCGATGAGGAAGACCGCCAGCATCCGGCCCGCGTCCCGCCAGATCTTTTTCAGATTGCACTCCAGCAGCAGCAGCGGAATGCCCAGGGGCACCACCATACCCCAGACGATGTCGTCATAGAGCACACAGGAGGTGGGGATCACGCCGATGTTAGCCATGGCCATAGCCAGCACCAGGGCGATGATGCAGCCCGATACCCGTGACGCCCAGTTGTATTTTTGCTCCAGCCAGATGGCCAGCGCCACCGACACGCACATAACGCCCAGCAGGCCCCAGGTGTCGTCCGCCTGAATGAGGGTGTGGCCCATCAGTTTTTCCAGCAGTGTCATACACGTTCCTCCGAAGGATTAGATTTTGCCAGTTCCTGCAATATCCTGTATTATACTGGAAGCCGCGCCATAAAGCAACGGTGTTTTTTCTTCTGGCAAAATGGGGCGAAAAGGTGTATACTGTTTCACTGGACAATATACCAATGGAGGGGAACTGACATGGACGAGAAAAAATTGCTGGAGACGGCGCTGGAGCTGGGGTTTGCCAACGCCGCGCTGATAGATACAAGGGACCTGGTCTTCATGCCCGCCTTCCGCCCGCTGTGCAGAGAAAACCTGTGCGGCAAATACGGGGCCAACTACGCCTGCCCGCCGGACTGCGGGACCGTAGAGGAGATGCGGCAAAAGGTGCTGGGCTGGCCGCGGGCTCTGGTTCTGCAGACCATGTGGGACATTGAGGACCCTTTGGATGACAGCCAAGTCAAGCCCGCCAAGGGCCAACACAACCGTCTGACCCGCCAGCTGATCGACCAGGCGGCCGCGCCGGGGCTGATGATCGGGGCCAGCGGGTGCAGCCTCTGCACGCCCTGCGCCATTACGGAGGGCCTGCCCTGCCGGTTCCCTGACCGGCAGTACTCCTGCATGTCCGCCTACTGTATCTTTGTGCAGGAGTTGGCGGAACGCTGCGGCATGGAGTACGACTGCGGGCCGGGTGTAACGGCGTTTTTCAGTATGTACTGCTTTGAGCCGGAGGGGTAATACCGCGGGAACAGCAGGAACTTTTTGAATACCGTAAAAAAGCAGAGGGGATAGGCTCTGCTTTTTTGCCGGCTAAATAGGTGTTATGTCGATTAGATTGTCAGTGATTCTGCTATTAGAAGAAATGATATAAAATAGAGGCTATTTAGTGGATTTTTTGACTAATTACCAAATCAATATATAAACTTTTTGTGACCACGCCACCACCGTGCTACCAACACAACCCAGCTGAAAACCCCTG
>CAJTPV010000015.1:7576-65152 GCA_910578505.1 uncultured Oscillospiraceae bacterium | reverse complement strand
CGTATTCTGCATATGAGCGCGGAAGCAACGAAAACATGAACAGGCTAATCCGCCGCTTCTTCCCCAAAGGAACCAACTTTGACGAAGTAACAAAAGAACAGGTGGCGGAAGCGGAACGGTGGATAAACAACTATCCGCGTAAACTGCTGGGGTGGAAATCCGCCGCCGATCTATTTGACGAAGAACGGCAGGCGGCATGACCAGCAGAAGTTAATACAAGTGTTCTAAACGAGCGAGAAAACCCCGCCCGTTTAGGTTTTTATACGCATTTTGCCGTCAAACAGCACAAAACAGGTGGGGGCATTTTGTGCGCTGTGCTGATTATTCTAATTTACTGCAATTTATTCTTGACTTCTGGCTTGCATTATGCACAACAGTGTCTATCCTTCCGTACGCCTCCGCCGGAAAGAGGGCGGCAGGAAGGGGGGAGCTCTGGTTGGACGGGAACGGATTGGATTTTCCTGGGCAAGCGCGAAGGAGGGCGAACAATTTGCTGAAGCAGTGTATGGACATATTTGAGCTTCTTGACCGTGCGGATGTCACCGGACAGGACGCGGCGGCGCTCATGGAGCGGTATGGCGCGGCGGCGGCCGTGCAGCATATTCAGGGGCAGAGGGGGGAGACGGATTTCATCCGTGTCTGCATTCCGGGAGAAAACGGCAGGTCCGCAGGAGGCCCCGCTCCTACCATCGGCATAATAGGACGGTTGGGAGGACTGGGCGCGCGTCCGGCTGTGACGGGCTTTGTCTCCGATGGGGACGGCGCCCTCTGCGCGCTGGCCGCCGGGCTGAAGCTGGCGGAAATGCGTGCGCACGGGGACCGGCTCCAGGGGGACGTGGTGGTGTGCACCCACATCTGCCCCAACGCCCCGGTGGTCCCCCATGAGCCGGTGCCGCTGATGGGTTCTCCGGTGGAGGACGGGGACATGTGCCGGCTGGAGACGGAGGTTCCGGTAGACGCGATTTTGTCTGTGGACACGACAAAGGGCAACCGCATCTTCTGCCGCCGGGGATTTGCCATTACGCCCACAGTCCGGGAGGGATACATCCTGCGCGTCAGCGAGAGCCTGCTGGACATCATGACCCGTGTGACGGGGCGGCTTCCCCAGGTGCTGCCCATTACGACCCAGGATCTCACGCCCTATGGCAACGGCATTTACCACCTCAACAGCATCATGCAGCCCTCCTGCCGGGTGGATGTGCCGGTGGTGGGCGTCGCCATTACCGCCGAGGCGGCGGTGGCCGGATGCGCCGCCGGGGCCACGCAGCTGCTGGACGTGGAGGCGGCGGCGCGGTTCCTGGTGGAAACGGCAAAGGATTTTACCGCCGGCGTCTGTCAGTTCTGCGACGGGGAGGAATTCGGACGGCTGAAACAGCTCTACGGCGACCGGAGCGGCCTCTACAGGGGGGAGCCATGAGGGCGGGGAAAGTGCGGGTGGCGCTGGCGCAATTTAAAGCCGTGCTGGGGGATGTGACGCAGAACCTTGAAAACGGCGTCTCCCTGGTCAGACAAGCAGCGGCGGAAAAGGCGGATATTATTGTTTTTCCCGAGCTCTGCTTCACCGGCTATCAGATGCAGATGCTGGGAGAGCAGGTCCACAGCCTCAGCGACCAGTGGAACGATACCATCGAGGACACGCTGCAGAAGGCCGCCAGAGCCGCCAATATGCATATCATCACAGGGCTGTGTGAAAAAATAGACGGCACATATTATAACACAGCCTGCCTGTATAACCGGGCGGGGGAGCGGACCGGCTGTCACAGAAAGAATTTTGCCTTCGGCGCGGAGCGGGACTATTTCACCGACGGACAGGAGCTGCGGACCTTTGACACGGACTTCGGGCGCATCGGCATGCTCATCTGCTATGACATTGGCTTCCCGGAGACGGCCCGCAGGCTGAGCCTGGACGGCGCGGAGATATTGTTCGTCCCCTCGGCCTGGCGCTTTGAGGACAAGCGGGCCTGGGAGCTGAATATTGCCTCCCGGGCGCTGGAAAACCAGGTCTATACCGTGGGCGTCAACCACGCGGGCCGTTTCGGCGACCTGCGCCTGTTCGGAAGAAGCTGCGCCTGCGGCCCTGCCGGGAACGTGCTGGTACAGCTGGGATATGACCGGCAGGAGCTGAAATTCTGCGATTTGGACCTGAGCGTCCTGGAGGCGCTGCACCACAGGCCGGGATACCGCTTTGACCTGGCCAGCAAGGGCGTCCTGTAATTCCGGGGACCCGGCGTCCGTCTCCGGGCGGATGCTGGCTATATCCACATATCACACAGATTTTAAAAGGAGGACACAGATTATGGCAACCATGAAATTGACCACGCAGCAGCAGGTGGAGGATTTTGTCCGCGGCTGCACCTTCTTCGCCACCGGCGGCGGCGGACTTCCGGCTAACGGCAGGAAATCCCTGATGGATGAGCTGGAAGCGGGCCGCGAGATCGGCTGGGTGGATGTTGCGGATATTCCGGATGACGCAGTCAGCGTCTGCCCGTTCCTGATGGGCTCCATCGCGCCCCACAATGAGGCGACGATCCGGGAGATGGCCTCCTATGGGATGACGGCGGAGACCAGCGTGAACCTGGAGGGCGATCGCATGGCGAAGGCCATTGAGGCCCTGCAGGCGTACACGGGCAAGAAGTTCGACGTGGTGGTGCCCATTGAGCTGGCCGGCGCCAACACCGCCGCCGCCATGGCCGCCGCCGCCAAGCTGGGCATGGTCACCGTGGACGGCGACTACACCGGCCGCGCCATCCCCGAAATCGTACAGATTACTTACAACTATAACGGCCACTGCCTGACCCCTGTGGCCTCCATTGACGAGTGGGGCAATGAGTGCATCATCAAAACGGCCATCAATCCCCGCACGGTGGAGCATCTGGGCAAGCTCATCAGCGTAGCCGGCTACGGCCTGGCCGGACAGGCCGGCATGGCGCTGGACGGCAAGGCCACCCGCGAGACCGTGATCCCCGGCACCCTCAGCGAGTGCTACGCCGCCGGCAAGCTGCTGCGGGAGTCCAGGGAGGCGGGCAGGGACTTTGTCCAGGCGCTGCTGGAGGCGTTCGGCGGCTGGGAGCTGGGCCGCGGCGTCATCACCGCCAAGGAGGACAGCGATGAGGGCGGCTACTACTGGGGCGCCGTCACCGTGGACTGCGGCAGCGATGAGCTGAAGTACTGGTTCAAAAACGAGAACCACGTGGTCTGGAAGAACGGCGAGCCCTATGTCACCAGCCCCGACATCATTGCCGCCATCGACCTGGAAACCGGCGAGCCCGTGCCCAATCCCCTCTCGCACACGGGACAGAAAATCGCCCTGGTGGCCCTGCCCTGCAAGCCCCAGCAGGAGAACGCCGCGCTGCTGATGCCCAGATACTTTGGCTTTGATATCGACCACGTGCCCCTGCGGGAAGTGATGGGACAATAAAGTCCCCGCCCCCCGCTGCTTCGGACGCAGACCTTTGGGACGCTGTAAAAATCATATAGGGAGGATACTATTCTATGAAAAAGACGATAAGTTTTCTGCTTGCTGTGCTCATGGTCCTCAGCTTGATCGGCTGCGGCGGAACACCTGCGAACTCCGGCGGCAGCAGCGGCGGCGGCGCTTCCGCGCCGTCCGCCGGCAATACCGACGGCGCCATTGAGGCGGGCGCCACCGTGCTGCGCACCACCGAGGACTGGCCCACCTACTATGACCCCGCGGTAGGCTCCAGCTTCTCCTGCTCCACCGCCCAGGCAAACATCTATGATCCCCTGGTATTCCCCCAGCCGGACGGCTCTGTAAAGCCCCATCTGGCAACGGAGTGGACCATCTCCGACGACGCGCTGACCTACACCTTTACCATCCGCGATGATGTCAAGTTCCACAGCGGCAATCTCATGACGGCCGGCGACGTGGCCTACAGCATGAACCGTATGCTGGACATCGGCGAGGGATATGCCTATCTGTATACAGACCTGATCGAGGACTGCTACGCGGAGGATGACACCCATGTGGTCTTCAAGCTCAACAAGCCCTTCGGCCCCTTCCTGTACGCGCTGGTCCGCTGCATGATCGTGGAGCAGGCCCTGGTGGAGGAGCACTATAACCTGAGCGACAGCACCTACGGCGACAAGGGCGACTACGGCAAGACCTGGCTGCTGACCAACGACGCCGGCTCCGGCGCGTACAAGACGGTGGAGTTCAAGCTGGACGAGTATCTGCTGGCGGAGCGCTTTGAGGACTACTTCCTGGGCTGGGAGGAGGGCGCGCCCCAGTACTTCCGGATTTCCGGCATGACGGACCCCGTGGCCGTGCGTACCGCCATGTCCAACAGGGAGCTGGAGATCACCGACGAGCTGCAGCCCCTGGAGAACTACAACACCATGGACGCCATGGACGGCGTAGACCTGTCCGCGGTCTGCAACGGCAACACCTTCAACATGATGCTGAACACCAAGGCGGAATTTACGGATGACGTGCATCTGAGAAGGGCCATCGCCTACTGCTTTGACTACGAGGCGCTGCGCACGCAGATTTATCCGGGCGCGCTGCCCAGCCAGGGCCCGGTGGCCATCGTGCTTCCCGGCTTTGACGACTCCATCCCCACCTACACCCGCGATGTGGAGAAGGCCAAGGAGGAGCTGGCCCAGTCCAAGTACGCCGGGCAGGCCATCACCCTGCGCCTGAGCTGGTGCGCCGAGGTGCCTGAGCAGGAGAAGATCTCCCTGCTGCTCCAGTCCAACCTGGCTGAGCTGGGCATCAGTCTGGAAATCACCAAAAAGCCCTTTGGCTCCATGATCACCGACGCCCAGAGCCCCGACACGACGCCCCAGATCTCCTTCGTCAACTTCAACTCCCCCTACTTTGAGGCCGGCGGCATGCTGCGCACCCGCTACCACTCCGCCTCCTGCGGCTCCTGGGAGCAGATGGAGTGGCTGCAGGACGACAAGCTGGACGCCATGATCGAGGACGCCCTGGCCACCGTGGACGACGCGGAGCGCTTTGCCAAGTACGCGGAGATCCAGTGGTATATCTACGACCTGTGTCCCACCATCTGGGGCTTCAACTGGCTGGAGAAGCGGGCGGTCCAGTCCGGCTATGTGGATTGGAACTCCCTGCAGGCCGATTTTTTTCAATAGTTTAAGTGCCATCTACTCCATGTCCTCCTCCGTTCAAAGCATAGATGCGCCTGACAGGGGCGGCTGTCCTATCGCTGTGCCAGCCTGGGGCGTGCTGTTCATGCTCCTGTTCGGGTACCTGATCCCCATACTGCCCACCACAGGCCGCATCGACCAGTCTGTGGCGGCGCCGGCGGTCATCACCGGCATGTACACCGTGGACTTCCTGCTGGCGGGGAACGTGGCCGGGTGGTGGGACGCCTTCCGGCACCTGATATTGCCCAGCATCGCGCTGATGCTGGGGGGCATGGCCCAGGCGGCCCGCCTGACCCGAGGCAACATGGTAGAAAATTCCATGAAGGACTATATCCTGGCGGAGCGGGCCTACGGCGTGCCGGAAAACCGCGTTCTGCGCAAATACCTGCTCAAGCCGTCCCTGATTCCCACGATCACCGTTATGGCGATGGACATCTCCTCCATCTTCGGCAACGCCTTTCTGGTGGAGAACCTGTTCAACTACCCCGGGCTGTCCCGCTACGGGCTCAGCGCCATGCTGAACAAGGACATCAACGCCATCTCCGGCGTGGTGATGGTATTGGGCATCACCTTCATTATTTTGAACATTCTGAGCGATCTGATCGTCGCCTGGCTGGATCCGCGCGTTCGTTTGATGGGAGGCAGTGAAGCGTGAAAAACGAAAAGAGCAAGGCCCCGCAGAGCGCCGGCGCGCCGAAGCGGGACTACTGGGACGAAGCAAAAAAACTGTGGTACAAATTCTCACTGAACCGGATGTCGGTTGTGGGTCTGTGCATCATCGCCGTCATTCTGATCCTCGCGGTTTTTCAGCCGGTCATCGCCCCGTACCCGGATCATATCGGCGCGGTGGTGGACTTTGAAAACGCCAGCAGAGCGCCCTGCGCGGAGTACTGGATGGGCACGGACACCGTGGGCCGCGACATTATGAGCCGCATTTTCTACGCCTTCCGCAGCGCCTTCACCATGGGCCTGGGCGTTCTGGTGGCCACGGTGCCCGTCGGCAGCATCCTGGGCCTGATTGCCGGCTACTGGAGAGGCAGGTGGTTCTCCACGCTGATCATGCGCATTACGGACGTCTTCCTGGCGCTGCCGCCGATCATTCTGGCGCTGTGCGTATGCGCGGTGCTGCGGCCCACGCTGCTCAACTCGCTGCTGGCGATGTGCTTTGCGTGGTGGCCCTGGTATACCCGCCTGACCTACAGCATGGCCACCTCCCTGCGCAACGAGATGTATATCAAGTCCGCGGAGCTGCTGGGCGCGTCCAAGGTCCATATTCTTTTCCGGGAAATTCTGCCCAACTGCACCGGCTCCATCCTGACCAAGGCCACCCTGGATATGGGCTGGGTCATCCTCAACGGCGCTACGCTGAGCTTTGTGGGCCTCGGCGAGCAGCCCCCGGCGCCGGCTCTGGGAACTATGGTTTCCGACGGCGCGAAGTATCTGCCGGCCCAGTGGTGGATCTCGATCTTCCCGGCCCTGGCCATTATGCTGATCGTGCTGGGGTTTAATCTGATGGGCGACGGCGTGAAAGATATGCTATCTGGCAAGGAGTGATGAAATTGAGCGATACCTCCAACAACAAAGCGGTTGATATCCGCAATCTGTTTGTGGAATACAAGACATACGCAGGTATGGTGAAGGTCCTCAACGGCGTGAATTTCACCGTGGATGCCGGTGAAAAGGTATCCATTGTGGGGGAGACGGGCTGCGGAAAAACCACCACGGTCAAATCGATTTTCCGGATTCTGTCCGACAACAGCCGGATCCCCACCGGGGAGATCTTCTTCAAGGGAAAGGACGTGCTGAAGATGAAGGACGCGGAGATCAAGCAGCTGCGCGGCTCCGGCCTGTCCATGATCTTCCAGGACCCCACCATGTCCCTCAACCCCGTCTTTACCATTGGGGAGCAGATGTTTGAGGCCATCCGCAACTCCGGGCAGGAGGGCTGCACCCGCAGGGAGGTGCAGCAGGAGCTGGCGGTGAAGGCGCTGAAGGAGACCAGCATGCCGGACCCGGAGCGGATCCTGCTCAGCTATCCCTTCCAGCTCAGCGGCGGCATGCGCCAGCGGGTGTGCATCGCCATGTCCCTGGCCACGCCCCGGGACGTGGTCATTGCGGACGAGCCCACCACCAACCTGGACGTGACCATTCAGGACCAGGTGCTGAAAATATTGAAGGACCGGGTGGAGAGCAAGAACTCCTCCCTGATCCTCATCACCCACTCCCTGGGCGTGGCCAGGGAAACCAGCGACCGGATCTATGTCATGTACGCCGGCAACATGGTGGAAACCGCGCCCACGGCGGAGCTGTTCAAGGCCCAGCTCCACCCCTACACCCAGGCCCTGATGCGCTGCATTCCGCGGCTGTCCGGCGGCGGTGTGGCGGAGGGGATCCCTGGGCGTATCCCCAACTACCTCGACCCGCCCAGGGGGTGCCGGTTCGCGCCGCGCTGCCCCCATGCCGCCAGGCGCTGCCATGAGGAGAAGCCGGAATTTTACGACGCGGGCAGCGGCCATCAGGTGGCGTGCTTTCACTGTGAAGGAGGTCGGTGATATGAGAGAAGTGATTCTGGATGTCAAGGGTCTGAAGAAGTATTTTCCAATTTCCAAGGGCGATAAGAAGGGCCTCTTTGTCAAGGCGATCGACGGCATCGACTTTACCATCCGGGAGGGCGAGACCCTGGGGCTGGTGGGCGAGTCCGGCTCCGGCAAGAGCACCACGGCCTACAACGTCATCGGCATGTACCACGCCACCGCCGGCCAGATGACCTACAAGGGTCACGACATCAGCATGGCCAGCGCCAAGCGGGAGCTGTGGCTGAAGCGGGATATGCAGATGGTGTTCCAGGATCCCGGCACCACCTTGAACCCCCAGCGGAATATCAAGCAGATCCTGAGCCTGCCCCTGCAGATCCACAACATGGTGGATAAGAGCGACCCCACCGGCCAGCTCATCCGGCTGCTGGACATGGTCGGCCTGCCGGCAGAGTATCTGTACAAGTACCCCATGTCCCTGGGCGGCGGCGAGCGGCAGATGCTGGCCATTGCCCGCGCCCTCAGCACGGACCCCTCCATGATTGTGCTCGATGAGCCCACATCCTCTCTGGATGTGAGCGTACAGGCGAAAATCATCAACATGCTGCTGAAATTCCAGCGGGAGCGGAACCTGTCCTATCTGTTCATCACCCACGACCTGAGCCTGATGCGGAACCTGGCGACCAAGGTGGCCATTATGTATCTGGGCAAGATCGCCGAGGTGGCGCCGGTGGAGACCTTCTTTTCCCGGCCCAGGCACCCGTATACGCAGATGCTCCTGTCGGCCATCCCGGTGATCAGCGAGGAGGAGGAGGCCGCCAAGCAGAACAAGGTGGAATCCCAGGGGGAGATCCCCAGCCCGGTGAACGTCCCCAAAGGCTGCAGCTTCAACACCCGCTGCCGCTATGCCACGGACCGCTGCTTCCAGGACGATCCGGTTATGCGGGAAATCGAGCCGGATCACTGCGTGCGCTGCCATCTGGCGGGCGAGTAGCCGGAATCCGGCGCTTTTCGGCAATCAGCCGGACATGCGCACAACAGAAAGGAAAGGAGCCAGATATGGAAAAGAAAGCCGTCTTAAAAAACAGGCAGGAAGTGGAGGATTTTGTCCGGGGCTGCACCTTCTATGGGACCGGCGGCGGCGGCGACTACGCCCAGGGCGTGGACGCGCTGATGAAGCAGCTGGAGAAGGGCCATGAGATCGGCTGGGTAGACGCCGGCGCGTTGGAGGACGGATATACCTGCTGTCCGTTCCTGATGGGGTCTATCGCGCCGGAGTCGCCGGAAATCGCGAAGGAGCGGGAGACCATCTATGGCCTTGGTCTCCAGACCCATGATTACACCCAGGCCATGGTGGGCGCTGTCCGGATTTTGGAGCAGCTCCACGGCCAGGCGATATCCGCGCTGATCCCCATTGAGCTGGGCGGCGCCAACACGGCAGCCTGCATTGCGGCGGCGGCGGAGATGGGGATCAGCGCGGTGGACGGCGACTATACGGGCCGCGCCATCCCGGAGATCCAGCAGACGACACCCTTTATCAAAGAGCGGGAGCTGCTGCCGGTGGCCTCCTTCGACTGCTGGGGGAATACGGCCTGCATTGCCGGCAGCGTCAACTGGCGCATGGTGGAGCGCATCGGGAAGATGATTGCCGACGGCGGATACAGCAAATGCGCCCAGGCCGGATTTTTCCTGCCGGTGAAGGAGATGCGGGAGACCGTCATCCCCGGCACGCTCTCGGAGTGCTTCCAGGTTGGCCGGACCATTCGTCTGGCCGTGGAGGCGGGCCGGGACCCTGCGGCGGCGGCTGCAGGCACTGTCGGCGGAACGATCGTCTGCCGGGGCAAGGTCGTCAAAAAGGAGTGGTGGGATAAGATCGGGTATTACTGGGGGACCCACACCATTGCCGGAGAGGGCGAGTTTGCCGGTACGCAGCTGAAGATCTGGTTCAAAAATGAAAACCATATGAGCTGGAAAAACGGCGAGGTTTTCGTCACCAGTCCGGATATGCTGCAGGTGGTCGACACAGAGACCGGCTTCCCCTACACCAACAACAAGATCGAAGAGGGCATGGACGTTACGGTGATCGCCATGAAGGCCAGGGAGGTGTTCCGCAGCGAGCGGGGGCTCTTTGTCCTGAGCCCGAAAGCCTTTGGCTATGATATGGCGTATGTGCCGGCGGAGGACGTCATCGGCAATTGAGCCGCGGCCCGCAGGGAGGACATAGAGATGCTGGTATGCGCAAAGTGTAAGAAGCACGCCTGTGAAGGGATGCAATTTGACGAGCTGCCCGGCGGCTGTCCCAGCAGGAGCAAGACCGCCGCGGAGGCGTCAAAGGAATACCTGCAAAAACGCTGAAAAGCAAGAGCGGCTTGCAGACATCAGAAAACAGCGGGACCGGCGCGGGGGGAAGCCCTCACCGCGCCGGTCCTGCAATCCATTGTTGTCAGAAGCTCTCGATCAGATCCCGGTCCATCCGCCGGAGGATCTCACAGGCCAGCTTCACGCCGTTGTCAAAGTCCGCGTAGGCGGACACGCCGTAGTGGGTGTGGGCGTACCGCACCGGCACGCCGATGACGATGGCCGGCACCCCTCTGCCGGTGAGGTGGATGACCGCGCCGTTGGTGGAGCCGGCGGCCCGGACCGCCTCCTGCACCGGGATGTTCAGCTGCGCCGCCAGGTCCAGGGCATAGCGCTGGTACCGGGGGTTGGTGATCATCCGGGCGTCCACGTGCCGGAGCATGGGCCCCCGCTTGATGGCGGTCTGGACCATGTAGGGCTCCACACAGGTGTCGTCCGCCGGGCAGCCCTCGAAGACAATGGCAATGTCCGGCTGGATCACCTGGGCGGTCACCGTGGCGCCTCGGGTCCCTACCTCCTCCTGGGCGGCGCAGGCGCCCACCACGTCCACCTGCAGCTCCTCGCCCTGCAGCATGTCCAGGGTCCGCACGATAGACGCGCAGCCCAGGCGGCAGTCAAAGCTCTTGCCCACCATCAGGTCGTGCTCCTCGGAGTAGGTGAAGGTCACGTCCGGCACCACTGGCTCGCCGATGCGGATGCCGAAGGCCTCAATGGCCTCCTGCTGGGAGGTGGCCCCCACGTCCACGGTGATGCTGCTGATGTCCAGGGGCGCGTTTCGCTCCTGCGGGGTCATGAAGTGGGGGGGCTTGCTGGCGGTGAGGCCGGGGATATAGGCCCCCTCCCGGTTGCGCACCCAGACCTTGTGGGCGGGCACGTTGCAGCTGATCCAGCCCCCCAGGGGGATGATCCGCAGCGTCCCGTTGGGGCAGATGGCCTGGACCATGAAGGCCACCTCGTCGCTGTGGGCGTCCAGCTGCACCACGGGCCGGCCGCCCTGGTTCTCCTTCCGGCGGATAAACAGGTTCCGCATCCGGTCCGTCTCCGTCTCGCCCACCTGGCCGGCGTAGGGCAGGATGGCCTTTACCACCTCGTCCTCAAAGCCCGGCGCGCCGTTGGCGTTGGAGATGGCGGCGATCATCTCCAGGGTCTGCTTTTTGTCCATCATAATTCTGCCGTCCTCCTTCTCAGCCCAGTTTGACCTTCTTGAATTCCTCCATGAAGTCCACAATGTAGTCCGCGCAGGTCTGGAGCATCTCGCGGCCCCACTCCTCGGTGGCGGTGTTGGGGTGATCCGGGCCGATCCAGCCGCTGTCGGTGACGTGGGGGGTATTGCGCATAATCTCCACGGACACGCCCTTGTACTCCACGGACCGGAAGCCGGTGGCCTTCAGGTTGTCGGTCAGGTCAAAGAGCTTCAGCTCCCCGCCGATCTCGCTCTTGTCCACCAGGGACGGGTCGATGCCCAGGATGGCCGCGGTCTCCTCGCCGCCGCCGTGGCCGCCCTTCCAGGCCGGGTTCATATCCCAGGCCATCAGCCACCAGTTGAGAGCCGCCACCAGGCAGCCCCGCTCCTCGAATTCCAGCCCCAGCCGCTCGATCATCTTGATGTTGCCGCCGTGGCCGTTGAGGAAGACGAACTTCCGCGCGCCATGCTTGTACAGACTCTCAAAAATCTGCTTGCAGAAGAGATAGAGGATCTCGTTGTCAATGTCGATGGTGCCGGGGTAGGGGGCCAGGCTCTGGCAGGCGCCATAGGGGATGGTGGGGGCGATGAGCACGTCGCTCTTCTGCTCGATCTTCTCCAGCAGGTGATCAGGGATCAGGGTGTCCGTGCCCAGGGGCATGTGGCGGCCATGGCACTCGATGCTGCCGATGCTCACCAGCACCATGTCGCTCTTTTCAAAGTAGGTCTGGACCTGGGGCCAAGTCATGTGGGAAAGTCTCATAGTTAATCTCCTCCATCAAAAACCGGGCTGCCGGTTCTCGCCGGCAGCCCGAAAAATCAGTGTTGGTTACTGGGCGACTTTAACAGTGTGCAGATTGTGGTAGCCGTTGGGATCCATCACGAAGCCCTCGACGCCCTTCTTGGCGCCCACGTTGATGGTGCTGTAGAACACAGGGGCGTTGTTGTGGATCTCGTCCAGCTTGATGGCCAGCTCCTTGTACAGCTCCTTGCGGGTGGCCTCGTCGCTGGTGAAGCGGGCGTCCTCGATCAGCTTATCCACCTCGGGGTCGTTGATGAAGCTGCGGTTGCCGGGCGCGCCCTGCTGGCTGGAGTGCTCCAGGGAGTAGTAGGTGTAGTCGGCGTCGGCGCTGGAGGTGGTCCAGCCGAAGTAGCCCATGTCGTGCTCGCCGGCGCTGGTGCGGCTGATATAGCTGCCGAACTCCAGCACCTCCACGGAGCACTCGATGTTGATCTGGCGGAGCATCTCCTGGACCGCCTGGCACATCTCAATGCGGGACTGGTTGTCGTTGACCCACAGGGAGGTGGTGAAGCCGTCGGCGTAGCCGGCCTCGGCCATCAGCTCCTTGGCCTTCTCGGGGTTGTACTCGGTGACGCCGGTGGAGTAGTAGCCGAACACGCCCGGCGCGATGATGGCATCAGCGGGCTCGCCCACGCCGTTATTGAGGGTGTCAATGATGAGCTGGCGGTCAATGGCCATGTTGATGGCCTCACGGACCTTGGGGTTGTCGAAGGGGGCCTTGTTCATGTTCATGGAGATATACCAGCAGGTCAGAGAGGGCACCACGTAGGCGGTCAGGTCCGGGTTCTCCTCCACCTTGGGCACGTCGTTGACCGCCAGGTCATAGGCCAGGTCGATCTCGCCGGTCTCCAGGGCGATGGAGCGCTGGGAGGTCTCGGGGATGACCCGCATGATCAGGTTCTGGGTCTCCGCCTTGCCGGCGTAGTAGTCGTCAAAGGCCTCCATGGTCACATGGTCGCCCTGCTTCCACTCCACGAACTTGTAGGGACCGGAGCCCACGGGGTTGAGGATGAAGTGCTCCTCGTCCGCCTCCACCACGGCCTGGGGCACGATGGCCGCGAAGGGAATGGCCAGGTTGCGCAGGGCAGGGGCGTAGGGGTTCTTGGTCTTGATGGTGACGGTGCCGTCGCCGTTGTCGGTGACCGTGTCGATGAAGTCCACGATATAGGACACGGCGGCGGAGTTGATGGCCCGCTCCAGGGAGAACTTGACGTCGGCGGGGGTCAGCTCGCTGCCGTCGTGGAACTTGATGCCCTCACGGATCTTGAAGACATAGGTCAGCTCGTCGGTCTGATCCCAGCTCTCGGCGATCTGGGGGACCAGCTCGTTGGTCTCCGGGTCTACCACTAGCAGGGTGTCGAAGATCTGGCAGGTGACCTCCACCGCCGGGGTCTCCTTGCCCTGGTGGGGGTCCAGGCTGGTTACGTCCGCGCCCTGGGCCCAGACCAGCGTGTCCTTGTAGCCGGCGGGGGCTGCGTCGCCGCCGGACGTGCCGGCGTTGCTGCCCGCGTTGCCGGAGCTGCCGCTGCCGCCGGCGTTGCCGCCTCCGTTCCCGCCGCCGCAGGCGGCCAGGGAGAGGATGCTCAGCATAACCAGCGCAAGGGCCAGGATGCGAGTGAGACGCTTTTTCATGTTTTTTCCTCCATTTTTCTGATTGATGTGTGTCGCTGTTTATCATAACTCCATCGCGGCTGGGCCGCGGCGGGGCTGTGACCTTAGATCTCGCCCTTCTGCAGGCGCAGGCAGGTGACAAAGTGTCCGGGCTCCTGCTCGGTGAGCGCCATGTCCTGCCGGGTGCAGGCGGCGGTGGCATAGGGGCAGCGCTTGGCAAAGCGGCAGCCCTTCTCCGGATTCACCGGGGAGGTGATCTCCCCCTTCATGGTGATGCGGCTCATGGGCCGGTCCGGGTCCGGCACGGGGATGGCGGAGAGCAGCGCCTGGGTATAGGGGTGCATGGGCTTTTCAAAGAGCTTCTCCGCCGGGGCCTTCTCCACCATCTGGCCCAGATACATGACCAGGATGTCGTTGGAGATGTACTTGACCACGGACAGGTCGTGGGTGATGAAGAGATACGTCAGCCCCAGCTCGTCCTGGAGATCCTGCATCAGGTTGAGGATCTGGGCCTGGATAGACACGTCCAGGGCGGACACGGGCTCGTCGCAGACCACGAACTTCGGATTCAGGGCCAGGGCTCTGGCGATGCCGATGCGCTGCCGGCGGCCGCCGTCCAGCTCGTGGGGATAGGTGTTGATCAGGCGCTGGGCCAGGCCGGCCATATCCATGATCTCCCGCACCCGCTTGTTGATGCCCGCCTTGTCCTTGCGGCTGTACAGCCCCTGGACGATGAGGGGGGCGGCGATGGCCTCGCTGACGGTCATGCGGGGGTTGAGGGAGGCGAAGGGGTCCTGAAAGATAATCTGCATCTCCCGGCGCAGTTCCTTCATCTCCTGAGCGCCCATGGCCAGCACGTCCCGGCCCTGGAAAAACACCTTGCCGCCGGTGGGCTCGTGGAGGCGCAGGATGGCCCGGCCCATGGTGGACTTGCCGCAGCCGGACTCCCCTACCACGCCCAGGGTCTTGCCCGCGTCGATGGTAAAGCTGATGTCGTCCACCGCGTGGAGCATGCCGTCCGGCACGGGGAAATATTTCTGCAGGTGCTCGACCCGTAAGATCTCAGCCATTGCCCTTCACCTCCCTGTCCTCGTGGCGGAAGCAGCGGACCTTGTGCCCGTCCTCCAGCTCCAGCAGCTGGGGCTGCTCCTTCCGGCAGCGGTCTGTGGCGTATTTGCAGCGGTCAACGAACTTGCAGCCCTTGGGCAGGGCGGTGGGGTCCGGCATCATGCCCTCGATGGCGGCCAGACGCCGGGCGTTGGTCTCCAGACTGGGCACGGAGCCGAAAAGGCCCTCCGTGTAGGGGTGCAGCACGTTTTTGTACACCTGCCGCAGGGAGCCGTACTCCACAATCTCCCCGGCGTAGATGATAGCCACGCTGTCGCAGTTCTGGGCCACCACGCCCAGGTCGTGGGTGATGAGGAGCATGGCGGTGTTGCTTTTGCGCTTGAGGGCGTGGATCATCTCCAGCACCTGGGCCTGGATGGTCACGTCCAGGGCGGTGGTGGGCTCGTCGGCAATGAGGAGCCGGGGCTCTCCGGCCAGAGCGATAGCGATGACCACCCGCTGCTTCATGCCCCCGGAGAACTGGTGGGGATAGTCGCCGTAGCGGGTGGCGGTGATGCCCACCATCTCCATCATGTTCTCCGCGTGCTTTTTGGCCTCCTGGCGGGACATCTCCGGGTGGTGGGTCACCACCACCTCGCGGATCTGATCTCCCACGGTCATCACCGGGTTGAGGCTGGTCATGGGGTCCTGGAAGATCATGGAGATCTGTCTGCCCCGGTACTTGCGCATCTCCTTGATGGACAGGCCCAGCAGGTCCTTCCCGTCAAAGAGGATCTGGCCGGAGACGATCTTCCCCGGCGGGTTGGGAATCAGGCGCATGATGCCCCGGGCCAGGGTGGTCTTGCCCGCGCCGGTCTCCCCCACCAGCCCCAGGGTCTCCCCCTGGCGCAGCTTGAGGTTGGCGCCGGTGAGGGCCTGGACCACGCCGTCCTCCGTGGCGTAGATAATGCTTAAATCCTTTACTTCCAACAGATAGTCTGACATATTAAAGCGGTCCCTCCTTTACGATAGCGTGTCAATCCTTCAGTCTGGGGTCCAGCGCGTCCCGCAGGCCGTCGCCCATCAGGTTCAGCGCCAGAATGGTCAGCATAATGCCCAGGCCCGGAATGACGGTGACGTGCCAGGCGTCGCGGATATAGGTCCGGGCGTTGGAGAGCATGGCGCCCCACTCCGGGGTGGGCGGCTGGATGCCCAGGCCCAGGAAGGACAGGCCGGCGATGGAGAGGATGGCGCCCGCCAGACCTACGGTGGCCTGGACGATGATGGGGGCCATGGCGTTGGGGATGATGTATTTGAAGATGATCTCCCCGTCGTGGCAGCCGATGGCCCTGGCCGCCTCAATAAACTCCTGGTCCTTCACCGTCAGCACCGAGGCCCGCACGGTCCGGGCGAAGGTGGGTACGTAGGAGATCGCAATGGCAATCAGCACGTTGATCAGGCTGGTGCCCAGGGCCGCCACGATGGCGGTGGCCAGCAGCATGGAGGGGATGGCCAGCAGGATGTCCATGCACCGCATGATCACGCCGTCCACCATCTTGCCGTAGTACCCGGACACAGCGCCCAGGATGCCCCCCACGATGAGGGAGATGATGATGGACATGCTACCCATGAACAGGGAGTAGCGCACCGCCCAGATCATCCGCAGCAGCATGTCCCGTCCGAACTCGTCCTGGCCGAAGATGTGCTCCAGGCTGGGGCCCTTCAGACGGCTGGCCAGGTCCTGGTTGATGACGTAATTCTGGTAAAACTCGTTGCCCGTGGCCAGGTCGATGACCAGGGTGGCGATGGCGATGACGATCAGCGCCGCGAAGAACACCAGGCCGATCATGGCGGACTTGTTCCGCTTGAACCGCCTCCAGGCCTCCTGCCACAGAGACCTCTGCTTTTTCTCCATTTTTTCTGCCTGCTTCTGCACGTTCATCCCGGTCACCGTCCTTTCTTATAGAGGGATTTGATGCGGGGGTCCACGAAGGCGTAGATGATATCCACCACCAGGTTGACGATGGTGAACATGGTGGCCAGGAACACCACGCAGCCCAGGACCATGGGGATGTCCTTGGACTTGATGTTCTCCACCATCAGCCGGCCCAGGCCGGGCCAGGAGAACACCGTCTCCGTCAGCATCGCGCCGCCCAGCAGGGAGCCGAACTGGAGCCCCACGGCGGTGATAATGGGGATGAGGGCGTTGCGCAGCATGTGCTGGTAGGTCACCGTCCGCTCGTCCACGCCCTTGGCCCGGGCGGTGGAGATGTAGTCCTGGCGGATGACCTCCAGCATGGATGAGCGGGTCATCCGGGCGATGGTGCCCGCCGAGCCGGTGCCCAGGGTCAGGGCCGGCAGGATCAGGCTCAGCAGCAGCGGCACGAAGCCCTCGCCCATGCCCTGAGAGGGCAGCCACCCCAGCTTCAGAGCGAAGAGCATGACCACCAGCAGGCCGAACCAGAAGTTGGGCATGGACACGCCGATCAGGGACAGCACCATGGAGATATTGTCGATCACCGTGTTCTGCTTTTTGGCGGACAGTATCCCCAGCGGTATGCCGATGAGCAGCGCCACCAGGATGCCCGCTATGGCCAGCACCACTGTGTTGGGGAACCGGTCGATCACCTGCTCCCAGACGGAAATGCTGTTGCGGTAGGATACGCCCATATCGCCCCGGAGCAGGTCCTTCATGTAGTTGAAGTACCGGACCAGGAGCGGGTCGTTGAGCCCCAGCTCCTCCCGCTTCATCTCCAGGGCCTCCGCCGTGGCCTGCTCGCCCAGGATCATGGCCGCGGGGTCGCCGGGCGACAGGTTCAGGATGAAGAACACGATGAACGTGACGCCCAGGATGACCGGGATCAGCATCAACAGCCGCTTCAGGATATACTTGTGCATGTGGTTTCCTCCCTTTTCCTCCTTGTTCAGATCTGTCTGCGCTGCCGCGGGCGCCGGATGGACGGAGACCCCGCTGCGTCGTGTGGGGAAAAGCAGGGCGTGCAGCCCCCGGCTTTTTCACACGGCAAAGCGGTAAAGCGCCGGAAAACTGCCCAGAGGACACCAGCGGCCGCGCAGGCAGGTTCTCAGACCTGAGTTGGTCAAAAAGCTGCATGTCAACCGTGGATTCCCGCAGCAAATTCGTTTTATTATACTATACCCGCCTCCCATTTGTCAACAATTATAAATTTTTGTTAACAAATTTTTTTCCTGCTGTTTTTTGTTGACATTAGACAGCATCGGGAGTACAATAACCGCTGATACTGTGCGCCTGCAGCGCAATATTTCAAAGGGGGAGTGGAGATGAGGAAAATCGGCAGTTCCGTACGGATTGAGCCCACGCTGGAGCGGGACAACGGGTACTTCGAGAACCTCGGCGGCGGTCTACGCTTTATGATGTCCGGCCGCTGCGGCATCTATTACTGTCTGGAGGACATTTTGCCTGCGGACCGGAAACGGGTGGCCTATGTCCCCCGCTATACCTGCGAGACGGTGCTGGCCCCCTTTGCCAAGGCCGGCTATCAGCTCCGCTTTTACGGGGTGGACCGGGATATGCGCTGCCGCTTTGACAGCGCGGCCCTGGATGAGATCAGCGTGCTGAGTCTGTGCGGCTATTTTGGCTTTTGCAGCTATGACCGGGACTTTGTCCGGGCCTGCCGGGAGCGGGGCGTGGTGATCTTTGAGGACGTCACCCACTCCCTTTTCACCGACGGCGGCATCGACCCCCTGTGCGACTACGCCGCCGGGAGCTTTCGCAAGTGGATGGGCGTCAGCTGCGGCGGCTTCGCGCTGAAGCGGGGGGGAGACTTTGCCGCCGAGCCCCTTCCGCCCCACCCGCGCCACCTGGAGCTGCGCCGGGCCTATCTGGAGCCGGCAGGGGACGAAAGGTTCTGGGAGGGCGAGATGCTGCTGCGCCAGATCTTTGACAGCTACGGCGGGGACCCGCAGTCGGAGTACACGATGCGCCACGCGGACCTGGACCGCCTGCGGCGGCGGCGGCGGGAGAACTATGCCGCCCTGCTCGCCGGCATCCCGGCGGAGCCCCGCGGCTTCCGGCCGGTGTTCCCGGTTTTGCCGGAGGGGACCGTGCCCTGCAATTTCACGGTCTACGCCGATGTGCGGGACCATTTCCAGGCCTATCTG
This sequence comes from uncultured Oscillospiraceae bacterium, assembly GCA_910578505.1. Taxonomy (GTDB): domain Bacteria; phylum Bacillota; class Clostridia; order Oscillospirales; family Oscillospiraceae; genus Pelethomonas. Next base: position 46,350 of record CAJTPV010000015.1, on the reverse strand, counting down.
GCGGAGCGGGGGATCCGCTCCACCACCTTCTGGCCTGTGGGCCCCCTGGTCAGCCTGGCGGGCTGCCCGGAGGAGCAATACATCTACGACCACGTGGTCTCCATCCCCTGCGGCCAGTGGCTGGACGGGGAGGATATGGCCTATACCGCCTCGGCGCTGGCCGCCTATGAACCGCCCAGCGGCGGCTGATAGGGGGGAGTATGCAGAAAAAAAGCGGAGAGAACCGGCAGAGCTATTCGCAGCGCGCGCTCGTCTACCTGCGGGAGCAGATCATCAACGGAAACCTGGCGCCCCAGGAGAAGCTGGTGGAGAGCGAGCTGGCCGCCGCCCTGGGCATCAGCCGGGGGCCCGTGCGGGACGCCCTGAAGCAGTTGGCCGTTGAGGGCCTGGTGGACTACCAGCCCAACAGAGGCTGCACCGTGGCCCTGCTGTCCCCTAAGGACGCATATGAGGTGTTTTTTCTCCGGGGCAGCCTGGAAAAGCTGGCCCTTCAGCGCTCCGCCTGCCGGGTGGACAGCCAGGGGATCTTCCTCATGGAGGCGGCTCTGGACGAGATTCGCGCCCTGGCCGGCACCGGCAACACGCTGGAGGAGGTCAATGCGGACGAGCGCTTTCACCGGGAGATCGTCCGGTCCGGCCAGATCAGCCGGCTGGTCCAGATGTGGGAACTGCTCAGTCCTCTCAACGGCGCTATGTTCCTGACCGTGAAGAGCACAAACCGGAAGGTGCCCGGCTATATCCGGGACCTGGTGACCCCCCACGAGCGCATTCTGGAGTGCATCCGGCGGGGGGACCTGGAGGCGGCCTGCCGGGCCCTGGACGAGCACTACATCGGCACCGGCGAGCGCATTTACCGCCTGTCCCTTCTGGAGAACAAGGACCGCCTGTAGCCAATAAGATCGGACCGGGAGCCATGAGTGGCTCCCGGTCCGCTGTCTGTCAGGATATGCCGGCGGGGCTCACGAACCGGCGTGGAGCCCGACGATGTTCAGGAGGATCTCTGTCACCTTGTCCATGTCCTCCGCTGTGATGTGCTCATAGGGGCCGTGGCAGGCGTAGGCGCCGGTGCCCAGGTCCGGGCAGGGCAGGCCCCGGAAGCTGAGCTGGCAGCCGTCCGTGCCCCCGCGGATGGGGGGAGTGGCGGGCTGGACGCCTGCCAGCAGGGTGGCCTTTTTGGCGGTCTCAATGAGGTCCAGGTGGTCCCGGATGACCTCCGCCATGTTGCGGTACTGGTCCCGCAGCTCCACCCGGACCGTGCCCTCGCCCCAGCGGTCGTTGAGGAGCCGGGCGATGTGCAGCAGGGTCCGCTTGCGGCCCTCAAAAAGGGTTTCGTCGTGGTCCCGGATGATGTATTCCATCTCCGCCTCGTCCACCGTGCCCCGCAGGCTGGTCAGGTGGAAGAACCCCTCGTATCCCTCGGTGTCCTGGGGCGTCTCGCCTCCGGGCAGCATGGCCTGGAGCTGATGGGCCACCAGCAGCGCGCTGCGCATGATGTTCTTGGCGTGGCCCGGATGGACGCCGATGCCGGTGATGGTGATGCGGGCGATGGCCGCGTTGAAGCTCTCGTACTGGATCATACCCAGCTCGCCGCCGTCCACGGTGTAGGCCACGTCCGCCCCCAGCTTTTCCAGGTCCAGGTCCTTGGCCCCCGCGCCGATCTCCTCGTCCGGCGGAAAGCTGAAGCACAGCCGGCTGTGGGGCAGGCCGCGGTCCAGCACGGTCTCCGCCATGGTCAGGATTTCGGCGATGCCCGCCTTGTCGTCCGCGCCCAGAAGGGTGGCGCCGTCGGTGACGATCAGCGTCTTGCCCCGCAGCTGGGGCAGGTGGGGGAACTGGGCGGGGGAGAGCACCCGGCCGCTGGTTCCCAGGACGATGTCGCCGCCGTCGTAGTCCGGCACCAGCCGGGGCCGGACGTTTTTGCCGCTGAAGGAGGCGGTGTCCAGGTGGGCGCAGAAGCCCAGGGCCGGCAGGTCCTCGCAGCCCGGCGAGGCGGGGATGGAGCCGTAGACGTAGCATTTGCCGTCCACATGGGCGTCCGGGATGCCCAGGCGGCGCATCTCCTTGACCAGATGCCGGGCCAGGTCGAACTGGCACTGGGAGCTGGGCGTGAGACCGCTGGTATCATCGCTGGTGGTGTGAATGACCGCATACTGCAGGAATCTCTCGTAAGCGCGCATGGCGGCGCCCTCCTTTTATCTTCTCTGGATTGGGCCCCCGGCCCCAGGATCTTCCCAAGTATACCACACCGCCGGGGAATTGAAAAGAGGGCCTTCCGCCCAAATGGGGTTGTCTGTGGACGGGGGGTATTTCTGCGCGCAGAAAACCAGGGGGCCCGGCCCCCTGGTTTTGACATGCTACTGAACGCCAAGACTCTGCTTCAATCCATCCTGCAGGACCTGTGAGAAGTTCACGCCTGCCTCCTCGGCCTCTTTGTTCAGCCAGGATGGAATGGTCAAGATTTTTTTGACGACCTGCCGGTTCACGCGCTCACGGACAGGCGGCATAAAGACATCCACCATGGCGACCACAGCCCCAGGCTCCGGAGTCAATTTCGATACAGGCGTTGGCTCTGGAATATCCTCCCCATCGCTCTCCATCCCGAACAGGTGGAGCCCAAGCGCTTCTCTTGCGTTGCGGAATATGCTTTCCTCATCCTCGGCGCACGGCAGACACCCTGGCAAATCCGGAAACTCAACAGATACGCCATCATTGTCATAGAAGAAGAAAGCAGGATAGGAATAGTAGTTTTTGAGCATGACGAACTCCCTTCCATTACAGGAATTTTATTCCTGCCTGTCGTTCTATACTTTTTAAATTCCGGACAGGCATGTCCTTTACCGGATGGGCAATGGTTACCCTGCCCGGCACAGTATGATGCTTAAACTGGTGGTGATCACCTACACAGGATACTTCAAACCAGCCATTATCCTTCAGGATCCTGATGATTTCTCTGGATGAATAGCTTTTCAATTGGCCACCTACGATACAATACCTATTGTATCGTACATTGATGTATGTGTCAACAAAAAACTGGCCCCTATCACACGCCGCCGCAGGTCAAATCATTTTTCAGGATAGCGCGCTGCTGTCCTATAGAGAAGGCCCTCTCAGTCAGCCGTGACGGAGAGGGCCTGCTGCCGGCAATATTGAAAATCGCTTTCGGCTGCCCCTGTTGAGAACAGGTTACCGGGCAAATGCCGGAGCTTTGACCTCGTTCCCGGCGAAGGCGTTGGGGCCGGGATTGGACATGGAGAAATACATTTTTGCCGCCTTTGTGGTGCCGAAATCCTGATTCGACCCGCTGTCCTGGACAGCGTTGAAGGCATCCCGGAACATCTGGTTGTGGGCCTCCTCCCGGTTGAGCAGGAAGTCGATGGTCTCCCGCACCCGCCTGTCGTCGATCTGGCGGTACAGGTACTCGTATACCACCTTTGCCCGCTGTTCCGAGGCGATATTGCTCAGGATATCCGCGCAGAGGTCGCCGGTGACGGACACATAATCCCCGGTCCAGGAATAGCCGGAGGCGTTGATCAGGCCGGGATTCAGCCCCATCAGCACGTGGGTCTGGATCTCGCCCGCGTCCACCCTTTGGGCGTCCACGTCATGCCCGTTGAGCAGGGAGATGGTTTGGGCGACCATCTCCATATGGCCCAGCTCCTCTGCGGCGATGTCCATAAAGAGGTCCTTGATTTTCTGGTCCTTGATGCGGAAGCTCTGGGACAGGTACTGCATGGCGGCCTTCAGCTCGCCGTTTGCGCCGCCCAGCTGCTCCTGGAGCAGCGCGGCGTATTGGGGATTGGGACGCTCCACCCCGACAGGGTGGAAAAGTTGCTTTTCATGTTTAAACATAGCAGTTACTCCTCGCTGAATGAAGTCGGCCTTAGCTTTCCTCAAACAGGGAGGAGTATACCTGCTTTCTATCCATTCAGGCGTTCTTTGTACGCTCGGCGCCGGTCACGAGACGCAGCTCCACCGGCTTTTCCCACGGCTTCTGCTCCACCATCTTCAGCGTCAGCTCCGCCTTGAACAGATCCCCGTCCACGCTGAGACTGAACGCTCCGCCCATCAAATCCATCAGGCTCCTGGCGATGTTCAGCCCCAGGCCGCTGCCCTCCGTGTGGCGGGAGGCGTCGCCCCGGACGAACCGCTCCATCAGCTCGTCGGCGTTGATGTTCAGGGGGTCCCGTGAAATGTTCTTCATGGTCAGCAGGATCCATCCGTCCCTGGCCCCCAGGTCCACATAGACCCGCGTCCCCGCCATGGCGTACTTGCACACGTTGCTGAGCAGATTGTCCAGCACCCGCCACAGCAGCCGCCCGTCGGTCATGGCGATGAGATTGCCCTCGTAGGTGCTCACCACCACCTCCAGCTTCCCGGCGGCTAATCGCTCGTCGTAGTCGCCCACCGCCTGATGGATGATCTCGTTGACCACAATGGGCTCCAGGTGCACCGCCACATTGCCGGTAGACGCCTTGCTGGCCTCCACCAGATCCTCCGTCAGCTTCTTCAGCCGGTGGGACTGCCGGTTCAGCACGGTCACATACTCCGCAGCGGCAGGGGGCAGCTCCTCCTTTTTCAGCAGGTCCACGTAGTTGACGATGCTGGTCAGGGGCGTCTTGATGTCGTGAGACACGTTGGTAATCAGCTCCGTCTTCAGCCGCTCGGAGCGCATGCGCCGCTCCACCGCCTCGTTCATGCCCACGCCGATGGCGTTGAGGCACTCCGCGTGGGACTTGATATCCCAAAACAGCTTTCCGGTGTCCAGCTTGGCGTCCAGATCCCCGGCGGCCAGCGCTTTGCCCATGTCCTGCACCAGCTGCAGCTGCCGGGTCAGCCAGGCGGAGCCCACCACCAGGGCGGCGTCCAGAACCAGGGTAAAGAGGAAAAAGACCGCCTGGTCGTAGGTTTCAAATATAAGAAGTGTCAGGAAGGTCTGCACGACCAGGATCCCGCCCACGGCCAGCACAACCCGCCACGTCATGGGCAGGATGCGCACGAACTCCAGCACCGTCCACCAGAACCGCCGCCACATCTTCCGGCACCAGCGGAGGACGCCGTAGCAGATGGTGTTCCGCCACCACTTGCCCAGCTTCAGCCGGGTGGACACTGTCAGCAGCGTGGCTAATGCAACAGCGGCGGCGCACAGAAGGCACAGCACCCACGGCGCCAAATAGAACAGCAGGGGAATATGGGCGTTCCATCTGCCGAATTGATCCGGCATCAAAAGGCAGAAGACAAACAGTGGGACAGCGCAGAAGAGATACAAATCCAGCGGGATTTTGTCCATAAAGTTGGGGAAGACGCCGGTTCTTCCGGCCCGGTGTCCGGCGGCGCAGAGGAGGAATACCAGCAGGCCAAGGGAGATAAGCGCCAGAAACGCGGTCATGGCGGCGGTTCCGGCATAGTCAAAGGAGCGCATAAAATGATAGACGCTGAAGTTGCGATAAAAATTGCTGCGGGACTGCATGGGGCTGGAGAGGTAGCCAATGACCGTATAGTAGCCGGACTCAGCGCGGCCATCCCGGAATTGGTTGGTATGCTCACAGAGAATATTTTCCGGGACCTCGGACCAGGAGCCGGCAAGGTTTTCGCTGTCCGGCTCTCCATCGTAGATGAGAGCGGAAAAATCCGGGTAGAAGTTATTCAATTCATAGCCGGAGTAGTAGTCCGGTTCCACCGTTTTGTCCAGTGCAACTCTCTCAGCCTGGACCATCTCGTCCAGACACAGCTGGTCTTCTTGAAAAGAACCCGCAGTGCCATAGCCGTAGGACTGCATCAGCACGATGGCGCAGCCCCCCACGGCCCCCGCGGTAGTAAGGATCAGCAGAAATATTGCCACACATTTGGCGGCAAGGCTCCCTCGCAGATCACGCTTCATGGTAAGACCTCCAATCATCAGCGCCGCGACAGCCGCAGACCGCTGTCACGGTTCCATTTTGTACCCCAGGCCCCACACGACCTTCAGATACCGGGGGTCTGAGGGATTGATCTCCAGCTTTTCCCGCAGATGCCGGATATGGACGGCCACCGCGCCCTCCGAGCCATAGGCGGCCTCGTTCCACACCTGCTCGTAAATCTGGGAGGAGGAGTAGACCCGGCCCGGATGGCGCATGAGCAGCAGCAGGATATTGTACTCAATAGGCGTCAGGTTCACAGCCTCCCCGTCCACAGTCACGGTTTTCGTCTCGTCGTCCACGGAGATGGGGCCGATGGTCAGCTTGTTGGGCTTCTGCTCCATGCCGCCCAGGGTGGTATACCGGCGCAGCTGGGAGCGCACACGTGCCAGCACCTCGATGGGGTTGAATGGCTTGGTGATGTAGTCGTCTGCGCCGATGTTCAGTCCCAGGACCTTGTCGGTGTCCTCGCTCTTGGCGGTGAGGAGGATGATGGGAATATTGTACTCCTCCCGGAGCTTGGCGGTGGCGGAGATGCCGTCCATCTCCGGCATCATGATGTCCATCAGGATAAGATGGATGGTGTGCTTGCGTACAATCTCCAGGGCCTCCCGTCCGGTAAAAGCCTCGTAAAGGCCGTAGCCCTCGGAGGAGAGGTATATTTTTAACGCGGTGACAATGTCGCGCTCATCGTCGCAGATCAGAATGTTAGCCATTTGTGGAATTCCCACCTTTCGATGTTTTATTTTAACATAGAGGATATTAAGATTAAAGCGGGGAGTTTTTTAGAAAATTCTTAAGATTGAAAAATCAAGGCAGAAACAGGGCGGGAATCTGACATCAAGTTCCCGCCCTTAACACAATACATGCTTATACGCTTTGTCCTGCTTGCAATTTTTTCAGCTCATCCAGCGAAAGGTCAACGCATGCAGCAATTTTCTCAAGCGTAAGTGTTCCATCAAACAGCAGTTTTTTTGCGACCTCTATCATGTTTTCCTTGCGCTCCTCATTGCGCATATCTTCCATCACCTTACACATCTCGCTAACCCCCTTCGGATTTTCCTTCAAATACCTGGTGCGCTCCGCCAGCAGCGGGAAATGCATATCATCGGCCTCGGTGCAGTGAAAGTCGTGCATCAGCTTCCCTATGTCGGAATCGCCCCGGTATTCGCCGTTCACATAGAGGATATGTTCCCCGTCCGCAAACGGTTTGCCCGTGGTAAGATTCATCCGCTCAATGTAATAAATTGCTTCGCCCTGCCCGTAAAAATCCTTTTCCGTAATAAAAATTGTGAACGTATCGGGCAATTCGCAAAACTCCTGCCCGGCATCCAGATTTTCAATATCCATTACGCTGGAATGAAATCTGGCCCGGTGGGAGTCCGCACCCTTGTCCTCCCGCTGGATTTCCATATCATACTTTTTTCCGATAGAATCGCTCCCGTATGCGTCCAGGCAAATGGAACGGGCCCCAGCCAGCCGCTTCATATCCTTTTGCGTCTGGCAGTTGGTGATGACCAGATCCGGTTTCCCTGTGATAATGCGGAGCACCATTTCGGCCAGGGGGATGTTGTCTTTGAAGAGGCAGCGCATAAAGTCATCGTCTATGGGCCTGAGACTGCGCAGCCGTTCTAAATCTTTCCAGCGCTTTTGCTCTGCTTTGTCCAAACTGATCACCTGCTTTCTGTATACAAGCAGAACGATATCCACGCTCATATTACCACAACCCCCTCTGCTTTTCAAGGGCATCAGAACTGCGCCTGTATATTTTCATGGACTTTCCAGTATACTTTTTGGGACAAAGGTCCGGCGGCGGCGGATCGTCCCGCAGCCGGCCAACAAAAATTATTCAGGGGTTCTTTAATGAATCTTAAAAATTCCGCTGGTTGCAACTTAAAAAATCTCTGTTAGTATGCAAGCATACCACCGAGTACCCGATCCCATTCACCAGTGAGCAGGAGGAGTATGTTATGGAATGCATGGATACTTTATTTTTCATCCTATCCCTGTGCCTGAAGGTCTTTACCGTCTATTTTGCCGCGGTGGCCCTCTTCGCCCTGCGGCGGCGGAAGCAGTATCCGCGCACCGCTCCGAAAACGCGCTTCGCCGTGGTGGTGGCGGCGCGGAATGAAGAGGCCGTCATCGGCGATCTGGTCTACAGCGTGCTGAACCAGGACTACCCCCCTGAACTGCGGGACGTGTACGTAGTACCCAATAACTGCACCGACTTCACCGAGGCTGCCGCCGCCGCGTCTGGGGCTGGCATCATCCGCTGCCTGGGGAAAGTCGCCGGCAAGGGCGACGCCCTCCACCAGGCGTTCGCCCAGCTGCTGCGGAAGGACTACGACGCCTTTGTGGTCTTCGACGCGGACAACACCCTGGCCCCGGACTACCTGTCCCGGATGAACGACGCCTTCGCGGCAGGGGCCATGGTCTGCAAATCCCGTACCAAGGCCGCCAATCCCACGGCGGGCTGTGTGGCCGGCTGCTACGGGCTGTACAACACCTGCTTTGACCTGATCTGGAACCGTCCACGGGCGGCCTGTGGGCTGTCGGCGAAATTGATCGGCACCGGCTTTGCGGTCCACAGGAGCGTGCTGGAGGCCCTGGGCGGCTGGAACACGTCCACCATTGCCGAGGACGCGGAATTCGCGGCCCAGTGCGCCGGCGCGGGCTACCGGGTCAGCTGGGTGCCGGAGGCAGTCAACTACGACGAGGAACCGACCGATTTCCTGCTCTCCCTGCGGCAGCGCAAGCGGTGGTGCAGCGGGATCATGCAGGTGGCAAAGCAGAAGACCGCCAGGCTGTGGCAGGGCAGTGCGCCGGAGCCCATGCTGCGCTGGGATATGACCATGTTTCTGCTGGCCCCCTTTGCCCAGGCGGTGTCCGCGCTGCTGATGGTTTGCGGCCTGGCCAGCGGCGCGGCGACAGGCGACCTTGCGGTTCTGGCGCTGAGTCTGTGCGGCGTTGGCCTGTATGCGCTGTGCGGTATGGCCCTGGCCGCGGTGCTGGCGCTGCTGGGCGGCTACGGGCTGCGGGGAATGGCGGGGACGATTGTACTGTTCCCGGTATTTATGGCCTCCTGGATGCCGCTGCAGGTCATCTCGCTGTTCCGGGATACGAAGAACTGGAAGGCGATCGCCCACCAGGGGCGGGGCGGTAGCGCCGCCTCCGGACGGCTGGTGTCCGTACCGGGAGTGCGCTGACTGCGGCGGCCAGCCGCTTGATAGAGAACGAAACAGCCTGCGGGGATCAGCCGCAGGCTGTTTCGCTGCTGTTGTTTCGTTTGAGAAATACCTTGCCATATGCTCCCATATTTGGTATAATCACCCCAAGGAGAGTGACCATATGTTGCATGCAATTCTGTTTGACCTGGATGGGACTTTGCTCCCGTTTTGGCAGGATGATTTTATCCATATGTATTTTAAAGCGCTGGTGGCCTGCGCCGCGCCTATGGGCTACGACGGCGGGCAGCTGGTCGACGCCGTCTGGAAAGGCACAGCCGCTATGGTGGCCAACGACGGCAGCGTCACCAACCGGCAGGCGTTCTGGGAGGCCTTTACCCAGGAGCTGGGCATTGCCGCTATGGCGCTGGAGAGCATACTGAACGATTTTTATGCGCGGGAATTTGACGCTGTGCGGTCAGTCCTGCGGGAACCGGCGGACCACAGCCGGCTCATCGGCGGCCTGCGGCAGAAGGGGTATCAGGTGATCCTGGCCACCAATCCGATTTTTCCGGCGGTGGCGGTGGCGACCCGGCTGGGCTGGGTGGGGCTGTCGGAGGAGGACTTCGACTATATCACCACCTATGAGAACAGCCGCCGCAGCAAGCCGAACCCGGACTATTACCGCGATATCCTGGAGCATATTGGCCGGGAGCCGGGGGAGTGCCTGATGATCGGGAACAACCCGGTGGACGACATGGCGGCAGTGCAGGCGGGATTGTCCGGTTATCTGGCGACGGATTATATCGAAAATCCGGGCGGCCTGCCGGTTGACGCATACCCCCACGGCACATTTCAGGCCCTGACCCAGGAGCTGGAGCGGCTTCCGGCGCTGTGATCCGGGAGACAGACAGGCGGAATTTTTATGATGGAAGGAATGTATCAGATGAAACGGATAGACACGCAGGGCATTACCGCTATAGAGCCTCTGGAGGGCAGCGGCGAGTGGTACTGGGGGACAGACTACACCGGCGGCGATCTGTATGAGGCGGAGGAGCTTTTCCAGGATGGACACCCGGTCAAGCAGAATCGATTGGTGCTGCTCCATTACCCGGACGGGAAGGTCGTCCAGCCGGTGACAGCGGGGAGCGGACAGTATTTGGGGCGTCCGGTCTTCTACGAGGGGAAGATCATTTTGCTGCGGGTGGATTTCCCGGCGGGAAAAATAGAGGTATTGCAGTACGACACCGCCGGCCAGGTTTCGGCGCTGGCGGCAATCCCCCTTTCAGATGTGCAGGACTGCTATAACATCATGCTGAAGCGGTGGCCCCTGATGCTGACGCGGCAGGGCAGCGAGGATAAGTTCCAGATCCTGTGGCCGGAAAAGGCGGAGTTCGTAATCGGGGCGACAGAGGCCTTTGAGTTCAGAGTGGAGGACAAGCTGTATTTTTCGTCCTGGCATGAGGACCCCAACTATCGGGAGGAGGTCATCGTGCGGGATGTCCATACGGGAAGGATCGTTGACAGGATTCCGGGCAGCACCGCCGTTATGCCGGATGGACAGATTTGGCTCCTGGGCTGATATGCCGCTGCATGAGAGAGCAGCACTCATCGAAGGCGGCGAGAAACATGGCTTCCAGTTCACAGAGCTCCGCGCGGTCGTAGGCCCGCTGCAGCTCTTCCAACAGCCGCCGCTGATTGGCAGGGAGTTGCTCCCACAGTTCCCGGCCAACGGCATCCCGTTTGGCACGATACTCGTAATAGGCGGTTTCGTGGTAGTATTGCTCCAGAATATGCTCTAAAACATACTCATACAGAGGATTCATTACTGGTGTCATCGCTACACACTCCTTTCTGATGGTGAGTCTATTATACACCCTTCCGGGTGGTATTGTCAACACCTCTGCGGGTGATTTTTGTGGTTTGGAGAATTTAATATGTTGCGGTATAAAATAAATATTTTAGCAGAATTGAAAAAGGCCGGATACTCCAGTTACCGGCTGCGGCGTGAAAAAATACTTGGGGAAAGCACGATGCAGAGGCTCCGTGTAAATAGCACCTCCATCAATTTAGAGAGTTTTGATGTAATCTGCGCTTTGCTGAATTGCCAATTGGGGGATATCATAGAATGGATTCCCAATATGCAGGAAGCGTGCGCCAAAAAGTGATATCTATATTATATCATTAGGAATTCTATTTGTCAATCATTTTAGCTTCTTTTTGATTACTTGATTAAAGATACTAAAATGATATACTATTGGTATCTGATTAAGGGGGATTTCACATGGCGCAGGCAAATCCATACCCACTGAGAGTAGACAGGGCTATCATGGATAAATTCAAGGTGGTTGCTGCTGAAAATGGCCGATCCGTCAATAAAGAGATTGAAATGCTTATGAAACGTGCCATCGCAAACTATGAGAGGGATAATGGCCCGATTGCAATTCCGGCCCTGGGCGAATAAGGGCGGAAAAAGGTTGACCGGCGGGGAAATTTATATTACAATAGAGATGGAAAAATATTGCAAGTGTGCTGGGGGAGAATGCTTATGACAAAGGATTTTACTGACAGATATGTCGCCGCCCGGCGGGCAGTCATTGCCCGCCGGTACCATCGCATGAACGCTATGCAGCGGGAAGGCGTGCTGGCGACGGAGGGGCCGCTGCTGCTGCTGGCGGGGGCTGGGAGCGGCAAAACCACCGTCCTGATCAACCGGGTGGACAACCTGCTGAATTTTGGCCGGGGCAGCGACTGTGATGACGTCCCCGACTGGGCCGCGGAAGAGGATTTGGATTTCCTGGAAAACTTTCCCGAATCCCCCGCGCCGGAGGACTGGCATAAGGCCCGCCGCCTGTGCGCCGTGGACCCTGCTCCGCCGTGGTCTGTCATTGCCATCACGTTTACCAATAAGGCCGCCGGTGAGCTGAAGGAGCGCCTGGAGAAAATGTGCGGTCCCGCCGCCAAGGACATCTGGGCGGCCACCTTCCACCGGGCCTGCATCCGCATTCTGCGCCGGGATATCGAAAAGCTGGGGGCGGGCTTTACCAGCAACTTCACCATCTACGACAGCGACGACAGCAAGCGGGTGGTCCGGGACGTCATCAAAGCGCTGGAGCTGGATGAGAAGGAGTTCAATCCCCGCTCCGTGATGACCATTATCAGCAACGCGAAGGACAAAAACCAGTCGCCGGACGCCTTCGCCCAGGACGCCCAGACCGCCCGGGACTGGCGCATGCCCCGGGTGGCGGAGATCTACGCCGGCTACGACCGCAGGCTCCGGGAGGCCAACGCCCTGGACTTTGACGATATCATCCTCCACACGGTCCATCTGCTGCAGAAGGACGAGGAGGTGCGCTCGTACTATCAGAAGAAGTTCCGCTATGTCCTCATCGACGAGTACCAGGACACCAATCATCTCCAGTACCTGCTGGCCCGGCTGCTGGCCGGCGGGCGGAAAAACATCTGCGTGGTGGGGGACGACGACCAGTCCATCTACCGGTTCCGGGGGGCCAATATCGAAAATATCCTCAATTTTGAGGAGCAGTACGACACCTGCCGTACCATCCGCCTGGAGCAGAACTACCGCTCCACCCAGAATATCCTGGACGCGGCCAACGCGGTGATCCAGCACAACACCGGGCGCAAGGGCAAGACCCTGTGGACGGAGAGCGGCGCGGGGGAAAAGGTGCTGGTCAGGACCGTGTTCAGCGAGAGCGACGAGGCGAACTTTGTGGCGTCCAGGATCATGGAGAGCTGTGAGCAGGGCAAGAGCTGGCGGGACAACGCGGTCCTCTACCGCATGAACGCCCAGTCCAACGCCCTGGAGATGGCCCTCAAGCGCAACGGCATCCCCTATAAGGTCTACGGCGGCATGAAGTTCTTTGACCGGGCCGAGGTGCGGGATATGCTGGCCTATCTGTGCGTGGTGGACAACCCGGCGGACGACCTGCGCCTGCGGCGGATCGTCAACGTCCCCACCAGGGGAATTGGCGGGACAAGCATGGAGAAGGTGGTGCAGATTGCCGGAGAGGAGGGCTGCTGCCTGTTCAGCGTCATGGAGCGGGCGGCGGAGTACCCGGCCCTGCGGGCGGTGGCGGCAAAGATCGGCGCATTTGTGGCGCTGATCCGGGAGCTGCGGGAGCTGGAGGAGACCCTGGAGCTGCCGGAGCTGTACGACGCGGTCTGCGAGAAATCGCGGTATGTCCACGCGCTGGAGGAGAAGAAGGACATGGAGAGCCGCGGGCGCATCGAGAACGTGCAGGAGCTGCGCTCCAGCATCATCGGCTTCCTGGAAAACAGCCCGGAGGACCCATCCCTGGCGGGATTCCTGGACAGCGTGGCCCTGTATACGGACCTGGACGACGCCCAGGAGAGCGACAACTGCGTCTCCCTCATGACCATGCACAGCGCCAAGGGCCTGGAGTTCCCCAATGTCTTTGTGGTGGGCATGGAGGAGGGGGTCTTCCCCGGCAGCCGGGTCATCGGCGAGGGGGAGGAGATGGAGGAGGAGCGGCGGCTGTGCTATGTGGCCATGACTCGGGCCAGGGAGCAGCTGGTGATGACCGCCGCCCGCCAGCGCATGCTGTATGGCCGGACCAACAACAACCCGCCCTCCCGGTTTTTGGAGGAGCTGCCGGCGGAGCCTGTGGAGCGGGAGGACGGCGCGGCGGTTCCCGCTGCAGGCGGCGCGGGCGGCATAGCCGGCGGGGCCGGTTTTGGCTCCTTCGACTTCCGGGCCCGCATGGCGGCGGCCGGAGCCGCCGGCGGCGAGCAGGGGACGTATGCCTCCCGCAAGCGCCGCGCACCCCGTCCGCCCAGGGACCCCGGCTTTACCCAGGAGCCCGCCGCCCAGGGGGCGGAGCTGCTCCAGCTCCAGAAGGGGGACGCGATTCGCCACCGCACCTTCGGCGAGGGCATGGTGCTGTCCGTGCGGCCTATGGGGAACGACGCGCTGGTGGAGGTGGCCTTCGACGGCGTGGGGACCAAGCGCCTGATGCTGCGGACAGCGGGCGTACATATAACCAAATTGTAAAATCCCGGTGGCCGGAAATATTGGAATCAATACAGCGGAACCTTTTTCGACAGCCCGCCGTCTAATATGCTGACCCGCCCAAAGCGGAGAATGAAACATTTTGGAGGCAGATATGAAAAAGATCTTTGCAGTATTGCTGACACTGGCCCTGGCATTGTCCCTGGCCGCCTGCGGGAAAAAGAGCGGCGAGCCGGCCCAGGCCGCGCCGGACCTGAACCAGTATTTTGAGGACTTCATGTCCTCTCTGGGGGAGGAAAATACGCCGGCGATGATGGATTTGGAGGGACAGTTTCTGGACGCGGCCTATCCCGGTCTGAGCGAACTGCAGACCAGGCAGTGCGTGGTGAAAGCCGCCGCCATTTCCAGTGTGCCCTATGAGTTCGCCCTGGCGGAGCTGGAGAGCGAGGCGGACGCAAAGGCCGCGGCGGAAATTTTCCAGGCCCGCATTGACAGCCAGGTCGCCGGCGGAGCCTTTTATCCTGACACCATTGCGGGTTGGGAAAAGGCCGCCGTCATTACCCAGGGCAATGTGGCCGCTTTGATTTGCGCAAACACGGAGCAGGACGCGGCGGCGGACGCCTTCCGCGCACTGTTTCAATAAGAACCTGTATTCATAGGCGGGGGATGCCGGATGGGCGAGGGATTTTGCCGGCCCGCAAGGCAAAAAATCGTAGGAATACTTGGTGTATTTCAAGATTTTTTAACGCAGCAGGGCGGCAAAAGACCCGCCCAGACGGCGTGCAACGCCTGTGAATACAGGTTCTAAGTCCAGAGAGCCGCGGCCTGCGGGCTGCGGCTCTCTGAAAAACTTCCACAAGGGGGGTCCGCATGGTCTTTTCAAGCCTGCCTTTTTTGTTCTTCTATCTGATGGCGGTATTGGCGGTCTATAAGCTCTCGCCGCTGAAAATCCGCAACCTGATCCTGCTGCTGGTCAGCCTCTTTTTCTACGGCTGGGGGGAGCCGGTGTATATTTTCATCATGCTGCTGTCCATTGCCGTGGACTATACCCACGGCCGGCTGGTGGAGCGCTGGCGGGAGAACGACAGATTGGCCCGCCGGGCAGTGGCGTCCTCTGTGATATGCAATTTGGCCATCCTGTTTTTCTTCAAATACTGGGACTTTTTCGCTGTCAATATCCATGCGCTGACGGGGATACCGCTCCCGGTACTCGGCCTGCCGCTGCCCATCGGCATCAGCTTTTACACGTTCCAGACCATGAGCTACACCATTGACGTGTACCGCCGGGACGCGCCGGTGCAGAAAAACGTGGTCACCTTCGGCGCCTATGTTACGCTGTTTCCCCAGTTGATTGCCGGGCCCATCGTCCAATACAAATCCGTGGCGGAGCAGCTGGAGGGCAGGCGGGAGGATCTGGAGAAATTTGTCTCCGGCATCCAGCGCTTTACCGTGGGCCTGGCGAAAAAGGTGCTGCTGGCAAATGCCATCGGCGAGCTGTGGGATACCAGCATCGCCGCCCAGGACCTGACGGTGGCCGGGGCATGGCTGGGGCTGCTGGGATTTGCCTTCCAGCTCTATTTTGACTTCTCCGGCTACAGCGATATGGCCATTGGGCTGGGGCGGATGCTGGGCTTTGAATTCCTGGAAAACTTCCGGTATCCGTATATCTCCCGCTCTGTGGTGGAGTTTTGGAGGCGCTGGCATATCTCGCTGACCACATGGTTCCGGGAATATGTGTATTTCCCCCTGGGCGGGAACCGGGTCTCCCGGATCAAGTGGGTGCGGAATATTCTGGCCGTCTGGCTCTTGACCGGGATCTGGCACGGCGCGGGGTGGAACTTCCTCCTCTGGGGCCTGTACTACGCCCTGTGGATGCTGGCGGAGCGGCTGTTTCTGGGCAGGTGGCTGGAGAAGCTGCCGGGGGCGCTGCGGCATGTCTATACCATGCTGGTGGTGCTGGTGGGCTGGGCGCTCTTCGCTGTGGAGGGGCTGGACCAGCTGGCGGCGTTCCTGGGGACCCTCTTCGGCGGCGGCCAGCTGTGGGCCGCTGTGGACGGGTACCATCTCCGCAGTTACCTGCCGCTGCTGGCGATCCTGACAGCGGCGTCCACGCCCCTGATGAAAAATCGGTGGGACCGGCTGGGGGAGCGGGCCAGGTCTGTCCTGACCCCTGTCCTGGTGCTGGCGGCGCTGGTCCTGTGTACGGCTTCGCTGGTGGATGCCAGCTATAATCCGTTTTTATACTTCCGGTTCTGATCTGCGCCGGGCGCAATATGGAATGAAAGGTGGATGCGCAATGACAAAAACCTCCCAGCGGGTGACCGCGGTTCTCTTCTGCGTGTTTCTGGCCGGCTTCGGGCTGCTGCACATCGTCCTGCCGGACAGGACCTTTTCCCCGGTAGAGAACCGGAACCTGCGGCAGCTGCCGGCGTTTACCTGGTCCGCCCTGGCGGATGGGAGCTACACCGCCGCGCTGGAGACCTATCTCGCCGACCAGTTTCCCCTGCGGGACGGCTGGATGGGCCTGAAGACCCGGTATGAGTACCTGCTGGGCAAGCGGGAGTTCCACGGGGTCTATCTCTGCGGCGACAGGCTGATCTCCCGGCTGGAGGACGACAGCCGCAGCGAGGAAAATCTTGCCTGTGTGCGTGCCCTGACCGGGAAAACGGACATTCCGGTCTATCTGGGGCTGATCCCCACGGCGGCGGAAATATGGCGGGACCGGCTGCCGGAGGGGGTGGATTCCTTCGACCAGGCCGCCTATCTGAAGCGGGCCAGGGAAACGGGGGCTGTGTGGACGGATATTGCCGGGGCCCTGGCCGCCCACGGAGATGAGGCGGTCTTCTACCGGACGGACCACCACTGGACCAGCCTGGGCGCGTACTATGGCTATGCCGCCCTGATGGAGGCCATGGGGGAGGAGCCGGTCCCGCTGGGGACGGCCCGGCGGGTGTCGGAGGATTTCTTCGGCACACTCTACTCCTCCTCCGGCGTCCACTGGCTCCAGCCGGACAGTATAGAGCGGTATGTGGACGGGGCGGGCGTGACGGTCGTGTCCGATGGTGAGACCCATGGGCTGTATGTGGACAGCTTTTTGGCGGAAAAGGACCAATACGCCTCCTTTATGGGCGGAAACGCGCCGCTGTATATCATGCGGAACGAGAGCGCGGCGGCAAATCGAAAGCTGCTGGTGGTCCGGGACAGCTACAGCGACAGCCTGGCCCCTTTTCTGAGCCAATCGTTTTCAGAGGTCCACCTGCTGGACCTGCGCTATTACCGCACGCCGGTGGCGCAGTACGCGGAGGAGAACGATGTGGATATGATCTTCGTCTGCTACAGTGTGGAAAACTTTATCAAAGATACGGACGCAGCGCTGCTCGCCCAATAAAAACGCCGCATGGAATGGTCACAGCGATCATTCCATGCGGCGTTTGCCTGTTTTATCCTACAGCAGCTCCTGAAAGCCTGTGATGTACTGGTCGCACACCTCCCGCATATCCGGCTCCGCGCTCCGGAAAACCAGGTCCTGCACGCCCACCACGGTCATCCCGGCGGCCTTGGCCCCACGGCAGGCGCTGAGGGAGTCGTCAAAGAGGACGCACTGGCTGGGGCGGACGCCCAAAAGCTGCGCCGCCCGCCGGAAAATCTCCGGGGACTTTTTGTCCGCCCCCAGCTCCTGGGCGTAGATGATCCGCTCAAAGTAGGGCTCCAGCCGGTGGTGGGCCAGGGCGGCCCGGCAGTGCTCCGGCACACAGGCGGTGAAGACCGCCATGCGGTGCCCGGCGGACCGGCAGCGGTCCAGATATTCCCGGACACAGGGCTTGAGGGGGACGCTGTTATAGGCGTCCTTGGCCAGCTCCATCCACTCCGCGATGATCTCCTCGCAGCTCTCCTCCAGGTGCAGGTATTCCTTTGTGAAGACGGCGCAGTTCTGCAGGATTGTGTGGGCGACGCCCTCGTAATACGCCTGGGTATAGGGGGCGTTCCGGCGGCTGAGGAAGGTCCTGTCTACCTCCACCCATACGCCGTTGGAGTCGAGCAGCGTGCCGTCCAGGTCAAAAATCAGCATAGCGGAGCCTCCTTTGTCAACTGTACTCTGCCCGTGATTATAACAGCTCCGCCGGTCTGCCGCAAGTGCATTTTTCCGGGCTGCACATTTCCTTCCCTATATTTCCCAAAAAATAGTAAAATAACAGCACCAGCATTCTTATACGGGGAGGAAGAAATATGTCAGGCATTACTTACGGCTACGCACGGGTGTCCACTCAAGTGCAAAATGAGGGGAGACAACTGATTGCTCTGCGCGATTTCGGAGTGTTGGAGGAAAATATCATAGTGGAAAAGCAGTCGGGAAAGGATTTTGAAAGGCCCCTCTATCAAGGATTGATTGCCATGCTCCAGCCGAGAGATGTGCTGGTGGTGCAGAGTATTGACCGCCTGGGACGGAATTACACGGAGATTCTGGACCAGTGGCGGATGATTACCAAGGAGCGGAAAGCGGCGATCGTCGTGTTGGACATGCCGCTGCTGGACACGCGGGAGGGCCGGGACCTGACCGGGACGCTGATTGCGGATATCGTCCTCCAGCTGCTCAGCTATGTGGCCCAGACAGAGCGGGAGAATATCCGCCAGCGGCAGGCGGAGGGGATCGAGGCGGCCAAAAAGCGCGGCGTCCAGTTTGGGCGCAAGCGCATGGAGCTCCCGGAGGATTTCCCCGCGTTTGCGCGGCTGTGGCAGAGCGGCAGCATTTCGTCCAGATGCGCGGCCAGGAAGCTGGGGGTCTCCTACCAGACCTTTTTGCGCCGGGCAAAGGAATTTCCAGCTGCCGAATGAGGCTGTTACAAAATGTCTGCTGCGGCGGGGGTGTTACCAAAAGCCTGTTACAGGACGCCAGCAAAACAGGTCCGGAATACAACAATGTCCGTTTCTCCCAAATCAGGAGAAACGGACATTGTTGTATCTAATATCCAGAAAAAACGTATTCTGGAAACACTATCCCCTGATTTTTTGTTACAAATAGTATACCCATTGTAACAGGCTCAAAAACAGGGTTCCCAACCGTTGACACCTACTATATCGGCATCATTTCCCCAGACTTAACCCCAAAACAAAAGTTTTTTGAATTCCGGCTTCCTGTTACAAATTCTATAGTTTTTGTAACAAATTCAATCGTATTCGCTGGATTCCGCAGACTGCTGAGAAGGTGAGGGCCTATGCAAACGATCACAATGAATGTCGGGGACAGCTTCGTCGTTGGAGGAAGCACCGTTGTACAGTTTGACCGCGCCGGTAATGACCATATCCGCCTGACGATTGACGCGCCTGAAAAAGCCAGGCTCGTGCGCGGCTCGGCGGCAGACAGCGCGGATATCCAGGCCCGGCTGGAGTGCCTGGCCAGAGAGATCAGCGAGGATGTCTCTGCGCTGGATGCAGAGGAGAGCAAGGAGCTGATCGGGGCCTTTGTCTCGGAGCTGTTCCTTGCCCTTGCCAAACAGAGCCAGCGGGAGGAGCGCCGCCAGAAAGTGGTGGACGGCATCGCCGCGGCCAAGGCCAAGGGCGTGAAGTTCGGGCGGGCCAGGACGCCTCTGCCGGACAATTTCGATGAGTGCCGCCAGGCCTGGCGGGACGGCGAACTCTCGCTGCAGGAGGCGGCGGATTTCTGCGGAATGAATCGGGACACTTTCCGCCGGGCTGTCCGGCGCAGGGAGGAGCCTGCCGGCTGTGCAGCGCCGTGAGGCCGGGGACAGCGGACCGTATTGCGCGGATGGATGGAGGAGCGTGCTCCATGGGACGTGTTTCGGTAGAATCGGATATGCAGACGCAGCTGCGGAGCCTTGCACGGGAGCTTGTCTCGGACATCGCCGCGGCTGACCCGTCCCGCAGCCGGGAGCTGCTGAGCGCCTTCGTCTCGGAGCTCGTTCTGGCCGTGGCGGACCAGAGCCAGCGGGAGGAGCGGCGGCAGAAACAGGCCGAGGGCATCGCCGTGGCGAGAGCCAAGGGCGTCCGCTTCGGTCGTCCGGCAAAGCCCCTGCCGGATAAGTTCGATGAGATGCATCAGGCGTGGCGGGATGGTCAAATGACGCTGCGTCAGGCGGCAAACGCCTGTGGAATGCCTGAGTCGTCTTTTTATCAGGCGGCTGTGCGGGAGAAGGGCCAGAAAGGACAGCCCGTTTAGGACCGCGATTTTTTCAGGCGGCGCGAAGGGAGTACGCGCCAAATAGGATATGGCGATATGGCGAAAGGAGTATGCCATGCTGTTTTTGCAGATGAGATCGGGGGAATACCTGACCATCGGCGATGATATCGCCGTGCAGGTGTTCCGGGACGGCAGCGAGCGGATCCGGGTGGCGGTCAAGGCCCCCAGGGAGCTCACCGTCCTGCGGGGGGAGCTGCGGGAGCGGGCCGGGACGGAGCGTCCCGACGGCCTGATCCAGGCGGTCCCCGGTACCAGGCAGCAGCAATCGGTTTCTTCCGGCTGACGAGCCGGTTGAAATATAGAAAAGTGTCCGCGTTCTGGGCAGCCGGCCGGATAACCAGGGCAAAGGCGCTTTGATTCCCGGTGTGTGGAGGCTACGGATGGCCAAAACACAGAAAATAACTTTATAAAGGAGTATAGAACAATGCGTATTCAACACAATATTATGGCTATGAACGCCTATCGGAACTACAACAACAACACCAGCGCTCTGTCCAAGAACCTGGAGAAGCTGAGTTCCGGCTACAAGATCAACCGCGCCGGTGACGACGCCGCTGGTCTGGCTATTTCCGAGAAGATGCGTGCGCAGATCACCGGCCTGAACGCCGCCCAGAAGAACGTCAAGGACGGCATCTCCCTGGTGAAGACCGCCGAGGGCGCCATGCAGGAGATCCAGGACATGCTCAACCGCATGGACTACCTGGCCACCCAGTCCGCCAACGGCACCTATGACAATGAGGTGGACCGCTACAACCTGCAGAAGGAAGTCAACCAGCTCAAGAGCGAAATCAACCGTATCGCTGACAGCGCCAACTTCAACGGCATCAAGCTGCTGGACGGCTCTCTGGATACCAGCAAGGCATCCTCTTTGGTGGATGCAACTGTGGCTCACCAGACCGACGCCAACCCGGATTCCAGTGCCGCTCAGAGGGGCATCTATAGCATTGACCTGAAGGACTTCAAGGCGGCCAGCAGCACCAGTGCGGCTCCTGCCACCATCAGCATCAAGATTGGTGGACAGACCGTTGCACAGGGGATCGCTTCCGCCACTGGTGGCTTTGTGGATGCGGACGGCTATACAGCCACCACCGGAACAGTCACCATCGGCGGTGTTGGATTCGATGTATCAAAGGACGGCGACATCTTGACGCTGACCATGAAGACGGATCCTACTGCCGAGTTTAATACCAATATGGATGTCACGATTGATGCTGGTGGTGTTCCCGTCACTGCTAAGGGCAACGGCGGCTTCCCTCAGGGCGTCACTGTGAAGCAGCAAGCCAAGCCTGCCGCCGCACGTGTGTATGCCCAGGCCAAGTATACGATGACTGCTGCTGATGTCACGGACGGCTTCCAGCTGAAGATCGGCAAGGATACCTACACCTTCGCAGTAGGTGCCAACAGTAAGTTCAAGAATGCTGCCAATGTGGTGGATTTGACCGATCTTGAGGCAGGCACGACCAATATTGAGGTCAAGGCGGCACAGCGCTTGACTGAGGTTGCCGTTGGCAACAAGATGTTCAAGGTGGGTACTACGAACTCCGCAGGTACCATTACTATTACTGAGCGCGAGGGTGCTGGCATCGACTACACTAAGAACAACCTGATTGGCACAGATAAGACGAATTATACTGATGCCACTGCCAATGGTGCAACTCCTTGGGCCGGTTTGATTCAGACGGGCAAGGCTTCCTCCACCGCGCTGGGCCTGCAGCTGCAGATCGGCGACACTGCCGACAACTACAATCAGCTGGGTGTCTCCATTGGCGACATGCACACCAAAGCCATGGGCATTGCCGATATCGACATCAGCAACCAGGCTGGTGCTCAGAGTGCCATTGCCACCATCCGCGATGCTATCAACTACGTCTCTGGCGTCCGCGGCGACCTGGGTGCTACCCAGAACCGTCTGGAGCACACCCAGAACAACCTGTCCGTGATGGCGGAGAACATCCAGGACGCCGAGTCCACCATCCGCGACACCGACGTGGCCGAGGAAATGATGAGCTACGTCAAGAACAACATCCTGGTTCAGTCCGCCCAGGCCATGTTGGCCCAGGCAAACCAGGTGCCGCAGGGCGTGCTCCAACTGCTGGGCTAATTTTCATTGGTTCAGGAGTGAACACACTCCCGCATAGATTCAGCAAGGGGGCCGGGCATGCGCCCGGCTCCCTTTTCCTGCTCTTGAAAAAGAGCCCGAAGTATTTCCGACTTTTTTTCAAAAACAGAAAGGATGAGGTGCTGCAATGGCGGAAAAGAAAATATCCATTCCTGTCCGGACTGCCCTGATGCCGATATTTTATAAGGACTTCCACTGTCTCGCGTCTGCCTGCCGGGACAACTGCTGCGGCGGCTGGGAGATTGCGTTCAGTAAAAAGGATTATCTGCGAATCAAACGGGCGGCAAAGAGCGAAAAGCTGAAGGAAGTGCTGTCCAATGGGATGTCCCGCCTCCGGGATCAGCAGATTGGAACATTTTATGCCCACTTCAAGGTGGGACCGGACGGGGTCTGTGCGTTTCAGACGGATGAGAAGCTGTGCCTCCTCCAGCTGGAGTGCGGTGAGGAGACTTTGCCTGAGGTGTGCCGGTGTTATCCCAGAAAGAATTTTTATACACCGGCAGCCAGAGAATTCGCCTTGAGTCCCTCCTGTGAGGGGGTATTGGCCCTGCTGTGGGATTTGCCCCAGGGCATCGACTTTTGGGAGGAACCTCTGCCCAAAAAGGATTGGGGGTTAGTGGAGGCTGAGCCTCGATTGGCCCGGTTTGCCGATATTCGCTCCTTTTGTGTGGATGTGCTCCAGAAGCGTTCTCTATCTTTTTCCCGGAGGGTGCGGTTGCTGGGCGTGCTGATTCAGCGGCTGGCAGAGTTGGGCTGGGGCGGTGAAGGTGTGGTTGACGGCTGGCTGGCCTGGGGGACGGAGCAGATGCAAAACCCGTCTGCTGCGGTGCTGGAAAGCCCCCTGCCAGAGAGGAGTAGTTTTCTGTCGGGTAACATTTACACGCTGCTGGAGCTGTACCAAAATACCGGGACGAAAGAAAAAGAGCTGTACCGGTCCCTGTTTTCTGCAATCAGCGCAGATGAGGACTGGGAAAAGAATGGATTGGGCCAGTTCCGCATTGACACGAAACAGTATCAGAGGCTGGAGGAACAGCTGAATGGGCTGCTGGGATGGTCGGACTATTTCTTTGAGAATCTGATGGTTTTAATTGCGTTTTATGAGATGTTCCCCAAGCTGTTAACACCAGAGAAATTATGGAGAAGCTATGTGGACTTGTGTAGCCTGTACAGCTTTTTCCGGTTTGCCGCTGTGTGCGGCTGTGGTCAGGAGGTCAGCCGGGAGCGGCTGTTTCAAGTGATTGGTACAGTCAGCCGGGGATTGCTGCACAACGAGTTGCGGCGAGAGCATCTGCTGGACGGGCTGTTTAAGCGCGGCGGCGGAACGCTGGAAAATATGGCTGTTTTGGCCGGCAGCTGACCACGAGGAGGACGGAAACATGAAGCCTGTATTGTCTATCGGCATTATTTTCAAAAATGAAATACGCTGTCTGGAGCGGTGTGTGAAGTCCCTCCAGCCCCTGCGGGACGCTGTGCCCTGTGAATTGGTGATGGCTGACACCGGGTCTGACGATGGGAGCCGGGAAATTGCGGAGAAATATGCGGATATTTTTTTCGATTTTCCCTGGATCAACGATTTTGCTGTCGCCCGGAATGCGCTGATTGACCGTTGCTCAGGGGAGTGGTATCTCTCCTTGGATGCAGACGAGTGGCT
Organism: uncultured Oscillospiraceae bacterium; assembly: GCA_910578505.1. Classification (GTDB taxonomy): domain Bacteria; phylum Bacillota; class Clostridia; order Oscillospirales; family Oscillospiraceae; genus Pelethomonas. The sequence continues at coordinate 22,336 of CAJTPV010000015.1, read as the reverse complement.
GGATGAGGACATTCGGCAGCTGGTACGGTTTCTGACCCAGCCAGAGCGCTGGGACCGCCCGCTCTGCGGTGTCATGCTGCGGAATTATTACACGCTGGACCTGGACGGGGAGTCCAATGATTTCCTGGCGGTACGGATGGCGCGCCTATCCACCGGGGCGCGGTTTACGGGGGCGATCCATGAGCTGTGGGATCTCCCCGGCCCGATCCGTGCGCTGGAACATACCCTCCTGCATCATGACGGCTATGTGAATCTCTCGGAGGATTGGAACAAAAAGAAGCGTGAGCGGAATATGGCTCTGTTGGAAGCGGAGCTGGAAAAGGATCCGGAGAGCTTGAAGACCCTGCTGCAATGTATTGAGAGTTCGCAGGGTAGTCCCGGCTATGAGGACTATATCCGGCGGGCCATGGCGGCACTGAAAAAAGATCCGCAGGGTGGAAAATATTATGGACCGCCGATCCTCCGCTATGCTGTGCTCCGCGCCGCCGGGTATCACCTGCCGGAGCTGGAGGAGTGGACGGACTGGGCTGTCAGGGACTTTTCTGATTCCCCCTATATCAATATTGACGTTGCCTATGTGCGCTTTATTGGTTTTGCGGAGGAACAGGACTATATCCATGCGATACCCTGCGGCGCGACATATCTGAAAACACTGGAAGATTACCGCGCCGGACGGCTTGACCTTGCTGTACTGGTCTTTGGTTCCTTTGTTATGGCAGTGCAATCCCGTGAGGACGGGGCGCGGGCCATTCTGGCGGACGCCTACTTCCAAACCGAACAGACGCAAAAGGCCCGCGACATGCTGCTGACCATCGACCGCAGCCGAATGAAGCCGGAGGCGGTGCAAAACTATATGCGGGTCCTGCTGAATCTGCAGGCCCAAAGCGGGGAGGACCTGTCCTGGGTGGCGGCGGACCTGTGGGAAAAAATCGAGGAGGCGGGAGAGAAGCGCGGGGAGCTGAAAAAGGCGTTTTTCTCCGCATCGGCCATCGCCTTTTCCGAGGCTCACCGGCAAGCTGAGGAGGAGAGCGGCTTCCGCCATGCGTATACCGTTTTCCTCCCTCTCTCCGGCAAGTGCGGCCTTGGAACCGCCGCCGAGCTCCTGGAGACGGACGACGCCGCAAAAATGGCGGAACTGCTCACAACCGTGGGCGACTGGGAGGAGCTGCCCATCGTGGCCCTGGAACGTGCGCTGCTGTCCGGCGCGGCCCTGCCCGGCGGGCTGTGCCTGGAGGAGATGGACACCCTGGCGGAGCGGCTTTCCCACACATGCACGCGGTTTTCCGTTCTCCTGGACGATGCCGTCGGGGCTATGGACAGGGACCTGCCGTCCCTGCTGTGGGCACGGGGGATGGCGCTGGCGGCGGTAAAGGTGGAGAACTGGGAAGATGGCGAAAGCGGCGTCAGGACCGCCCGCGTATTTGCGGAGACGGAACGTAATTTTTTGCCATGTTATTACGGAGCGGATTTTCTGACAGAGGAAAATCTCCGGTTTCTGCCGCCGATGCACCGCTTCGGCTGGCACTGCGCAAAAGCCTTTGCCGCCATGGATGCCGGGGATACGGTGGCCTATGTCCGCTGTCTGCGCAGAGGGCTGTCTGCCTGCGGGGGCATGAAGCCGGTCGTGGAATATCTGCTGAAGCAGCTGGAGGAGGAGCGGCAGAGTCAGGCCGCGTCCGAGCTGCTGGCGTTGGCCCGGCAAGTGCGGATGCTGCTGGCGCAGTATCCCCCAGATTCCCCGGCCACGGAGGCGGTCCGGCGGAGTGCGGTCTACCAGCGGGTGAAGCATCTGATCGAGGCGGATGAGCCCTCCCTTGTGCCAAAGGAGGGGAGTCTGCTGTGAAAGTAGTGATACTGGCCGGCGGGATGGGCACCCGCATCAGCGAGGAGAGCTACCTCAAGCCCAAGCCCATGATTCCCATCGGCGAGCAGCCCATCCTGTGGCACATCATGAAATATTACTCCAGCTATGGCTTTCACGACTTTGTCATCTGCTGCGGGTATAAGGGCCATATGATCAAGGAATATTTCGCGGATTACTACCTGCACCGGTCCGACGTGACCTTTGATTTTTCTGCGGAAAACCGGATGACAGTGCATTCCAATGTGGCGGAGCCCTGGCGGGTAACGCTGGTGGACACGGGGCTGAATACGCAGACAGGCGCGCGGGTGAAGCGGGTGCAGAAATACATCGGGGACGAGCGGTTTATGCTGACCTACGGCGACGGGGTGAGCGATGTGGACCTGAACGCACTGCTGGCGCAGCACACGGCGTCCGGGAAAATAGCAACCTTGACCGGCGTCCAGCCCGGCGGACGGTTCGGCGTGCTGGACCTGGACGAATCGGGCCGGACGGTAGTTGGCTTCCGGGAGAAGGCGAAGGAGGACGGCGGCTGGATCAACGGCGGGTTCATGGTGATGGAACCGGAGGTGTTTGCCTATCTCGGCACAGAGGAGGGCTGCGTATTGGAGCGGACGCCCATGGAGACCCTGGCCCGCGGCGGGAAGCTGGGCATCTATAAGCACAATGGCTTCTGGCAGTGCATGGACACCCAGCGGGATAAGATCTGGCTGGAGCAGCGCTGGGAGAGCGGAAACGCCCCCTGGCAGGTTTGGTGAGGGCTATGCTGGATTTTTACAAAAACAAGCGGGTATTTGTCACCGGACACACGGGATTCAAGGGCGCATGGCTCTGTTATGCGCTGCATATGGCCGGGGCGGAGGTCACGGGCTTCGCGCTGCCGCCCAGGGAACCGGGCCTGTTCCAAATTGCAGCTCTGGGGCCCCGGATGGAATCCGTTTACGGCGATATTTGCGATTATGATGCACTTTGGAGCGCATTCCGGCGGGCGCAGCCGGAGCTTGTCTTTCATCTGGCCGCCCAGCCGATTGTCCGGGAGAGCTACCGGGACCCTGTTGCGACGTATCAGACGAACGTGATGGGGACGGTGCATATTTTGGAGTGTGTCAGGCGCTCCGGCTGTGTGCAAAGTTTCCTGAATGTGACGACGGATAAGGTCTATGAAAACCGGCAGTGGCTGTGGGGGTATCGGGAAAACGACCGGCTGGGCGGCTTTGATCCCTACGCAAACTCGAAGTCCTGCTCAGAACTGGTGACCGGGAGCTATCGGAACAGCTTTTTTTCTGATGGCGGCGTGTCCATCAGTACGGCCAGGGCTGGGAATGTGATCGGCGGCGGCGATTTCGCCGCGGACCGGATCATCCCCGACTGCATCCGGGCCGCCCAGGCCGGGGAGGTCATCCAGCTCCGCAATCCGTTTTCGGTCCGTCCCTATCAGCACGTCCTGGAGCCGCTGTCGGCATACCTGCTGATCGTGCAGAGGCAATATCAGGACCGGGAGCTCTCCGGCAGCTATAATGTGGGGCCGAAGGAGGCGGACTGTCTGACCACCGGTCAACTGGCGGATATATTCTGCCGGGCCTGGGGGGACGGGCTGCGTTGGGAGCATGTTGGCGGAGACGGTCCGCATGAGGACCAGATTTTGAAATTGGATTCCACGAAAATTGCCTCCCTGTTGGGCTGGCGGCCCAGGTGGGACGTCCGGCAGGCTGTGGAGGCGACAGTGGATTGGACAAGGACATGGATGGCGGGCGGGGACGCGGCTGCCTGTATGGAGCGGCAGATCCAGGCATTTTTCAGCACCGCCCCGACAGTGAGGTGATTTGCATACGGATTTTACATATCGCGGCCCATATGGGGGGAGGCGCTGGAAAAGCAATTGCCGGTATAGCCCTGTTGGGGGCGCGGCAATTTGGGGAGGAGCACCGGATTCTTCTGCTTGAAAAGCCTGAAAAGGACGGCTTTGTCGAGATGTGCCGTGCAGACGGCGTTTCTGTCAGCATGTGGAGCGGAGACGTTCAGGCGCTTACATGGGCGGATGTCATCGTTGTCAGCTGGTGGAACCATCCGGCGATGGCCCGGTTCCTGCGGGAATTCCCCCGGTGTGGGGTTCGGCTGGCGCTGTGGTGCCATGTCAATGGGTGCCACTATCCCCATCTGCCGTTTTCGCTGGCAAGGGCATTCGACAAGGTGTTGTTTACCTCCCCGTATTCCCTGCGAAATCCCCATTGGACGGCAGAGGAACAGCGGGAAATAGAGGGACGGTCGGAAATTGTCTACGGCATGGGAGACTTCCGACCGCAGGAAATCGCGCCCCGGACGCCTGCCGGCGGCAAAGAGACGTTTTGCATCGGCTATGTGGGGACTTTGAACTATGGAAAGCTCCACCCTGACTTTGTGACGTTTTGCAAGGCGGTCTGCGATCACGTGCCGGAGGCCCGGTTTGTGATGGCGGGGGACCGGAACGGCGGACTGGAGCAGGACATCCGGTCGGCGGGCCTGTGGGAGCGGTTTTCATTTCCGGGATACATAACGGACGTTCCGGCAATGCTGCGCACCTTTGACGTATTTGGCTACCTGCTGAACCCGGAGCACTACGGCACAACGGAAAACGTGCTGCTGGAGGCCATGGCCTGCGCTGTGCCGCCGGTGGTGCTGCGGCAGAACGTGGAGCAGTACATCGTGCCGCCGGGGGAGGAGCTTACCGTGCGGAGCCCCGAAGAATACGGCCAGCGGATAGCGGACCTGTACAGGCGTCCGGATGCCGCGGAGCGGCTTGGACGGCGGGCCAGGGAGCACGTCCTGCGGCAGTACGGCGCGAAGGAGAACGCGGAGCGGTTCCGCAAGGCCTGCCTGCAGGTAAGCGGTGAGGAAAAACGGCAGCGGGATTTTTCCTTCCTGGGCGATACGCCCTGGCAGTGGTTCCTGTCCGGGCTGGACAGGCGGCAGCGGGACCGTTTTCAGGACGCGGCGGCGGGGCCCGGGGACGCGGCGGAGCTGCTGCGCAATTGCCCGCCCATATTCCGAGAGGAGCGAAAGAGCTCCCTGCGGCATTTTGCGGCGATCTACCCAGAGGACGATGTCCTCAGCAGACTATGTAAACTGATGGAGGAGCAACACTATGGCAGAGATCAAGCCAAGCTATGATACAAAGCGCCAGAAGCTGTCCGAGGTCATCCCCCTGGACAGCCCGCTCAGTATGTATATTGAGCCCACCCGTACCTGCAACTTCAAATGCTTTTATTGCATGCACAGCACCCGCGGCGAAAAAGGCGGCATCCTGGACCGGACAGGTTTCCGGCTGGCACATATGGACATGGCGTTATACGACAAGGTGGTCAGCGAGGTCGTGGCCTTTCCCACGCCGGTCAAGCGGGTCTGCTTTTCCGGCCTGGGCGATCCGCTGATGAACCCAAAGCTGCCGGAAATGATCCGGAAACTCCGTCAGGCGGGCTTTACCGGGCGCATTGACGTGATCAGCAACGGCGCGCTGCTGACCCATGACTTCTCCGACGCCCTGATCGGCGCGGGGCTGAACCGGCTGCAGATCTCCATCCAGGGCCTGACACAGCAGCAGTATCTGGATAACTGCGGCGTGGCGGTGGATGTGGAGAAGCTGATGGCGGAGCTGGAATACTTCCACCAGAAGGCCCAGGGGACGGAGACATCTTTGTTCATCAAGATCATCGACATTATGCTGAAAAGTGAAGAGGACAGAGAGCGCTTTTTCCAGATGTTCAGCGGCCTCTGCGACACCATCTTCGTGGAGCATCTGGTCATCATGGAGCAGCAGATGGGGGACCACGGCGGCAGGGCGGATCACAGCCGGAATCTGAATGGGGAGTACGTGGAAAAGCGTATCGTATGCGGCGTGATGTTCTATTTCCTCCAGGTCAATATTGACGGGGAGACCTTCCCCTGCTCCACCCCCGGACTGCCGAATTCCTTCTCCATGGGATGCGTGCATGACCAAACGCTCCAGGAGATCTGGAACGGGCCGGTCCGCAACGCGCTCATGCGCAGGAACCTGCAGGATGGCTATGCGACGATCCCGGCCTGCAGCGAATGCTCCTCCTGTATTGCGATTGCGGACGATACGGAATATCTGGACGACTGCCGGGAAGAGATGCTGGCCCGGATTTCGGAGCAATAACGGGTGCGGTATGAAGAATCTGCAGAACAAGATCATGCCGCTGGCCGGGCTGGACCGGGTCCCGCTGAAGGGCGTGCTTCCTCTGGAAACGCCGTTTTCCGCCTACATTTTTCCAACGAACCACTGCAATTTCCGCTGCTCCTACTGCGCCCACTCCCTGGGAAACAGAGGATTTGAGGCGCAATACGGCTTCCCGGCGGAAACCATGTCCATGGACACCTACCGGAGAGCCATTGACCAGCTGGCGGAGTTCCCCAGCCGGCTGAAGACGCTGTCCCTGACCGGGCAGGGGGAGCCGCTGCTGCACCCCCAGCTGCCGGAAATGGTGGCGTACGCGAAGGCAAAACAGGTGGCCGGTCGGATCGAATTCATGTCCAATGGCGCGCTGCTGCGGCCAGCTGTGTCCCAGGCGCTGGTTGACGCGGGACTGGACGGCATCCGCATCTCCCTGCAGGGGCTGTCCGCGGAGAAATATACGCAGGTGTGCGGGGTGAAGGTGGATTTTGAGGGGTTTGTGGAGCAGATCGCATGGCTTTATGCGCACAAAAAGCAGTGCGAGGTTTTTGTAAAGATACTGGATGTGGCCCTGGAAGATGGCGAGGAGGAGCGGTTCTACGAGCTGTTTGCGCCTATCGCCGACCGGGTATATGTGGAGCAGTGCCGCCCGGTATACAACGGGGTGGCCGCAACCAAGGGCATCTCCGCCCAGTCCGACCGCTACGGGCGGCCCCACCGGCACCGGCAGGTGTGTCCGCTGTGCTTCTTCATGCTGGGCATCTTCCCCAACGGGGACGTCTACCCCTGTGAAACCATCTACCGGCCAGAATACCTGGGGAACGTGCAGAAGGACCGGCTGGTGGAGCTGTGGAACAGCGAAAAGCTGCGCCGGTTCTGGCGGATGCAGCTGGAGGGGCGCAGGGACGAAAATCCCCGCTGCGCCCAGTGCTGTGCGCCGGACGACGTCTCCCACCCGGAGGACGAGCTGGACGGCGCGGCGGAAATTTTACTGGAAAGGTTTGAGAAGGTATGGCAGCGCTGAACAGAACGCCGGGCGGCGTGCGGGAACCGCTGCGGGACGTGCTCCCGCTGGATACGCCCTATATGATCCAGATGTTTCCCGCATATGGCTGCAACTTCCGCTGCGGCTTCTGCCTCCACGCGCTGGACCGGGAGCGGCACGGTTATATTTCGGACGTCCCCTTCATGGATATGGGGCTGTACCGGAAGTGCATCGACGATATGCGGGGCTTTGACCGGCAGCTGAAAATGCTCCGCTTTGCCGCCATCGGCGAGCCTCTGCTGCACAGGGACATCGCGGAGATGGTGCGGTACGCGAAGCAGGCGGGGGTGGCGCAGTCGGTGGATATCGTGACCAACGCCGCGCTGCTGACGCCGGAGCTGTCGGACCGGCTGATCGACGCGGGCCTGGACCGGCTGCGGATATCCGTGGAGGGACTGTCCGGGGAGGACTACCGGAAAAATGCCGGGCGGGAGATCGATTTTGACCGGTTTGTGGAGCAGATCCGGTACTTTTATGAGCACAGCGGCAGAACCCACGTCTATATCAAGATCATTGACTATATGGTGCAGAAACCGGAGGAGGAGCGGCGGTTTTGGGAGCTTTTCCGGCCCATCTGCCACTCCATCGCGATCGAGCATCTGACGCCGACCATAGAGGAAATCGACTATGACCGGCTGTCCGGCGGGATGGAAACGGATAAGCCGCAAAACGGCGATACGATGCTGGACGCGGAGGTCTGTCCCCAGGGGTTTTATATGATGCAGATCAATCCGGACGGGAAGGTGGTGCCCTGCTGCTCCATGAAGTACCCGGCGGTGCTGGGGGATGTGAAGCGGGAGGCTGTGCCGGAGATTTGGCGTGGCGCGGCGTTCAACCGCTTCCGGGTAAAGATGCTGCGCTCCCGTGAACAGGTGGGGCCGGTCTGCCGGGACTGCAGGCTCTACCGGTATGACCTGCACCCGGAGGATGTGCTGGATGAGGTGCGGGAGAAGCTGGGGAAAAAATACATGGAAGGATTGAAGGGGAACACATGAGCAGTACGATTGCATTCTCAGAGTCGGAGATGGCAAAAAGGGTACCTCTGGCGGAACAGGTGCCGCTGGATAAGCCCTTTGCAGTCCGCATTTCACCCTGCTGTCTCTGCAACCTGCGCTGCGAATTTTGTGCACAGGCTATACCGGGTATGCAGAGCAAATTTGGCAAAGAGGGCACAGGCGGACTGATGGAATATGCTTTGTTTCAGAAAATAATTGATGACATTGCCGAAGATTTTGGAAAGATCAAGCAGGTCCTGCTGGTGGGACGGGGAGAGCCTCTGCTGCATCCCAGGATTGCGGATATGGTTGCCTATGCCGAGAAACAGCAGGTTGCGGACCGCCTGGAAATTGTGACCAACGGCATACTTCTGACCCACGAGTTGAGCGATAAGCTGATTGACGCCGGGCTGAAAAGACTCAGGATTTCTGTCAATGGCCTGTGCAGCGCGGACTACGAGAAGCACTGCGGCAGGCAGATAGATTTTGAAAAATTTGTCGAACAGATTCGATATTTCCATGCTCACAAAAAGAATACATCGCTTTATGTAAAGATTATCAACTATATGGTCAGTGAGCCGGAACAGCGAAAACAGTTCTTTGAAATTTTTGAACCAATTTGCGATATTATCAATGTGGAAAACCTGATAGACCTGCACAACGGCATCGACTATCAAAAAATTGTCGGAGATTCTATTGCCCTGGAAGGTACGCAATTTACCCCGCAGTATGTACATACCAAAATCTGTTCTCAGCCCTTCTACACCCTTCAGATTCAGGAGGGCGGAGAGGTTCTGCCCTGTTGCGGACCGCCCATGCCTCCCGCGGCACTTGTTTTAGGTAATGCAGGCGAAGTGCCTCTGGCGGAGATTTGGAGGGAAAAGAGCGTTGCATTACAAAGGCGGCTGCTGAATGGGGTTGAAGGTGTTCCGTTTTGTGAACACTGTCAAGATATGCCGAATCGGGTCTTACCGGAAGACGTGCTGGACGAGGCCGCCGACCAGCTGAAAGCTATATACGATGTAAAGATGAAAGGAGTCCTCTCATGATAGACCAGCCGGTCACTTGGCATGACATTGAAAGAGAATTGGAAACATATGTTTATCCCGCTCAGGATCAGGATGTTCTGATCTTTGGAGGCGGTCTTCAAGGAATAAACGCTGCGCCTGAACTGGCAAAAGAATTATCCATTGTTGCTTTTTGTGATAACGACTGGCAGAAGCAGGGCACGACAATTTCGGACCTCCCATGCATAGCGCCATCGGAAATTTCGCGATTTGAAAATCCATTTATTCTTGTTTCAACAATTAAGTATTACCGGGCAGTTTCACAACAACTTGCTGCCTGCGGCCTGCCATTCTGCACAGTAGACGCATATGTGACGCACAAATATTTTGATTGCTTTTTCCAGGTTTATCAAATGCTGGACGAGCGAAGCAGGGGAATCTACGCAGGGATGCTTCTAAGTCGAATCAGTGGAAATCAAGAGAGGATTGCAGACCTGTGTGAAGGCCAACAATATTTTGCCCTGCCTCAATTTCGATTCTGTGATATTCAAGAAGTATTTGTAGACTGTGGAGCTTATACCGGAGAAAATGTTCAAACATTTCTGAATAATCAGGTGGGCATATTTCAAAAGATATATGCGTTTGAAGCTAACCCGGAAGCCCTCGCAGCTATGCGGCGGCGTCTGGCCTATGAGAAGGATGTATGGCTTTTCAAGGAAGAACAGATTGTTTGTGAACGAAATTTTGTGTCAGACAAGGACGGTGTTCGGATTCCTTTCCATATCACACAGGATAATCCGACAAACAGCTTTATTCAGGAGAATGCCGGGGATGTAAAGTGGGTCGAAGCCGTTTCACTTGACCGGTATTTTGAAAGAAGAGGTGAAGAAATCATCACGTTTCTGAAATCAGACATTGAGGGAGCCGAGTGGGATATGTTGCACGGCGCCGCAAATATTATCCGGCGCAGCAAGCCGAAAGCAGCGATTTCCATTTATCACAGTATTTATGACTTCTTCCGTATTCCGCTGTACTTGAAGGAACTGGTCCCGGAATATCGCTTTGCCGTCCGCCAGCACTGGAACAGCTATGACGAAACGGTTTTGTATGCCTTTCTCCCAGAATAAGGAGGCTCTGTATGGATCAAATTATTGAGCGGAATATGGACCAAATGGAACCGCCCGCTGTAGGTAACAGCTTGTTTGAAAACCGTACAGCAATGGCGGAAATGCGACAGACTTCGCAGCCGGAGGTCTCTATCCTTATTACCGCTTTTAACCGGCTTGAAAAGACGCGCAGGTGTGTGGAAAGTGTGCTAGCCAACACGACAGGGATTCATTACGAGCTGATTCTTCTGGATAACGGCTCGACAGACGGGACATTAGAGTATTTTAAATCCATTCCTTTCCAAAACAAGAAGATTATACATATCTCCAAAAACTTAGGTGCCGGCAATGCAATTCTTGACTTTACGATAGATGATTTTGGCAACTATATCTGTTCACTGGCAAACGATATTATCGTAACGCCCCACTGGATGGAGAATCTTCTGGTTTGCATGAAATCCGACCCCAGGATTGGCATGGTCAATCCTGTATCCTCCAACACGTCCAATCTTCAAGATGTGGGGCTGACATTTAAAAGCTATCAGGAGATGCAAGCCAAAGCCGGGCGATTCAATCGTTCTGACCCCCACAAATGGGAGGACCGCCAACGGTTGATTACGTTGGGGACTCTGTACCGGAAGGAGGTCCTTCTTGCCGGGGGTTGGCCGCTGAGCGATATGGGTTTTTTCCATGATTTCATAGATGACGATGTGACCTTTAAAATCCGCCGGCTGGGCTACCGGACCGTGCTGGCCGGGGACACCTGGATCTGCCATGACCATGATCTCCGCAGCGGGGAAGGGAAGGATCCCGTTGAATTCCAGCAGTCTCTGACAATTGGCAGAGAAAATTTCCGGGAGAAATATTTCGGTGTGGATGCCTGGGAGGATGTAAACAATTATTACATTCCTTATTTAAAGCACTTCCCGCCACCGAGCATTAAAACCAGCGCACGGGTTTTAGGCGTGGACGTCCGCTGCGGCACGCCCATTCTGGACGTAAAAAACTGGTTGCGGAAGGCCGGAATTTTCCAAACAGAACTGTCTGCCTTTACCCAAGATCCCAAATACTGGGTTGACCTGAAAACCATTTGTAGCGGCCCCGTCTTCTGTGACCGGGAGGAGTTTTTGACGGATGGTTTTCTGCCCGGATACTTTGACTATGTAGTTGCGGACCGCCCACTCAACCGCTACCATGAACCTCAGAAAATGCTGGACAGTTTATTTGCGCTGTGCAAAAGCGGCGGAGTTGTGGCTTGTAAGCTGAAAAACACTTTTTCTTTTCAGGAGTATGCACATCTCTTGGGGCAGTGGAACATATATGACCGGGAATATGCCTATCCAATCCCTCCAGAGGAGTTCAACGCGGCTTTAGGCCATTGGGGGGTCGTGCAGGCTGTTATTTCGATACCGTTTGACTTGGATGAGGGCTCCCGGCAGGCTGTTAACGGACTGATTCCGGCGGAGTTTCCGGAAAATCAGCGTTCGGAGCTTCTGGGCCGGATGCTGTGCCGGGAATATTTGTTTGTTATAGAAAAAAACTAATCGGGCAATGCAAGATGCTTTAGGAAGAAGCCAAGGAGGGGTGAAGTAGAAATGAATTATTGTATTGTTATGCCCAGACTTACAGATATTAATGAACAGAGCACTCAATTTCCCATAGGAATGGCTTATGTATCATCCAGTCTAAAACAAACTGGAAGAAATGTGATCACGTATAATCTTACATATAAGAGCGGGACAACACAAGAACTACTTCTAAAGTTGATTCAGGAAAATAATGTTGATGTTTTTATGACCGGCGGCTTGACTGGACAGTATTGGAGACTGAAGGAAATGGTGGATGCCGCCAGGGCAGTGAAGCCAGACCTCATTATTTGTGTCGGCGGCGGAATCATTACCTCCTCCCCTGTTCCCGCTATGGAGGCTTTGGAAACTGTCGATTATGGCATGATTGGTGAAGGCGAAATTACAGTGTGCGAATTGGCAGAGGCAATAGAGGGAAAGAAAGATTTCCATTCCGTGGACGGCCTGATTTTCCGTGAAAATGGAACTTGGACCGTCACAAATCAAAGAGCTGAAATCATGGATTTGGACAGCCTGCCCTATCCTGACTATGAAGGCTTTGAGTTTGGCTTGATGCTGGATAAAATCCCTCCAGATGAGTTGGCATTAATCAATAATCGATGTGGCTCTGTGTCCTTTGGCAGATCTTGCCCCTTTAATTGTACTTTCTGCTTTCACCCGTCAGGAACAAAGTACCGTAGGCGCTCCATGAAAAGCGTTTTTCAAGAGATAGATTATTTGATTGAAAAGTTTGATATTCATAATATCAGTGTCACAGATGAACTCTTTGCATCCAACATAAATGATACGATAGAATTTTGCACAGAAATTGAAAAACGGAAGATTGGATTTGCTATTTCATTACGAGTTGATATGATTAATCGCGAGGGGCTAAGGTTACTGAAGGATCATGGTTGTGTCCAAATTTCCTTTGGCCTGGAGAGTGCAGATAATCGTATTTTGAAAAGCATGAATAAGCATATTACCGTTGAACAAATTGAAAATGCGCTTTCACTATGCAATGAAGTTGGAATCAGTGCGCAGGGTATTTTTATTTTTGGTGATGAAGCAGAAACAGTAGAAACTGCCCACAATACTATCCAATGGTGGAGAGAGCATCCCCAGTATGCAATTAACCTTTCACTAATAAAACTATATCCCGGTTCAATTTTGTATCGTCATGCATGTGAGCGTGGATTGATCAAAGACGAAGTTCAATTTATTAAAGATGGCTGTCCGTTCATAAATGTGTCAAAAATGACAGATGAAGATTATCACAATCTGGCATTGGAAATCAGTGTTTTGCCTCCCATAGAAGCAGGTTCACGAGATGTGCTGGAGGATGCCTCGGTCGAATTTACCGAATTAGGGAAGGTTGATTATACAGCTCGGTGTCCGAAATGCAATCAATTTAATACATGGAAAGACCAAGACATATTAAGGGCTAAAGGGAATTTGTTATGCAAGCATTGCGGACGTTCTATTCATACTGTAATTGCGGATACTATTAACCATAAAGCAGATGCAAACTTTCAAATGCTGAAGCAACACAAAATCGCGATTTGGCCGATGGTCAGTGCAGTAGCAGAATTAAGACGTGTTGTTCCCAGCATTATGGAAGATAATGTGTATTTTATTGATTCAGCTGAAGTAAAGCAGGGTGGATTATATTACGATAAACCTGTCCATGCCCCTGACATAATTGCAATAGAGCAAATTGATACTGCTTTTGTCACTCTTACCACAACAATTGCGTCGGAGATTGTCGCGGCATTGAAGCAATTCCCATCTATCAAGAAGATCTTTTTTGTGGGAGAATTGTTTGATCCTGATTTTCCCAATCGCATTTAGTCCATTAAGGGGGAACGTAATGACGAAGGAATCTGTCAGTCTTCCGGAGCTTTCCTTTTTCCACACAAAGCGCGTCTTCCTCACCGGCCACACGGGCTTCAAGGGTGCCTGGCTCAGCAAACTGCTCCTGCTGGCGGGGGCTGACTTAACCGGCTTTTCCCTCCCGCCCCAAACGGAACCGGCGCTGTTCACCCTGGCTGTACTGGAGGGGGAAATGCGTTCCATCCTGGGGGATGTCCGGGATTACGGTGCATTAAAAGCAGCTTTTGACACCGCGCAGCCGGAAATCGTCATCCACATGGCGGCGCAGCCCATTGTCCGGGAGAGCTACCGGGACCCGGTGGGGACCTACAGCACAAACGTCATGGGGACGGTACATATCCTGGAGTGCGTCCGCCAGCACTGGAACAGCTATGACGAGACGATTTTGTATGCTTTTCCCCCGCAGTAAGGAGAATCTGTATGGACAACATAATTGAGCTGAATACGGACAAAATGGAACCGCCTGCCGTTGGCAACGACCTGTTTGAAAATCGTACGGCAGTGGCAGAAATGCGGGGAGCGGACCAGGCGGAGGTCTCTATCCTGCTGCTCGCATATAACCGATTAGATAAGACCAGACGGTGTGTGGAGAGCATATTGGACAACACAAAAGGCATCAGCTACGAACTGGTTTTATTGGATAACGGCTCAACGGATGGAACATTGCAATATTTCAAGACGATTCCATATGACCGCAAGAGAATTATACATATCACAAAAAATTTGGGGCCTGCCAATGCCTTTTTGGGGTTTAGTGTAAATGATTTCGGCAGCTTCATCTGTTCGGTGGCAAACGACCTGATCCTGACGCCCCATTGGCTGGACAATCTTCTGATCTGCATGAAATCAGATCCCAGAATCGGCATCGTTAACGCCGTATCCTCCAACACGTCTAATCTCCAGGATATAGGGCTGACTTACAAAAGCTATGAGGATATGCAGGCAAAAGCCGCTCAGTTCAACCGTTCCGACCCCCGCAAGTGGGAGGACCGGCAGAGACTCATCACGCTGGGAACCTTGTACCGGAAGGAGGTCCTGCTTGCCGGTGGCTGGCCGACGGCCGACATGGGTTTTTTCCATGATTTCATAGATGACGATGTGACCTTTAAAATCCGCCGGC
>CAJTPV010000015.1:0-7476 GCA_910578505.1 uncultured Oscillospiraceae bacterium | reverse complement strand
CGAGCATTAAAACCAGCGCACGGGTTTTAGGCGTGGACGTCCGCTGCGGCACGCCTATTCTGGATATAAAAAACTGGCTGCGGAAAGTTGGGATTTTCCAAACAGAGTTGTCCGCCTTTACCCAGGACCCTAAATACTGGGTTGACCTGAAGACCATTTGCACCGGCCCCGTCCTCTGTGACCGGGAGGAATTTTTGGCCGATGCATTTTTGCCTGGATATTTTGACTATGTGATTGCTGACCGCCCGCTCAACCGCTACCATGAGCCGCAGAAAATACTGGATGATTTATTTATGCTGTGCAAGAGCGGCGGAATTGTGGCCTGTAAGCTGAAGAATACCTTTTCTTTTCAGGAGTATGCCCATCTTTTAGGGCAGTGGGATATTTATGACAGGGAGTATGCTTATCCAATTCCTGTAGAGACGATCAATCGTGCGCTGAGCATCCTGGGGACGGTGCGGGCTGTCATTGCCGTCCCATTTGACTTGAATGAGGATTCCCGACAGGTGGTTAACAGCCTGATTCCGGAAGAATTTCCGGAAAACCGGCGCTCAGAGCTTTTGCACCGGATGCTGTGCAGGGAATATTTGTTTATTACAGAGAAGCGGTGAATAAGCTGTGGGAGGGACTCATATACAGCAGAGAAAACCGCCGGGCAAAGACGTTTCCGCCTGCATGGACAGGCAGATGAGAGACTTTCTTCAGAGAAATGAGGGAGCGGCAAATGACTTATTTTGTATTTGAGCCAACGTCCATCCCAGGGCTGACCCATGTTGCACCCTTCTGCGCGGAGGACAGCCGGGGCTATCTCTCCAAGCCCTTTGAAAAATCCATTTTTGCCGCCCACGGCATCCACATCTCCCCCTGGGAGGAATTACGCTCATGCTCGAAAAAAGGCGTTCTCCGGGGTCTCCACTTCCAGCGGAATCACAGCCAGGATAAGCTGGTGCAGGTCCTGCACGGCGCGGCTTACGACGTGGCGGTGGACCTGCGGGAGGGCTCGGAGACTTTCGGGAAATGGGAGGGGTTCTATCTCACGGCGGAAAACCGGCAGATGCTGTACATACCCAAGGGCTTTGCCCACGGCTTTCTGGCGTTGAAGGATGACACCCTGTTCAGCTACCTGTGCGGAGACCGGTACGACCCGGCGTCGGACGGCGGCATCCGTTGGGATGACCCGCAGCTGGCGGTAAATTGGCCTGTAGAGCAGGTGGAAAACGTGATTTTGTCGGATAAAGACGCGAAGCTCCCGCTGTTGGCGGAATTCATACGGCAATATGGCCCATGGCCAATGGAGGAGAGGGCATGAAAAGAGTCCTGATAACAGGGATCACCGGCTATATCGGCTCTCATCTGGCGAAAGCGCTCACGGCAGAATATGAGGTCTGCGGACTTGTCCGTACACCGCTCCATACGGCGTATATCGCGGGGTTTCAAGACCGGCTCCGCCTGCTGCCTGTTGACGGAACCTATGAGAGTATCCACCGTGCGGTACAGGCCGCGCAGCCTGACCTTGTGTATCACCTGGCGGCCTATTATACAGGATCTCACGGTCCGCAGGATACGCCCAAACTGGTCGAATCCAATGTGACATTCGGCGCGTATCTCCTGGAGGCAATGTCCGCCTGCGGGGTCCCGGCCCTGGCGTATGCCACAACCTATATGACGCATTACCGGGGAGCGGACTACTGTCCTGTTAACCTTTATGCCGCGACAAAGCAGGCGTTTTCCGCTCTGCTGGCCTATTACACAGACGCCGGGATCCTGCGGGCGGCAGCGCTGGTGATCTCAGACACCTATGGTCCGGGCGACCGGCGTCCCAAGGTGCTGAACGTGGTCAAGAGGGCCGCTGAGACCGGGGAGCGGACGGCGTTTTCAACGGGAAATTTCCCGTATGATGTTGTCTATATCGACGATATTGTGTCGGCATTCTGCATCATAGGGGAGCAGCTTCTGGGGGGAGCGTTTCGAAATGAGATGTTCCAGGCGGTTCCGGACTCTCCGCTGTCATTACGGGAAACTGTAGAAAAGATGCTGCAGGTCAACCATCTGACACTGAATGCAGGCTGGGGGGAGCGTCCGGCGGCGGAGAGGGAAATGACAGAGCTTGTCCGCCGCTATCCAACGCCTCCGGGCTGGAAGCCAAAAGTACCGCTGGACGTTGGCCTGAAAAAGATGTATGGGGCCAGTCGGAGCGATAGGTAGGATAGCCGCCTGACGCACGGGCGGCGCACGGGAAGCTCCTGCGTTCGGCAGACCTTCGGGCCCCTTCAGGGCTGCCGGCCTTTGGCTCTTATAGGGACTGTTCAAGACCTCCGGCCAGGCCGGAGGTCTTGACTGCGGCGCTTTTTACAGTCCCCGCATGCTTATTACCGGTCCATCAGGATCAGATTTTGAATATTGTTCCGACCGGACCCGCTCTGGAGCAGGTAGACGGAATAGAGGGCATTGCTGGTGACATCCAGGTAGAGGGAGCCGAAGGTCTCCTGGGGCGGGTATACGCCCAGCCACGCGGAATCCAGGGTCTCGATGTCCATGGAGGCCGGCATGGGCATCAGGTTCGTGTCCGCATAGAAGAACTGATAGACGCCGGGCATGATGCGCTTGAAGGCCGCAACCTCCTTGAAGCTCAGGTCGCTGTACACCACGCGGCCGTCGCTCATAATCACATCCAGCGGGCCGCTGTTGCGGGCCAGGTTGCCCACCCGGAAGTTGGAGTAGCCGTTGGTGGGCGGGCAGCAGCTGTCGGTGATCTGGAGCAGGTCCAGGCCGCTGGCTGTGTTGATGATGGCGATGGTGGTGGTGGCGTTGGCCTGGAAGGGCATCGTCTTTTGGATGTAGATATAGCCGTCCATGCCGGAGACGGTGACCGTGCGGTAACCAGCGTTGGCCTGGCCATAGTTGGTGGCGGATGCGTAGTTGAGCATATTCACAAAGCGGGTGTTGTTGATAAAAATCCGGAAGGAGCGGTAGCCATACGCCGCGTTCAGGAACCGCACCCGGGCCGTGCCGGGCCGCACAATGCTGGTGATAATCCCCGGCAGAACGGACGAGCAGCTGCCGCTGGGGCAGATCCAGCCGCCGGAATTGTTGTTGTTATTGTTGCCGGGATAGACGGGTCCGCCCTCGCCGGGGTTGGGCAGGGGGATGACGGGCTCTGCACCGCCGCCATTGCCGGGGTAGACAGGACCGCCCTCGCCGGGGTTGGGCAGGGGAATGACGGGCTCCGCGCCGCTGTCATTGCCGGGGTAGACAGGACCGCCCTCGCCGGGGTTGGGCAGGGGAATGACGGGCTCCGCGCCGCTGTCATTGCCGGGATAGACAGGACCGCCCTCGCCGGGGTTTGGCAGAGGGATCACCGGCTCCGCGCCGGTATTGCGGGCTGTCTGCCCGTAGGGTGAGGCCATCTGATGAAAACTGTTCTGCTGCATATATCGTGAGCCGGAACTGTGGGGTTCCGGCAACCTCCTTTCAGATGCGTCTGCACCATCCTATGCGCGGCAGGCGGGAACGGTGTATGCAAAAAGAGCCCCCTGGGAATCTGTTCAATAGATTCCCAGGGGGCTGATTCCACCCAAGACTAATCGACCTTCGGGCCGGCGTCCACCACGTCCTGAGACATGTGGGTGTACTTCTTGAAGTTCTCCACGAAAGCCTTCGCCAGCTCCTTGGCCTTGGCCTCATAGCCGGCCTTGTCGCCCTGCCACTGCTGCTCCGGGATCATCTGCTCGTCGGGCACGCCGGGGCAGGAGGTGGGCACCTGGACGCCGAAGTAGGGGTCTGTCACAAATTCGGCCTTCTCCAGATCGCCGTTGAGGGCGGCGGTGACCATGGCGCGGGTGTACTTCAGGTTCATCCGCTTGCCGCTGTTGCCGCACCAGCCGGTGTTGACCAGGTAGACGTTGGCGCCGGACTTCTGCACCTTCTCCGCCAGCATGTTGGCATAGACAGAGGGGTCCAGGGGCATGAAGGGCGCGCCGAAGCAGGTGGAGAAGGTGGGCACCGGGGAGGTGATGCCCCGCTCCGTGCCGGCCAGCTTGGAGGTGAAGCCGGAGACGAAGTAGTACATGGCCTGCTTCTCGTTGAGCTTGGAGATAGGGGGCATGACGCCATAGGCGTCGGCAGTCAGGAAGACCACCGTCTTGGGCGTCGCGCCCACGCCGGGAATGGCGGCGTTGGGGATGTAGTCCACGGGGTAGCCCACACGGGTGTTCTCCGTGAGGGAGCCGTCGGCGTAGTCGGGCACCCGGGTCTCCGGGTCCATGATGACGTTCTCTACCAGGGAGCCGAACTTGATGGCCCGGAAGATCTCCGGCTCGCGCTCCTCGGTCAGGTCGATGCACTTGGCGTAGCAGCCGCCCTCAAAGTTGAAGATGGAGTCGTCGGCCCAGCCGTGCTCGTCGTCGCCGATGAGCTTGCGGTTGGGGTCGGCGGAGAGGGTGGTCTTGCCGGTGCCGGACAGGCCGAAGAACAGGGCGGAGTCCCCGGCGTCGCCGATGTTGGCGGAGCAGTGCATGGGGAAGATGCCCTCCTTGGGCATGAGGTAGTTCATCACGGAGAACACGGACTTCTTGATCTCGCCCGCGTACTGGGAGCCGGCGATGAGGACCATCTTCTTCTCATAGTCGATCATGATCGCGGCCTCGGAGTTGACGTGGTCCCGCTCAGGGATGCACTTGAAGCCGGGGGCGCAGATGACGGTGAAGTCCGCTGTGTAGCTGGCCAGCTGTTCGGCGGTGGGGCGCAGGAGCAGCTGATGGATGAACAGGTTCTGGGAGGCCAGCTCGTTGATGATCCGGAAGGCCTTGGTGTACTTGGGGTCCGCGCCGGCAAAGCCGTCAAAGATGAAGATCTCGCGGTTTTGCAGGTAGGCCACCATCTTCTCATACAGGGCGTCGAAAATCTCCTGGGTGGTGGGGACGTTGACCTTGCCCCAGGCGATGTCGTCGTGGACGCCGGCGGAGTCGACAATGAATTTGTCGTTGGGGGACCGGCCGGTGTACTTGCCGGTGTTGACGCACAGCGCGCCGGTGGCGTTCAGCTGGCCCTCTCCGCGGGCCAGAGCCTTTTCCACCAGCTGGGCAGGGGACAGATTGCGATAGACAGCGCTGGGATGGATGATGCCCAGCGCCTCCAGGCCATAGGTTTCCATAATGAAGTTCCTCCTTAAAGATAGAAGTTGGGCTCTGTCACAGCATTTGCGGGTCAGAACCCCGCGCCGGGATACCCACTGCCGGTATTTTACCCCAAGTGTCGAAAAAAGGCAACAGGGAATATTAAAAAAGTATCAAAAGAAGGTCGCCGGAGAAGAAGGACGCCGCGGCAAGCAACGCTCCTTTTTCGCCGGTATTGCCATCAAATCACCCTCTCTCATTGTCTCGCAGAATCTACTGTTACAAACCGCGCAGCGCGCTGCCCGCCCGGCAGGACTACAGCTTATCCACCGTCCACACCAGCGGCAGCATGGGCGTCACCCACAGCAGCAGGTACGTCAGCAGCAGCACCGGCGTCAGCACCGCGACGCTGCCGGTGAAGGTCAGATAAAACCCCAGCAGGACGCCGGCGACGCTGCTGAAAATCGACAGCAGATTCCCCACCAGCGCTGTCTGGCACAGCCGGCCGCTCCCAATCATCAGGGAGGCCAGCTGCAAGATGCCCTCCCGGTACAACAGGGCGCTGGGCTCCTCCGCGTCCCGCTCCGGGTCCGACAGCGTCAGCCGCTCGCCCAGCTCCGGGTACTGCACATTGCCGCTGATGCCGAAGCGCTCCTTCAGCAGCTTCAGGCCCACGTTGCTGTCCCGCGTGGCCAGGGTGATCTGCAGGCCGCTGCGGCGCAGAGAGCGGAGGGCGTACTCCACCGTGTCGTTGGGCGTATACTTCATGATGAACACCGCCGTCAGCTCCCCGTCCACCGCCAGGCATACGCACGTCTTGGACGGCATGGACCCCGGCAGGCGCACCGCCTTGTGCCGCAGGAAGGCAGGCGGCCCCACCAGCACCGTCTCCCCCCGTATGACGCCGCTGAGCCCGCCGTCCTCGTGGATATGGAAGTGCTCCATGCCCTGGAAGCTGATCCGCTCGCTGCGGCAGATGTCGCCGAAGATGCGCCCCAGGTTCCCGCCGGCCTGCACCGCCAGGGTGGCGGCGTAGGACACGGCCCTGTTGCGCTCCTCACCGTAGAGCTTCACACCCCCCAGGGCCGCGGTGTTCTGGGGAAACAGGTCCTCGTCCGCCACGGCCAGATGGCGGGTGGAGGCCAGAACCGCCGCGCCGTGCTGGCCCGCCAGGGCCGCCCCGCTGCGGCTCAGCCGCGGGGCCAGCCGCCCGAAGGGGACGCTGTAGGCCAGGGGAAACACCAGGGAGGAGGAGGCGCAGAGGATCACGGACCAGCACCAGAGAAAATTCTGGGGCTGCCCCCGGCCCACGGAGGACAGAGCCGCAAAGATCGCCGACGCCAGCGCCAGCACCGGCAGCAGCAGCCGCTGCCACTGGGCGGGGGAGTCCTCCATGACCAGGCGGGTATAGAACCCCTGCCTGCTGCCCCGGCCCTTGGCCACGGTGGCTCCGCAGCGGTCCACCACCCGTGTGGGCTCCCCCATGGCGATGGTGCGCAGGCTCTCGCTGACCCCCCGGTGCGTCCCGGCCAGGCCCCACAGCGCAAAGACCAGCAGCACGGAGGCCAGCCCCCCCAGAGGCGCGGCGTCCACCCGCTCCGGCAGCAGCAGCAGGGTCATCTCATCCAGCAGCGTGACAATGGTACACAGCCCGGCGGTGGCGCAGAGGCTCCACGCCCTCTCCCGCAGAAGCTCCAGCGCCGCCCGGAAGACCGGCCAGCTGAGAATGGTGACAATGGCGTGGGGCACCAGCACGCACAGCGCCGCGTTGTCCGCGCTGTCACTGAAAAAGGGCACCGCAATTCCGCACTGGCCCAGCAGCCAGGGCAGCCACAGCACCGCCGTTACCAGCGCGGTCAGATGCAGACTCTTCCGGCTGTCCCGCCAGCGCCGCTTGTTCCACATGGCCCGCTCGCTGGGCAGGGGCTCCTCCTCCACCTCCGGCACGCTCTTCCGGTAGGAGGCCTCCTTCCGGGCAAAGGAGCGGGACACGGCCTTCCGGGCCTTCTCCAGACGCCTGCGCAGCCGCTCCTCCTGCTCCTCCTTCACCGCGTCCACCGTATCCGCCATCAGGCCTTCAATGGCCTCCACAGGGACGGGGCGCACCCCCTCCGCCGCGTCCGCCTGGGCGTCAGGCGGGGAGGGGGCCTCCGCCGGTTCCGGCTCTTCCTCCGGCGCGGCATCCACCGGCGGCGGCTCCTCCTGGTCCGGCGGCGTTTCCACCGGCGGGGCGGACGGGGCCTCGCCATCCGCCGGCAGGCCGGCGAAAAACGCCTCGTCCAGCATCTCCTCCGTGATCTCCGGCGGCTCCCCGGCGGATACCGCCGGGGCTTCCTCCGGCGCCGGTTCCGCCGGCGGGGGG
>CAJTPV010000014.1 GCA_910578505.1 uncultured Oscillospiraceae bacterium | reverse complement strand
ACGCTGAAGGCATCTAAGCGTGAAGCACCCCCTAAGATGAGATCTCTCATCCTTCGTGGAGTAAGGGCCCAGGAAGACTACCTGGTTGATAGGCAGGAGGTGGAAGCGCAGTAATGTGTGAAGCTGACCTGTACTAATCGCCCGAGGGCTTGACCTACAATATGCAGGCACTCTGCTCTGCTTCCCTTTCCCACTTCTCTTCCTTTGTTCGGTTCTCAGGGTGTGAGACACGCACCTTTAGCTCAGTTGGTAGAGCACCTGACTCTTAATCAGGGTGTCCAGGGTTCGAGTCCCTGAAGGTGTACCATATGGCCCGTTGGTCAAGCGGTTAAGACGGCGGCCTCTCACGCCGCAAACATGGGTTCGATTCCCGTACGGGTCACCATTTTTCTTCGCTGTGCTATTTAAGCGTTTTCTCAATTTCATGGATATTGTATCTGCTTTTTGCAGTACAATAGTTGGTGTTGATTAGGGCGAGGGTCCACCCGTTCCCATCCCGAACACGGAAGTTAAGCTCGCTTCTGCTGACAATACTTGGCTGGAGACGGCCCGGGAAGATAGGTAACGCCAACATCATCAGGGAGGACAGTCGGGAGACTGTCCTCTCACTTTATTGTTTTGTCCCATTTTCGAGAGGTATAAGATGTTTCTTTTTGTAATCAAATGAACAAATTACCTATCGGCCTGCGCACAATCAAAACCGCCATTGCGGTCATTGCCGCCATGCTGATCGCCGATCAGTTCGGCGGCACCGGCGATAAGCTCATCTTCGCCATGCTGGGCGCCATGTCCGTCATGGAGCCCACCTTCAAGGCGTCCGTACAGGCCTGCCTGAGCCAGATTGCCGGCGTCAGCATCGGCGCGCTGATCAGTATCCTGCTGCTGGCGCTGCCCATCAGAAGCCTGACCGCTATTGGTATTGGCATTATTGGGATCATTGCCCTCTATAACGCCCTGCATCTGCGGATTTCTCCCTCTCTGCCCTGCTTTATCATGGTCATGATGTGTACCAGCGGAAATGCAAAGCCGGCCATGTACGCGCTGGGCCGCATCTGGGATACGGCCATCGGTCTGGGCGTTGGGATGCTCATCAATATGCTGGTGTTTCCCTACGACAACAGCCGGAAGATCCGGCAGACGGTGGAGAGCCTGGACAGGGAGCTGGTACTTTTTTTGGAGGAAATGTTTGACGGTGACCAGGTGCTGCCCGGCGCAGAGGCTATGAATGAGAAGATCAGCGGCCTGAAGCAGCAGCTGGCCATTTTTGCCAACCAGCGGCTGGTCCTCCATCTGCGGCGGCAGCGGCGGGAGCTGGAACAGTATACCATCTGCGAGCGCAAAGCCAGAGAGCTGATCGCCCATTTGAAGGTGCTGGCCCAGCTGGAAAAGCCGGGCCGGCTGAATCAGGAGAACCGCCGGCGTCTGGCCGCCTGCGGCGCGCGGGTGCTGGATGGCCGGACGCTGAATTCCGTTATGGAGCTGGATGTGGTGACCAATTTCCACGTGGGAAGAGTGCTGTCCATCCGGCTGGAGCTGCTGGAGGCCCTGCGGCGGAAATGATTTCGCCCTTTCGGGCAATACTATACCGGTGAGATTTACGATTGAAGGGGGGAAAATCCTATGTCCGGACGCCGCAGTGGACGGTATTGGTCCCTTTCTAAACTGAAGCAGCGGGGGTGGAACAACGAACTGATTCGGGCGCTGCTCCCCAGACCGCGCTATGTCCCCCAGGATGGCGGCGTCATCCGCATGTGGGACCGGGAGGACGTACTGGCGGCGGAGAGCAGCCCCCGCTTTGTCAACCAGACCCCCGGCGCAAAATCGGTTTCCCCGCCCCAGGCGAAGCAGGTCTGCACCGCGCTGACGCAGGCGTGGAACGGGGCGCAAAAAGATGACGGCGCGGCTTGGCTGCTGGCAGGGCATTACCACGCGGCGATCATCAGCCGGATGCCTGCCGCCGCAAAATATGTTCTGGGCATGTCCCAGGCTACCGCCTGGCTGAGCGAGTTTCTGGCCCTGGAGCAGCGCTGCTGCGGCGGGCTGCTGCCGGAGATCATGAAGCATTTTCTGCGGACCAGCGTCTGGCTGGGCGCGTATCCTGACCACCAGCTGGCAAAGCAGGTCCGCGACCGCTATCCGCAGGTGCTCCATGCCGCCGCGGAGCAGGTCATCGCGGATTTTACCGAGCAGCAGGGCGCGGCCGGCCTGGAGAGCATGCTGCGCGCCCCCAAATTTCCAACGGTCATGCTGCTCAACGAGGGCCTGGGCACAGTGTGGTCGGTCTGGTATGTGCCCCAGGCCATCCGCACCAGCCTCTCCCTGCTGATCGCCCTCAATCCCAGGGACGAGTACCCGGAGGCACGGGCCATACACCGCCATTTTGTGCTGCATCTGGGCGGCACCAATACCGGGAAGACCTACGCCGGGTTCCAGCGCCTGAAGCGGGCGAAAACAGGGGTCTATCTCGCCCCTCTGCGCCTGTTGGCCCTGGAGGCCCAGGAGACGCTGCTCAAGGCCGGGGTGGACTGCGGCCTGTCCACCGGCGAGGAGGAGGATTTCCGGGAGGAGGACACCCATATGGCCGCCACCGCGGAGAAGCTGGAGATCCGGCGCCGCTGGGACGTGGCGGTGATCGACGAGTGCCAGATGATCGCCGACCAGCAGCGGGGCTACGCCTGGACACGGGCGATTCTGGGCGTTCTGGCCCCGGAGGTCCACCTGTGCGCCGCCCCGGAGGCCAAGGAGCTGCTCGTGCGGCTGATCGAGAGCTGCGGCGACAGCTATGAGGTGGAGGTCCACCAGCGGACAACGCCGCTGATCTGTATGTCGCGCACAGTGGACTACCAGCGGGTCCAGCCTGGGGACGCGCTGATCACCTTCTCCAAGGTGGGCGTACTCAGCGTGGCCGAGGACCTGCGGCAGAGCGGAAGGGAGCCCGCCATTATCTATGGCGCTCTGCCCTACTCCACCCGCCGGAAGCAGATGGAGGGCTTCCTGGCGGGGGAAATGGCGTATATCGTGTCCACCGACGCCATCGGCATGGGACTGAACCTCCCGATCCGGCGGATCATCTTTATGGAGACGGAGAAGTTCGACGGCGTGGAGCGCCGGGAGCTGAAGCCGGAGGAGATCCGCCAGATCGCCGGCCGGGCCGGCCGGTTCGGCATGTACAACAAGGGCTATGTGGGGGCTACACAGAACCTGGGGGTCATCCAGGCGGGACTGGACGCGGCGATCCCGCCGCTGGAGTACGCTGTGGTGGGCTTTTCCGACCTGGTGCTCCAGGCGGATTTCGACCTGCTGGAGGTGCTGACCGAGTGGAATAAGATGCCGACGGTGGAGCCCTACCGGAAGCTGGATATCTCCCGGTATATCACGGTCATCTCCAAGATACGGGAGATGGGATTTCTGCTGACCAGGGAGCAGGAGCTGCGGGCGGCCAACATCCCCTTCGACGAGACGGAGGACGCCCTGCGGGACCTGTTTTTCCAGTTCCTGCACCACTGGCAGAAGGGGGAGGGCGTGGAACAGCCCGGCCTGGCGGAGGAAGATCCCACGCTGCCGGAGCTGGAGCAGTATTACCGCAAGCTGGACCTCTATTTCTCCTTCGCCAAGACCTTCGGCTGCCCGGTGGATGAGGACAAGCTCTACGATACCCGTGAGCGGGTGGCCGATGAGATCAACGAGATATTGCTCCACCGGCTGCGGAACAATATCCGCTTCTGTAGCCGCTGCGGGAAGGCGCTGCCCCTGTACCACCGGGGGCGGCTGTGCGACGCCTGTTACCGCAGGGACAGAAAAGTCGCGGCGGGCCGGGGCAGAAAATAGCGCGGGGCATACGCCCGATTGTCTCAGGACGCTGCGGCAGGAAATTATTGTACCTGCTGCAGCGCCCTTCTCGGTTTTTATGAACTTTTGCCGGTCAGCATGGCGAGTCTGCCATGTTTTCCAGAGCAAAGCGGATGCATTGGTTGATAAATTCATTTCTGGAAATATCGATTTTTGCTGCCTTCTCATCAATCGTTGCCAGGAGCTCCGAGGAAATGCGCATGGATATCACTTCTTTTTCCGGCTTCTTGGGAATAAATTTTGCTGCCATAGGCTCTCCCCCCTCTTGCTAAATTGTATTCTGTCTGTTATAATGAATCTATATTCTAAAAACGATATTATATTTAGAATACAATCTTGCCTGGCAGCAGGACCGTTGGAGATATTTTCTCCACTTAATTGACAATGTCTTTGCTTTGTGATATACTTCAACGTATTGAGGAATGCGCAGGATGCCAATCCTGTTTTTGCCGATTTGGTGCGCATATTTCGCATTTATTTCGAAAATATTCCACTTTTGGTAACGATTTGTCAGCAAAGACCGCTGACGCACTACGATTAGAGAGGAAAAGGAAGGACAAAATGGCTGATTATTCCCGCAGATTACCCGTCTACCTCCTGCTGGACTGCTCCGGCTCCATGATGGGCGAGCCCATTGAGGCGGTCCGGCAGGGCATCAAGGCCCTGCTCTCCGAGCTGAGAGGCGACCCCCAGGCCCTGGAGACGGCTTATCTGTCCGTCATTACCTTTGACAGTCAGGCGCGGCAGATCATCCCCCTGACAGAGCTGATGCAGTTTAAAGAGCCGGAGCTCCGCGCCGGCGGCGCCACGGCCCTGGGCGCTGCCCTGGAGGTCCTGCTGGAGTGCGTCAACAGTGAGGTCCGCAAATCCACCGAGACCCAGAAGGGCGACTGGCGGCCCCTGGTGTTTATCCTCACCGACGGCTCGCCTACCGATACCGCCGCCTTTGAGCGGGCGGTGCAGAATATCAAGAGCGCGAAAATCGCCAACATCGTCGCCTGCGCGGCGGGCTCCAACGCCCGGACCGAGCATTTGAAGCGGATCACGGATAACGTGCTCATGATGAATACCCTCTCCGCCGGGGATATGGCCCAGTTCTTCGCCTGGGTCTCCGGCTCCATCAAGATGTCCTCCAAGAGCCTGGACGCCAAGCCCGGCATGCCTCTGCGGCTCCCCCCGCCGCCCCAGGGGTTCGTGATCGTCCCATAGGGGAGAAAGGCGCGTAAATGGAGGAGCACAGCCAGATCGAGCGCCTCGTTTTAGAGGAGTTATCTGCGGATTTGGAGCTGCCCGCGCTGCCCGCCCCCCTGCCGGCGCAGGCGGACAGCGCACCGGAGGACACAGCGCCTCCTGCAGAGACGGCGGAGACCGCGCCGGAGCCGCTGCCGGATGAGGCGGTCACCCGGCACACCACGACCCTGTGGAAGTACCGGCCCGTACCGGCGGAGGAGCCGGAGCCGTTCCCGGAGTATCTGACGCGGGAGGCGGAGATCCCAGGGGGCCGGGTGATCGCCGCCCGGGTCCGGGGGAAGAAGCACAAGCATGAGGGGACCAACTGCGACGATTGGTTCGAGATTGCCAGCGCCGGGGAGGCGGCTGTCATCGCGGTGTCCGACGGGGCCGGCTCCAAAAAGTTCTCCCGGATCGGCGCGCGGGACGCCTGCAGAGCCGCGGCGGGATATCTGGCCTGCGCCCTGACGGATGCGCTGGAGGGGGAGCTGTCCGCCCAGATCCGGCTGCCGCTGGCGGAAGCGAAGTGCCAGGCGGCCTGCGGCGTTTTGGCGGGCATCGTGCAGCAGGCGGTGCTGAAGGCCTATGAGGCCGTGGAGGCCGCGTACTACACCAGGGCGGCGGACCCGGCCTACACGGCCGCCCTGGGCCGCAGGCCGGAGGTGAAGGATTTTGCCGGCACGCTGCTGCTGGCGGCCCTGCTCCCGGCGGACGGTGAGCGCCTGGTCATCAGCTGCCAGGTGGGGGACGGTATGATTGCCCTGCTGAACACCGGCGCGCCCTTTGATGTGTCCCTGCGGCTGATGGGCCAGGCGGACAGCGGCAGCTTCTCCGGTGAGACGGAGTTCCTCACGTCTGAAAACATGCGCAGCCTGGACGCGCTGCAGAGCCGGACCAGAATATTCCGGGGCGCGGCGGACTGCCTGCTGGTCATGAGCGACGGCGTGGCGGACGACTATTTTCCCTGTGCGCCGGGGCTCTACCGGCTCTACTTTGACCTGGTGGCCAACGGCATCCTGCCGGGCCGGGGGCCGGCCCTCAGCCTGTCCGCGCTGACGCAGCAGCAGGTGCGGCTGTTCAAAAAGCTGCCGGATTCCCTGGCCTACCCGTGGATCAATGACCCCGGCGTAGAAATTGCGCTGCATGATACGGAGCGCATTTGCCAGGCGGCGGGGCTGTCCCTCCGGGAGCTGTGGGAGGACGAGACGCCGCTGCTGCTGAGCCGCCTGGGGCTGGATGAGCGCATAAAGGCCGCGCCCCCGGCGGAGCGGCTGAAAATATGGCTGGACAACTACGTGGTGCGGGGGTCCTTTGACGACCGCACGCTGGTGATCGCCCACCTCCCGCCGGCGGGCGGGGAATGTCCGGCGGATACCAAAGAATAGGATGGAGGAGATGGGGCTATGGACGGCGTGGCGGAAGCGGTACTGTCGGACGGACAGAAGATCCCCTATGTGATCCGAAAGGACCCGCCCCGCGGGGGGATGAAATACACCTATTTTGCCCCGGACAGGTCCTATGTGGTCCAGTTTTTCAACGACCCGGACCAGGCCCGCGACCCCAACCTGCGCCGCCGGCTGGAGGCGATCATTGGAAAATACAACCCCACCCGCTCCGAGGAGCAGGGCGGCGCGCCGGGCGGCAGCGAGGCCATGGCCGCCTACTTTGCGGAAAAATTCTGCTGGCCCACGGCCATTGTGGAGCAGCCGGAGTTCGGCATCGTCTGCCCGGCCTATCCGTCCAACTACTTTTTCTCCGACAACGCCTCCTCCGTCCCGGAGCTGAGCGCGGACCTGCGGGGGAAGGATAAGCGGAGCAAATGGTTCACCTCCCCCCGGCTGCGGCGGTATATGCGGGAGCAGGAGCTGGGGGATTTCCGCTCCATGCTCCAGATGTCCATCTCCCTGGCCCGGTCCATCCGGCGGATGCATCAGGCGGGGCTGGCCCACTCGGATCTGTCCTGCAACAATGTGCTGGTGGACCCCCAGACAGGGGGCTGCGTGGTCATTGATATCGACTCCCTGGTGGTGCCAGGGCTGTACCCGCCGGAGGTCATCGGCACAGGCGGGTACATCGCGCCGGAGGTGCTGGAGACCACCGCCCTGCCCTTCGGGGACCCGGGGCGGAAGCTGCCCAGCACGTATACGGACCTCCACGCCCTGGCGGTGCTGCTCTATGAGTACCTGCTGCTGCGCCACCCGCTGTGCGGCCCGGCCTCCTACGCGGAGGACCCGGAGGAGGACGATTATCTCTGCATGGGGCCCAAGGCCCTCTTTATTGAGCATCCCCAGGACACCCGCAACCGCCCCCAGGGCCTGGGACTGACCATCCGGGACATGGGGCCCGGTCTGGAGGGGCTGTTCCTGCGGGCCTTTGTGGACGGTCTCCACTGCCCGGACGCCCGGCCCGCCGCCATGGAGTGGGAGAAGGCGCTGGTGAGGGCCTGGGACCTGCTGCAGCCCTGCGAAAACCCCGACTGCGCCGCCGGGTGGTTCATCTTCCACGATCTGCGCCGCCCCGTCTGCCCCTTCTGCGGCCGCCCGGTGAGCCGGGAGAACATTGTCCGGCTCCGCCTGCGCAGTCAGCTGCGGGGCAGGCCGGGACAGTGGGCCGGCGCGGGGGAGGTCAACCTCTACCACAACATGCCCCTGTTTGGCTGGCATATGCTGTCGGGGTGCTTTCCCGATGAAAAGGCGGACCGGCGGATGCTGGCCTATGTCTGCCGGTATCAGGGCCAGTGGCTGCTGGTCAACCACGCCGCCGCAGGCATGCTGTCGCCGGGCGGGAGCCTGGTGCCGGCGGGGCAGGCCATCCTGCTCAAGGACGGCGCGGTGTTCCGGATGTCCGGCGGGGAGAGGGGCTATCTGGCCGAGGTGGTCCGGGGGTCCTGGGCGGACGGCCAGTGCGCTGCGCGTTGACCCCGTGCGAGATCCTGCCGGACCGGTTGAATATGTTTGCCGCCGCGCCTGAGGCGCGGTGCATATATACAGTTCTGTAAAGAAGAAAGGAAATGAGTAGTTCAATGAAACTGTCAGGTTTGACATCCCAGCAGGTGGAGGAGAGCCGCCGGAAACACGGCGCCAATACCCTTACGGAAATTCCCCCCGACCCGCTGTGGAAAAAGATTCTGGAGGGCTTCAAGGACCCCATGCTGATGATCCTGCTGGTGGCCCTGGTGGTCCAGGTGGCGCTGTTCTTCCTGGGACAGGCGGAGTGGTTCGAGCCGGTGGGGATCCTCATCGCAATTCTGGTGGCCAACGGCGTGTCCTCCATCAGCGAGAACAAGCAGGAGGGCAAGGCCTCCGCTCTGAAGGCGGAGGAGGAGGCCAAGGAGACCGCCAAGGTGATCCGGGACGGCAGGCTGACGGAAATCCACGTCAGCGAAGTGGTGGTGGGCGATATCGTCTTCCTCCAGGCCGGCGATAAGATTCCCGCTGACGGTGAGATCGCCGACGGGATGGTCAAGGTGGATCAGGCCGCCCTCAACGGAGAGACCGAGGAGGCGGAGAAAACCGCCCGCACCGGCGGTGAATCCTACGACATCAAGGACCTGCTCAACCGGTTCTACGCCTACCGGGGCACCGTGGTGTGCGGCGGCGAGGCGTATATGGAGGTCAAGGTGGTGGGCGACAAGACCCTCTTCGGCGAGCTGGCCCTGGAGGTCCAGGAGGACACCCGGGAGACCCCCCTGCAGGTGAAGCTGGGCAAGCTGGCCCGGCAGATTTCCACCTTTGGCTACGTGGGCGCTATTGCCATCGTGGTGGGCGTGCTGGCGAAGACCCTGCTGTCCGGGAGCGTGCCCAGCGGCATCTATGAGTGGATTCGCCTGATCATGGACGCGGTGACGGTGGCGGTGACCATCATCGTCTGCGCCGTGCCGGAGGGCCTGCCCATGCTGACCAGCATCCTGCTGTCCTTCCAGAGCCTGAAAATGGCTAAGGACAACGTGCTGGTGCGGAAGATCAACGGCCTGGAGACCGCCGGCAGCCTCAGCATCCTCTTCAGCGACAAGACCGGCACCATCACCGAGGGCAGGCTGTCCGTGGTGGAGCTGGCCACGGGCAATGGGCAGGTGTTCCAATCCCTGGACCAGATGCCCGATTCCCTGGCCGCGGATGTGGTCATTGGCGCGGGCGTCAACAACAGCGCCTCCGTCAGCGGCGGCAGCATCATCGGCGGCAACAGCACGGACCGGGCCCTGATGGCCTTCCTGAACGCCGCCGGCAGGGCCGGCTCCCTGACCAAGGAGGGTGTCAAGAGCTTCAGCGCCTTTGACTCCAACAAGAAGCGCTCCAGCGTGGTCATGGAGCGGGGCGGCAAGTGCGAGACCTATCTCAAGGGCGCTCCGGAGCGGATCATTGAGGAGTGCGCCTATTATATCGATGAGAAGGGCCGGCGGCAGGCCCTGACCGACAAGCAGGCCCTCGCCGCCTATACCCTTGAACAGGCCAACCGCTCCATGCGCCTGCTGGCCGTGGCCAAGGCGGAGGGGGACGGCGAGGACGGCGAGATGACGCTGCTGTGCGTTATCAGCATCCGCGACAACGTCCGCAAGGAGGCCGTCCAGGCCATCAAAGAGGTGCGCAGCGCGGGCATCCAGGTGGTCATGGTCACCGGCGACCGGAAGGAGACCGCCTGCGCCATTGCCAGGGAGGCCGGGCTGCTGTCCGCGCCGGACGACGTGGCCCTCACGTCGCCGGAGATGGCGGAGAAGAGCGACGAGGAGATGAAAAAGCTCCTGCCCCATCTGCGGGTGGTCTCCCGGGCCCTGCCCTCGGACAAGAGCCGCCTGGTGCGCATCGCCCAGGAGCTGAACCTGGTGGTGGGCATGACCGGCGACGGCGTCAACGACTCCCCGGCCCTGAAAAAGGCGGACGTGGGCTTCGCCATGGGCAGCGGCACGGAGGTGGCCAAGGAGGCCGGCGACATCACCATTCTGGACGACAACTTCTCCTCCATTGAAAAGGCCATCCTCTATGGCCGGACCATGTTCAAGAGCATCCGCAAGTTCCTGATCTTCCAGCTGACGGTGAACGTGGCGGCGGTGCTGACCTGTTTCCTGGGGCCCATGCTGGGAGAAAACGTTGTGATGACGGTGATTCAGCTGCTGCTGATCAATCTGGCCATGGACACCCTGGCGGCCATTGCCTTCGGCAGCGAGCCGGCGCTGCAGGAGTATATGCAGGAGAAGCCCATCCCCCGCTCGGCCAGCATCATCAGCAAGGAGATGCTGGTGGAGATCATCATCAACGCCCTGTATATCACCTTCGTCTGCCTGGGCATCCTGTTTATCCCCGCCATCCGGAACCTGTTCGGCGATGTGGACGTCACCTATCTGAAGTCCGCCCTCTTTGCCACCTTCATGATGGCCATCACCTTCAACGGCTTCAATGCCCGCACCTCCCACATCAATGTCTTTGAGGGCCTGGACCGGAATAAGAATTTCCTGCTGGTCATGATCTCGATCTTTGTCCTGCAATTCGTGTTCGTCACCTTCGGCGGCGCGGTCCTCAGCGTGGAGGCCCTCAGCCCCGCCGGCTGGCTGACCTGCCTGGTCCTGGCGTTCCTGGTCATTCCCATCGACATGGTCCGCAAGGCCGTTATGCACAGAGCCAACTAATTCCGCAGTGATTGCTGCGAATTATAAATCATCTTATAGGAGGACACTTTCTATGGCAGTGAATTTATCTAAAGGGCAAAAGGTCGATCTGACAAAGGGCAACCCCGGTCTGAGCAAGCTGATCGTTGGCCTGGGCTGGGACACCAACCGCTATGACGGCGGCGCGGACTTCGATCTGGACGCGGCGGCCTTCCTGGTGGGCGGCAACGGCAAGGTGGCCAGCGACGCGGATTTTGTCTTTTACGGCAACCTGCAGCATGCCTCCGGCGGCGTGGTCCACACCGGCGACAACCTGACCGGCGCGGGGGACGGCGACGACGAGGTCATTATGGTCGATCTCGCGAAGGTTCCTGCCTCCGTGGAGAAGATCGCCTTTACCGTCACCATTTACGACGCCGACGTGCGCCGGCAGAACTTCGGCCAGGTGGACAACGCCTATATCCACATCATGGACGAGGTGAGCCATCAGGAGCTGATCCGCTTCGACCTGGGGGAGGATTTCTCCATTGAGACGGCGGTCGTGGTCGGCGAGCTGTACCGGCACAACGGCGAGTGGAAGTTCAACGCCATCGGCAGCGGCTTCCAGGGCGGCCTCCATGCGCTGTGCCTGAATTTCGGCGTGAACGTCTAACCGGAAAAAGCGATGAAATATGACATCCTCCACGGTGAGGCGTTCCCCATCGTGCAGTGCGACCTCCAGTATGGGGAGTCTCTGAAGGCCGAGTCCGACGCCATGATCGCCATGTCCGCGTCCCTGGAGCTGACGGGGAATATGGACCGGAACATCCTGGGCGGTCTGGCCCGGCGGTTTCTGGCCGGGGAGAGCTTTTTCTTCCAGACCATCCAGGCCAGCCGGGGGCCGGGCCGGGTGCTGCTGGGCCACGCCGCGCCGGGGGGCATCCTGGACGTGGAGCTGGACGGCAGCTACGGCCTGCGGGTGCAGAAGGACGGCTTTCTGGCCGCCACCCCCGGCATCGAGGTGGACACGGCGGTGCAGAATCTGGCCCAGGGCCTGTTTTCCCGGGAGGGGCTCTTTGTGCTGAACCTCCGGGGTCGGGGGCTGGTGTTCCTCAGCAGCTTCGGCGCCATCCACTCCATCAGCCTGGAGGCGGGGGAAGAGGTCATCATCGACAATGGCCACCTGGTGGCCTGGCCGGACTATATGCAGTACCGGATCGAGAAGGCCTCCAACGGCTGGGTCTCCAGCGTCATCTCCGGGGAGTGCCTGGTGTGCCGGTTTACGGGGCCGGGGGTCATCCTCATCCAGACCAGGAAGCCGGAGGCCTTCAGCAAGTGGATGCAGGGGATGCTTCCGCCGTCGAGATCGTCGTAAGAGAAAGGATTGAGCAATTATGTCTGTGAATCTGCAAAAGGGCCAGAAGGTGAATCTGCGCAAGGAGGACGGCGGCACGCTACGGCGGGTGATGGTGGGCCTGGGCTGGGACGAGGTCAAGCAGAAGCGGGGCTTTTTCGCCCCCAAGCCCCAGGACATCGACTGCGACGCCACCGCGTTCCTGTGTCAGAACGGACACCTGATGGGGGTGCCGGACATTGTGTACTTCGGCGCGCTGACCCACTCCAGCGGCGCGGTGCGCCACATGGGCGACAACCTGACCGGCGCGGGGGACGGCGACGACGAGCAGATCCTGGTGGATCTGACGGCGCTGCCGGAGGTCTACGACAAGGTCGTGTTTGTGGTGAACATCTATCAGGCCGCCCAGCGCAGGCAGCACTTCGGCCTGATTGAGAACGCCTTTATCCGCATCTGCGACGCGGAGACGGGGAAGGAGCTGTGCAGGTACAACCTCTCGGAGAACTATGACGGCATGACGGCCATGGTCTTCGGCGAGATTTACCGGCGGGGGCAGGACTGGAAGTTCAACGCCATCGGCCAGCCCACCCAGGACAACGGCATAGAGGAGCTTGCCAGACGGTTTACCTGATATGCGTCAGAGCGGCCAACGACATGCGGGGGGCCGGAGGGCCCTCCGCTTTTGTTCAAGGGGGGTGAGCGTATGAGAAAGTGCATCCGCTGTGATACTGAGATGATCGAGGATTTGGCGGTCAAGACCACGATGAACGTGGATTGTCTGCGCGTATGCCGGGCCAACACCACGGGCACGCTCCCGAAAAATTTCTTCGGGGAGGTCAAAGCCGCCGTCTGTCCGCAGTGCGGATATCTTGAGACCTATGTGACGGAATTGGACCGGATTCGAAAGAATATGACAGGAAACTGATACAAGGAGGATGACTATGCAGCAGCTACAACGAGGAATGCGGGGCAAATTGAACCAGTACATCCGGCCTGACCGGGAGATCGAGGTCGCCATGAGCGTGACCGGAGGAGCGGTCTATGACTACTGCTGCTTCGGCGTGGACAGCGCCGGGAAGCTCTCCGACGACCGGTACATGGTCTTCTTCAACCAGACCCAGTCCCCCAACCGGGAGATCGTCTACAGGTTGGAGGGCGCCGGCGCGCGGTTCAACGTGAATCTGAACCAGCTGCCCGCCTCTGTGCAGAAGCTGGTGTTCACCGTCAGCATCGACGGGGCCGGTACCATGGGGGATATTGCCGCCCACACGACCACCATCCGTCAGGGCGGGCAGGACGCCGTGGCCCTGCAGCTGAGCGGCTCGGATTTCAACAGCGAGAAGGCGATCATCTCCATTGAGCTCTATCGTAAGGACGTGTGGCGGCTGGGCGCGGTGGCCAGCGGCTTCAACGGCGGCCTGGGCGACCTGCTGCGGTCCTACGGCGGCGAGGAGGCCATGACCGGCAGTGAGTCCGGCGAGCCCGCCCCGCCGCCCCCGCCGGAGGCCGCCCCCGCCAAGGTGGAGCTGCGCAAGGGCCAGAAGGTCAACCTGCGCAAGAGCGGCAGTACGCTGGGCGAGATCCTGATCAACCTCAATTGGAGCCAGCCCACGAAGCGGGGCGGACTCTTCTCCCCCCGGCCTGCGGCCATTGACCTGGATTTGGGGTGCCTGTTTGAGATGAAGGACGGGCGGAAGGGGTGCGTGCAGGCTCTGGGCAAGGCATTCGGCAGTCTGCGGGAACCGCCCTTCATCGCCCTGGACGGCGACGACAGGACCGGCGCGGTGACCGGCGGCGAGAACCTGCGGGTCAACGGCGAGATGATCCGGCAGATCAAGCGGATCCTGGTCTATACGTTCATCTACGAGGGCGCGGCCAACTGGGCGGAGGCCAAGGGCGTGGTGACGGTGAAGTGTCCGGGCAGTCAGGAGGTCATCGTGCGCATGGATGAGTACGGCTCCGATCTGCCCATGTGCGCCATTGCCATGCTGGAAAACTGCGGCGACGAGACCTTCAGCGTGGAGAAGCTGGTGCAGTTTTTCCCAGGACACCGGCAGATGGATGAG
This sequence comes from uncultured Oscillospiraceae bacterium, assembly GCA_910578505.1. Classification (GTDB taxonomy): domain Bacteria; phylum Bacillota; class Clostridia; order Oscillospirales; family Oscillospiraceae; genus Pelethomonas. Next base: position 58,147 of record CAJTPV010000014.1, on the reverse strand, counting down.
GCCCACAGCTGGGGCATGCGCTGGGTCGCGGGCAGAAAATAAGAGGAGAGACGAGATGGATTTGCAGCGCGGCATGCGGGATCAGCTGGAGAAATATGTGGACCTGCGGCAGAGTGTGGATATTCAGATGAACACCTCCGGCAGTGCGGTCTACGACTACTGCTGTTTTGGCGTGGATGGGGCCGGCAGGTTGTCTGATGACCGCTATATGGTTTTTTACAACCAGCCCCAGTCCCCCGACCGGGAGATTACATATGCGGCCAGCGGGAGCGGCGCACAGTTTGTCGTGAACCTGGAGCAGCTGCCTGACGCCATTCAAAAGCTGGTGTTTACTGTCAGCATTGATGGAAATGGGACGATGAGCGATATTACTGGCCATACGGCGGCCATCCGGCAGAACGGGCGGACAGTGCTGGAGCTCCGGCTAAGCGGCGCGGATTTTCACAGGGAAAAGGCGATTATCGCCATTGAGCTGTATAAAAAGGGGGTATGGCGCTTCGGTGCGGTAGCCAGCGGCTTTAACGGCGGCCTGGGCGACCTGCTGCGTGCCTACGGCGGGGAGGAGCTGACAGAGGCGGAACCGGCGGTGCAGAAGGTCTCATTGGAGAAGAGACTGGAGCGGGAGGCGCCGCAGTTGGTTTCGCTGGCCAAGCCGCTGCGGGTGGAACTGGAGAAGCGGAACCTGCTGGACTGCGTAGCCAGGGTGGCGCTGGTGCTGGATATTTCCGGCTCCATGACCCAGCGGTACAAAAACGGCACTGTGCAGGAGATCGTGAACAAAACGCTGCCGCTGGCGGTCCAATTCGATGATGACGGAGAGCTGGATTTCTGGTATTATGGAACCACGCCAAAACGGATGCCGTCCGTCAATCTGCGCAATTATGGACAGGCGGTCCCCGAGGACTGGCGCAGGCTGATGCGGGAGGTGGGGGGACAGAACAACGAGCCGAAGGTCATGCGGCTGATTATCGACGAATATCAGTTCAGCCGGGTCCCCGCTTACGTCCTGTTTATCACCGATGGCGGTGTGTGCAGCGAGAGTAAGATCAAGAAATTGCTCACAGAAGCGTCCCGATTCCCTATTTTCTGGCAGTTTGTAGGCGTTGGCGGCAGCAATAGCGGTTATGGGGTACTTGACCGCCTGGATACCATGGGCGGGCGCTATGTGGACAATGCAAACTTTTTTGCCCTTGACGATTTCAAGGCGGTCGGCAGCAGCGAGCTTTACAGCCGCCTGCTCAACGAATTCCCGCAGTGGCTGTGTGAAATCAGGCGCAGAGGCATGATTTGAGAGCCGGAAACAGGAGGGATAACACCATGAGCAGGATACAGGATGCATTTAACCGCCAGACGGGGGATTTCCATCTGACGCCGGGGGAGTATGAGGGGCCGCTGGTGATCGACCGGCCCTGTACGGTGGACGGCGGCCACTCCACCCTGTGGGCCCCCCAGGGGCCGGTACTGACCGTTGCCGCCCAGGGCGTGACGGTCCGGAACCTCCGGGTGGAGGCGACCGGGGAGACCGGCTGCCGGACCGCCATTGAGACGCGGTTCGGGGACACGGCGCTGGAGGGCGTGGAGGTCAGCGGCGACGTGGCGGGCCTGCCCGGCGAGGCGGAGGGGTGGAGCCTGCCGTCCGTCATCTCCCTGGGGGACTTCGCGGCGGACGAGGTCAACGCCTTTTCCTACGACCTGACGCTGCCGGCGGACGCGGCGCTGGTCTGCGGCGTCAAGGACCTGCGGGCCGCGCCCTCCCGCCTCCGGCGGGGCGTCAACCGGGTCACGCTGGAAACCGGCGCGGTGCGGGACAACACCATCCTCTACGGCGAGCTGCTCCTCCGCACCAACGTGACCCGGCGGATCTATGTGACGGGCAAGGCGGTCAGCGGCGCGCCGGTCCACCTGGACGCCACGCCGGTGTCGGGGTCCCTGCCGGTGTCGGAGCCGCTGAAAATGGATGCGCCGCCGGTGATCCCGCCTGCTGCCGGGCTGCAGTCCGGCCCGGAGGTACGCCAGGCGGTGCGGGGGCAGCGCATGCCCCTGACGGAATCAGGACTCCGGATTGCCTGCGACTGCAGGGGTGTGCGGCGGCCCGTGGAGCTGGACGGGTATGTGTTCCTGCTCCGGGAGGACGGAAAGGTGAGCGGCGATAACGACCTCATCTTTTTCAGCAATCCGGAGTCGGAGACGGGCTGCGTCAAGGTGACCGCCAGCGACGAAAAGCCGCTGGTGCTGCTGGAGCTGGACAAGGCCCCGGCCTGGACGCAGAAGATTGCGGTGTGTTTTTCCATTTACGGCAGTGACCCGGCGGAGAATTTCTCCCTGGTCGAGGGGCCCTGCCTGCGCCTGTTCGGCGGGGAGGGGGAGTTCTGCCGCTTTGCCATGGATGATTTGGGTGTGGAAAGGACGGTGGTGGCGTTGGAAGTCTACCGCTATAAAGGGGCGTGGAGAGTGAATTTTGTCGGAGCCGGCTATCAGAGCGGGCTGGCGACACTTTGCAGGAGGTATGGAGTAGATGTTGAGTAGAGCAAACTATCAGGAACAGGACATATTGCGGCTGGCCAGACGCCGCGACACCAGCAAGCGGGCCTATCTGCTGGTGAACCCCCTGCAGGCAAAGCACGTGCCCTCCAGACCGGGGGAGGCGCTGGCGATGATGGAGGCCCTGGGCCGCGCCCTGGCGGCGGAATACCCGGACACAGGGCTGGTCGTCGGCTTTGCGGAGACGGCCACCGCCATCGGCGCGGTGACAGCCGGCTTTTTCCCGGCTGACTGCGTCTATCTGACCACCACGCGGGAGCGGCTGCCGGAGGTGCGGGACTGGGTCCTCTTCCGGGAGGAGCACAGCCACGCTGCCCAGCAGAAGCTGTGCGGCGACGGGCTGCGGGAGCGGCTGCGGCATACGAAGCAGCTGATCTTCGTGGAGGATGAGCTGTCCACAGGCCGGACCATGGGGAACGTGGTCCGGCAGCTGCGGGAGACGTATCCGGAGATGGCGGACATGCCGGTGATCGCGGCGTCCCTGCTCAACCGGATGTCGGAGGAAAATATACAGCAGCTGCGGGAGCTGGGGGTGACGTGCCGGTGGCTGGTCAGGATTCCCCAGGAGGATTACACACCACGTGTCCTGCAATATACGCCTATGGAGCCAGTGGACTGCCGGGGGAGCGCGGCGGAGGAGCCGGAGAGCCTCTATCTGGGCTGTGCGCTGCCAAACCCGCGCCTCGGCGTGCCGGTGGCACAGTACCAGCGGTGCTGTGGGGCGCTGGTGGACGCGGCCCTGGAGAAGGTGCGCAGCCGTCTCCGGGGCCATGTGCTGGTGCTGGGGACGGAGGAGTGTATGTATCCCGCCCTGCTGCTGGCCCAGGCTATTGAGGCGGGCGGCAGCGCTGCATCCGTGGCGGTCCACGCCACCACCCGCAGCCCCATCGCCATCAGCCCGGACAGCGGATATCCGATTACAAATGGTTATGAAATGAGCAGTTTTTACGAAAAGGACAGAAACACCTACGTCTATAACCTGCAGCGCTATGATACGGCCATTGTCCTGTCGGACGCCGCCCCGGACAATCCGGACGGCCCCCGCGATTTGGCGTCGGCCTGCGGGCTCTGGGGCATGAGGCCGTTCATTCTGTATGGAGGGGAGCATGTTTAGTACATACCATCCGGAGGACGTGACGGTGCTGCTGAAGGACGTCACCGGGCTGGTGACGCCTCTGGGGGCCCAGGAGCGGGAGCGGCTGATCCAGGGCGGCGCCCACTATTCGGAGATGCTGCCGGTGGAGTACGAGCCGTCGGCGGCCTATCTCCACGCCTACGATGACGCCCTGGCGCGGTACGGGCAGGCGACCGCCGACGCCGTGGCCCTGGCGGCGGAGTGGATCTGGGCGGAGAAGGGGCCGGCGGGGGCGCTGGTGTCCCTGGCCCGTGCGGGGACGCCGGTGGGCATCCTGCTCCGCCGTTACCTGCGCTGGCGCTATGGGGCCGACCTGCCCCACTACACCATCTCCATCATCCGGGGCCGGGGCATTGACCGCAATGCCATGGACTACATTCTGGCCCGCCACCAGCGGTCAGACATCCAGTTCGTGGACGGCTGGACGGGCAAGGGGGCCATCCAGCGGCAGCTGAATGAGGCTATGGCGGATTATCCGGGGGTGGACCCCAGTCTGGCCGTGCTGTCCGACCCGGCCTGTGTGGCGGGGAAGTACGGCACACGGGACGACCTCCTGATTGCCAGCTCCTGCCTCAACGCCACCATCTCCGGCCTGCTGAGCCGGACGTTTCTGCGCCGCGATATCATCGGGGAGCGGGATTTCCACGGGGCCGTATTTTATCAGGAGCTGCGGGACCGGGATTTGACGTATCAGTTTATCGGCGAGATCGAGGGCCGGTTCCGGGTCCCCACGGCCCCTCCCGGCGGTGGAACAGAGCCGTGGGGAGCCGGATTGGAGGAGGTCCGGGAAATCAGCCGGACGTTCCGGGTGGAGGATATCAACCTCATCAAGCCCAGCATCGGGGAGGCTACCCGTGTGCTGCTGCGGCGGGTGCCGTGGAAAATCCTGGCAGCCGATCTGGCGGATGAGGAGCGGCTGGGGCATCTGTTCCAGCTGGCGCGGGAAAAAGGCGTGGAGGTGGTGGAGTACCCCCTGCGGCACTACCGGGCCTGCGGCCTTATCCGGAAGATGTCCGACACATGAGGCGGGGGATATGGCTATGACGGCTTTTTTCTCTGACCTGGACCGCACCCTGATCTTCTCCCACCGCATTGCGCTGCCCCGGGAGAAGCTGGTGGTGGAGCTGCTGAACGGCAGGGAGCAGAGCTATATGACCTGCCGGACGCTGGCATATCTGCAAAACGCCGCCTGGCTGCGGCTGGTCCCGGTGACCATGCGGTCCTGTGAGCAGTACGAGCGCGTCACCGTGTTCCGGACCCTGTTGCCCTGCCGGTACGCGCTGGTCTGCAACGGCGGCGTGCTGCTGGCGGACGGCGAGACAGACCGGGCGTGGCTGGCGGAGACCCGGCGGCTGGCCGCCAACGAGCTGCGGGAGCTGGAGCGGGCGGTCCGCATTTTTGAATCCCTGGCGGACCCTGTCCGCACGCCCATGGACTTGATGGCCTACGCCCTGTGCGGCGACCCGGAGGACACGGCGCGGAAGCTGCGGGAGGCGGTGGACGGCAGTCTGCTGGCCGTCCGGGCGGACCGGGGGAAGCTGTACTGCCTGCCCAGGAGTATCCACAAGGGGGCGGCGCTGGCGCGGTTCCGGGAGCGGTTTGCTGTGGATACGGCCATCGCGGCGGGGGACAGCGTCTTTGACCTTCCCATGCTGAATGCGGCGGATTACGCCATCGCGCCCCAGGCCATCGCGGGGCAGGTGCGCTGCGCCAACACCATCGCCGCCGCCGGGGAGAGGCCCTTTTCCGATGAGATCTGCGATGTGCTGGAGACGTTGCGGCCGCCGGAAAATTTCGTCGGGCGGCATTTACAGCCGTGCCCGGATGTGCTAGAATAGATCAGCAAGTTGCTGAAAGGAGAGATACAATCTTATGCCACTGGTTACATCGAAACAATTGCTGCTGGACGCCCAGGCGGGCCGCTACGCGGTGGGCGCGTTCAATGTGGAGAACATGGAGATGGTGCAGGCGGTGGTCGCGGCGGCGGAGGAGCTGCGCGCGCCGGTGATCTTGCAGACCACCCCCTCCACGGTGAAGTACGCGGACGTGGACTACTTCTATGCCAACGTCAGCACGGCGGCGAAAAAGGCCGCAGTGCCGGTGGTCATGCATCTGGACCACGGCAGCAGCTTCGGCCTGGCTATGCAGGCGTTCCGCGCCGGGTACACCTCCATCATGATCGACGGCTCCCCCAAGCCCTTTGCAGAAAACATCAGCCTGACAAAGAGCGTGGTGGACGCCTGCCACAGCGCCAACATCCCGGTGGAGGCGGAGCTGGGCAAGGTGGGCGGAAAAGAGGACGACCTCGTCGGCGGCGAGGGCAATCCGTATACCGACCCCCAGGAGGCGAAGACCTTTGTGGAGGCCACGGACGTGGACTTTCTGGCGGTGGCCATCGGCACGGCCCACGGCGTCTATAAGGGCGTGCCCAAGCTGGATGTGAACCGGCTGAGCGAAATTCGGGAGGTTGTATCCGTGCCGCTGGTGCTCCACGGCACCTCCGGCGTGCCCGACGACACGGTGCGGGAGTGCATCGCCAGGGGTATCTGCAAGGTCAACTACGCCACCGACCTGCGCATTGCCTTCACCAGAGGCGTCACCGCCTATCTCAAGGAGCATCCGGAGACCTTTGACCCCAAGAAGTACAGCGCCCAGGGCCGGGAAGAGGTCAAGCAGTACGTAATGGATAAGATCAAGGTCTGCGGCAGCGACGGCAAGGCGGGCTGACCACAAGGATACAAAAATGCGGCAGGTTCCGGGAATTTCCCAGGACCTGCCGCTGTTTCTCGTCTCTAGTCGATAGAAACCGCGCCATTTTCCCAGCGGATCTCTCCGCCCAGCGTTTCCGTCAGGAACCGGAGCGGCAGCATCGTCCGTCCGCCGGTGATGACCGCCGGGGTCCCCAAGGGGACTTCCACACCGTCTGCCAGCGCTGTCATGGAGCCGATCGTCAGCAGGACCGTAGCGCGCCCTGGCGGACGGTCACCGTCTGCGTATCGCCGTCCCAGGCAATCTCTGCATCCAACAGGCAGGCCACCCCCCGGACGGGGACCATCGTAAAGCCCGTGTCCGTGATATACGGCTCTGTGTCAAAAGAGACGCCTGCGCCGCGAAGATACAGGGGGAACCCGGACAGCGGCGCCGCCGTATAGCCGACGGTTGTGCCATCGGCGGTCAGCTTTGTCACAGCAATACCGCCGTCCGCGGCGGCGCCCGCATAGAGCCACTGATTGCCGGCGCTGTCCGTAAACCGCCAGCCGGAGGGCAGTCCGTCCGCTCCGATTGCGGGCATCGGGACCTCCGCCGTAGTCAGATACTCCCCCACCAGCCGCTCGGTCAGAGCGTCCTGCGCGATGGAGACCTGCGTATACGTGACAATATTTGTCGAACCGTCCGCCGCCATCACCTGCACCGTGCCGTCCGGCTGACGCCGGAGCCGCTGTATATTGTAGTATGTACCGCTGAGCTTTTTGCCGTCGGGGAGCCGCACAAGGGCGGTATCGGAAACAAACGGGCTGACGCCGTCCCCTGTGCAGTGGGACAGATACACATCGCCGCCGCAGGCATGGAGGGACGCGCGGCAATTGCCGCCGGGGAGCGTGTAGATGGACCTGGTCTGTCCGTCCGGCTGATAGACGCGGACGGCTTTCCCGGTATAGTCGACAAAACAGGGCATGCCGCTGAGCAGAACGCAGTCGCCGGTCTCCTCAGCCCCGGCGGGAATCGGATAGCGGGTCAGCTGCGTACCGTCCCAGCGGACGAAATCCGTGCCCTCCCGCCAGACCGCGCCCTCCGGACACAGGCTGGCCCGGCTGGTAGATGTCTGCTGGGCGGCGGCCTGGCCGTTTTGGAGCAGCGCCACACGCCGGGCCGCGTCCTGTCCAGGACCGTCCTCCAGCTGGAGCCATAGACCGCCGGAGGCCGCCGGTTCCATGCCGGTAAAATAGAGTTCCGTGGAGCCCGCCGCCATGTCGGGCGTATACACAGTTGTCTGTCCGTCCCCGCTTACCGGGCGGCTCAGAATTTTTTTCTGGTACCCATCGGCGGCATCCGTTACCATGAAATAGAGTACGCCGCCGCTTTCCGCCACATCGGATACATACTCGCTGCCGGATAAATGTGCCATCCCCAGCTCTTCACCGCCGTGAATGGTAACGGAGGCAGCCAGCGCGGTTGGAGCCAGGGTGAGCAGGAGCAGACAGGTGAAAAAGAAATTCAAAAGTTTTCTGTTTGGCATAGCGCGTCCTCCTCGTGTTGGTTTGCCAGCAGTATAGCACGATATGCTACATATGTCAACCGAATTTTGGCATTTTGTCTGGAACTTTGCTGTTTTATGAAAAGCGCCGGTCAGATATTCCGTCTGACCGGCGCTGCCGTTGGTTACTTAAAATATTTCGCGGCGCTTTGGAAGAGGCCGATATTATAGTTCCCCGGCACGTTGCGGTACAGGCTCGCGCCCACGCGCTCGCTGTGGCCCATCTTGCCCAGTACCCGCCCGTCGGGGGAGGTGATGCCCTCCACCGCCCAGAGGGAGCCGTTGGGGTTGAAGGCCGTGTCCATAGACGGCCTGCCCGCCAGGTCAACGTACTGGGTGGCAATCTGTCCCTTTTCCGCCAGCTCCCGCAGCAGGGCCTCGGAGGCGATGAACCGCCCCTCGCCGTGGGAGATGGGGACGCTGTAGATTTCGCCGGGCTCCGCGCCCATCAGCCAGGGGGAGAGGTTGGAGCACACCCGTGTGCGGACAATGGACGACTGGTGGCGTCCGATGGTGTTGTAGGTCAGGGTGGGGCAGTCCGCGTCCGTGTCGATGATCTTCCCATAGGGCACCAGCCCCAGCTTGATGAGGGCCTGGAAGCCGTTGCAGATGCCCAGCATCAGGCCGTCCCGATTCTGCAGCAGGTCGTGGATGGCGTCGGAGAGCTGGGGATTGCGCAGGAAGGACACAATAAACTTCGCGGACCCGTCCGGCTCGTCGCCGCCGGAGAAGCCGCCGGGGAGGAATACGATCTGCCCCTTCCGGATGGCCCCCTCCAGCTCCACGGCGGACTGCTCCAGGCTGTCCGGCGTCAGGTTCCGGACGACCACCGTCTCCGCTGTCATGCCCGCCCGGAGACAGGCCCTGACCGAGTCGTACTCGCAGTTGGTCCCTGGGAACACCGGGACCACCACCCGGGGCTGCGCGATCCCGCGCCCGAACACGGCGGGGGCGCCCTTGTCCCATGTTACCGGCTGCACCTCGCCGGCCTCAGCCGTGCGGGTGGGATAGACGTCCTCCAGAACAGCCTCGTTGAGAGCCAGCAGCTCGTCGATGGCGGCGGTATCGCCCGCAATGCTGACAACAGGCTCCGCTGTGGTCACGCCAATCCGTTTGGTCCAGGGCAGGTCCACGTCCTCCGTCAGCTCCGCCGCGATGCCGCCGGGACAGGGGGCGTACCAGTTGAAGCCGTCGCTGTTGCTGCTAAAGCCAATCCGGTTGCCGAAGGACATCTTCATCACTCCGTCGGCCAGGCTGTTTTCCACCGCCCAGGCGGCCTTGACCTTGCCGGATTGGGCCAGCGTGTGGAACGCCTCCCAGGCGGCGGTCTGCCCCTGGGCCGTGCCGTCTCCGGCGAAGAGGTACACCGGGTGGCCCGGCTCCTTGAACTCCGGCGTCAGCACCTCGCCCGCCAGAATGGGCGCAATGGCGAAGGAGATCACCGTGGGCGGCACGTCCAGATCCAGGAAGGACCCGGACATGGAGTCCTTGCCGCCGATGGCGGCGCAGCCGTAGTCGATCTGTGCCTCCAGGGCCCCCAGCAGGGCCTGGAAGGGCTTGCCCCAGCGCTGGGGGTCTGTGCGCAGCTTCTCAAAATATTCCTGCAGGGTCAGGTATGCCTTCTTGTAGTCCGCTCCGGCGGCTGCCAGCTTGGAGAGGGAGGCGGTCACCGCGTCGTAAGCGCCCCAGTAGGGACTGTCGGACAGCGCCTCCGGGTCGCAGGCCCAGGACATGACGCTGGCCTGCTCCGTCTCCTGCATGGGTTCTACCGGCAGCAGCGCGGCCATGGACTGGGCGGGGGTCCGCTGGGTCCTGCCGCCGAAGGGCATGGTCACGCTCCCCGCGCCGATGGTGCTGTCGAACCGCTCCACCAGTCCCCGCCGGGAGGCGCACCGGAGACTGGCGGCAACGTCCCGCAGGGTGGAGGGCCGCTGTACCCCGTGCCCCGCATACTCCGGCACGGCCACCGCCGTGTGCTTCACCGCTCCGTTGGTGTTGAGGAACTCCCGGCTCAGATCGGCGATGGTGGTCCCCCGCCATTTCATGACCATCCGGGGACTCTCCGTCACCACAGCGGCCCGATATGCCTCCAGATTTTCCGTCCCGGCCAGGGCGATGAACGCCGCCTCATCCTCCGGGGCCACCACAACAGCCATGCGCTCCTGGCTCTCGGAAATAGCCAGCTCCGTGCCGTCCAGGCCGTCATATTTCTTGCGCACCGCGTCCAGGTCGATCTCCAGCCCGTCCGCCAGCTCGCCGATGGCCACGCTGACACCGCCCGCGCCGAAGTCGTTGCAGCGCTTAATCATCTTTGTCACGCAGGGATTCCGGAACAGCCGCTGGAGCTTCCGCTCCTCGGGGGCGTTGCCCTTCTGGACCTCGCTGGCCATGGTGGTCAGGCTGGTCAGGTTGTGGCTCTTGGAGGAGCCGGTGGCCCCGCCGATGCCGTCCCGCCCGGTGCGGCCTCCCAGCAGGATGACCACGTCGCCGGGGGCCGGGCGCTCCCGGCGCACGTTCTCCGCCGGGGACGCCCCCACCACCGCGCCGCACTCCAGATGCTTGGCGATATAGCCGGGGTGGTACAGCTCCGCCACGTGGCCGGTGGCCAGGCCGATCTGGTTGCCGTAGGAGCTGTAGCCCGCCGCCGCCGTGACGGCCAGCTTCCGCTGGGGCAGCTTGCCGGGGAGGGTGTCCGCAAAGGACGCTCTGGGGTCGCCGCAGCCGGTGACACGCATGGCCTGATGGACGTAGGCCCGGCCCGACAGGGGGTCCCGGATGCAGCCGCCGATACAGGTGGCCGCGCCGCCGAAGGGCTCGATCTCCGTGGGGTGGTTGTGGGTCTCGTTCTTGAACATCAGCAGCCAATCCTGCTCCTGGCCGTCCACCACTGCGGGGACGTGGATGGAGCAGGCGTTGATCTCCTCGCTCTCGTCCAGCTCCGGCAGCGCGCCCCGCTTTTTCAGGGCCTTTGTGCCGATGGTGGCGATGTCCATCAGGGTCTGGGGCCGCTGGGCGGCTTTCTCCTCGCCGTAGACCTCCCGCCGCAGGTTCAGATATTTTTCGTAGGCGGCGCGGACATCGCCGTCCGCAATGTCAACGCTGTCGATATGGGTGGAGAAGGTGGTGTGGCGGCAGTGGTCGGACCAGTAGGTGTCCACCACGCGCACCTCCGTGATGCTGGGGTCCCGGTGCTCCTGGTCCCGGAAATAGGATTGGAGGAATGTCAGGTCGTCAATGTCCATGGCAAGGCCCAGCCTGTCCAGCAGCGCCGTCAGACCGGCCTCGTCCAGAGCGGTAAAGCCTGTCAGGGTCTCCACCATAGGCGGCTGGGGGTGGCTGCGGACCAGCGTGTCCGGTTTGTCCATGCCGGTTTCCCGGCTCTCCACCGGGTTGATGAGATAGTGCTTGATTTTGTCCAGCTGCTCCTGGGACAGACAGCCCTGCAGGATATACACCTTGGCGTACGCCACCAGGGGCCGTTCCACCCCGGCCATCAGCTGGATGCACTGGGCGCAGGAGTCAGAGCGCTGGTCGAACTGCCCCGGCAATGCCTCCACCGCCAGCAGGCTGTGGGCCTCCCGTGTCTCCGGGAAGGTCTCGTCCCAGGTCACGTCCACCTGGGGCTCGGAGAATACGGTGCCCTTGGCCTTCTCATAGACCTGGGGGTCGATGTTCTCCACATCGTAGCGGTTCAGGATGCGGATACCGGCCAGGGACTCGATGCCCAGGAACCCACGCAGATCCGACAGCAGGCTGTCCGCCTCCGGGGACAAACCGGGGCGCTTTTCCGAAAAAATACGATATACCATTACGCATTCCCTCCCAAAGCCGTGAGGGCCCGCTGCCCGATGTCACGGCGGCAATAGGCGTTATCAAAATGGATGCGGTCCGCCAGGGCGTAGGCGGCTGTGATGGCGTCGGGCAGGGCGTCTGCCACGGCCACCGCGCCCAGAACACGCCCGCCGTTGGTCACCAGCTGCCCGTCCTTGCAGGCGGCCCCCGCGATGTAGATCCGCTCGTTTTCCCCGGTCTCCGGCAGGGTCATGGGGAAGCCCTTCTCGTAGTGCTGGGGGTATCCGTTGGAGGCAAGAATCACGCAGCAGGCGTTCTTGCCGCTGAATGTCACCGGGGTGTCCGCCAGCGTGCCCTTTGCCACGGCCAGCATGATGTCCAGCAAACTCCCCTCCAGCAGCGGCAGCACCACCTGGGTCTCCGGGTCCCCGAAGCGGCAGTTGTACTCGATGACCTTCGGTCCTTCGGGGGTGAGCATGAGGCCGAAGTAGAGACAGCCGCGGAAGGGCCGTCCCTCCGCTTTCATGGCCCGGATGGTGGGCAGGAAAATCTCCCGCATGCACCGCTCCGCCACCTCCGGCGTGTAGAACGGGTTGGGGGCCACGGTTCCCATGCCGCCGGTGTTCAGGCCCTTGTCGCCGTCCAGGGCCCGCTTGTGGTCCATGGAGGACACCATGGGGACCAGCGTCTCCCCGTCGGTAAAGGACAGCACGGACACCTCCGGCCCGGTGAGAAATTCCTCAATCACCACATTCGCGCCGCTGTCGCCGAAGATGCGGCCCTCCATCATGGAGCGCACCGCCTCCCGCGCGGCCTCACGGGTCTCGCAGATCAGCACGCCTTTACCCAGCGCCAGGCCGTCGGCCTTGACCACCGTGGGCAGGGGGCAGGTCTCCACATAGGCCAGAGCCTTGTCCAGTTCGCTGAAGGTCTCATAGGCGGCGGTGGGGATGCCGTACTGCTTCATCAGGTTCTTGGCGAACACCTTGCTGCCCTCGATGGCGGCGGCGTTCTTCCTGGGGCCGAAGCAGAGGATGCCCGCCCCGCTGAGAGCGTCCACCGCGCCCAGTACCAGGGGGTCGTCCGGCGCGACAACGGCCAGGTCAATGGCGTGGTCCTTGGCGAAAGAGACGATGGCGGGGATGTCGGTGGCGGCGATGGGATGGCACTCCGCGTCCGCCGCCATGCCGGCGTTGCCGGGCAGGGCGTAGATTTTTTCCGCCCTGGGGTCCTCCTTCAGTTTCTGGATGATGGCGTGCTCGCGGCCCCCGCCGCCGATGACCAGTATGTTCATTATCTGTCCTCCTTGTAGAAGAATATTGATTTGCTGCCCGAGAAATTCAGGTTTATATGAGCGGCTTTATCATAATGATACCGTGATAATTTTCCCCATAGCAGTTTGGGATAAAACCCGTTGGAGAAAAACCGTACTGCACAAAATAGTCAAAATCCTTTCTGCCATGCGATTTTAGTTCTCTCAATTCATCTGCGTAATTCTGAATTGGGCTACCATGGCATGACATATCAGTTGAGCCTATAATATACTTCAAGTTCCGATATCCTTTTTCCCTTGCGTGTTCCTCAGCTTGTCTCAATAACGGTTCTAACTGTTCTTCCACAACAAAAATTCCATTTTCATCATATCCAAGGCATTCTATTGTCAAATAAGAATACCCATCATATTCGGCACACAAAATCCAGCCTTAGGGTTTGCTTCGTCCCCAATATACCAGCCGATTAAATTCGCAAGTAAAGATACATCTTGCAGCTGCCGGCTTGCTCCCGCAAAATCCCACCAGTCTGGTTTTATAGTAGACATTAGCTTTGCAACGGCACAAACATTTGATTGATTCTGTATATTCCCACGATTATTCCTCCAAATCCAGATTTGTGGTTCCAATTATATCATGGAAAATTCTGCGATTCACACGTTATCGTTTAATTTGGCATATACATATGTGTCTTTCCAGATGGGTCGATCCTCTTCGTCTTTCCAGAAATACACATTTCTTCTGAAATACGCTTCGCGCTGAAATGCTAACGCTTCAAGCAATTTCCACGAATTCAAATTGTCGGGGTCGCATTCCGCATATATCCTGTGTATGCCATGGGAGAATGCCAGTTGAATCAAGGCTCTGCAGCTTTCAGCAGCGTAACCATGGCCCCAATAATTTCGGTTAAATACATATCCCATTTCCAGCGCTTCAAAGTCCCGCTTGCCCAGATATACATTCCCGATCATTTTGTGGGAATGTTTCAATTCAACAGCAATCATTTCATCTGTACTGATCCGCCATGCAAGATTTTCTTTTGCTTCCTCAAAGGTCAGGGGTTTATGCGGTTCATATTTCACGACTTCTTCATCGGATAAATATTCAAATAAGTCCTGAATATCTTCTTTTTGGTATCTTCTTAGTACTAGCCTATCTGTTTCTGCAATGATTATTTCGTTCTCCATTCTAAAAGCTCCTTTATTTGCTCCTTAAAAATCGGTAATTCCTCAAAAACGACTTTTGCGATAATGTTCCAATTTGTACCTTCATAGTCATGCACTAAGCGGTGTCTCAGCCCAGCAATCATTGCCCACGGAACATCACTGTGAGCTTGTTTATACTCTGCAGAAAGGTTGTAAACGTGTTCGCCAATGTTATATAACGGCGTTGTGACAAGCCACTGCAAGGGAACTTCTGTTAACAGAGCTTCTTCATTTATATGATTTGCAGAAATATACTGGCACAATTCCGATGACTTCTCATAGATTTTTTGAAGGCGCTGCTGGTCCGAATATTTCATGCAATAAGCAGCCTCTCTTTCATAAGCGCTCTATAAAAACTACTGTCCCTGTTGATTTCGTTGATTTCAAAAACATCGACATCTTTTTCCAGTACTTCGCGCAGTTCTTCGGCAAAAGCAAAAATTGTTGTAAGTTTAAAGTTTTCGCCTCCGAATACAAGAAAATCCAAATCGCTGCCTGCATCAGCTTCTCCTCGCGCATAAGACCCAAACAAGTAAAGCCTTTCTACCCCGTACTTTTTGACTACAGGCTTTACGAGCTCTGCAATATCCGGTATCGTGAATATATCCTTGTGCATATCGGTCAACCCTTCCTGAAAATGAACGATAAATTCATGCTCCTTACACTTATAAACCAGAACTGCCGCCTTTGTCAAGCAGTAAAAAAGTTTCTCTATATTCTCCTTAGAGTCCAAATTTCTCTTTATATTTTTGGGAATCTTCCATGTATTCCCTATATTGTGTCCGCAAACAATTTCCACATGGACGATACCCGGCGGCCAGTGCAGTTTTTTCATCAGAAAAGAATACGCGAAATTTTTCGTAGCTTCCAGGAAACCTTCTGATTGTGGAGAGTGCGGTAGGGCAATCAAGACGCCCATAAATTTTTAGTCTGCTATTTCCACCAAAAGTTCGAGGCTTCGGTAGTTTGAGTGGGTACCAAATGAGAGATGGGCAATATTTGCCAGGGAAGGGCGCTAGCCCCTCTTGGCTACCCTAAAGCACTGTGGCGCAAGGCTGTCAAGGCCGCCATAGGCGAGGCGTAGCCGCTGCCTTGACAGGTTTGTGACACGGTGCTATTTCCTGCTTTCTTTTGTGTATCACTCAAAATACTGGAAACCTCTGGTATGGCTGATTTTCACGAGATATGCCACCCACTCAAACTACCGAAGAGCCAAAAGTTCCTGGTATCTCAGAAAGATATTCCTTGCCGGCTGAATCGAGCAGCTTATACAATTTCATTTTGTGAACTGCCTCCCAATTTTATATCTAGCTTTTGCTTGATGCAAGCACCTTTCAGGAAAAAGTATTATAACCAACCTTTGCCGCCCCAGTGGGACGGCAAAGGAAAAATTCTATCAGTGGTGGAACAGCCGCAGGCCGGTGAACGCCATGACCATGTCATAGTCGTTGCACTTGGAGATGACCAGATCATCCCGGATGGACCCGCCGGGCTCCGCCACGTACCGGACGCCGCTGCGGCGGGCCCGCTCGATGTTGTCCGCAAAGGGGAAGAAGGCGTCGCTGGCCAGGGACACTTCCTTCAGGTTGTCCAGCCACGCACGGGCCTCTCCGCAGGTCAGGCGCTCCGGATGGTGCCAGAAATACTTGTGCCACACGCCGTCTGCGCACACGTCCTCCTCGTTGCCGTTGATGTAGCTGTCCACGATGTTGTCCCGCTCCGGACGGCTGAGGGTGGGGATAAAGGGCAGGGCCAGGGTCTTCGGATGCTGGCGCAGGTGCCAGGTGTCCGCCTTGCTGCCGGCCAGACGGGTGCAGTGGATGCGGCTCTGCTGGCCCGCGCCCACACCGATGGCCTGCCCGTCCTTGGCGTAGCAGACGGAGTTGGACTGGGTGTATTTCAGCGTGATGAGGGCCACAATCAGGTCCCGGCGGGCCGTATCCGGCAGATAGTCGTTGTTGGTGACAATATTGTTCAGCAGCTCCAGGCCGATCTTGGAGTTGTTGCGGCCCTGCTCAAAGGTGATGCCGAACACGTCCTTGGTCTCCTGGAGGGCCGGCTCATAGTCCGGGTTGATCTGCACCACCGCATAGCCGCCCTTGCGCTTGGCCTGCAGAATCTCCAGGGCCTCGGAGGTGTAGCCGGGGGCGATGACGCCGTCGGACACCTCACGGGCGATGAGCTTGGCCGTGGTGGCGTCGCACACGTCGCTGAGGGCCGCCCAGTCGCCGAAGGAGCACAGCCGGTCCGCGCCTCTGGCACGGGCGTAGGCGCAGGCCAGGGGGCTGGCGCTCAGGTCCGGGATGTCGTCCACAAAGCAGGCCTTCTGCAGCGGCCCGCTCAGCGGCAGGCCCACGGCTGCGCAGGTGGGCGATACGTGCTTGAAAGACGCGGCGGCGGGCAGTCCCAGCGCTTCCTTCAGCTCCTTGACCAGCTGCCAGGCGTTCAGCGCGTCCAGAAAATTGATATAGCCGGGCTTGCCGTTAAGGACCGTCACCGGCAGCTCGCCGCCGTCCCGCATAAAAATGCGGGCGGGCTTCTGGTTGGGGTTGCAGCCATATTTCAATTCCAATTCTTTCATGGGAAGGTGCTCCTTTCTTACACGTTCAGCTCCGCGCGGATATTTTCATCGGGATACCGGGCCAGGATGGGGGCGATGACATCGCGCAAATACTCCGTCACCTGTCCGGGGGCCCGGCCCACATACCGCCCGGGGTCCATCTGGGCCTCGATCTCCTGCCTGGACAGGGGGAAGAGGGGGTCGGCGGCAATGCGGTCGATGAGGTCGTTGGCCCCGCCCTCCACCTTCACCTGCCGGGCGGCGGCGTGGGAGTGCTCCCGCAGGGCCTCATGGAGCTCCTGCCGGTTGCCGCCCCGCTTCACCGCCTCCATCATGATGTCCTCCGTGGCCATAAAGGGCAGCTTTTCCATCACCCGGCGGCGGACCACCCGGTCATAGACCACCAGCCCTGCGGTGACGTTGATATAGATCTCCAAAATCGCGTCCACGGCCAGAAACGCCTCCGCCACCGCGATGCGGCGGTTGGCGCTGTCGTCCAGCGTCCGCTCGAACCACTGGGTGGCCGCCGTCATGGCCGGGTTGACGGCGTCCTGGATGACATAGCGGCTCAGGGCGCAGATGCGCTCGGAGCGCATGGGGTTGCGCTTGTAGGGCATGGCGGAGGAGCCGATCTGGCTCTTCTCAAAGGGCTCCTCCATCTCCTCAAAGGACTGCAGCAGCCGCAGGTCCGTGGCGAACTTGCAGGCGGACTGGGCGATGCCGGACAGGGCCCCCAGGAAATAGGCGTCCACCTTCCGGGAGTAGGTCTGGCCGGACACGGGCACCCACTTGTCAAAGCCCACCTGCTCCGCCACCAGCCTCTCCAGGCTTTTGACCTTTTCCTCGTCGCCGTCAAAGAGCTCCATAAAGCTGGCCTGGGTGCCGGTGGTGCCCTTCACGCCCCGCAGGCCCAGGGCGGAGACCTGGTACTCCAGGTTCTCCACATCCATCACCAGCTCGTTCATCCACAGCGTGGCCCGCTTGCCCACGGTGGTCAGCTGGGCGGGCTGCAGGTGGGTGTAGGCCAGACAGGGCAGGAGCTTATACTGGTCCGCAAAGGCGGCCAGATTGCGCAGCACCTGGGCGCACTTGCGCAGCACCAGCCGGGCCGCGTCCCGGAGGATGATGACGTCCGTGTTGTCCCCCACATAGCAGGAGGTGGCCCCCAGGTGGATGATGGCCTCGGCGTCCGGGCACTGCTGGCCGTAGGCGTAGACGTGGCTCATGACGTCGTGGCGGACCTGCTTTTCCCTGGCCTCGGCCACGTCGTAGTTGACGTCATCCGCATGGGATTCCAGCTGGGCAATCTGCGCGTCCGTGATGTCCAGCCCCAGCTGCTTTTCCGCCTTGGCCAGGGCGATCCACAGCTTCCGCCAGGTACGGAATTTGTTGTTGTCAGAGAACAGATACTGCATCTCCCGGCTGGCGTAGCGGGTGGAGAGGGGGGAGATGTAGCCGTCCCGGTTTCGTTCCATGATTGCGCTCCTTTCAGTGCCAGATGGAGGCCGTACCCTTGGTGTGCGTGGTTCCGGTGTGCTTGTTGACGATCACCGTGTCGGTAAGACCACTTCTCAGGTCGATATACTGCACAAAAAGGGACACCTTATTCTCCTCGTTCATGGCGCTCCACAGCTCCTCCGCCAGAGCGGGGGCGTTGGGGGCGGCCACGTCCACCTTCACCGGCTCCCCGGCAAAGGAGGGCAGCGGTTCGCCGTCGCCCTGATAGGTGCTGATAAAGTGGCCCGCGCCGGCCCGTGCGGAGTACTCAAAGAACTGCCGGCAGCAGCCCTCCTCCTCCTGGTGCTTCAGGATGGACAGGCAGTAGTCCCCGTTCCGCTTCAGGACGCCGGAGATCCGGGGGGTGAAGTTGGGCCGGTCCGGCTCGTACTCACGGGTCCGCAGGGCG
Organism: uncultured Oscillospiraceae bacterium; assembly: GCA_910578505.1. Lineage (GTDB taxonomy): Bacteria > Bacillota > Clostridia > Oscillospirales > Oscillospiraceae > Pelethomonas. The sequence goes on along the minus strand of CAJTPV010000014.1, from coordinate 39,482 downwards.
CAGACGTAGCACTCCCCCTTCTTCAGGTAGTCCCGGATGGTGTCGGTCTGGTCGCCGTTGGTGACGATGACGCCCTGCCTGACCACCCGCACCGGATGGTAGATGATCAGGGAGGGGTCCGTCATTTTGCTCTCGTCAAAGGCTTTGGTGCGGATGCCGTCCGGCGTCTCCTCAAAGACCCGGTTGCGGCTGTTCTCGCTGCGGCCCATGATGAAGTAGGCGATGACGGCGGCATTGGCGCCGGGCCGGTACAGGTTCCCCAGCATAATGCCCCGTCCGGGGTAAGCGTTTGCGCGCAGCAGCGCGCTCAAATCCTGTGTCATGGCATATTCTCCTTTTTCCGCACAATTTCCGCGGCGATGGTCTCCGCCGCCTGGGGCAGCAATTTCCACTCCGCCTGCTCCATCACGCGGCGCTGCAAAATCTCCGCCGTGTCGCCGGGCTGGACTTCCACGGCCCTCTGGAGCAGGATTTTCCCGCCGTCAGGGATCTCGTTGACAAGATGCACGGTTGCGCCCGTCACCTTCACGCCGTAGTCCAGGGCGGTCTGGTGGACCCGCAGCCCATAAAATCCCTTGCCGCAGAAGGCGGGGATCAGGGAGGGGTGGACATTGAGGATGGGCTTTCCAAACTGCCGGATGGCCTCCCCGGACAGGATGCCCAGAAAGCCCGCCAGGACCGCCATGTCGATGTGGTGCTGCTCCAGGGCCTCCAGCACCCGCGCCTCAAAGCCCTCCTCCCGGCGGGGGATCACAGCGCAGGTCACCCCCGCCGCCTGGGCCCGTGCAATGGCCCCGATGCCCGGCTTGTCGGCGATGACCAGGCGGATGACGCCGCTTTTCAGCACCCCGCAGGCCTGGGCGTCCAGCAGGGCCTGCAGATTGGTGCCGCCGCCGGAGACCAGCACGGCGATGGACGCTTTCAGCACAGCGCCACCTTCTCCCCGCTCCGGACGATCTCACCCATGACGTAGGCGTCCACGCCCTGGGCGTGCAGAATATTCAGGGCCCTGTCCGCGTCCGTTTTCGCCACCGTGACGCTCATGCCCACGCCCATGTTGAAGGTGTTGTACATATCCCGCTCCGGGATGTTCCCGGTCCCGGCAATCAAATCAAAGATAGGCGGCGTGCGCAGGACGGCTTTCTCGATCCGGGCGCACAGGCCCTCCGGGATGCTGCGGGGGATGTTCTCATAGAAGCCGCCGCCGGTGATGTGGGAGATGCCGTGGACCTCCGCGCCCTCCAGCAGGGCCAGAACGGGTTTGACATAGATGACCGTGGGCTCCAGCAGGGCGTCCCCCAGGCTGCGGCCTCCCAGGGATTCCAGGGGGGTGCGCAGGTCCGCGTGCTCCACGTCGAAGACCTTGCGGACCAGGGAAAAGCCGTTGGAGTGTACGCCGCTGGAGGGCAGGGCGATGACCGCGTCGCCGGGGGCGGTGCGGCTGGTGTCGACGACCTTGTCCCGGTCCACCACGCCCACGGTGAAGCCGGCCAAATCGTAGTCGTCCTCCGCCATCATGCCGGGGTGCTCGGCGGTCTCGCCGCCCACCAGGGCCGCGCCGGACTGCACGCAGCCCTCCGCCACGCCGCCCACAATGGCGGCGATCTTTTCAGGGGTATTCCTGCCGCAGGCGATATAATCCAGGAAAAACAGCGGCTTTGCCCCGCAGCAGATCACGTCGTTGACGCACATGGCCACGCAGTCGATGCCGATGGTGTCATGCCTGTCCAGCAGCTGGGCGATACGGAGCTTGGTCCCCACGCCGTCGGTGCCGGAGACCAGGCAGGGGTGGGCCATGCCCGCCGTGTCCAGCTGGAACAGGCCGCCGAAGCCGCCGATATTTTCCGCCATTCCGGCGGTCATGGTCCGGGCCACATGGGCCTTCATCAGCTCCACCGCCCTGTAGCCGGCGGTGATGTCCACACCGGCTGCGGCGTAGGAGGCGGAATAGCTCTCGTTCATAGGATCATTCCCTCCCTGTCCAGCAGTAAGTACAGATTTTTTCCTTGTCGATGCCGATGGCCTCCAGCAGCCCGTCCAGGGACTGGTACCCCAGGGAGCTGAAGCCCATGCTCTCACAGATGGTCTTCAGCAGGCACTGGCCCCGCTCCGTGGAGCCGTCGGCGTACTCGTCCAGATGCTCCTGCCCGCCGTCCCCCTCCAGCTTCTGGATGGTGGAGCGGGCCAGCAGCTCCATGTCGGAGTTGCTCCGGGAGAAGTTCAGGTACTTGCACCCGTACATGATGGGCGGGCAGGCGGAGCGCATATGGACCTCCTCCGCGCCGCAGCCGTACAGGAACTCGATGGTCTCCCGCAGCTGGGTGCCCCGGACGATGGAGTCGTCCACAAACAGCAGCTTTTTCCCCTCAATCAGCTCCGGCACGGGGATCTGCTTCATCTTCGCCACCTGGTTGCGCACGTCCTGGTTGGCGGGCATGAAAGATCTGGGCCAGGTCGGGGTATACTTGACAAAGGGGCGGGCAAAGGCCTTGCCGCTGCGGTTGGCGTAGCCGATGGCGTGGGGCAGACCGGAGTCCGGCACCCCCGCCACATAGTCCACCTTGGGCAGCTGGCCCCGGGCGATCTCGTCCCGGGCCATGATCTCCCCGTTGCGGTAGCGCATGACCTCCACGTTGACCCCCTCGTAGTTGGAGTTGGGGTAGCCGTAGTAGGTCCAGAGGAAGGCGCAGATGCGCATTTTCTCCCCGGCGGGGGACAGGGTTTTCCAGCCCTCCGCCGTCACCTCCACAATCTCCTGGGGGCCCAGCTCATAGGCGTCGTGGTACCCCAGCTTGTGGTAGGCGAAGGACTCGAAGGACACGCAGCACCCGTCCTCGCTCTGCCCGATGAGCACCGGCAGCCGGCCCAGCTTGTCCCTGGCGGCGATGATGCCCTCCGGCGTCAAAACCAGGATGGTGGCGGAGCCGTCGATGATCTCCTGGGCGTGGCGGATGCCCTCCACCAGGGTGTCCCGCTGGTTGATGAGGGCGGCGGTCAGCTCGGTGGCGTTGACCTGGCCGGAGCTCATGGCCATGAACTGGTGCCCCTTGTCGGAGAAAAATCTCTCCACGATCTCGTCTGTGTTGTTGATGATGCCCACGGTGGTGATGGCGAACAGGCCCAGATGGGAGCGCACCAGCAGGGGCTGGGGGTCCGTGTCGCTGATGCAGCCGATGCCGCTGCCGCCGTGGAATTTCGAGATGTCCTTCTCAAATTTGGTACGGAAAGGCGTGTTTTCGATATTGTGGATCTGGCGCTGGAAGCCGCTCTTCTGATCGTAAATGATCATGCCGCCCCGGCGGGTGCCCAGGTGGGAGTGGTAGTCCACGCCGAAAAAGATGTCAAGAACGCAATCCCGCTTGGAGACTGCCCCAAAAAAACCGCCCAAAATGTGCTCCTCCTTATTGATTACTTCCGGACGAAAGGGCCGGAAGTAATATGTGCCATGCTTTTCGGCTGCCGCCGCAAGGGGCGGCGAGCAAATCGGCTTAAATCAAATGGAGTATTTCCGGATTTCAAATTCGGAAATACTGTTACGCCGGCCGCGCCGGCTTATGAGTCGATCTCACTTTCAAAAATATTTTTCTCTGCCTGGCTGGGGACCTCCATGGGATATTGACCGGTAAAGCAGGCGTCGCAGAGCGTCAGCCTGCAGTCCCTGGCGATTTTGTGCAGGGCGTCAACAGACAGAAACCCCAGAGAATCCGCCCCTGTACACGCCCGCATTTCTTCCACTGTGCGGCCATGGGCCAGCAGCGATTCCTGGTCCGGGATGTCCACGCCGAAAAAGCAGGGGAATCGGAAGGGCGGGGCGGAGATGCGGAGATGGACCTCCGCCGCCCCCGCGTTCCGCACCATCTGGATCAGGCGGGCGCAGGTCGTGCCGCGGACGATGGAATCATCCACCAGGATGACGCGCCTGCCCTTCACTGCCTCCCGCAGGGCGTTCAGCTTCAAGCGGACGGACCGCTCCCGGCTGTCCTGGCCGGGCTGGATGAAGGTGCGTCCGATGTAGCGGTTTTTGATGAGACCTACACCGTAGGGGATACCGGAGCAGCGGGCATAGCCGATGGCGGCAGGGATACCGGAGTCCGGCACGCCCATAACCATGTCCGCGCCGACAGGGTACTCCATGGAGAGGTATTTTCCGGCCTCCTGCCGGGCCAGCTCCACCGACGCGCCGTCGATCACGGAGTCCGGGCGGGAAAAATAGATGTACTCAAAGGCGCACAGTGCGCTCCTGGCCTGTATGCCGCTCCGGAGGGAGCGCACGCCCCCCCGGCGGTCTGCCACGACCACCTCCCCCGGCTCGATATCCCGGACAAACGACGCGCCCAGGGCGTCCAGCGCGCAGGACTCCGAGGCAAAGACCACCGCGTCCCCCATGCGCCCCATGCACAGGGGCCGCATGCCGCGGGGGTCTCTGGCGGCAATCAGCTTTTGGGCGGACATGATGCACAGGGAGTAGGCCCCCTCCAGCACGTCCATGGCGTTGACCACGGCCTCCTCGATGGAGCTGGCCCTGAGGCGCTCCTGCACCAGGGTGTAGACCAGCACCTCGGTGTCGGAGGAGGAGCGGAAGATTGCGCCGCCCAGCTCCAGCTTCCGGCGCAGCTGGCCGGCGTTGACCAGATTGCCGTTGTGGGCCAGAGCCAGGTTCCCCTTGACATGGGTGATGACCAGGGGCTGGGCATTTTCCCGGCGGGGGTCGCCGGTGGTGGAATAACGGACGTGGCCGATGGCCATGGAGCCCTGCATGGAGTCCAGCAGGGCCTGATGGAACACCTCGCCCACCAGCCCCACGTCCCGGTGGCAGCGGATGACGCCCCGGTTGTTCACCGCGATGCCGCAGGCCTCCTGACCCCGGTGCTGCAGGGCGAATAGGGCGGCGTAAGACTCGTGGGCCGGACTGAGGCCGGAGCCCTCCGGCGTCCAGATGCCGAAGACGCCGCACTCCTCGTGGACGCAGCCGCTGTCCCAGACCCCGGCATATCGTGTAGATGCATGTTTCATAAGCAGCTCATCTGCCTTTTCATTTGTTGTCGCGCCGCCCCAGCCATAGCGCGATGCCCGCCGCCGCCAGCACTGCCAGCACTGCCAGCGCCGCCGGCAGGGAAGTCGGGTCGCCGGAGACAAAAATGGCTGTGGGGCCGTCCGGCCCGCCGATGACGCCCATTACGCCTGGTCACCGAACACCCGGCGCATCATCTCCTGGTACGCCTCCTCTACGCCGCCCAGGTCCCGGCGGAAGCGGTCCTTGTCCAGTTTTTCATTGGTCTTGGCGTCCCAGAAGCGGCAGGTGTCGGGGCTGATCTCGTCGGCCAGGACGATGGTCCCGTCGGGCAGGCGGCCGAACTCCAGCTTGAAGTCGATGAGCCGCACGCCGCAGCCGGAAAAGAACTCCTTGAGGATCTCATTGACCTTCAGGGCCATAGCGCGGATGGTCTCGATCTCCTCCCTGGTGGCCAGCTTCAAGGCCAGTGCGTGGGAGGTGTTGAGCAGGGGGTCGTGAAGGCCGTCGTTCTTATAGGAGAACTCGAACACCGGCTCGTCGAACACGATGCCCTCCTCCACGCCGTACCGGCTGGCGAAATGGCCGGCGGACACGTTGCGGATGATGACCTCCAGGGGGACGATCTCCACCTTCTTCACCACGGTCTCCCGGTCGCTGAGCTCCTCCACAAAGTGGGTGGGGATACCCTGGGCGGCCAGTTTGCCCATCAGGAAATTGCTCATGCGGTTGTTCACGGCGCCCTTGCCGCGGATCTCGCCCTTCTTCGCGCCGTCAAAGGCGGTGGCGTCGTCCTTATAGGAGACGATCACGAGATTGGGGTCCTTGGTGGCATAGACCTTCTTGGCCTTGCCCTCATACAGCTGAACGGTCTTTTCCATGGTATGTGTCCTCCGTATACAGATTTTTGATATCCTTCTGTTTTGCAGGCAATCAGCGGCCCAGCCGGGCGTTGATCTCTTTGTCGGCGGCCAGGACCTTTTCCGCGTCCTTGCGCCGCTTCTCCTCCAGCTTCTCCGCCAGAGCCGGGTCCTCCACCGCCAGGATTTGGATGGAAAGCAGGGCGGCATTGACAGCGCCATCCACGGCTACAGTTGCCACCGGGATACCGGAGGGCATTTGCACTGTGGACAAAAGCGCGTCAACGCCGTCCAATGTATGGGACTTGATGGGGATGCCGATGACGGGCAGGGTGGTGCCGGCGGCCAGGGCGCCGGCCAGGTGGGCGGCCATACCGGCGGCGGCGATGATGACGCCGAAGCCGCTGCTGCGGGCGGCGGCGGCAAAGGACCGGGCCTCGCCGGGGGTGCGGTGGGCGGAATAGACGTGGACCTCGTTGGGCACGCCGAAAGCGTCCAGGGTCTCCACGGCCTTGCCGGCCACGCCCCAGTCGCTGGCGCTGCCCATGATGACAGCTACCTTCTTCATACAGTACACGCTCCTTTCTTCGTTGGCTCACACTTCCGTTTCAGGCCGCCGGAAAAGCCTCCCGGCGGTCAGGGATACCACATAGAAATACTACTCTAGGCTACCATTTTCCGTGGAAAAGTGCAAGATGAAATAATGTATGAATTCTGTCTCGCCCTGTTGACGCCTTACTATGAATTTTTCATAAATCCATAAATTTCAGCGCTTAGACCTTGACTTCCAGGGCAATCTGTGAGATAGTTTTTTATGTAAAATTATAAGATAAATATTCATCCCGCAAAAGAGCATATAGACGATGTGCTGCGGCGGGGCGGTTATGCATGCTTATTCATCCGCCGCCCCGGAAGGGAGGAGAGTGCGTATGATCAGGACCTATGACTGCAAGATTGTGCTGGCCGACGGCAGCGAATATCCCGGCTACCGCTTCGGCGCCAAGGTAGACCGGGTGTGCGAGATCGTCTTCAACACCTCTATGGTGGGCTATCAGGAGATCGTGTCCGATCCCTCGTATACCGCCCAGATGGTGGTCATGACCTACCCCATCATCGGCAACTACGGCATTACGGACGAGGACTTTGAGACAAAAATTCCCACCCTGGGCGCGCTGGCCGTCCGGGAGTACAACGATATCCCCAGCAATTTTCGCTACACCAAGACCCTCTCGGAGATCCTGGAGGACTACGGCATCCCCGCCATTGAGGGCATCGACACCCGGAAGCTGGCCCGCAGCATCCGGGATGACGGCAGCCGCCCCGCCATCCTGACGGACATCGGCGTCAGCACCCAGGAGGCGCTGGAGCGTCTGGCCGCCGCGGAGCTTCCCCACGACCAGGTGCGGCAGGTCAGCTGCAAAAAGCGCTGGTACGCCCGCACCTCCAACCACCGCTATAACGTGGTGGCCGTGGACTGCGGCATCAAGTTGAACATCGTCCGCTCCCTCAACGGGCGGGGCTGCAACGTGACCGTGGTGCCCTACGACACCGCCGCCGCCGACATACTGCGCATGGAGCCGGACGGCGTGTTCCTCTCCAACGGCCCCGGCGACCCGGAGGACGTGACGCCGGTCATTGAGCTGGTGCGGCAGCTGCGGGGCAAGGCGCCCATCTTCGGCATCTGCCTGGGCCACCAGATGATCGCCCTGGCCTACGGCGGCAGGACCTTCAAGCTGAAGTTCGGCCACCGGGGCGGCAACCACCCGGTGAAGAACCTGGCCACCGGCAAGCTGGAGATCACCAGCCAGAACCACAGCTACGCGGTGGACGAGCCGTCCCTGAAGGGCACCGGCCTGGAGGCCACCCACATCAATCTGCTGGACAACACGGTGGAGGGCCTGCGGTGCGAAAAGGACCGGGTGTTCTCGGTCCAGTACCACCCGGAGAGCGCCCCCGGCCCCCAGGACAGCGGGTACCTGTTCGACCAGTTTATCGCTATGATGGAGGAGGCGAAACAGCATGCCTAAGAGAACGGATCTGCACAAAATCCTGGTCATCGGCTCCGGCCCCATCGTCATCGGGCAGGCCGCGGAGTTCGACTACGCCGGCACCCAGGCCTGTCTCGCCCTGCGGGAGGAGGGGTACGAGGTGGTCCTGGCCAACTCCAACCCCGCCACCATTATGACGGATACCTCCATTGCGGACAAGGTGTATATGGAACCGCTGACGGTGGAATATTTAGCCAAGATCCTCCGCTTCGAGCGGCCCGACGCCATCGTCCCCGGCATCGGCGGGCAGACAGGATTGAATCTGGCCATGGAGCTGCAGCGGCAGGGCGTGCTGGAGGAGTGCGGCGTGGAGCTGCTGGGCACCAAGTACGAGAGCATCCGCCGGGCGGAGGACCGGGAGCTGTTCAAGGAGCTGTGTTTGGGGCTGGGAGAGCCGGTGGTGCCGTCGGAGATTGCCACGGACATCGAGGGCGCGGTGAAGGCCGCCCAGGACATCGGCTACCCGGTCATCCTGCGGCCCGCGTTTACGTTGGGCGGCACCGGCGGCGGCTTCGCGGAGAACGAGGAGGGGCTGCGGACCCTGATGCGCACCGCCCTGGAGCTGTCCCCCGTGGGGCAGGTGCTCATCGAGAAGAGCATCAAGGGCTATAAGGAGATCGAGTACGAGGTGATGCGGGATGCCAACGACACCGCCATCACGGTGTGCAACATGGAGAACATCGACCCCGTGGGCATCCACACCGGCGACTCCATCGTGGTGGCCCCCAGCCAGACCCTGACCAACAAGGAGTACCACCTCCTGCGGGACAGCGCCCTGCGGCTGATCCGGGCCCTGGAGATCGAGGGCGGGTGCAACGTGCAGTTCGCCCTGGACCCCCAGTCCTTCCAGTACTATGTCATCGAGGTCAACCCCCGTGTGTCCCGGTCCTCCGCCTTAGCCAGCAAGGCCAGCGGCTACCCCATCGCCCGTGTGTCCGCGAAGATCTCCGTGGGCATGCACCTGGACGAGATCATGCTGGCCAACACCCCGGCCTGCTTCGAGCCGGCCCTGGACTACGTGGTCACCAAAATGCCCCGGTTCCCCTTTGACAAGTTCGGCAGCGCCAGCAACGTGCTGAGCACCCAGATGAAGGCCACCGGCGAGGTCATGGCCGTGGGCCGGACGCTGCAGGAGAGCATCCTGAAGGCCGTGCGTTCCCTGGAAGCCGGGGTGGGCCACATCTATATGGAGAAGTTCAACGACTACTCCGCCAAGGAGCTGCTGGACTACATCAAGCTGGGCACCGACGACCGCATTTTTGCCATCGCCGAGCTGATGAGCCACAGCGCCGACCTGGGGCAGATCGCCGGCGCCACCCAGATCGACATGCTGTATCTGGACAAGATCAGCTATATCGTCCGCTGCGAGGGGGAGATCAAGTCCCGGCCCTGGGACCCCGCCATGCTGCGCAAGGCCAAGCGGAAGGGCTTTTCGGACAAGGCCCTGGCGTGGCTGTGGAACTGCAGCGAGCAGGAGGTCTTTGACCGGCGGCGGGAGCTGGGCATCTTCCCGGTGTACAAGATGATCGACACCTGCGCCAGCGAGTTTGAGAGCTACGTCCCCTACTTCTACTCCACCTATGAGGACGAGAACGAGTCCATTGTCTCGCCCAACAAAAAGATCATCGTGCTGGGCTCCGGCCCCATCCGCATCGGCCAGGGCGTGGAGTTCGACTACTCCACGGTCCACGCGGTGCAGACCATCAAGCAGAGCGGCTACGACGCCATCATCATCAACAACAACCCCGAGACCGTCTCCACGGACTACACCTGCAGCGACAAGCTCTACTTTGAGCCCCTGACGGTGGAGGACGTGATGAACATCATCGAGCTGGAGAAGCCGGAGGGTGTCATCGTCTCCCTGGGCGGACAGACCGCCATCAACCTGGCCCAGCCCCTGATGGACCGGGGCGTGAAGATCATCGGCACCGACTGCGCCGCCATCGAGCGGGCGGAGGACCGGAAGATCTTTGAGCAGGTCCTCCACCAGCTGAATATTCCCCAGCCCAGGGGCCACGCGGTCACCAATATTGCCGACGGCGTCCGGGCGGCGGCGGAGGTGGGCTATCCGGTGCTGGTGCGGCCCAGCTTCGTGCTGGGCGGACGGGCCATGGAGATCGTCACCAACGAGGACATGCTGCGCCACTACCTGCAAAACGCGGTGGAGGTGGACGTCACCAAGCCGGTGCTGGTGGACAAGTATATCATCGGCAAGGAGGTGGAGGTGGACGCCATCTGCGACGGGACGGATGTGTTTATCCCCGGCATCATGGAACTGGTGGAGCGCACCGGCGTCCACTCCGGCGACTCGGTCAGCGTGTATCCCACCTTTTCCATCTCCCGTGCGGTGAAGGACACCATCATCGATTACACCCGGAAGCTGGGCCTGGGCATCGGCATTATCGGGCTGTACAACATCCAGTTTATCGTGGACCGGCAGGACAAGGTGTATACCATTGAGGTCAATCCCCGCTCCTCCCGGACGGTACCCTTCCTGTCCAAGTCCACCGGCTGGTCCCTGGCGGATATCGCCACCAAGGTGATTTTAGGGGAGAGCCTGCGGCAGCAGGGCATCACGAATATGACCCCGCCGGAAAAGCAGCGGTGGTACTGCAAGGTGCCCGTGTTCTCCTTCAGCAAGCTCAGCGGCCTGGACGCCTATCTCTCGCCGGAGATGAAGTCCACCGGCGAGGCCATCGGCTACGACGACCGCCTGCCCTATGCGCTGTACAAGGCCATGGAGGCGTCGGGTACCCGGCTGCAGGACCACGGCACGGTGCTGCTGTCCATCTGCCCGGAGGACCTGGAGGAGGCGCTGCCTCTGGTGAAGCGGTTCTACCGCCTGGGCTTCAACATCGAGGCCACCACCGGCACGGCCCAATTCCTGAAGGCCAACGGCGTGCGCACCAAGCGGCGGGCGGACTACACAGAGGACCCTGACGATATCACGCGGGCCATCCGCAGCGGCAAGACGGCCTATCTCATCAACACCCGGGATCTGAACTCCGCCGCCCATGTGAACGCAGGCGTGGCCATGCGGCGGCTGGCCATTGAGAACGGGCTGACCACCTTTACCTCCCTGGATACCGTGCGGGCGCTGCTGGACGTGCTGGAGGCCATTTCCAGCCGGATCTCCACCATTGACGCATAGCGGAGTTCCCCCAAAATTATCTGAATTTTTTGGGAAGGTCTTGCAAACACGGGAGAGCTGTGTTATAGTAATGGTGGGAAGCTGATAATCCACAAAGCTCATTGAATGTCCAAAATGAACCCCCGGAGTTGCGCCTCCGGGGGTTCGGGTCTATGCTGTGGGCTTACTGACCCCCGGACTTACGGTCAAACCACTTGCAGACAAGAAAACTTGCCACATTTGCCGCGACCGCAGTCAGGAAACTGATAAGTAGTTCCACATTGCTCACCTCCTGTCCGCGCCATGTATAGGAGGGCAGCAACATGATTATAGCACCGAACGGCATACTTTGCAAGTTTATGTAAATAGCAGCGCCTGGGCTGATGCGGATAAAGATGAAAAAGATTTTAGACTTTTGTAACAATCTGTGCTGGTTTTGTTAACAACCTTCCAGTATCATAAATCTTGCAAGTGACAAGACTTCTTTTTCATCTGATCCTCCAAACTATAGAGAAGACCAGGAGACCTGCCGGTTTCCTGGTCTTTTCTCGCCGTTTACAATCAATTGGAAAAGAGAGAAACACATATGAAATTGCTTCATTTGTCCGACCTCCACCTGGGGAAGCGGGTCAAGGACTTCTCCATGCTGGAGGACCAGCAATACATTCTGGCAGAAATCCTGCGGATTGCCGGTGAAGAAGCGCCGGACGCCGTCCTGATCGCCGGAGACGTCTATGACAAATCCGTCCCCCCTGCGGAGGCGGTGGAGCTGTTCGACGACTTCCTGGTGCGCCTCTCCCGGCTGAACACCCAGGTCTTCGTCATCAGCGGCAACCACGACTCCCCGGAGCGCGTGGCCTTCGGCGGACGCCTGATGGACAGCAGCGGCATCCATCTGTCACCGGTCTACAGCGGCCAGGTCCAGCCCCTCTCCCTGACGGACCCCTTCGGGACTGTGGATTTCTACATGCTCCCCTTCCTGAAGCCCGCCCATGTCCGGCGGTTTTTCCCGGACAGCGAAATATCCTCCTACACGGACGCTTTGCGCACGGCCATCGGGCAGATGCCGGTTGACCCGTCCCGGCGGAACGTGCTGATAACCCATCAGTTCGTTACCGGCGCGCAGCGTTCGGATTCGGAGGACATCTCCGTGGGCGGGACGGACAACGTGGATGCATCCGTATTTGACGCCTTTGACTATGTGGCCCTGGGCCATATCCACGGCCCCCAGCATGTGGGCCGGGAGACGGTGCGCTACTGCGGAACACCCCTGAAATACTCGTTTTCCGAGATCCGCCACCAGAAGTCCGTGACAGTTGTGGAGCTGGCGGAAAAAGGGAACCTGCACATCCGCACCGTCCCCCTGTCCCCCCGCCGGGATATGCGGGAGATCCGGGGGACCTATATGGAGCTGACCGCCAGGAGCTTCTATGCGGATTTTCCCAGGGAGGACTATCTGCGCATTGTGCTGACCGACGAGGAGGATATCCTGGATGCCGTCAGCCGATTGCGGGTCATCTATCCCAACCTCCTGCAGCTGGATTACGACAACAAGCGGACCAGGAGCGGCGGCGCGGCTCTGGAGAGCACGGAGCAGCTCCGGCAGCGGTCGCCCCTGGAGCTGTTCGCGCAGTTCTATGAGGAGCAGAACGGCCAGCCCATGAGCGGGGAGCAGGGCGAATTCATCCGGGAATTGATCGAGGAGATTTGGGAGGCAGGCGCATGAGACCGAATAAGTTGAAAATTTCCGCCTTTGGCCCCTATGCGGACGTGGTGGAGCTGGACATGGACAGGCTGGGCGGCAGCGGCCTCTATCTGATTACCGGCGACACCGGCGCGGGGAAAACCACCATCTTTGACGCCATTACCTACGCCCTGTACGGCGAGGCCAGCGGCAATCACCGGGAGCCGTCCATGCTGCGCTCCAAGTACGCCAGGCCGGAGACGCCCACGGAGGTGGAGCTGGTCTTTACCTACGACGGCAGGCAGTACACCGTCCGGCGGAACCCGGAGTATGAGCGCCCCGCCAAGAAGGGGGACGGGCTGACGGTGCAGAAGGCCGGCGCGGAGCTGACATACCCCGACGGCCGGGTGGTCACAAAAACCAGGGACGTCAACAGCGCGGTGAAAGACATCCTGGGCATCGACCGGGGGCAGTTTGCCCAGATCGCCATGATCGCCCAGGGGGATTTCCTGCGGCTGCTGCTGGCGGAGACAAAGGACCGGCAGGCGATTTTCCGGGATATATTCCAGACCCGCCTCTATCAGACCCTTCAGGAGCGCCTCCGCGAGGAGACGGCGGCCCTGAGCAGGCAGTATGAGGAGAAAAAGCGCAGCATTGCGCAGTATATCGGCGGCGCCCGGTGCGGCGAGGAGGACCGCGCGCTGCTGGAGGAGGCCCAGGCGGGGCAGATGCCCCTGGACGAGGTCATGGAGCTGCTGGAGAAGATCACCGCCCAGGACCAGGCGGCGGAAACGCTGCTGGCGGAGCGGACGGTGGACATCAACCGGGAGCTGGACGAGGTAAACGGCAATCTCGCGCGGGCGGCGGAGTACCAAAAGATGGAGACCGCCCTGGCGGAGGCGGAAAAGAAGCGGGCGGCGGCAGACAAAAAACTGGCGGCGCAGACAGAGGCGCTGGAGGAGCAGCAGGCCCTGCAGGAGCAGCGGGAGGGGCTGGACCGGGAGATCGCGGGCCTGGAGGCGGCATTTGCGGATTACGACGCCCTGGACCAGCGGTGCGAACAGCTGGCAGCGCTGGAAAAACAGCACCAGAAGGATAGCGGAGACCTGGAGAGCAGCCGGCGCAGATTACAGAAGGCACAGTCCTGCATCCAACAGTGGACCAGCCGGCGGGAGGCCCTGGAGGGGGCTGGTGAGGAGCGGGAGCGGCTGCGGCGGGAGCGGGACGCTTTGCAGGGCCGGCTGGACACGCTGGACGCGCTGCACCGCCAGCTCCAGGAGTACCGGCGGGACTGCCGCCAGCTGCAGGCGGCCCAGGACGCCTACCGGGACGCGGCGGCCCAGGCGGCGCGGCTGCGGGACGATTACGAGCGGAAAAACCGGCTCTTTTTAAGCGAGCAGGCGGGCATCCTGGCGGAAACCCTGCGGCCTGGAATGCCCTGCCCGGTATGCGGGGCGGTGGAACACCCACAGCCTGCCCGGAAGGCGGAGCAGGCGCCGTCGGAGGCAGAGCTGCGGCAGGCGCAGGAGGTTTTTGAGAAGTCCCGGCTTGCCGAGCAGAACGCCAGCGTCAAGGCGGGGAAAATCAAGGGCAACGCGGACGCCCGGCGGGAAAACCTGGAGCAGCAGGCCCAAAAACTGCTGGAAGCGGTCAAGGGGGCCCGGTCTCCGCTTTTGACAGAGACCGGGCAGGTCCTGGAGGAGGCGCTGCGGGACCTTGGAAACGCCGCGTCCGGGCTGCAGCGGCTGCAGAAGCAGCACGCCGCCGCCATCGAAGAATTTGACCGTCAAATCAAAGCGGAGGAGGAGCGCATAAAACAGCGCGCAGAGCTGGACGCCCTCCTGCCCAAAGCCAAAAAGGAGCAGGAGAAGATTGAAAATTCGATTGCCCGGCTGGACAAGGCGGTCAATACCGCCGCCGGACAGATGGACAGTCTCCAGGCGGAAATTGAATCATATCAGGGAAAGCTGGATTTTCCAGGCCGGACGGAGGCGGAGACGTACCGGGATGGCCTCGTGCAAAAGCAGGCCGCTATGCGCCGGGCCCTGGAGTCCGCCCAGTCCGCCCACGCGGCGGCGGAAAAGGCGCTGGCCGCGCTGACCGGTCAGACCGCCCAGCTGCAAAGCCAGCTTACCAATGCCGTCCCCATCGACCGGCAGCGGGAGCTGGACCGCCGGACGGCGCTGACAGAGGAGCGAAACAGCAGCAGCAGAAAACAGAAGGAGCATCAGATCCGCATTGCCGCCAATGAAACGGCGCTGAACAACATCCGGGCGGCAGCGGCGGAGAGCGCGGCGCTGGAGGAGCGCCTTTCCTGGATGACGGCGCTCCACAACACCGCCAGCGGGAAGATCAGCGGAAAAAAGATCATGCTGGAGACGTATATCCAGACCAGCTGCTTTGACCGCATCATCGCCCGGGCCAACGTCCGGTTCCTGGTGATGTCCAACGCCCAGTATGAGCTGGTCCGCCGCCGGAAGGCGGACAATAACCAGAGCCAGGGCGGGCTGGAGCTGGACGTCATCGACCACCACAACGGCGCCGTGCGCAGCGTGAAGACCCTCTCCGGCGGGGAGTCCTTTCTGGCCTCCCTGTCCCTGGCCCTGGGGCTCTCGGACGAGATCCAGTCGTCGGCGGCAAAGGGCATCCGGCTGGACACCATGTTCGTGGACGAGGGCTTCGGCTCCCTGGATGAGGAGTCCCTCCGGCAGGCGCTGAGGGCCCTGGCGGGACTGACGGAGGGGAACCGGCTGGTGGGCGTGATCTCCCATGTGGGGGAGCTGAAGGAGCGCATCGACAAGCAGATCGTCATCACAAAGGGGGCCGGCGGCCAGCGCCGGGTGACCATGACGGTGTGACGGCTGGCGGGACAAATCGGTACAGAGCGCCATTTTGTGTGAAAATTATTATATGGTTTGAAGGTTGCTTTTTGGCCTGAATTCTGATATAATAACTGGCAATAAAGTTGGGTTTTTCTAATTCGCGGCAGAAAGTGAGGGGATCAAACATGGAAACAGTGTCCTTCTCTGTGTTTCCCAACGACACCTTTCTTGATTTGCGCCTCTACCAGTACGGCTGGGAGGAGTGCGCGCCGCTGCACTCCTTCGGCCCCTTTGTCCGCAATCATTTCCTGTTTCATTATATCATCTCCGGCCAGGGCATGCTCAACTCCAACAACGCCGAGGGCAAGACCCGGTATTACCGCCTTGGCCCGGGCCAAGGGTTTCTGATCTGCCCAGGGCAGATCAATACCTACTGCGCCGACGGGACCAATCCCTGGAAATATGTCTGGCTGGAATTTGACGGCCTGCGGGCGGTGGAGTGTCTGGACTGCGCCGGGCTGAGCGTGGCCCAGCCCATTTACCGGCCCCAGTCGGCCAGCCAGGGGGACGCGGTGTGCGAGCGGATGCTCTATATCGCGGAAAACGCCTCCGCCTCCTCCCTCCATCTGGTGGGGCACCTGTTCCTGTTTCTCGATGAGCTGATCCGCTCCTCCGTCACCCGGCGGGAGGTGAAGGGCGGCCAGCTGCGGGATTTTTATATCCAGGAGGCGGTCACCTATATCCAGCAGAACTATCAGCGCCCCATCACGGTGGAGGAGGTGGCCGACGGCTGCAAGCTCAACCGGAGCTATTTCAGCAAGCTGTTCAAGGAGGTCGTGGGCTGCACGCCCCAGGAGTTCATCATCCGGCTGCGGCTGAACAAGGCGGCGGAGCTGATGAAGACCACCACCGCGCCGATTGGGGACATCGCCGTGCGCTGCGGCTACCCCAATCAGCTCCACTTCTCCCAGGCGTTCAAAAAGCGGTACGGGCTTGCGCCCCGGGAGTGGCGGAAACAGAATAATGTGGCCATGTAGGCGTACGCTGCTAACGATACAGGGGGCGGCTTTGTGTAAGCAAAGCCGCCCCCTGTATCTATGCGTATAGTGTGTATAGCGTTATTCCACTGCCTCCAGGTACAGCTGGACGGACTGGTAGTCCCCCCACAGCAGCGAAAGGGGATAGCCCGCGTGCATCAGGGTATCCCCCCGGAAGGGCGTCTCGGAACCGTACAGCCCGTCGGTACCGGAGACCCGGTAGCGGCGCTGGGGGTCCAGCCCCTTCAGCCGCAGGACGATGAAGGGCGGCGCGGCCCGTGTGCTGCCGGTGACCAGGGACACCAGAGCCTCCCGTTTGTCCGGCGACACGTGCTCCCAGGCCGTGTAGTCCTCGTCCTGGAACGGGTTGGTCAGCCGGTAGTAGTCCCCCTCCTGGATGAGGCTGTAGTGGGCCTTGAAGGTCTCGATCTGGCGGCGGACGACCTGCTTCTCCTCCTCCGTACACTCCCCCAGGTCCATCTCGTAGCCGAAGGTGCCGCTCATGGCCACCACCCCCCTGGTCTCCATGGGCGTGGTGCGGTGGGTCAGGCCGTTGGGAACGGCGGAGACATGGGAACCAATGGCGCTGATGGGGTAGCAGAAGGAGGTGCCGTACTGGATCTTCAGCCGGTCAATGGCGTCGGTGTTGTCGCTGGCCCAGATCTGGGGGGTATAGTACAGCATGCCGGCGTCAAAGCGGCCGCCGCCGCCGGCGCAGCCCTCGATAAACAGCTTCGGGTAATCCCGGTGCAGCCGCTCCAGGAATTCGTACACGCCCAGCACGTACCGGTGGAAGACCTCGCCCTGCCGCTGGGCCGGCAGCGCGCCGGACCACACGTCCGTCAGCGCCCGGTTCATATCCCACTTGATGTAGGACACCTCCGCGCTGTCCAGCACCCGGCGCAGGGCCTCGTACACGTAGTCCCGCACGTCCCGGCGGGTGAAGTCCAGCGCCAGCTGGCTGCGGCCCCTTGTCTGAGGGCGGCCCGGCGCGCCCAGGGCCCAGTCGGGATGGGCCCGGTACAGGTCGCTGTCCTCGCTGACCATCTCCGGCTCCACCCACAGGCCGAACTGCAACCCCAGAGCCTGGATCCGGGGGACCAGGGCCTCCAGACCGCCGGGCAGCTTCTCCTGGTTGACCACCCAGTCCCCCAGACCGCCGTAGTCGCTGTTGCGCCGGCCGAACCAGCCGTCGTCCATAACGAACATCTCCATGCCCAGCTCCGCCGCCTCCCTGGCGATCTCCACCAGCTGGTCCGCGCTGAAGTGGAACTCCGTCACCTCCCAGTTGTTGATGAGCACCGGGCGGCGGGCCCCCTGGCGGGGGTCCCGGATGAGATGCTCCCGCATGGCCCGGTGGAAGCGGTGGGTCATGGGGGCAAAGCCGTCGGGGGAGCAGACCATCGCCGCCTCCGGCGTGGTGAACCGCTCTCCGGGGGCCAGGGTCCAGCAGAAGTGGTGGGGGTGGATGCCCATGACCAGGCGGGTGTCGTTGAATTGGCTGTGCTCCACCTGGGCGGTAAAGTTCCCGCTGTAGAGCAGCGCCGCGCCGTAGCACAGGCCCGCGTCCTCCCCCGCCCTGCGCTCGCAGAGCATGACGAAGGGGTTGTACTGGTGGCTGGACACGCCCCGCACGCTGTCCACGCCCTGGAGGCCGTGGTGGACCGGCGCCCGGCTCATGTTCCGCTCCCGGACATGGCCGCCGTGGAAGGTGATGAAGTCCAGGCCCGTCCGGTTCAGATTCCCGTTCATGTCCAGGCACAGGCTCATGGCCCGGAGCAGGCGGACGGGGGCCTGTCCCCGGTTGGTGAGGATCACCGCCCGGGTGATGAGGTCGTGCTCCTCGCACACGCCGTAGAGCAGCTCCGCCTCCACGCCGGAGCAGGGGTCCTGCAGGCGGACGGACAGGGTTTCCCAGCCCTCGCCGCCGGTGAAGGAGGGCAGGCCCTCCAGGGGATACTTGCCCGGACGGATCTCGTGGCCCACATAGCGGAAATCCAGCAGCAGGCTGCCGTCGGGCTGCTCTGCCTCCGCCGCGGAGACGCGGAAGTCGCCCACGCCGCAGGTGGAGTACTCCTGGGGCAGGGTGTCCAGGGAGTAGCGCCGGTCGATCCCCGCCTCCCGGGGGTTGGGGGAGAAGCCCCGGTCAAAATACTGCACCAGGCAGGACAGGTCGTCGTCCCCCACACGGGGGCCGTAGTAGGTGTGCAGCAGAACGTTGAAGGCGTCCGCCTTCATCTGGTAGGTCGTCCGCCGGGTGTGCAGCGTCAGCGTCCGGCAGGCTTCATGATAGAGGATCATAGAGGACCTCCTGGAATTGTATTTCAGCGCAATTGTAGGGGAATTTTCCCAAAGTTGCAACAGGGAGAAGTGCACAAAGTTTTTCCGCCCCTGCCGGTTTGTCTGGTGGGATTGATGAAACTTCATCCGAATGTGACAGCCCCGGCAAACAATGTCTGTCGGGGCTGTCGGAAGGAGAAGATGGAAGAAAGCGAATGTCATTTGGCTTGGGCGTCCGCCGCCGCAGGCGGCGCATTGCCCGTCCGGCAGGACTACTTGCCGCCAGTGCCGGCAATGCCTTCCACGAACTGCTTCTGGAAAATCAGGTACAGCACCACCATCGGCAGCATCGCCAGCAGGGAGCCGGCCATCAGTACCGGGAAGTTGGTGGTAAACTGGCCCTTCAGGGTGGAGAGGCCGGAGGACAGGGTCATCATCTTCAGGTCGGAGTTGACCACCAGGGGCCACATCAGATCGCCGTAAGCGAACACGGCGGTGAAGATGGTCAGGGCCGCCACGGAGGTGCCCGTCAGGGGGAACATGACCTTATAGAAGGTCTGCCACTGGTTGCAGCCGTCCAGGTAGGCGGCCTCGCCCACCTCGTCCGGGATGCTCATGTAGGTCTGGCGCAGGAAGAACACGCCGAAGGCGCTGACCAGACCGGGGAAGACCAGGGCGAAAATGGTGTTGGCCATGCCCATCTTGGCCACCATCTGGTACTGGGGGATAATGAAGATCTGGCTGGGCAGGGACATCTGGATCAGCACGATGCCGAACAGGGCGTTCTTGAAGCGGAACTTCAGCTTGGCGAAGGCGTAGCCCGCCATGGAGCTGAAGAGGACCGCGCAGATGACCCGGAAGAACACCATCAGGATGGTATTGATGTACAGGTTGGCAAAGGGCAGGCTGGCGATGGCGTCATGGAAGTTGTCCAGCATGAGCTGCTTGGGGAAGATGGTGGGGGGAATCTGCATGCTCTCGGGCACCGTCTTGGAGCTGGTAAGGATCATCCACGCGAAGGGGAAGATCATGATGATCGCGCCGAGAATCAGGAAAAAGTAGGTGAGGAACTTGGTGGTCGCGTAGGAGCGTTTCAGAGATTTATCCATGCCGGCACCTCCTTAAATATCGTATGTGACCCACTTCTTCTGGCCCCAGAACTGTACCAGGGTCACAAGAAGGATCAGACTGACGGTCCAGATGACGATGGCGGAGCCGTAGCCGCGGCTTCCGGAGATGAAGGACGAGCGGTAGAACAGGTACATCAGGCTCTGCATATCCACCAGCGCGGGGTTGGTCTCGTCGCACATCATATAAATCAGATCGTAAACCTTCATGGAGGCCATCAGGCGCATGATGAGCACGGAGAACATGGTGGGGGAGACCATGGGCAGGGTGATGGTGAAGAACTGGCGGACCTTGCCCGCGCCGTCGATGCTGTTGGCCTCATAGAGGGTCTTGGGGATGTTCTGCAGTCCGGCCAGCAGCAGCACCGCGTCATAGCCCACGCTGCTCCACACGGACACGATGGCCACGGCGATGACAGCGGTCTTCGGGTCGGTGATCCACTGGATCTTCTGGCCCAGCATCTGGTTGAGGATGCCGTACTCGCCGTTGAAAATCCAGCGCCAGACCATGGCCACGGCGGCGGGGGCGCAGACCAGCGGGAGGAAGAAGATGGTGCGGAAGCCGCCCTTGAACTTCACCTTGGCGTTGAGGAGCATGGCCACAAACAGGGCCAGAACAATGCCTACCGGCACCGTCAGGATACAGAAGTAAATGGTATTCCAGGTGGCCTTCCAGAACTCCGCGTTGGCGAACATGTCCACGTAGTTCTTCAGGCCGATGAACTTGTAGTGGCCGAAGCCCAGGTGCTCGCAGAAGCTGGCGTACAGCGTCTGCACGAAGGGCCACAGGTTCAGGACCACCAGGCCGATGATGGTGGGCGCCACCATGATCCAGCCCCAATTTTCTTCCCGCCGGGCGGCGGCGGACAGTTTTGTCTTATTCAAGAAAATACCTCCCCTCACTCAGTTGTCACGTAGCTGTCGGCAATCTCCTGCATGCGGGCCAGAGAGCTGTCGATATCCGCGCCTTTGTAGACCTTGACCATCTCGTCGGCCACCGTGGGCTTCCACTTGCGGCGGGTGGCGTTGTTGATATACTTGACAGCGTAGTCGAACTGGTCGTAGCACACGTCCACATCCAGCAGGTAGTCAAAGGACTTGAACGAGGTGGTCCAGGTGTCCTCCAGGCCCAGATAGGCCGGGATGGCCGCGCCGGACTCGCCCTGGATCCGCTGTCCCTCTTCGCCGCCGAAGAAACGGAGCACATCCTTGACAAGCTCCAGGTTCTTGCCCTTGGCGGCGGTGGAGTAGCACAGACCGTTGGAGATGGTTCCCCGACCGTCGCCGCTGGCGGGATTGGGGCATTTCGGCAGAGGCGCGATGTCCCACTTGCCTACCATCTCGGGATAGTTCTGCATCTCGCTCAGCAGGTTCCAGCTGCCCTCCAGGAACATGCACCCCACCCCGGAGAAGAAGGCGGTGCCGGGGCTGGTCTCGGTGAAGTAGGTCTGGTCGGGGCACCAGTCGTTTTTCTGGATGTCCACATAGAATTTAATGGCGTCAGCCGTGGCGGGATTGGTATAGCCGGCGTAGACGTTGTTCTCGTCCAGTATGTAGCCGCCGTTCTGATAGACGAAGTTCCAATAGCCCAGCTGCTCGTCGTTGTAAGCCATATAGCCGTATTTTCCAGTCTTGTCATAGACCTGCTGGGAGGCTGCCATCATGTCGTCCCAGGTCCAGTTTTCATCGGGGTAGGCCACGCCCGCGGCGTCAAACATCTCCTTGTTGTAGACAAGCACCACGTTGTCCTTGTCCTTGGGCACGCCGTAGATGTGGCCGTCGCTGCCGCTGGCGTTGGCGATGGAGACGTCAGAGAAGTGGTTGGAGTAGTAGTCGGGGTCCTCGTCCGCGTAGAGGTCCGTCAGGTCGGCCAGGATGCCAAAGTCGGCATAATAAAGGATCTGGTCGGTGTGCATCCAGTAGATATCCGGCATGGTGTTGCTCTCGGCGGCAGCCTCCAGCTTGGTCCAGTACTCGCTCCAGCTGGTGACCTGCACGTCGATGACCACGTCCGGGTGCTGGGCTGTGTAGGCATCGCACATGGCCTGCATACCGTCGCGCTGGTTGACGTCCCAAATCTGGAAGGTCAGGTGGGTCTTGCCGTCTGCGGAACCGCCGCATCCGGTGACTGACAGCAGCAGAGCCAACAGCAGGGCCGCCGCTATCATACGGGGTAATTTTCTCATAACTCCACTCCTTTTTCATTTTTTTCGTGTCTTTTGGCCATGTTTGGCCCCGCACGATTTGCTATACTATAATACGCGGAGGGCATATATGTAAATGCGTATTTTTGTGCAAAATATTCACAGATTGTTAAAATCCAAGTTTTTTGCAATGTGATATCACATTTTTATATATTTCAGATCGATTTCGTTACAATTGTCAGAAATTTGCCTTGATTTTTAGTGCAATATATCCAAAAACAGACGAGCTGCTGTGCAAACCACCCGGATTTTGCCGCTGGCAGCTTCTGGCAAAATATGTTAAAATGCGCTTTATATAATATTATCCGCCAACAGCGGCGGCGCGGGTGTTGAAATTTGAGGGCGGGTATGATAAACTGCCGACAACAAAAAATCGCCGCGGCGGCGCGGCGGAAGGGAGGGTGCGCAAATGGAGTGGAACGAGGAGAAGGTGGAGCTGGACCCGGAGGAGGAGACCATGCGCTCCAGCCCCCGGCGGTTCTGGGAGCTGCTGAAGGCGGAGGGGGCCGGGCTGCTGCTGGTGAACGTGGTGTTTGTGCTGACGTGCGTCCCGCTGGTGACCATTCCGGCGGCAATTTTCGCCCTGAACCGGGAGGTGCGGGAGTCGCTGGACGACAAGCCGGTGAAGGTGCGGGGCTATCTGGCGAAGCTGCGGAAAAACTGGGGGACGGCCTGGGGGGCGTTTTTGCTGACGGCCCTGCCGCTGGTGGGGGCCGGATACGGGGCCCGGTTCTACCTGAGCTTCGCGGCAAGGAACTGGGTGTTCTATCTGCCGTTCATGCTGTGTACCACGGTGTTTATTGTGACGCTGCTGTCATCGGTGTACCTGTACCGGCTGCTGGCCAACGGGCGGCGGCTGTCAGGGGAGACGGTGCGCCTGGCGGTGCTGCTGGCGCTGGGGCGGCCCATGCGGGCGCTGCTGGCGGCGGCGTGGTACTATGTGCCGCTGACACTGGGGGTGCTGTGGTTCCCGCTGAGCTGGCTCTATCTGGTGCTGGCGGCGTTTTCCATCCCCTGCCTGCTGGGGAACCTGGTGCTGCGGAAGGTGCTGATTCTGGATGAGGAGCGGCGCGCGCCATAATTCGGCAAAGGTTCTCTTCTTTCGACAAAACTTCCTATTTACAAAAGTGGACAGGGGATGTACAATACTTCATGGAAGCTTTCCAATATCCCACCCGCTTGGGCCGCTGCTTATACTGGGCAGCGGCTCCTTTTTAGGGAAGTAGAGAATTTGTGGGCAGCACCCTGAGGAAACATCATCTGCAAGAATCTGTTTGGCAAGTTTTTCTGCCTGAGCGGGACAGGTTGGCCGGGAGGCCTCCGATCGCTCAGGCAGAAAATTTCCTCTTGACAAATACCCCACGGGGGTATATAGTAGTCCCAGACAAAGCCCAATACCCCCGGGAGGTATTTCAATGGAACAGTCCTGCCAGTGTCAGAGGACCAAAATACGCAGCGAGGAAGAGCTGAAAAGGCTCTTTAACAGGCTCAGCCGGATCGAGGGGCAGGTGCGGGGCCTGCGGGAGATGCTGCAGAAGGATGTATACTGCCCGGACATCCTGATCCAGGTGTCCGCCGTCAACGCCGCCCTCAACAGCTTCAGCAGGGAGCTGCTCAGCGAGCACCTGCACACCTGCGTAGCCGGCAACCTGCGCCAGGGGAACGACGAGGTGATCGACGAGCTGGTGGAGGTGCTCCGGAAGCTGATGAAGTGACGGGCCTGCCGCCGTCCAGGATAAGTTATAGATAGTCAGGAGGCTTTCTTATGAAACAAACCTTTCAGGTCACGGGGATGACCTGCTCGGCCTGCTCGGCCCATGTGGAAAAGGCCGTGGGCAAGACCCCCGGCGTGTCCGACGTCTGCGTCAACCTGCTGGCAAACAACATGCAGGTCACCTATGACGAGGGCGCGGTCTCGCCGGAGGGCATCATCAGCGCCGTGGAGTCCGTCGGCTACGGCGCGTCCCTGCCCCGGAAAGCGGCCGCGTCCCGGGCGGCGGAGCCAAAGGAGGACGTCATGGCCCAGGAGCTGGCCCAGATGAAGCACCGGCTGGTCTGGTCCTTCGTCTTCCTCATCCCCCTCTTCTATATCTCCATGGGCCACATGATGGGCGCGCCGCTGCCGGGGTTCCTGACCGGGATGGAAAACGCGGCCTCCTTCGCCCTGGTGCAGCTCCTGCTGACCCTGCCAATCATGTACCTCAACGACAAATACTTTAAAAACGGCTTCAAGACCCTCTTCCACGGCGCGCCCAACATGGATTCCCTCATCGCTGTCGGGTCCATCGCCGCCGTCATCTACGGCGTGTTCGCCATCTTCCAGATCGGCTATGGCCTGGGCCACGGCGATATGGAACGGGTGGAGCAGTACCATATGGACCTCTATTTCGAGTCTGCCGGTATGATATTGACCCTGATCACCCTGGGCAAATTCCTGGAGACCCGCTCCAAGGGCAAGACCAGCGAGGCCATCACCCGCCTGATGGACCTGGCCCCCAAGACCGCCAACGTGCTGCGGGACGGCGCGGAGGTGGAGATCCCGGTGGAGGAGGTCCGGGTGGGCGACAAAATCGCCGTCCGGCCGGGGCAGGCCATCCCTGTGGACGGCGTCATCGTGGAGGGCGCGTCCGCCGTGGACGAGAGCGCCCTGACCGGCGAGAGCCTCCCTGTGGACAAGACGGTGGGGGACAAGGTGGCCTCCGCGTCCATCAACAAGTCCGGCGCGTTTATTTTTGAGGCCCTGCGGGTGGGGGAGGACACCACCCTGGCCCAGATGATCCGCCTGGTGGAGGAGGCGTCCTCCTCCAAGGCCCCCATCGCCAAGCTGGCCGACAAGGTGGCGGGCATCTTCGTACCCGTGGTGATGGTCATTGCCGCCGTGACCGCCGCGGTCTGGCTGGTTGTCACCGGCAGCGTCACCGCCGCCCTCACCGGGGGCGTGGCCGTGCTGGTCATCTCCTGCCCCTGCGCCCTGGGTCTGGCCACCCCGGTGGCCATCATGGTGGGCACCGGGAAGGGCGCGGAAAACGGCATCCTGGTCAAATCCGCCGAGGCCCTGGAGACGCTGCACACCGTTGACACCGTGGTCATGGACAAAACCGGCACCCTCACCCAGGGCAAGCCCCAGGTGACGGACATCGTGCCGGCGGACGGCCTGACGGAGAGCGCCCTGCTGGGCCTGGCCGCCTGTCTGGAGGCCCCCTCCGAGCACCCCCTGGGCGCGGCCATCGTGGAGGCCGCCGCCGCCAAAAGCCTGCCCCAGACTCCCGTGTCCGGGTTTGAGGCGGTCCATGGCCGGGGGCTGCGGGCCGCTCTGGGCGGACACATGTGTCTGGCGGGCAACCGGGCCATGATGGAGGAGGCGGGAATCGACCTGCTGCCCTGGCTGGACCGGGCCGAGGAGCTGGCCGCCCAGGGCAAGACCCCCCTCTATTTTGCCAAGGGCTCCACCATGCTGGGCCTCATCGCCGTGGCGGATACGCTGAAACCCACCAGCCGGGCCGCAGTGGCCGCCTTCCGGGAGCTGGGCGTTAACGTCATCATGCTCACCGGCGACAACTACCGCACCGCCGACGCCATCGGCGAGCAGCTGGGGGTGTCGGAGGTCATGGCGGAGGTGCTGCCCCAGGACAAGGAGCGCAAGATCGCCCAGCTCCAGGAGGAGGGCCACCGGGTGGCTATGGTGGGCGACGGCATCAACGACGCCCCCGCCCTGGCCCGGGCCGACGTGGGTCTGGCCATCGGCGCGGGCACCGACGTGGCCATTGAGTCGGCGGATATCGTGCTGATGAAGAGCGACCTGATGGACGCCGCCGCCGCCGTGGAGCTGAGCCGGGCCACCATCCGGAATATCAAGCAGAACCTGTTCTGGGCGTTCTTTTACAACTCCCTGGGCATCCCTCTGGCGGCGGGCGTGTTCGCGCCGGTGTTCCACTGGCAGCTCAACCCCATGTTCGCCGCCGCCGCCATGAGCCTGAGCAGCGTGTGCGTGGTGTCCAACGCCCTGCGCCTGCGGTTCTTCAAAAGCCGCTTCAGGGCCGGGACCTCCGGCGCGCCGGCGGCTGCGGAGGAGCCCTTTGACAACGCCTTCGGGCCCGGCCTCTCCGGGGCCGGGGAGACCATAGAGGAAAACAAATCTGAACAAGGAGGAACCGGTACAATGGAAAAAACCATGAAGATCGAGGGCATGATGTGCGCGCACTGCTCCGGCCGTGTGGAGAAGGCCCTCAACGACCTGCCCGGCGTGACCGCCACGGTGGATCTGGAGGCGGGCACCGCCACCGTCCAGGGCGGCGCGGACGACGCCGCTCTGACCAAGGCCGTCACCGACGCGGGGTACACCGTTGTCAGCATCCAGTAACCGGCGCGGGAAAAGCGCCCCATGGTCCGCTGCGGACTGTGGGGCGCTTTTCAACGCGCTGGGGTTGTCTCTTATTGGCGCGGGCGGTAGACAGCCGCCTCGTAGGGCCGCAGGACGGCGGAATCATCGGCGTAGTTTCCCAGGATCTTCTGGCAGCCGGACCAGGGCGTGCTGTCCAGCGCTATGCTGGTTCCGGTCAGGTTGTTGACCACGATAGTCGGAGATGTCGTAGCCGTTGTCGTTGAGAGGGGACTTGAAGAAGGGGGTCAGCCAGAGGTAGTCCACCCCCAGGTCCTGCAAGTAGTCCAGTTTTTCGATCACACCCCGGATGTCGCCCAGACCGTCGCCGTTGGCGTCCCGGAAGGATTTTGTATAAATCTGATAAACAACCTTGTCTTTGAAATCTGTCATAGCGCTTACTCCCCTATCGTCACAATTTCAGTTTTTCCTGCTGCTGCGGTCATGCCGGTCCGGAAGGCCACCGGCTGCTCCGCCTCCTCCGTCACCACCAGGATGGTGGTGCAGGGATGTCCGGCGGCGCGGATTTTCGCCGGGTCAAGTTAATAGCCTGTTTGAACAAATTGTAAATTCTGGTGGACTATCCAAATTGCCCCCTTGCTTTTTGGCGTTTTTGACGGTATACTGCTGTTCAAACAAGGAAAAAGGAGGATCCTGTTATGCCGAAAGCAAAGTATGACGAAATCTATCAGCATCTCAAGGGCGAGATCGAGGCGGGCGCGTATGCCTACGGCTCTCTGCTGCCCTCGGAAAACACGCTGAACACGCAATATGGCTGCGCCCGGAATACCATCCGCCGGGCGCTGGCCGTTCTGGGGGAGGAGGGGTATGTCCAGCCCATTCACGGGAAGGGCGTGCGGGTGCTCTACCAGCCGGCGGAGCGGGCCTCCTTTACAGTGGGGGGGATCGAGTCCTTTCAGGAAACGGCCCAGCGCAATCGCTTCCAGGTGGTCACAAAGGTGATACAGTTCATGGTCAGACCGCTGGACGGGCCTCTGGCCAGAGTGAGCGGCTTCCCGGTGGGGGAGGAGGTGTATCAGATCCGGCGCGTCCGCTATCTGGACGGCAAGCCGCTGATTTTGGATATCAACTTTTTCCGGAAGGCCCTGGTTCCGGGGCTGACGGCGGAGATCGCGGGGCGATCTGTCTACGCCTATATCGAAAGGGAGCTGGGCATGCAGATCATTACCAGCAAGCGCACCATCACCGTGGAGCACGCCACGGAGGAGGATGAGCAGCTGCTGGCGCTGGAGGACTACAACTGCCTGGCCGTTGTGTCCGGCCAGACGTTCAACGCAGACGGCATACAGTTTGAGTACACCCAGTCCCGGCGCCAGCCGGATTATTTCAGCTTCCACGACACCGCCATCAGAAAGAAAAAAGAGCTGCCCCTTTGAAAAGCGAGATCGTGATATCCAATGGGGTGGCGGAGGGGGGCGTCATGAAGGATATTTTTGAGATGCGGCTCCAGGAAAACAGCGAGGAGCTGTTGGAGGGCTTTGCGGCGGACTTCCCCTACGTCAGCTCCAGAGCGCATCTCGATCAGTATACCGTCTTTTGGCACTGGCACCGGGCCGTGGAGCTGTTCTATGTGGCGTGCGGCTCGCTGGAATATCACACGCCCATGGGGCGAACGGCGTTCCCCGCCGGTTCCGGCGGCCTGGTCAACACGGGGGTCCTGCATACGACGCGCCCGCAGGGCGGCGCCGGCCCGACGGTCCAGAAGCTGCATCTCTTTGATGCGTCCCTTTTGGCCGGTCAGACGGAGGGACGCATTTATCAAAAGTACTTTGCCCCCATTCTCGCCGCGCCGCAGATAGAGCTGCTCCCCCTTTATCCCCACAATCCCGCCCACAGACATACGCTCGACAAGCTGAAAGCCTCTTTCTGCCTGCCGCAGGATGCCCCCGGCTATGAGATCAGGCTGCGGGAAGCGCTGACCGCCATTTGGCTTGATTTTTTGGAGCTGACGCCCCCCGGCAGGGAGCAGGGGGGAAGATCCAGTGAAAACATCAAGCG
The DNA here is from genome assembly GCA_910578505.1 of uncultured Oscillospiraceae bacterium. Taxonomy (GTDB): domain Bacteria; phylum Bacillota; class Clostridia; order Oscillospirales; family Oscillospiraceae; genus Pelethomonas. The sequence goes on along the minus strand of CAJTPV010000014.1, from coordinate 10,882 downwards.
AATGATGCTCTATGTCCACGAGCACTACAGCGAAAACATACAGGTTTCGGATATAGCCGCTGCCGGGTACGTCAGTGAGCGGGAGTGCTACCGGGCGTTTCAGAGCTTTCTGCACACGTCGCCGGGGGAATATGTGAAGGGGTACCGTCTGCGGGCGGCCTGCAGGATGCTGATAGACGGGAGCGGCACGATCACCCAGATCAGCCAGAGCTGCGGCTTTGGCAGCGCCAGCTTTTTCGGGAAAACCTTTCGCGCCGGCCTGGGTATGACCCCCTCAGCCTACCGCCGCAAATGGCAGGATACTGCCAAATGACGGCGGTATACCGATAGCCAGCCGCCCTTTGCCCTGCTACAATCAGGATACAGCGTTCATCGCTGTCAAATCCTGTGGTAAATGGGGGAAAAGATATGGCAAATCGGGACTTGACCGCCGGCGCTCCCGGCAAGGTCATACGCAGCTACTGCCTGCCTCTGTTTGGCAGCGTATTTTTCCAGCAGCTGTACAATTTGGCGGACAGCCTTGTAGCCGGGCGGTATATCGGAGAGGATGCGCTGGCGGCGGTGGGCAACAGCTATGAGATCACGTTGATTTTTCTGGCCTTTGCCTTTGGGTGCAATACGGGCTGTTCCGTCACGGTTTCCCGGTATTTCGGGGCAAAGGAGTACGGCAAGGTCAAAACCGCGGTTGCCACATCGCTCATCGCGGCTGCGATTACCTGCGGGGCGCTGCTGGCAGTGGGGGCCATATTTGCCGCGCCGCTGCTGCGGGCCATCCAGACTCCGGCGGAGATTTTTGACGACTCCCTTACCTATCTCCGCCTGTATATATGCGGGCTGGTATTTGTCTTTTTCTATAACGTCTCCAACGGCATTTTTTCCGCCCTGGGGGACTCCAAGACGCCCTTTGTCTTCCTCGCAATATCGTCCGCCGCCAACATCCTGTTGGATATCCTGTTTGTGGCAAAGCTCCAGATGGGCGTTGCGGGAGTGGGATGGGCCACATTCCTCTGCCAGGGCGCGGCCTGCGTTCCCGCGCTGATGGTCGTGGCAGGGAAGATGGCGAAGCTTCCCGCAGGGACGGCCCCGCTGTTTACTTTTTCCATGCTGCGGGAGTTTATCTCCGTAGCGCTCCCCAGCGTCCTCCAGCAGTGCTTTGTCGCTGCCGGCAACATCATCATCCAGGGCGTGGTCAACGCCTACGGGGCCGCGGTCACAGCGGGCTTTTCGGCCGCCGTGAAGCTGAACAATCTGGCCACCTCGTGCTTTTCCACCATCGGGAGCGGCGTGACCAACTACACCTCGCAGAATCTCGGGGCGGGGCAGCCGCGCCGGGTCCAGGCGGGCTTCAGGGCCTCGCTCCAGCTGGTCTGGACGATCTCCCTTGCCGTATGCCTGCTGTATGAGCTGTTCCCCGCGCAGCTCATGGGGATCTTTATGGACACGCCGTCCGCCGCCGCCCTGCAGGCGGGCGTCAGCTTCCTGCGCGTCGCGGCCCCCTTCTACTTCGCCGCCTCGCTGAAAATCATGTGCGACGCTCTTCTGTGCGGAGCCAGGCGGATGCGGCTGGTGGTGTTCAGCATTTTTCTGGATTTGGGCCTGCGGGCGGGAGCCGCGCTTGCCCTCTCGGCCCTGTTTCACACCGTGTTCAGCATCTGGTTCGCGTGGCCTGCCGGCTGGTCAGCGGCAGCGGCGGTTACCTGTTTTCTGTACGCGGAGGCTGCAAAGTCAGGATTTCAGCGGAGCAGATAGCGGCGGGGCCGGCGCACCTGTGCTTGCTTTTCCGCCGGATACCCGGTATAATAGCAGTGCCCGCCGGCGTGTCCCACAGGCGGCGGCAAGGAGGTTATGACAGGATGGCGTGGAAAATCAACGTATGGGGCGTCAGGGGCTCGATGCCCGCCCCGTCTCCGGACTTTTTGGCATACGGAGGCAACACCTCCTGCTTCTCCGTGGACTGCGGGGAGGACCTGATCGTGTTCGACGCCGGCAGCGGCCTGACAGAGCTGGGCCGCCGGCTGGAGGGGCGGAGGCCGGTGCATCTTTTTATCGGCCATGTACATATCGATCACCTGTTGGGCCTCTTCCTCTTTCCGACCTTCTACAGCCCCGGCGCGGAGATCCATCTCTACGGCGAGGCCCGGGACGGCGTCCCCTTCCGGCGGCAGCTGGAGGCCCTTGTCGGCCCGCCCTACTGGCCTGTGGGCTTCGCTGATTTCCGGGCGGACGTGGTCTTTCACGAGATTGGGCCGGAGCAGACCATCCCCCTCCCCGGCGGCCGGACGGTGCGCACCATGCGGGGCGGCCACCCCAACCAGGGGCTGCTCTGCCGGCTGGACGGCGCGGGGAAAAGCGTGGCCTATACCCTGGACTGCGAGCTGACAGAGGCGCTGCGCCCCCGCCTGACAGCCTTCTGCCGGGATGCCGGCGTCCTGATCTGGGACGCCAATTACACCGCCCAGGACCTGGCCCGGCACACCGGCTGGGGCCACTCGTCCTGGGAGCAGGGCGTGGCCCTGGGGCGGGACGCCGGGGCCGGGCTGCTGCTGCTGACGCACTATAATCAAACCTACGCGGATGATTTCCTGCGGGAGCAGGAGAGGCTGGTCCGGGAACCGGGCGTGCGCTTCGCCAGGGAGGGAATGGAGGTACTGTTATGAGAGAAAAGGATTTCCAGGCGTTTCTGGAGGTGGGCGTGTCCCTGTCCGCAGAGCGGGACTACAACCGGCTGCTGGAAAAGATCCTGCTGTGCGTGATGGAGCTGTCCCACTGCGACGCGGGCACGCTGTATCTGCTGGAGGACGGGGCGCTCCGCTTCAAGATCATGCGCAACAACACCATGCACACCTACGCCGGCGGGGACGGCTCCGACTGCGGCCTGCCTCCGGTGGCCCTGAACCGGGAGAGCGTGTGCGCCCTGGCCCTGCTGGACGACAAGACCATCCGGGTGGCGGACGTGTGGCACTGCGCCGAGTATGATCTGACCGGCCCCATGCGCTACGACGCCATGACCGGCTATCACACCCAGTCCATGGTCGTCGTCCCCATGCGCAACCGGGAGGGGGGCAAGATCGGCGTGCTGCAGCTGATCAACGCCCAGGACGCCCAGGGGCAGGTGTGCCCCTTTGCGGAGGAGATCGTGCTGGCGGTGGAGTCCATCGCCTCCCAGGCGGCCATCACGGTGCAGAACGTCCGCTACCTCCAGCAGATCAAAAACCTGTTCCACTCCTTCGTGCGGGTCATGTCCTCCGCCGTAGACGAGCGGACCCCCTACAACGGCAGTCATACCCGCCATATGGCCCAGTATGGCGCCCGCTTCCTGGACTATCTCAACGAGCGCTCCCTGGCCGCCGGCAGAGGCGTGGCCTTTGACAGCGGCCACAGGGAGGAGGTGCTCATGAGCGTCTGGCTCCACGACATCGGCAAGCTGGTCACGCCCCTGGAGGTCATGAACAAGATGCACCGGCTGCTGCCGGAGCAGTACGCGGATTTTGTCCACCGCATGGAGGTGGTCCGGCTGCGGGGGGAGATTGACCGCCTGTCCGGCCGCATGACCCTGGAGGAGGCCGGGCAGCTGATGGCCGACACCCAGGAGGCCCAGGCCCTGGTGGACGCCATCAACGGCTGCGGGTTTGTCACCGACGACAAGCTGGCGGCGCTGGACGAGCTGGGGCGGCGGACCTACAGGGACTCCGACGGCAGCAGGAAGAGCTGGCTCACCCCGGCGGAGTACGCCATGCTCTCCATCCGCAGGGGCACCCTCTCCGACCAGGAGCGGGCCGTGATGGAGGACCACGTGGCGGTGACCGGCAAGCTGCTGGACCAGATCGAGTTTTCTGAGGACCTGTCCCACGTGGCCCAGTGGGCCTCGTCCCACCACGAGCTGCTCAACGGCAGCGGCTACCCCAACCACCTCACCGGGGACAGCATCCCGCCGGAGGTGCGCATCATCACCATCCTGGACATCTTCGACGCCCTGGTGGCCGACGACAGGCCCTACAAGCCGGGCATGCCCGTTGACAGGGCCCTGGATATCCTCACCAGTATGGCGGAGAAGGAGGGCAAACTGGACCCGGCGCTGACAAGGCTGTTTATTGAGAGCAGATGCTGGCTGAAGGAGGGAGAGCGGTGAAGCGGAGCGTGAAGACACTGCTGGCCATGGTGCTGGCGGCGGCGGTCCTGACGGCGCTGGCGGGCCTGGGCGCGCTGGACACGCTGGATTACGCGGCCTGCGACGCCCTCTACCAGAGCCGCGCCGCCTCCGACGGGGAGGTGGTCCTCATCGGCATTGACGACCGGGCCATCGCCGAGCTGGGGCCCTATTCCCAGTGGAGCCGGGAGATCATCGCCCAGGTCCTGGACCTGCTGAATGCGTCGGAGGACTGCCGCCCGGCGGCCATCGGCATTGACGTGCTGTACACCGGGGACTCCTCGCCGGAGGCGGACCGCGCTCTGGCGGAGGCGGCGGGGCGCTATGGCAATGTGGTTGCCGCCTGCCTGGCCCAGTTCGGCGCGGATACGGCGGAGGACGGGAGCGGGGAGTATTACCTGGAGGATTTTACCCTGCGGGCCTTTGAGGAGCCCTATGAGGCCCTGGGGGACGCCGCTGCCCTGGGCCATATCAACGCCATGCTGGATGACGACGGCGTCCTGCGCCACCATCTGCTGCGCTACACGGCGCCGGACGGGCGGGACATCCCCTCCATGGCCCTGGCGGTGGCCCAGATGTACCGGGACTACTGGGATTTGGGGCCTGTGGAGCTGCCGCCGGTGGACGCGCACAATTTCTGGTATGTGCCCTTTACCGGCCTGCCGGGGGATTTTTCCGAGTCCATCTCCGTGGCGGACGTGCTCAGCGGCGAATGGACGGCGGAGGACTTTGCGGACAGGGCCGTGCTCATCGGGCCCTATACCGCCGGCCTGCAGGACAGCTATGTGACCAGCATCGACCACGCCAGGCAGATGTACGGCGTGGAGTTCCAGGCCAACGCCATCCAGGCCCTGCTGAACGGCACGTACAAGCGGGCGGTAAGCGACCGGCTGCAGCTGGCGGCGCTGTTCGCCCTGCTGCTGCTGGGCATGTGGGGCTTCTGGCGGCGGAAGGTGGCGGCGGCTGCGGCCCTGTGGGCGGCGCTGTGCGGCGGCTGGCTGGCCCTGTGCTGGGGGATGTATCAGGCCGGCTGGATATTGCACGCGCTGTGGGTCCCGGCGGGGGTCACCATCCTGTTCGCGCTCTGCCTGGCGGTGAACTACATCCAGGCTGCGGCGGAGCGGCGGCAGGTGACCAACACCTTCAAGCGCTACGTGGCCCCGGAGATCGTCAACGAGATCCTCAAGGAGGGCACCGAGGCCCTGGAGCTGGGCGGCAAGCTGACCAACATCGCGGTGCTGTTTGTGGACGTGCGGGGCTTTACCACCATGTCGGAGATGCTGGAGCCGCCCCAGGTGGTGGCCATCCTGAACCGGTACCTGACGCTGATTGCGGACTGCATCCTGAAAAACGGCGGCACCCTGGACAAATTTGTGGGCGACGCGGCCATGGCCTTCTGGGGCGCGCCCCTGCCCCAGGAGGACTATGTCATGCGGGCCTGCCGGGCGGCGGCGGATATGGTCAGCGGCTCTGCGGCGCTGTCCCAGGAGCTGATGGAGCAGTTCGGGCGGACGGTGTCCTTCGGCATCGGCGTACACGTGGGGGAGGCGGTCGTCGGCAACATCGGCTCGCCCCAGCGCATGGACTACACCGCCATCGGGGACACGGTGAACACCTCTGCCCGGCTGGAGGCCAACGCCCCCGGCGGGACGATCTTCATCTCCCGTGCTGTGGCGGACGCCCTGGAGGGCCGGATCAGGACCACGTCCCTGGGGGATTCCATCAAGCTCAAGGGCAAGAAGGACGGCTTTGAGATTCTGACGCTGGATGAGATCCTTGGATAGGCAAGTGAATATATGGCATGCTATAGAGCTGCATTGAAAAAGCCCGCCCTCCATCCGGAAGGCGGGCCATTTTTCATGTGCTCATCCAATCAAATACCGGTAATTGTTCAGCACGGTGCAGATCAGCGACCCGACATCCGCAGGCAGATCGTTGGGCCCGTTCAGGTCCACCTCCTCCACCCTGCCGTCCAGCCGCACCAGCGCCTTTCCAGCCTCCAGGGGCAGGAAGCCGCTGTTCTCCGTGCTCTCGTCAAACCCGGCCCGGTCGTGGAACAGGGTAAACTTCTCTTTATACGGCGCGCTGTCGTAGGGGCAGAACACCAGGCAGTTGCCGCACTCGTTGCACATCCGGTCCACATGGAGAATCTGCCGCCGTCCATCCGGCAGCGCAATCACCACATTGGCCCGGTTGGGGCACACGTCGGCGCAGGCCTGGCAGACCACATTGCAGCTCAGGCAGCGGTCGCCCTCCCGCTTGGCGGATTCACACAGAATGCCCTTTCTGGCAATGGCGTCGGCCCGGCTGGCGCGGGCGTGGCCGGGAATCTTTGCCGTGTGGGCGCGGCCCGTGACTTCCTCCGCAAAGGCCGCCGCGTCGGCGATGCCCTCCACCACCGTGGCGGGGCCCCGCAGGACGTCGCCCGCCGTATATACGCCCTCCAGATTGGTCTGGAAGGCCGGACGGCCCTTCTCCCCCACCTGGACGCCGTAAGAGGCCAACAGCGCATCGTCCACTTTCTCACCCACGGCGGAGATGACCGTGTCGCAGGGGATCTCCACCGTCTCGTCCGTCTCCACCGGGGCCCGGCGTCCGCTGGCGTCCGGCTCGCCCAGGACCATTTTCCGGCAGATGAGCTTCCCGTCCCGCTGCTCCACCGGGGAGACCAGCTCCAGGAATTTCACGCCGTCCGCAATGGCCAGCTCCAGCTCCTCCGCGTCGGCGGGCATGTACTTCTTCGTCCGGCGGTAGACCAGGGTGCTGCTCTCCGCCCCGGCGCGCAGGGCCAGCCGGGCGGCGTCCATGGCGGTGTTGCCGCCGCCCACCACCGCCACGTGGCCCAGGGCTTCCCGTCTGCCGGACTTGACGTCCTGCATCCAGGCGATGACCGGCTTCACATTGCCGGGAATCCGCAGCTGTCCGGGCTTCCACGCGCCCACAGCAAAGAGAATGTGGGTGAAGCCCTGCTGTTTCAGCTCGTCCACACTGGGGGCGGGGGCTCCCAGCTTTACCTCCACGCCCATGCGGCGCATGATGGCCGCGTCCTTCTCAATGGCCTCGTCGCTGATCCGGAATCCGGGGATCACGTGCCGGACCACGCCGCCCAGGGTGTCTTCCTTCTCAAAGAGCGTGGTGGGGACGCCCTCTCTTGCGCAGAAGTACGCCGCCGCCATGCCGGTGGGGCCGCCGCCGATGATAGCCGCCTTCTTGCCGTCACAGACGGGCACGGGCGTCTTCAGGGCCGCCATGACGGTATCATAGCCCCGCTCCGCCGCAGTCAGCTTTGTGGCGCGGATCTGGACGGACCGGTCATAATAATTGCGGGTACACTTGTCCATGCAGTGGTGGGCGCAGATAGTGCCGGTGATGAACGGCAGGGGGTTCTTCTCCAGAATGACCTCCAGAGCCCTGGCGTACTGGCCCTTGCGGCACAGCTCCATATACTCGGGGATGTCCTGCCCGATGGGACAGCCGCCCTTGCAGGGCGCGGTAAAGCAGTCCATAAGCGGGACCTTTGTATACAGCTTCCGCCTCGGCAGGGGCTTGACGGCCTTCACGTGGTAGGCGTCGGATTGGATGGCCGCGGCCAGCGCCTCCACCTTGTCCAGGTCAACGCCGTTGAACGGCTCAAATTTCAGCGTCTCCAGTTTCTCGGCAATCTGCTTGAACCGCTGGTAGCCGCCGGGCTTCAGCTCGGTGGTGGCCATGGTGATGGGCCAGATGCGGCACTGGAACAATTTGTCGATATTGAAGAAGTCCGCGCCGCCGGAGTAGCTGATGCGCAGCCGGCCGTCAAACTCCCGGCTGATGCGGCGGGCCATCTCGATGGTCAGGGGGAAGAGGCTCTTGCCGGCCATGTACATCTCCTCGCTGGGCAGCTCGCCCCGCTTCACGTCCACGGGGAAGGTGTTGCTCAGCTTCAGGCCGAACTCCAGGCCGTTGTCCTCCGCCAGGGCCAGCAGGCGGCGGAACATGGGGATGGCGTCGCCGTACTGCAGGTCCTCCTGGAAGTGGTGTTCGTCAAAGGCGATGTAGTCGTAGCCCATGCCGTCCAGGATGGCGCGGGCGGAGTCGTAGCCCAGAATGGTGGGATTGCACTTGACAAAGGTGTGGAGATGCTTCTCCGTGATGAGGTAGGACGCGATGCGCTCGATCTCGTCCGGCGGGCAGCCGTGGAGGGTGGAGACCGTCACGCTGTCGGAAATACAGGCGGGGATGGCGTCGATAAAAGCGCTCTCGCCGGGGAACATCTCCTTCAGGACCCGGATGCACTCCTGGAAAATGGGGGTCCGGGAGGCGTCCTTCATCTCCCGCAGGTACTTGTCGATCTTCTCCCCTTTGATGCCCTCCAGGTCGTAGCCCACCGACATGTTGAAGATAAAGCCATCCGGCTCGCCCAGACCATAGATTCTGGACAGGATCTTGCAGGCGCACCACGCCTTGACGTACTCCTCATAGGCCTGGGGGACGTACAGCTCCGTGGACCACTCGCAGTTGTAGCACTCGTCCGCCGCCAGAATGCAGGGGCGGCTGACGCAGGCGGCCAGCTCCGCGCCGTCCATCTTCTGCACAGTCTTCAGCTCAAAGAACCGGGCCCCGGCAAAGTAGCCGGCAATGATATTCTGGGCCAGCTGGGTATTGGGCCCGGCGGCAGGGCCGAAGGGGGTTTCGATCTTCTCGCCGCCAAAGATCGGCAGGGACTTTTCCCCCGCCGTATAGGGGCGGTGTACACCGAAGACGGAGCCCTCCAAGGCATGCTCGGCGGTGATCCAGGTCATCAGCTGTTTGAACGGAATCGGGATCATCAATTCTGACATATCAAACACTCCTTGTATATTTTTACGCAATCAATACTGACAGTGGTTCAGCTCGCCCCACAGCTTCCTGCTCTCCTCCAGAATATGGGCGTTGACGGCTTCCTCGTCCACGCCCACCAGCTCCCGGTCCTTCATCAGCAGCTTTCCGTTGCAGATGGTGGTCTGACACTGGCGGCCGGTCATGCCGAAGAGCATGTGGCCGTCGATATTGGCGTCGGAGAAGGGGGTGAAGGGCTTGTAGTCCATGACGATCACATCCGCCGCCGCGCCGGGGACCAGTTTGCCCAGGGGCACGCCGAAATATTTTTCGCCGATAGCAGGGTTGTTTTTGAACAGCATGTCCGTGACCTCGCACCAGCCCACGTTGGGCAGGCAGGCGTTGTGCCGCTGGATGGCCAGCGCCGTCTTCAGGCTCTCCAGCATGTCGTTGGTATAGGCGTCCGTCCCCAGTCCCACGGTGATTCCCCGCTTCATCAGCTGCAGAATGGGGGAGCAGCCCACGGCGTTGCCCATATTGCTCTCCGGGTTGTTGACGCACATGGTCCCTGTCTCTTGAATGATCTCCATCTCGGCGGTGTTCACATGGATGCAGTGGCCCAGGATGGTTTTGGGGCCCAGGATGCCGTGGTCCTGAAGGCGCTGGACCGGACGGCGGCCGTAATTTTGCAGGCTGTCGTAGACGTCGTTCATGCCCTCGGACACATGGATGTGGAACCCGGTGCGGCCATTGTTGGCGGCGGCCATCTTCTCAAAGGTTTTGTCGCTGATGGTGAACAGGGCGTGCCCGCCGAACATGGCCGCCAGCATGCTGTCGGGATTTTTCTCGCAGTACGTGATAAAGTCCGCGTTTTCCTGAATGGCCTGATTGCACTTTTCCTCGCCGTCCCGGTCGCTGACCTCGTAGCAGAGGCAGGAGCGGATGCCGAACTGCTTGGCGGATGCGGCAATCTCGTCCAGGGAGCCGGGGATCTCCGCAAAGGAGGCGTGGTGGTCAAAGATGGTGGTGACGCCCTGCTTGATGCAGTCCAGATACAGGGCGTCGGCGCTGGCGCGGGTGCCCTTCAGGGTCAGGTGGCGGTCGATGTACCACCACTGTCCCTCCAGGACCTCCAGGAAGTTGGTGGCGTTATAGCCGCTGATGCTCAGGCCCCGGGCCAGGGCGGAGTAGATGTGGGTGTGGGCGTTGATGAGGCCCGGCATGATGACGCCGCCCTTTGCGTCGATGAATTCTGCGTCCGGATACCGGGTTTTCAGCTCGGCGGTGGAACCAACCGCGGCAATTTTCGCGCCGTCGATGGCCACGCCGCCGTCCGCCAGATAGGGGAGGGCGGTGTCGCGTGTAATAAGCCTGCCGTTTGCCAGAATATACATGGTGTTCTTCCTCCTTTGTTCTATAAAATAAAGAAAATGTTCCAAACCTTCCGGTTTGAAACACTCAGACAGAAGCCGAGTGATAGTTGCAGCCCGTGCGCGCGGCACTTCGTTACAGCTACCACAGTATGGAATTGTTATTTGGCTCATCTGTAGAAAGAGTGGGTAGAAAAAACAGAACAAGCCCTTGGCAGGAAAGGAGAAACGACTATGATTTTGTTGTCACACAAAGAATCATGGAAGAAGGATTTCCAATGCGAGCCAAGGAGCTTGTCCAGTCCATCATCGGAGCAAAAGGATTCGTCCTGGAGGACGTGACCATCAGCGCCGAGATGAACGAAATGAAACTGGCAATCCGCCCGACCAAACGAGAGGAGTGCCGATGCGGAATCTGCCACCGTAAAGCGCCCCGGTATGACCAGGGGCAAGGACGGCGTCTGTGGCGCTGCCTGGACGTGGGCGCAGAGAAAGTATACGTAGAGGCGGAAGCGCCAAGGGTACACTGTCCGAAGCACGGCGTGGTGACGGCGGCAGTGCCATGGGC
>CAJTPV010000013.1 GCA_910578505.1 uncultured Oscillospiraceae bacterium | reverse complement strand
CTGGTACTTTTTGTCTCTGGTTTCTTTCTGATACATGGGGAATTTCATGTATTTTCACTGTCCCTGTCATGAGTTTGTAGTACGCTGCACCTATGCAGCTGGCAGGGAAGAACTATTCTGTTTCAGCCGCTACAATTGCTTTGCCGGCCTCCAAATGCGGAAAACCATATGATAGCTGCAAAACCATACATTATTTGCAACGGCATTGAAAAATTTCGCAAAATTTATTCTATATTTTTTCGATATTCTTCTAAAATCACTGAAAATGCCCAGAAAAAATTCAAGTAAGGTTTTGAAAATTTCCTAAGTATATATAGTGGAATTTATGACGATGGCTTTTTGCTGTGGGTTTCAGTACGGCGCAAGCGCCGTCAGCCGGCAGGAAAGAGTTGCCCTGGTTTTTATGCCAAATGATTTTTCCGGAAAAGTTGGCAGTAGGAGATTGCTTCTCACTTTAGGGTGACCACTCTTCCTTGTCGGCCCGAAATGTCTTTCTCGAAGCATCCTATCTATAAATATATAGGAGAAACCAAGCTCTGAAACCCTTGCAAAATCAGGTGTCTCGGGAGGTATACCGAATTTTTTACCCTCCATCTGAATTTACCGAATAGCACTGTCAGACTTCAGGCAGCAGCACAACTTTCCACTCATCAACATCTGTAGCTGCCCAATATCTTCGTGAGAATTCCAGCTTTTCAACAATATTCTTCCTACGCAGGCCGCCAGCAGTGACCAGTTCACGGACGCCCGTCCTTCCATCTGCGAAGTGGATCAGGAAGTCCGACACCCAGGGAACCTGAAAATAGGCGCTTCTGATCCTGACTGGACTTATATGTGCGTATAGCTCCTGCGATAACGGCGTACCTGCTTCATATCGCTCCACCCAAGGCTGCGCTTCAAGGTACTTGGCATAGTCTCTGGCATGGCGGGAGTGCAGGCATACCATTCCCCCGTTTTTTTCGCTATAGAAATTGATGCTCCGCGTCTTCTGACCAAGCTTTTCCATCTTTCACCTCATCATGTAGCATCGATGTCCGGAAGCAGCTTTGCAGCCTAAATGATTTCTCGGCACAGCGTAGACAATTCCTCGGCTGCCCGTTGAAACTGGGGAAAGAACTCTTCGGATGTGTCATAGGATAGATACAGCGCACCAAAGACTGCGATCCAAAACAGATTCATTGTCTCTTCGGATACATGCTGTTTTTCCAGTTCTAAAATCGCCGCATGGAGCTTGATGGTCAGTTCGCTCCAGAGCAGAAAGAATTCGTCATGCTCTGGAATCTCAAACCGTGCGAGCCATTCTCGTACAGTATTGACTCGCTTTCTTGAACCGCAATCGGGTATCATTGAGCATGTACTTGATTTCAAGCTCAATTTCAGGATTATTGTTCTCCGAACCTCCTTCCAACGCCGTTTTATTGACGGCCACCCGACCCAACGGAAACAGAGCGCAGGCAGTCGGCTTGCAGTCATGAATGGAGCAGAGTCCATCCACAAGGAAGGGACAGACCTCATTTTTGCCGCGAGGAACCATGTGGACGAGGGGAATTTTGGATGCGCTGCCGATGTAGGCTTCTGCGTATCTGTCAATAACCTCTCCTGTCGTTGTTTGCAACTTTCGGGCGATGTTGAAGATGTCTCTGGGTGTGAAAAGAATCGTGTGCTGATGCCTACAGCATTTGCCGCATTTCCGGCACTTGAATCGGAACTTAGAATCCAAGTCCATCAGCTGCCGCTTGATTTCTTCCACTTGACCCTCTTCCGCTAATTTTCGAATATCCATTCACTGCTCCTTCTCGTTTTGGTTGTCATTTTGGTGATGTTTCTGCGTAGAAATCCCCCCTGAAAGGGAGAAAAACAGGGCGGGGCCAGGGGGATGATGGGGTGGAAAAAAGGGTACAAAAAAGGAGGCTTCGGTAGAATGTGTGGGTAGGAAAATCAGATATGGGCAGCATCTGCCAGAGAGGGGCGCAAGCCCCTCTTGACTACCTGCAAGCACTGTGGCGCAAGGCTGTCAAGGCCGCCGCAGGCGAGGCAAAGCCGGTGCCTTGACTGGCTTGTGACACGGTGCTATTTTCAGCCCTTTTTTGTGTACCACTCCAAATGCCTGAAAACCATTGCTATGGCTGATTTTCAGCAAATCTGCCACCCACACATTCTACCGAAGAGCCCAAAAAAGGGCCGCAGCAACGAATTGCTACAGCCCTTTCGGGTGTCATTATTCAAGAGATTTTATGCGCGTCTTAGAAAAGACGTTCACAACCACTTTACTTAATCATAGAAGCGATTTCCGCGGCGAAATCCTCCTGCTTCTTCTCGATCCCCTCGCCCTTCTCGAACCGGGTCGCGCCGCGCAGGGTAACCTTCACACCGGCGGCCTTGGCCACGGACGCCATATACTGCTCCACGGTCATGCTGTTGTCCTTCACGAAATCCTGCTGCAGCAGGCAATTTTCCGCGTAAAACTTATCAATCTTACCGGCAACGATCTTCTCCTTTACCTGTGCGGGCTTATTGGACATCTTCGGGTCGTTATCCATCTGGGCCAGCATGATCTTCTTCTCTTCGGCCAGAACATCCTCCGTCACCTGTTCCTTATCCCAGAAGCGGGGATTCAGCGCGGCAATCTGCATCGCCAGATCCTTACCCATCTCCAGCACCTGGGCGGAGGCCTCGCCCTCCACAGCCAGATTTACCAGCACACCGATCTTGCCGCCGGCGTGGATATAGGGAACAGAAACACCATCCGCATAGCGGGCAAAGCGGCGCACCTTGATGTTCTCGCCGATAACCAAAACCATCTCCTGCTGCTGCTCGGTGACGGTCTGATTGCCGCCGTCAAACTTGCAGCTCATCAGCGCATCCAGGTCCACCGGCGCTTCCTTGGCCACCGTGTTGGCCACGCCCTTGACGAAGTCCACAAACTTCTCGTTCTTGCCCACGAAGTCCGTCTCCGCATTCACTTCCACAACAACGCCCACGCCGTCAATCACAGCGGCATAAGCCATACCCTCAGCCGCGATACGGCCGGCCTTCTTGGCGGAAGCAGCCAGACCCTTCTCCCGCAGATACTCCACCGCCTTGTCCATGTCGCCGTCGGAAGCGGCCAGGGCCTTCTTGCAATCCATCATTCCTACGCCGGTCATCTCGCGCAGGTTTTTCACATCAGCAGCTGTAAAAGCCATAAGTCAATATCCTCCGTAATCATAATTTCAATCGGGAAAACGGGGCGGGACCATTCCCGCCCCGTCGTTCTTACTCAGCCGCAGGGGCCTCTTCAGCGGGCTCCTCCGTCTGCTCACCCTGCTTGCCCTCGATCATGGCGTTGGCCATAATGGAGGAGATCAGCTTGATGGCGCGGATGGCGTCGTCGTTGCCGGGGATGGGGTAATCGATCTCATCCGGGTCGCAGTTGGTGTCGGCAATGGCCACCACGGGAATGCCCAGCTTGTGGGCCTCGGCGATGGCGTTGCGCTCCTTGCGGGTGTCCACAATGAACAGCGCGCCCGGCAGACGCTTCATTTCCTTCACGCCGCCCAGATACTTCTCCAGCTTCTCGATCTCGCCCAGGTGCTTGATGACTTCCTTCTTCGGCAGCATGTCAAACACGCCGTCCTCCTGCATGCGCTTGAGCTGGTTGAGACGGTCCACGCGGGTGCGCATGGTCTTGAAGTTGGTCATCATGCCGCCCAGCCAGCGGGCATTGACAAAGTACATATTGCAGCGGCTGGCCTCCTCCTTGATGGCCTCCTGGGCCTGCTTCTTGGTGCCGACAAAGAGCAGCGCCTCGCCGTTTTCGCTGAGCTGGCGGACAAAATTATAGGCCTCTTCCAGCTTCTTCACGGTCTTCTGCAGGTCAATGATATAGATGCCATTGCGCTCCGTGTAAATGTAGGGAGCCATTTTCGGGTTCCAGCGGCGGGTCTGGTGACCAAAGTGCACGCCTGCTTCCAGCAGCTGTTTCATAGATACAACGCTTGCCATGTTTTAAAATTCCTCCAAAAATTCAGTTTTACCCTCCAGCCTCTTCATCTGTCAGGCCAACCGCCCCGCGGCGGCACCGGCAAAACATCCAAAGCTGTGCGGAATGCTGAAATATCATACCACACACAGCCGCTGATTGCAAGTTTTTTCTTCATAATTGTGCCAGAATTTTTCAAAAGACAGGCGGCGTCCTCCGGTCAAAAAAACGACCGCCGCTTTTTTCGCCGGTCCTGGTAGGGCGGACGGCGTTCCGGCGGCTTATCAATGAGAATAATATCGTCGCCCACCTGCTTGATACACTCCCACGGGATGTAAAATTCCTCCCCCTTGCCGAACAGACCGAAGAACCGGCACGGCCCCGGTACCACCAGCGCCATGACTCTTCCCTCCGGTAGCATGACCTCCACGTCTCCCACATATCCCAACCTGCTTCCGTCGCAGATATTGATCACTTCCTTGCAGCGAAGCTCCACCATCCTGCATTGCATGGCTATCATCCTCCCTGAGCCAGTCTATGACCGCCGGGGACTGTCCTATTCCGGGCTGCCGGAAAATATGCCGGCCTTTTCCGGCAGCCCGCGCCTCCGGCAGGGAGGGACTAAATATTCTTCCGGATGGACTTCAGCGCGTTCTTTTCCAGGCGGCTCACCTGGGCCTGGGAGATCCCCACCTCCGCCGACACCTCCATCTGGGTTTTGCCCTCGCCGAAGCGCAGGGCCAGAATATGCCGCTCCCGCTCGCCCAGCCGCTCCATGGCGTCCTTCAGGGCGATATGCTCCAGCCAGTGGTCGTCGGTGTTCTTGATGTCCCTCACCTGGTCCATAATGCACACGGTATCCCCGCCGTCGGAGTACACCGGCTCGGACAGGCTCACCGGGTCCACAATGGCGTCCATGGCGAACACCACGTCCTCACGGGGGATGCCCAGCTCCTTGGCCAGCTGCTCCACCGTCGGCTCCCGCTGGCTCTGCGCCATCAGCCGTTCACGGGCCTGCATGACCCGGTAAGCGGTGTCCCGCATACTGCGGCTGACGCGGATGGCGCTGTTGTCCCGCAGATACCGCCGGATCTCCCCCACGATCATCGGCACCCCGTATGTGCTGAACCGCACCGGCTGGCTGATGTCGAAATTGTCTATGGCCTTAATGAGCCCCACACAGCCCACCTGAAACAAATCATCCGGGTTTTCCCCCCGGCTTGCAAACTTCTGGATCACGGACAATACCAGACGCAGATTGCCGCTGATCAGTTCCTCACGTGCCTGCTTATCCCCCTCCTTTGTCCGGCGCAGCAGCTCCATGGTTTCTTCGTTTCGCAGTACCTTCAGTTTTGAAGTATTCACTCCGCAGATCTCCACCTTGCCCTGCAAGACCTCATCCCCTTTGCCTCAGTTGCCGCTTTTCAGGCGGATATTGGCATTGTGTCCCTGGGCCGGGCAGATTATACTGGGAGAAAAATAGAGGTTTTGTCGCCCGCGCCTGCTGTGGGGGCGCGGAAAAGCGCCGCGCCGGGGGCCTCCCGGTACGGCGCTTTTTTACAGTATTTTCAGCGGTTTTCCCCGTTTCTCGCCAACATATGACGGGGTCCTCACTTCTTAAAGCTGTCCTTCAGGCTCACGCTGCGGTTGAAGACCAGGCGCTCCGGCGTGGAGTCCCGGCTGTCCAGGCAGAAGTAGCCCACCCGCATAAACTGGAAGCTGGCGGGGGCAGCGGCGGCCTTCAATCCGGCCTCCACTTTACAGCCGGTCACGACCTCCAGGGAGTCCGGATTCAGGCACTCCAGGAAGTTTTTATCAGCGCCGTCGGGGGCGGGATCGGTGAACAGATTGTCGTACAGGCGGCACTCCGCGTCCACCGCCGTGGCCGCGTCCACCCAGTGGATGGTGGCGCCCTTCACCTTCCGGCCGTCGGCGGGATTGCCGCCCCGGCTGTCGGGGTCGTACTCCGCCAGGATCTCCACGAGATTGCCCGCCTCGTCCCTGCGGCAGCCGGTGCAGGTGATGAGATACGCCCCCTTGAGCCGGCACTCCGGCCCGCCGGGGAACAGGCGCTTATACTTGGGCACCGGCGTCTCCAGGAAGTCCTCCGCCTCCACATACAGCTCTCTGGAGAACGTAATCAGCCGCGTGCCGTCCTCCGGGCGGTTGGGGTTGTTTTCCACCGCAAAGGTTTCGCTCTGCCCCACGGGGTAGTTGGTGATCGTCAGCTTCACCGGGCGGATGACCGCCATGACCCGGCGGGCGGTCTCATTCAGGTCCTCCCGCAGGCAGTGCTCCAGAAAGGCGAACTCCACCGTGCTGCTGGCTTTGGCCACGCCGATGCGCTCACAGAAATTACGGATGGACGCGGGGGTATAGCCCCGGCGGCGCAGGCCGCACAAGGTCGGCATACGTGGGTCGTCCCAGCCGGAGACCCGACCGTCCTCCACCAGGGCCCGCAGCTTCCGCTTGCTCATGACAGTGTAATTGATGCCCAGGCGGGCGAACTCGATCTGGCGGGGGGCGGCGGGCAGGCCGCAGTTGGCGATGACCCAGTCGTACAGGGGCCGGTGATCCTCAAACTCCAGGGAGCAGAGGCTGTGGGTGATGCCCTCCAGGGCGTCCTCGATGGGGTGGGCGAAGTCGTACATGGGGTAGATGCACCACTTGTCCCCCTGGCGGTGGTGGTGCATGTGGTTGATGCGGTAGATCACCGGGTCCCGCATATTGAAGTTGCCGCTGGCCAGGTCGATCTTGGCCCGCAGGGTCATGGCCCCGTTGGGGAATTCCCCGGCCCGCATGCGGCGAAACAGCGCCAGACTCTCCTGGACCGGGCGGTCCCGATAGGGGCTGCGGGCCGGCACGTTCACATCGCCCCGGTACTCCTTGAACTGCTCGGGGGAGAGCTCGCACACATAGGCCAGCCCCTTCTCAATCAGGCTCTCGGCGCACTGATACATCTGCTCAAAGTAGTCGGAGGCGTAGAAAAAGCGGTCGTCCCAGTCGAAGCCCAGCCAGTGGATATCCTCCTGAATGGCCTGCACGTATTCCACGTCCTCCTTGGTGGGGTTGGTGTCGTCCATGCGGAGGTTGCACAGGCCGCTATACTTCTCCGCGGTGCCGAAGTCGATGCACAGGGCCTTGCAGTGGCCGATATGGAGGTAGCCGTTGGGCTCCGGCGGGAAGCGGGTATGGACGGCCATGCCCTGGAACCGGCCCCCCTCTGCGATGTCTTCGTCGATGAACTGATGGATAAAGTTTTTGCTCTCGTTTTCCTCTACAGGCAGGTTTTTGTTTTCCTCGGCCATACCGTCACACTCCTTACAAAAAAAGTCTTAGAAATTTTGCCCAAAAAGAGCTGGACATCATTATACAAAATGACCGCGCAAAACGCAAGGGGGTGGAAGAGAAATTTTTCAGGCGGCAGGGCGAATGAAAACAGTCTTGCGGAGAATCGCCGGCGGGGCTATAATGGAGCCGGAAGAGGAGGTTGATAAAAATGCCATTGAACATTGTCAGGGGCGACATCACAAGGATGGGGACCGACGCCATCGTCAACGCGGCCAACACTGCGCTGCAAATGGGCGGCGGCGTATGCGGGGCAATTTTCCGCGCGGCGGGCGCGGACCAGCTGCAGGCCGCCTGCAATGCCCTGGCCCCCATACAGACCGGCCAGGCCGTGGTGACGCCGGGGTTCGCCCTGCCCGCCCAATACGTCATCCACACCGCCGGGCCGGTCTACAGCCGCGGGAGGCGGGAGGAGTGCAGAGCCCTTCTCCGCTCCGCCTACCTGCGGTCGCTGGAGCTGGCGGAGGAAAAGGGCTGTAAGAGCATCGCTTTTCCGCTGATCTCCAGCGGGATCTACGGCTATCCGAAGGATGAGGCGTTGGAGGTGGCCCGGCAGGCGATCACAGACTACCTCCAGGACCACGAGATGGACGTGCGCCTGGTGCTGTTTGCGCAATCTGCCGGACAGGGGCAGGCCCATGAGCGAGCATGAAAAAGCCGCAGATAGCGGTCACGGATTACCCTGAGACATGGGGGACCCCTCCACCGCAAGCGGTCCCCCTCCCCTTTCAGGGGAGGCTTTCCAAAGGAGAAGGGAAAAAAGGCTCCCCTGAAAGGGGAGCTGGCACGCGAAAGCGTGACTGAGGGGTCCACTTTCCCGCATATTTCATCGTTCGTGCGTATAAAAACAGTCCTATGCCATTGTGGAATAGGACTGTTCTTACTTGTCTGGATTAAACTTGAACAGCATATAGGGTTCAATCTCCAGCACCGTTGCGATGTTGAAAACAACATCCAAAGAAAGTGCGCGTATCATGTTGGGAGCTTCTATTGCTCCCATATGCTGTCTGCTGATGCCAATACGATCTGCAACCTGTTCCTGCGTAAGATTCTTGCGCTTCCGATAATAGGCGATAGCACAGCCTAAATCCCGATAGCGCTCAGAGTTATCAAATTGTTCCTCCATATATTTTGCCATGATCGACCACCCCTTTGTATATTTTACCGAAAGTGGCCTTTCAATTAAATTGTTTGTATTGTGACGCTTGATATTTGAAATGAGACAATATATAATATGAGATGCGACATCTGATATATAGTCAATATCATACGCCATCAGGGAGGCTACAATGCCAGATCATACAGAACTATCTGAACTGACAGATAAAATTGGTTCAATCGAAGAAGTAGAGGAACTATGCCTTGGAGTTCACTATGTGACTGCCAAGCGCGAGGATGACCTGTTATCTGGGGAATACTATGTCGTCAAAGAAAAATCCGCAGTACCACAAGCGGCAAAATCCTATGGCCAAAAAATATCTGGTTTGCGCCTATTTTCGATAACTGACGGCGGCGAAGAATACAAGATCATTCAATATGAAGTCGCCAAGTACCGCGCCCAAAACAATTTGCCGCCGGACGAGCCGCTACGGGCCACAGCCTTTTTTGCGGCGCAGTCTTTCCCGGAGTATTTCGGCGCATTTCCGGTTCCGCTCCACACGCCGCGAGGTGTCACCCTCCGTCATTGGATTTTGGACAATGGAATCTACTGGTTGGAAACAGACCAGTGTGAGAAAGTCCTGGCCGTCAGCTATCCGGTCTGGTCCACCGAACTGTCAGACCTCACGGCAAGCCTGGGGGAACAGACAGAGTACGACAAGGCCCATGATATAGAGGAAACTCTGGGCTACATATTTTTCCCCGCAAAGGTCAGCTGTATCCCGCTGCGCGAGCTGATACGGACACGGCCTGAGTGGACAGGAACGTTGATCGACAAACCGGCGTTGATGAACGCAATATGGAAGGTTGCCCCTGAGTATGCCGCGCTGATGAACTGTCAGGAGCAGTCTGGCCGGAATGATTTGTTTTCCGCATTGTTGGCGGAGGCCGGTGTGCAGGTTGAGCCAAATATTTCAATGGACAATATGATTGGAATTTTCTCAGATGCTGGGGAAAACTATCTGTTGTTTGACAGAGTATGCGCGGAGATTAGAGCGACTGATTAGTTGTGAAATCCCGCAGAAGGTCTCGTTCAGAAAACCTTCTGCGGGATTTCGTTAACTTTTAGAAAAAGTGCTTTTATATCTCGTCAAACAGAATGTAAATGGCCAGCAGTGGTCCCTGGCATAGTTTTTCCTCCCCAGGCGCTTCCTTCATCCGCTGGTATTCCTTCAGCAGCAGGGGGAGCATATCCTCCTGTTTCCGCATGCCAAAGATCAGACAGGCCATACTCTGCGCGTAGGGATTGCGGATCTCCCCATACATCGCCTTCAACTGCTCAACGTATTCCAGCTCCCCATGGGCCAGGCAAAAGGCGGTGGTTTCCACGACCTCGTCCTGAAAGCTGGTCCGAAAACGGCGCAGCAGAGGCGGCATGACTTCCTCCTGCATGGTCAGCAGCTTTTTGCAGAGCGTCACGCGGTTGAGGATATCAAATCCCTTCCGAATGAACCTGACCGCCTCCTCGCCCCCTGCAAGTCTGGCAATCGCCTCTTTTTCCGCCGCAATCTGCACTTTGCGGTCAGTGGTCAGCTTATCGCTCAGAATATCATCTACAGCGGTTTCCAGCCTGTCCGCAAAAAGGGCGGTCATAGAAAAGTGGGCGATAATCGCGGTGGACATCTCCTCCAGGGGTTCATTCTTAAAAAAATTCTTGGGTAATAAACCTTGCTCCATTCCAGCATCCCTCTTTATTCTGATAGATAAGCTGCGCCGGTGTCAATGGCGACAACGCGCTTCGCGCTGTCCCAGCTCACGCCGAAGTTCAGCGCCTGGCCGATATCCCGCAGCTTGAAATAGTTGTTTCCGCCGATGTTGTAGGCGGTAAACGACACGGCCTTCCCGTCCAGGAGGATTCTGGCCGCGGTAGGCGCGGCGGTTTTCTCCTCCGTCCCTCCGCCGCTCAATTCCCCGCCGGCAGCAGTGTAGGGCTGGCCGGGAACCAGGGCGATGGTCTTTGTGGGGGCGTCCCAGGACACCTCGAACTGTTTTTCTGTCTCCCGCAGCGCATAGGCCAGGTCCCGCAGCTTGAAGTAGTTGGCGCCCGCAATGTTGTAGGCGTCAAAGTCCACCTCGCTGCCGTTGACCAGCACGGCGGATGTA
Source organism: uncultured Oscillospiraceae bacterium (assembly GCA_910578505.1). Lineage (GTDB taxonomy): Bacteria > Bacillota > Clostridia > Oscillospirales > Oscillospiraceae > Pelethomonas. The sequence goes on along the minus strand of CAJTPV010000013.1, from coordinate 66,445 downwards.
GTGGGCGCGGCGGTCAGCGTCTTCGGCTCCGTGACGGCGGGCAGGCCGCTACCATAGTGGAAGGTGATATCGTCCAGCCGGTCCACATATCCGGCGGGCATAGAGCGGTCGAATTTCGGCTTCGCGTCCCCGGCCAGATAGATGTCCCGCAGAGCGGCGCAGTCGCTGAACATGGACACGCCCAGCGTCTGCAGCGACTTCGGCAGGGCCACAGCGGTCAGGGCGGCGCAGCCCCGGAACATATGGCTGCCGCTGAACTCCGTCACCCCCTCCGGGATAGACACCCGCGTCAGGCTCCGGCAGCCGCTGAACACGCCGTCGGCGAACTGGATGCCGCCGCTCCCGTCCCCAGCCGCCGTGACACTGGTCAGGGCGGCGCAGTTGGCGAAGGCGTAGCCGCCGACCTCCCGCACCGTGCCCGGCAGGCGCACCTGGGTCAGGCCAGAGGCAAAGAAGGCGTTGCTGCCGATCGCCGTCACGCTGTCCGCAATGTCCGCCTCCGTCAGGTTCGCGCAGGAGTGGAAGGCGGAATCGCCGATGGAGGTCACGCCCTCCTCGATCACCACTTTTTTCACACAGTTTCTGTCCCACGGCACGCCCTGCAGGCCATAGGACCACATCGCGCCTGTTCCGCTGACGGTGAGAACGCCGTCCTCCGTACACGTCCATGTCAGATCATCTCCGCAGGCATTGCCCGCGTCCGCAGCCCATGCCGCTCCTGCCAGCAGGAACAGCGCCAGGCAAAACGCCGCAAAAGAGAACCGCTTGATTTTCATGCTTGCCAACCTTATCCTTTCCGGGTATGGGGACCGTCCGTCCAGCCGCTTTCGCCTGCCGGGCCGTCAGCCCCAGAGGGCCGACAGCATGGGGATGATCTGCTTTTTCCGCGACATGATCCGGGGCAGAAACGCCTCGTGATCCTTCAGCTCCACGTTGAACGCCTGGCGGAACGTATCCTCGCCGCCCAGGCACAGCACCTTGCTGCCCTCCAGCAGCACGTCCGTCAGCATCAGCAGCATCATGCTGTAGCCGTGTTCCGCCTTGGCCTCCTCCATCAGCGCGAGGAACTCGTCCTTCCGCTTCAGGTGGCGGTCCGAGTCCACGCAGGTGATCTGGCTGACGGCAAAGTTGTGGCCCGCGATATGGAATTCCTTGAAATCCGTAAACAGCAGGTCTCTGGCCGGCCTGTCCTCCGGCGCGGAGGCGGAGAAGATCTCCCGCCCCAGCTCGTCCAAAGAGATGTCGGCGATATAGGCCATGCGCTCCGCCATCTTCCTGTCCCGGGCCGTACAGGTGGGGGACTTGAACATGACCGTGTCCGAGAGGATGGCCGCGGCCATCAGCCCCGCCAGCTTGCCGGAGGGCATCAGCCCCCGCTCCTGATACATGCCCGCCACAATGGTGGTGGTGCTGCCCACCGGCTCATTGCGGAAATAGATGGGGTTCTTGGTCTGGATATCCGCCAGCCGGTGGTGGTCGATGATCTCCAGCACGTCGGTCTGCTCCAGACCGGGCACGGACTGGGAGGCCTCGTTGTGATCCACCAGCACCACCTTTTTCCGCCGGGGCTTGATGAGGTGGTACCGGGAGAGGGTGCCCACCACCTTCTCCTGGCTGTCCAGAATGGGATAGCTGCGGTAGCGGCTCTGGAGCACCTCCTCCTGCACGTCGTCAATATAGTCCTCCAGGTGGAACGACTGCAGCTCCGTCTTCCGGGCCACCCGCTTGATGGGGATGGCGTGGAAGATGCGGCGCACGGCCCGGTAGCTGTCAAAGGGGGTGGAGATGATGCAGGTGCTCTGGGCGGCGGGGCGCAGCTCCTCCGGCAGCTCCGCCTGGCAGAGGATGACGCAGGCCACGCCGTACTCCAGGGCCTTTCGCAGCATCTCCGGCTGGTGGCCGCAGATGAGGATGGTGTCCTTCTGCCGGAAGGGGGGCAGCTCCGTACCCTGGGGCAGGGCCAGGATCACCTCGCCGGAGATGGTGGTGACCATATCCGTGCCCTCGCTGAGCAGCTGGCCCTCCAGCACGCTGAGCAGGTTGAACAAAGGCACCTTCCGCAGCGTGGGGTCCTCGATGGTGCGCATATCATACCCCGCGATATCCCCGGCGGACATCATGCCCTTCAGGTGGCCCTCGTCGTCGGTGACGGGGATGGCGGAGATCTGGTGGTCCTCCTCCAGCGCCGCCCAGGCCCGGCCCACGGTGACGGCCTCGTGGAGAATGGGGGGCACGTCAAAGTCCAGATCCTGTACCTGGGTGCGCATATTCTTGATAAAGAGGGGGGGCTCAAAGCCGAAGCGGTTGAGGATCAGCTTGGTCTCGTCGCTGAGGTGGCCCAGGCGGGCGGCCACATACTGGCGGTCGCCCACGGCGTTGCGCAGGGCCGCGTAGGCCATGGCGGAGACCACGGAGTCCGTGTCCGGGTTCCTGTGCCCGGTGACGTATATCTGTTCCATAGACGGTTGTTCTCCTTATCAGTCCGCGCCTCTCAGCCCGCCGCGCTGCCGGTGCGGTTGTAGTTGTTGATGCGCCAGATGATGACGGACATCTCGCAGCGGCGGATGGCAAAGGTGCCCTTGAAGTTCACCTTGCCCGCCTCATCCTTGGAGCCGTTGACGATGCCGGCGGTATAGAGGGCCATGACATAGGGGGCGGAGGCCTCGCTGGCCGCCATGTCGTCAAAGGCGGTGGTCTGTACGGCGGACACCGGCAGGCGCAGGGCCTTGGCGGCCACCTCGGCGATGGTGTACCGGCTGATTTTCCGGTCCGGGTCCACGCTCTTGGGCAGCAGCTTGTCGGTCACGGCCCGGCTCATGTATCCGCTGGCCCAGTGGTTGCCCGTGGGGGCCTGCTCTGTATAGCCGGTGGCCAGCATGATCATCTTCAGGGCCTCGCCGTAGGTCACCGCGTCGTTGGGATAGAACTTCCCGTCGCTGCGCCCGCCGATGACGCCGGCCTGGGCCAGATCCATCACCGCTGTGTAGTACCAGGCGTTGCCGGTGGTGTTGGGCACGTCCGGGAAGCTGACGGTATAGCTGGGCTTGGTGGTATTGCCGGGATCCGTCGTGGTTCCCGGATTGGTAGTTGTGGGGGCGCTGACGGTGATGTGCACGGTGCCGGTGACCTTGCTGTTGCCGGCGTCATAGGCGGTAAAGGGGATGTTGACCGTGCCGCTGAAGCCGGCTCTGGGGACGAAGGTGACGTTGTCCATGCTCAGGGCGTTGACGCCGGTGTTGGCCGTGGACACGCTGTACCAGACGCTGTCGCTGGTGATGGCGGTGCCTGCGCTGGTTCCGGAGCGGCCGTAGTACAGGGTGCCGGAAGCGGCGGCAGGGGGCGTAAAGGAGACGGTGGAGAGCTTGCCGGTGGCGCCCAGCAGCTTTTCAAAGTCGCTGGCCTTGAAATTCACGCCTGCGGCGGCGGAGGTATAGTTCACCGCCAGCTCGCCAACGGTGAAAACAATTTTGCCGGAATAGAGCAGCTTCCCCTGGGAGTCGTAGGCCAGATAGCTGACCGTGTCCGCCAGGCTGCTGCCGGGGACGTAGGTGAGATCCCGGATGAGGTCGCCGCGGGCGCCGCTGTAGTAGAAGGGCCTGCCGGCCACGTTGGCGGCGGTGAGCTTGGTGCCCCGTCCGGAGGCGGTGTAGCCCACATAGAGCGCGCCGTTGGCGGGCACGCCGCTCAGCTGGATGCTGAAGCCGGAGCCCTTGCTGCCGGTGGCGGTCTGGTAGACGGAGAGGAAGTCCGCCTCGTTGAAGGCGTAAGTGCCGCCGGCGGAGACCCGGCAGGTGATATCCGCCGCCGTGCCGTCGCTGACCAGGATATACATGCTGCCGTCCAGATAGATCTGGCGGCCGGCATTGTTCTCGCCGTAGGCCTCAAAGGGGACCACCACATAGCCGGACTGCCGCGCACCGGCCACGAAGGTCACATCGCCGATGCCGTACTGATTGCGGCCAGGGTCCTTATAGAAGGTGTCGCCGGCCCGCACGCGGGTGCCGGGGCGGTCGGCGGAGGTGTAGTCCACATAGAGGCTGCCCTCGGCGGCGGCGGGGAGCTGGGTAAAGCGGACCCAGGTCAGGGAGCCCCGGTTATAGGCGTCCAGCCAGAAGTCCTCAAAGGCCGCCGCGGACAGCTTCAGGGCGGTATCTCTGGAGGTGGTGTAGAGGATGTCCATATCCCCGGCGTACTGACCCACCGTGATGCTCAGCACGCCGGCATACTCCTTGCCCCTGGTGTCGTAGGCGGAAAAGCCGATGGTATAGGTGCCGGTGGCGTCGCCGCTGGGCCGGAAGGCCACGTCCTTCAGGGCGTACTGGCTGGAGGTGGAGGGGTCAAAGTAGTAGCGTCTGTCCCCGGTGACCACGTCCAGGGCGCCGGCCTTCGTGGTGGAGGCGGTGTTGTTGAAGATCACGTAGTCCGGGTGGCTGTCCGAGGCGCTGTAGACGGCCTCATAGATCTGCTCCTCCACGGACTGGGAGGACTGGCTGTCCCGGTCGCCCAGGTAGAGGAACTTGTCGCCGCGGCCCACAGCCGCGTAGGCGGTGATCAGGTCCTGCACCCGCACGGTGACGGTGCAGGAGCCGCTGACCGGCTGGGTGGTCAGGCTGTTTTTGGGCACAGCCATCACGAAGCACACATATTTATAGGAGCCCTCCTTGCCGGTGATGTCGGCGGGCAGGGTGTAGGTCTTGTCGCTGCCCACCAGCTTGCCCTGGTAGTACCAGTTGTAGGAGAAGTCGTATTCCGCGGTGATATCGGCGCTGCCGATGGACAGGCTCACGTCGCTGAGGGAGAGGACGGCGGAGGTGTCGTCCAGGGCGGCGTAGACCACCGGGTTTTCCGGCAGGGAGATGTTGACCGAGCTGTAGTCCACGGCGCGGCACTTGGTGCACAGTCCGTTGGAGTAGGTGTGCCGCTCGCGCTGCACAGTGATGGGGGAGGCGTGGTGGCTGCAGATCCCGGAGTGGGTGCCATCGCCGTTGTCGGTATAGATGGCGTCGTGGTAATCCGGGCTGCGCTCCAGCTTGCGCAGCTGGGACTGCCGGTACTGGGGACAGGTGTCATTGAGGCAGATGTACTCCTCAACGCCCTCCTCGTGGCAGTTGGCCTCCTTGATGACCGTGCAGGTGCCGTTGGGCCCGCCGCAGGTGGGGCAGCGGTCCTGGGCCGCGTAGGCGCTGGGGATCAGGGCGAGCATCAAGGCCGCGGCCAGCAGCCCGGCCAGTAATCTGTTCTTCTGTTTCATCGTGTGGAACCTCCTGATTAGGATTTTTACCGCGGGGCTGTCCGCGGCAGGCCTGTGTCATTATAGCACAGACTGGGAAAAAAGTTGTTACAAATTTGCAACAGGTTATTATTTATTTTTATGACTCCGGGAAGATTTCGCTCAAAGGGACCTCCAGGCCGGGGAAGACGCCGGAGCACAGCGTGCCGCTGTAGGCCACGCCCCCGCCATAGCGCCCGTCGGTCAGCGTGTAGACGCTGACGATCCTGTGCTGTGGGTCCACGATCCAGTATTCCTGCACGCCGGCCCGCTGGTATTTCTCGTATTTGATGAACCGGTCTATACCGGCAGTGGACGGCGAGAGGATCTCGACCACCAGCGTAGGCGGCCCGTAAAAGCCCTGCTTCCCGATCTGTTGGGAGTCGCAGACCACGAAAAGATCCGGCTGCACGACGGTGGTGATGTCGCTATCGGGATCCCCTGGCCGATTAAAGAGATATACGTCAGCCGGCGCGTGGAACGCCTCGCAGCGTCCGTTCCCCAAATAGCTCTGTATTTTTTTCAGCAATCTCGAACTGACCAGCACATGGGGCGGCGCTGGGGCGGCCAGCAGGTACAGATCACCGTCAATCAGCTCATACCGGTGGTCATCGTCGATAGCATCCAAATCAATTAAGGTCAGCAGTTTTCTTTCCGGCAGCATTGTCTGCTCTCCTTTCTCCCATCCGAGCGGCCTCCCGCACCGTCTCCAGCGCCGCGCCGCCCTCCCTTGCCGCGGCGGCGGCATCCTCATACTCCGGCTTCCGCTTCGTCACGCCGTAGCCGGAACCGGTCTTACAGGAAATCGGGCCGAACGCCGTCTCCACCGTCTCCTTTTCCACCGTCAGGGCGTACCGGGAGCAGTCCGTGCGCCGCACGCCGAAGGTGCTGGTGTGCGCCAGGATCTCCCTGGCCAGCCGGTCCGCGTCGGCAGGGCGGCACAGGCACAGCAGCAGAACCCCCGGCCGGTTCTTCTTCATCTGCAGCGGGACATAGGACACATCCAGCGCCCCGGCCTCCAGCAGCCGCTCCATGGCGAAGCCCAGGGCCTCGCCGGTCATGTCGTCCAGGTTGGCTTTCAGCTCTGTCACCGCGTCGTTGGGGCCCGCCGCCTCTGCCGCTGTTTCCAGCAAAAAAGCCCGCACGCAGTTGGCCCGCGCAAAATCCTTTGTTCCGCAGCCGTAGCCGCAGCCCAGCACAGTGCCCGCCGGCATGGGGCCGAAGCTGCCGGCGAAGCGCTTCAGCAGCGCCGCGCCGGTGGGCGTACACAGCTCCGCCGCAATTTCACCGGCTGTTACGGGGATGCCCTCCAGCAGTCTGGCGGTGGCGGGAGCGGGCACCGGCAGAAGGCCGTGGGCGGTGGACACCGTCCCGCTGCCCACCGCCACCGGGGAGGCCAGCACCGCCTCCGGCGCTAAAAGCTCCATCAGATAGCACACGCCCGTCACGTCCATCACCGCGTCCAGGGACCCTACCTCGTGGAAATGCACCTCCCCCGGCGCGCAGCCGTGGGCCAGGGCCTCCGCCTGGGCGATCGAGCGGTATACCCTCTTGGCGTTGGTCCGGACGGCCTCCGGCAGGGGGAAGCCGTCGATCATGGCGTCGATGTCAGCGGGGGAGCGGTGGTGATGGTGGTGGTCATGGTGGTCATGGTGGCCGCAGCCCTCCTCGTGCCCGTGGATCTGTACCCGCATATGGGTACCGGAAATCCCCTGGCGCGTGACAGCTTCCGCCGCCAGGGTCACACCGGGAAGCAGGCAATTCATAACATCCAGGAACTTTTGCTTTTCTATATACAGTTCGTACAGCGAGCCCATCAGCATATCGCCCGCCGCGCCCATGGCGCACTCCCAATACAGCGTCCTCATTCTTCCTCCACTCCCTTCATCCGATTGATCCGGTTGGCCAGGAATCCCGCGCCAAAGCCGTTGTCGATATTGACCACGCTGACCCCGCTGGCGCAGGAGTTCAGCATAGCCAGCAGCGCGGCCAGCCCCCCCAGGTTGGCCCCATATCCCACGCTGGTGGGGACGGCGATCACCGGGCAGCTGACCAGCCCGCCCACCACGCTGGGCAGAGCCCCCTCCATCCCGGCCACCGCCACGATGCACCGGGCGCGGTTCAGGGTGTCCAGCTCTGCCAGCAGGCGGTGCAGCCCGGCCACGCCGGCGTCATAGACCCGCTGGACCCGGCTGCCCAGGGCCTCCGCCGTCAGCGCGGCCTCCTCGCATACCGCCAGGTCGCTGGTCCCCGCCGAGACCACGGCCACGGAGCCTGCCAGCGGCTGCTCCGCCGGGTTGGCGGTGGCCAGGCGGGCGGCTTGGCTGTAGCGGTACGGGAATTTTCCCCGCAGCGCCGCCTCCTTTTCCGCCGAGAGGCGGGTGATGAGGATGTTGGACGCACCCCGGTCCATCATGCACCGGACGATCCCCTCGATCTGTTCCGCCGTCTTCCCCTGGCCGAAAATCACCTCCGCCGCGCCCTGCCGCCGGGCGCGCTGGTGGTCCACCCGCGCGTAGCCCAAATCCTCAAAGGCGGGGCGGTCGATCTGCTTTGCCGCCTCCTCCGGGGACACGCCGCCGCAGCGGACGCGCTCCAGCAGGTTCAGCAGCTCCTGTTCCTTCATAAGCACTCCTTCACTTTTTTCACTTGCTGCCGGACGGCGCCCGGCTGAACTGGTATAGGTCGCATTTTATCATGCCGTTGTATAATTTTCGTTTCTTATCCGCCCTCCGGCCAAAAATTTTTTCAAAATCCGGATGGCTGGTCAGGACCAGCACCCGCCACTTAGGCGGAACAGACCGGTAGACCCCGCCGAACATTTTGTACAGCGCCTCCGCCTCCTGCCGCTCCAGCAGGCGCTCCCCATAGGGCGGGTTGGTGACGATCTGTCCATACTCCCCCGCGCAGCGCAGGGCGGCGGCGTCCGCAATGTCGAAGCGCACCACATCGTCCACGCCGGCTTTCACCGCGTTTTCCCGGGCGATTTTGACGGCTCTGGGGTCGATGTCGCCACCCCAGATGTCATAGCTGCCGTGGAATTCCCCGTCCATGGCCTCGCTGGCGGCCTCCAGCCAGAAGCGGCTGTCCAGCCACTTCCACTTCTGGGCGTCAAAGGAGCGGTCCAGGCCCGGCGCACGGTTTTTGGCAATCAGCGCCGCCTCAATGGCAATGGTGCCGGAGCCGCAGAAGGGGTCCCGGAAGGGGTCCCGGCCCCGGTACCGGCTCAGCTGCACCATCGCCGCCGCCAGCGTCTCCCGCAGGGGAGCCGCCACGCCGACGGCGCGGTACCCCCGCTTATGGAGTCCGGGACCGGAGGTGTCCAGATAGAGAAAGCACTGGTCCCGCATGATCGCGAACTGTATCTGATGCTTTGCCCCGGTCTCCGGCAGTTTCTCCAGGCCGTACCGTTCTCCCAACCGCTTCGCCGCCGCCTTTTTAATGATTTTCTGGCAGTCCGGCACGGAGTGGAGCTGGGAGTCCAGGGCGTGGCCCTTCACCGGAAACTGGCCGTCCGCCGGAATAAAGTCCTCCCAGGGCAGGGCGGCCGTGCCCTGGAAGAGCGCCTCAAAGCTCCTGGCGGGGAAGGAGCCCAGCTGGAGCAGCACCCGCTCCCCGCAGCGCAGATGGATGTTCAGCCGCGGCAGGTCGGCGGCGGTCCCCCGGCACAGGGCCCGCCCGTTTTCCACCTGTACGTCCCGCAGCTCCAGCCGCCGCAGCTCACTGCCCACCAGGCCCTCCAGCCCGAACAGGCAGGGGATGGCAAATGTCAGCATTCTTTTCACCTCTCTTCGATACATGCCCACCATTTTACCATTCCTGCTGTACAAAGTCAACGAAATAGAGGCGGCATTCCTGGGGCATTCCTGGGGCGGGCATTCCTGGGCGGACCAGGCGGAGACGAACGAATACGGCCATCCACGGGCGGCGCTCTCCCGCCTGCTTCCTGCTCCGCGCCGCCGGATAAGAAGAGGGAGCGGCCTGCGCCGCTCCCTCTTCTTATTTCAGCTACCGTCCCGCTTCCGCCAGCATGTTTTCGATCAGGATCCCATACCCTTTCTTCGGGTCATTGACCATCACGTGGGTCACCGCGCCCACCAGCTTCCCGTCCTGAAGGATAGGGCAGCCGCTCATCCCCTGCACAATGCCGCCGGTCAGCTGAAGGAGCTGCGGGTCCGTGACCTCCAGCAGCAGGTTCTGCACGTCCGCGCCCTCCAGCACCCGCACAATCCTGATGGAAAACTCCTCCACGCCGTCGCCGCTGACGTTGGCACGGATCACCGCCGGGCCGGTCTTCACATCCCCGGACCGCGCCACAGGCACCGGGTCCGCCTGGGTGAAGTCCTGGCTCTCGATCACGCCGAATACCCCCCGGTCCGTGTTGGCGTACAGCTCGCCCACATCCCGCGTCAGGTTGAAGCTGCCCCGCAGCTCTCCCGGTTCACCGACTCCGCCGGGTTTCACAGCCTTCACCGTGGCGTCCATCACAGAGCCGTCTCCCAGGGGCATCAGCAGGCCCGTGTCGGTGTCGGTAATGCCGTGGCCCAGGGCGCCGAAGGCGCCCGTAGAGGGGTCATAAAACGTGATGGTGCCAATCCCGGCCATGCTGTCCCGAATCCATGCGCCCAGCCGGTAGGTGCCGTCCCCGCCCAGGACGGGCCGGGCGTCCAGCGTCAGGTCGCGGCCGTCCCTGGACACGCTCAGCGCCACCGCGCCGCCGTCCTGGAGCATCCGCGCAAACTGCTCCGAGCTCTCCACGCATTGGCCGTTGGCCTCCTCGATCACGTCGCCCACCTGGAGTCCGCAGTCCACGCCGGGGGTGGACACGCCGCTCTCCGACTCCACCTCTGCCAGCCCGATGACAATCACCCCCTCGGCAAAGAGTTTAATGCCGATGGTGTGGCCCACCGGGACCAGGGTCTCCGCCTCAAGCGCGGCGGCACGGGCGGTCTCCGTCATGCCCAGCAGGGCGGACAAGCAGAAAACGCCGCTGAGACTCAAAGCCAGGAAATTCCATTTTCCCTGTTTCCGCATCCATTTTCTCACCTCTTTCCACCTGTAGTCCTCGGCGCGGAAATGACTTCGCGCCGAAACTACTTTGTGCCGTCCGCGGCGGAATACACAGGCCGCGGATTTGTAAAAAACGGCGCTTTTGACATGGAAAAAAGCGGAAGTCCCCCACTTCCCGGCAAAAAAGCAAACACCACAGGCAAAAGTCTGTGGTGTTTGTCAAAAATTTATGAATGTCGGCTGGGCTCATTTTTTTCCATAATGGGAACCGCACTGGGCAATCTCCAGCATATTATTTCTGACGCGATAGACAATGCGGTTTTTTCCATCTATACGGCGGCTCCACCACCCCTGCAAGTTTCTTTTCAGGGCCTCCGGCTTTCCAATTCCGCCAAAGGGATCGCGCTCTATATCCCGGAGCAATTTGTTGATGCGCTTGAGCAGATCGGGATCCTTGTCCTGCCACTCCAGATATTCATCCCAAGCTTCATCTGACCACACCTTATACATGCTCTTCGGTTTCGATCAGCTCATGACATTTTCCCATCCCAGCGTCCAATTGAGCGATAGAACGGCTGAGCACGGCCTGATTTGCGGCGCTCCAGAAAGGATCAGCAGCGATCTCAAAGGGGATCTTTCCCTCCCGCACAACCGCCTTGGCAAAAAGATTGACCGCCACAGAGGCATTCATCCCAACCTCCTCGCAGAAATCGTCAAACTGCCGTTTCAAGTCCGCATCCATGCGGATACGCAGCGTAGCCTGCTCCATATTGCACCTCCTGAATTGTGCGGTATATCTTGCCGCTATACTGTCAAAGCCGCCGTCTTCTTACCCTTTCACCGCCCGTTAAAGAGCTTCATAATATCGTCGAAGGGGTCGTCCTTGGGATCATTGGACGCCGCCTGCTCCTCCTCTTCCTCCGGGGTCTTGAGGAACACCTGGCCAAAGGTATCCTTGGGACTGCCTCCTCTGGGGACGTTGATCACGCGGCTCTCGGCGGTTTTCTTCTCCTCAAAGCCGGTGGCGATGACCGTGACCCGGAGCTCGTCGTCCAGCGTCTCGTCGAAGGTAGCGCCAAAGATGGTGTTGGCGTCGGGATGTACTGCCGCCTGGATCAGGGACGCGGCCTCGTCTACCTCGTCGAAATCCATATCCATGGGCCCGGTGATATTGATGAGGATGCCTCTCGCGCCGTTGATGGAGGTCTCCAGCAGCGGGCTGGAAATGGCCATCTGTGCAGCCTCCTCGGCCTTGCCCTTGCCGGCGGCGCGGCCAACGCCCATGTGGGCCAGGCCCGCGTCCTTCATAATGGCGGTCACGTCGGCAAAGTCCAGGTTGATAAAGCCGGTGTTCTGGATCAGATCGGAAATGGACAGCACCGCCTGGCGCAGCACATCGTCGGCAATCTCAAAAGCGTTGGCGAAGGTGATCTTCTGGTCGGTGGCGTGCTTGAGCCGCTCGTTGGGGATAATGACCAGGGAGTCCACCTTCCCCCGCAGGTCCTCAATGCCCTTTTCCGCCTGCATCATCCGGCGGCGGCCCTCGAAGCCGAAGGGCTTGGTCACTACGCCCACCGTCAGGATCCCCTGCTCCTTAGCGGCCTCAGCCACGATAGGGGCCGCGCCGGTGCCGGTGCCGCCGCCCATACCGGCGGTGATAAACACCATATTGGTGTCCTCCAGGGCCTTGGCGATCTGGCTGCGGCTCTCCTCGGCGGACTTGCGGCCCACCTCCGGGTCGGAGCCCGCGCCCTGGCCGTGGGTCAGCTTCTCGCCGATCTGTATCTTATATTCTGCGCTGGACACGTTCAGCGCCTGCTTGTCCGTATTGATTGCCACAAATTCCACACCGGTCACGCCGGAGCGGACCATACGGTTGACTACGTTGCTGCCGCCGCCGCCTACGCCGATCACCTTAATCTTAATCACATTATCAGGGGCAGTCACCAATTCAAATGGCATAGTGGGAACCTCCTACCACAATTTATATCATCCGTACCACGGGAGTCAGCCTCTCCCGGAAGCGGGACAAGTTTTTTTATTTCTTATTGTATGCTTTTTTTCCAGTCAGGTCAATAGCTGAATCCCTGTTTTTTTGAAAAATCCCGCCGCAAAGCGGAGATTGGTTAAAATTACCGGCTCCCATTTATCCGGAAGAGATAAAACGGACTTCATCTTCATCCTTCATCGTCATGCGGATGATTCCCGTCTCATTGGGCTGGAGCAGCGTCACCGTCTCCTCCAGACAGTGGAGCTTGTAATCAAAGTCCGCGCTGTAGTACATCTCCACCCGAAATCGTCCGTCATAGTAGATCACCAGCGTATCGTCGCTGGTCATATCCAAACTGTCCGCCCGGGCCAGGATCTGCCGCTCCTCCAGGGCGGCCAGCAGCTCCTGGAGCCGGGAGAGCGTAATGGGGCTGTCCTCCGCCAGGCGCAGCTCCTGACCGGCGGCGGGGGCGTCCGCCTCCAGGCCCGCGATGCCGAGATAATCCTGGGCCTGCGTCTCGTCCACCGCCTCCAGCAGCTTGCCGTCCCGGCTGATGAGCCAGTAGGCCCCCGCGCCGGGCAGCGCGGCCACCGCCGTGGTCTCCACCACCTCCACCGACAGGGTGGACGGCGGATTCGGATTGATGCGGGCCTCCTTAATATAGGGCAGGTCCACAAACAGCTTCCGCTGTATGCCGTACCGGTCCAGCAGGATCAGGTTGTCGCCCATCTCCACGCCGGTGGCGGCGGCGATCTCCTCCGCCGAATACCGGCTGTTGCCGGTGACCTCGATGGTGCCGACCTTAAAAAAGAGGGTGAGGGCGATCACCACGGCCACCGCCGCCAGAAGCACCGACAATGGCCGCAGCAGCCGCGCCAATCCGCCTCTGCAGCGGCGGCGTTTCCGTTTTTTCGCCGGCCCCTTTTTTGCCATACCCTCACCCCATCTCTTTTTTCCGCCGATTACATTGCATTGATGTAAATAACCCTATAATATCCGCTTTACCATAACGATATCATCTGTCTGATAGTCAACTGTAAAACCGTTGTTCAAGAACAGCCCAACCGCCGGGTTGTCAATCGCGATATCATCATAAAGCGCAGTCACATGATGTTTCCTGGCCGCCTCACACAGGAGCTTCAGCCCTTCCGTCCCGCAGCCCGCGCCTCTGTACCTGGCACAGATGATAATATCCGCCATATAGATATTTCTCCGGTCATCAAGATAGTAGGCGATCTCCCCTACCCATTGATTGTTTTGGGTATTCAGCAGGTATCGGTAATACCGCTTGTTTTCGTGCTGGACCACCCATTTCTGATACCAGCCCTCCCATTTTTCTTTTGGGAAGGGGATCGTTCCGCCCTGCGCATGGTTGTAGGACATGGTATCGGGATCGCTCATAAATTCTTCCCGGAACCATAAATCCTCCAATGCGGGCTTATACAACTCCAGCATACCGGCATTACCTCCCGTCTTAGGACTCCCATTCGATTTTTGCCCCCAGCGCCGCCAGGTCCCGTACCGGGTCCTCATATCCCCGCAGGATATGCCGCACGCCGCCCACCTTGGTGACGCCCTCCGCCGCAAGGCCCGCCACCAGCAGCGCCGCCCCGCCCCGCAGGTCCGTACACTGCACGTTGGCCCCGCTGAGCCTGGGCACGCCGGTGACCACCGCCACCCGGTCCGCCACACTGATCTCCGCGCCCATGCGCCGCAGCTCATCCACATGGCGGTACCGGCTCTCAAAAATCGTCTCCACAAATACCGTGGTCCCCTGGCTGCGCAGGAGCGCGGCCATCAGAATCGCCTGGGCGTCGGTAGGAAATCCGGGGTAGGGCGCGGTGCGGATGGTCCCGGCGGAACCCAGCCGCCCGTCGGAGCGCAGCGCGATCCGCCCCTCGCCGCCGGTGATCCTGCACCCCGCCTCATGGAGGGCCGCAGTCACCGTGGACAGGTGCCGGTAGTCCACATTGCGCAGCTCTACCGTGCCGCCCGCCGCCGCCACAGCCGCCAGATAGGTGGCCGCCACGATCCGGTCCGGCATCACGGTATGTACCGCATCATGGGTCTCCCGCCGGCCCTGGATGCAGATGGTGGAGCTGCCCGCCCCCCGCACCTGGCAGCCAATGGCCTGTAAAAAGTTCTGCAAATCGCAGATCTCCGGCTCCCTTGCGGCGTTGACCAGCACGGTCTCCCCCTCCGCGCCGCAGGCGGCTAAAATGGCGTTCTCCGTGGCCCCCACGCTGGGGATGCTCAGGGCGATCTCCCGGCCCTCCATGTGCTGGGCCGTGCACCGCAGATGTCCGCCCTCCTCCCGCAGATCCGCCCCCAGCTTCCGCAAAACGGCCAGATGCAGGTCGATAGGCCGGGGCCCCAGCTCGCAGCCGCCGGGGTAGCTCATCTCCGCCCAGCCCATCCGGGCCAGAATGGCCCCCAGAAAGATCACCGAGGAGCGCATCTCCCGCATCAGGTGGTCGGGGATGTCCCAGCGGCTGAGGGCGCTGCTGTCCACCAGCAGCTCGTCCCCCTCCCACCGGGCCTGGCAGCCCAGGTGCCGCAGGATGCGGATGCTGGCGTCCACGTCGCTCAGATGGGGGCAGCCCCGCAGCGCCACCTGCCCCGGGTGCAGGATGGTGGCCGCCAGAATCGGCAATACGCTGTTCTTCGCGCCCTGGACCTCCACAGAGCCCTCCAGCGGTCCGCCGCCCCGGATGATGATTTCACTCATAGTATCCCTCCGCCCATGGATTTTTTTCAAGCTAATCCATGGTATGCGGAAAGGAAAAAACTGCTACTTCTTCCGGCGGCCCTGGAGGGCCATAATGGCGCTGTAGATATTCTCCGCCGCGTCGATGCTGCCCAGAGACGCCATGGCCACCGACATCTGCCGCCGGCGGCTCTGGTCCCGGAGGATGGAGCAGGCCGTCTGATAGAGCTGGTCGCCGCTGCTGTCCTTCTCCAGGATCATCACCGCGCCCCCGGCGTCGGCCAGGACCCGCGCGTTGCGCTCCTGGTGGTTGTGGACCACGTTGGGGGAGGGGACGATAATGGCCGGCTGGCCCAGGGCGGTCAGCTCGCTGATGGTGCTGGCCCCGGCCCGGCAGATGACCAGGTCCGCCGCCCGCATGACCGTGCCCATGTCCTGGATATACTCCCGCACCTCCAAAGACGGCGTCTTCGCCAGGTCCACCCCCGCCGCCGACAGGTACTCCTTCATATGGAGGGAGCCCACGGTTCCGGCGCCGTGGATGTGGTGGAAGGGCTGCTTGCCCGCCTCCAGGGCCATAAACCGGGCCATCTGCCGGTTCATCTCCTCCGCCCCCAGGCTGCCCCAGAAGGATACGATCAAGGGCCGCCCGTCGTCCATGCCCAGTCTGCTTTTTGCGTCCCGCTTGGACAGCCGGAAGAAATCCCCCCGCACCGGCGTACCGGTGACCAGCACCTTCTCCGTGTACCGGTAGTTCCTCCGGCACTCCTCAAAGCCCACCATAATGATGTCCGCGCAGTCCTCCAGCAGCTTGGTGGTCAGGCCGGGGATGGCGTTGGACTCATGGATGGCAGTGGGGATGCCCTGCTTGGCCGCCGCCCGGATCATGGGGTAGCTGGCGTAGCCGCCGGTGCCCACCACCAGGTCCGCCGGAAAGATCTTCAGCAGTCCGCGGGCCTCCTTGGGGGAGCGGACCAGACTGCGCAGGGAGACCAGATTGTGCCTGATCTCCCTGGGCCGGAGGGAGCGGTGGAAGCTGGAGATCTCCACCGCCCGGAATTTCCAGCCCGCCGCCTCGATCAGCTGCCGCTCAATGCCCCGGTGGGCCCCCACAAACAATATCTCGCTGGTGGGCCGCCGGTCCTTGATCAGCCCCGCCAGGGCCAGCGCCGGGTTCACATGTCCCGCGGTGCCGCCGCAGGTAAAAATCACTCTCATGGGCAAACGCCCCTTTCTCGCTTTCTATATCATGCCCGGACAGGCCCGCTATTTTGCCTTTGGCGCGGGGATCTGCCGGGATACGGAGAGCACCATGCCCACCTCCGCCAGCTGGATGGCAAGGGCCGTGCCCCCGTAGCTGAAAAACGGCAGGGAAATGCCGGTGTTTGGGATCAGGTTGGTGACCACGGCCATGTTCAGGAAGGCCTGCAGCGCGATCTGCACCGTCACCCCCACCACCAGCAGGCTGCCGAACCGGTCCCTGGCGTTGATGGCCAGCCAGAAGCCCCGGATGATCAGCAGGGCGAATAAAATCATAATCAGCGCCGCGCCCACCAGGCCCAGCTCCTCCACCACCACGGCAAAGATGAAGTCGTTGTGCTCCTCCGGCAGGAACATGAATTTCTGGCGGCTCTTGCCCAGGCCCACTCCCAGCAGTCCGCCGGAGCCGATGGTGATCAGGCTCTGGATGGTCTGCCAGGCGTACCTCCGCTGGAACTCCAGGTCCCCGCCGAAGGGGTCCCGCCAGACGGTGATGCGGGCGGCGTTATAGCCGATCTTCTGCATCAGGTCCGTAAACAGCACCAGATACCCCGCGCCCAGCACGCCCGTGATCCCCGCCGCGATCCACCCCCAGTGGATGCCGCCCACCACCATCATGGCCGCGCCAATGCCGAAGATCAAAATCGCGCCGGAGAAATGGGGCTCGATCACAGTCAGCAGGCACATCAGGATGAGAATGACCACATGGTACAGGAAGCCCTCCCGGAGCGTCTTCATTTTTTCCCGCTTCTTGGAGATGGACTGGGCGAAAAAGACGATCAGCCCCACCTTCGCCACCTCCGACGGCTGGAACTGCATGGTGCCCATGCCGGGGATGCCCAGCCAACGGGTAGCGCCGTTGTGGCTGATGCCCAGCAGCTTGCCGTTTTCCTTGGGGCCCGGCAGAATCACCAGAACCAGCAGGATGACGGAAATGTAGATGCCCAGCTTCGCCATGCCCTCAAAGCGGTGGTAATTGATCTTGGACACCCAGAACATGGCAAAGAGGCCCAGCCCGGCCCACATGGCCTGCCGCTGGAAATAGTAGAGGGGGTTGTAATTGGCGTCCTTGCTGGCCTGGGCGGAGGGGAAGCTGGCGGACAGCAGCATAATCATGCCGATGGTCAGCAGGATCATGGCCAGCAGGAAAAAGGGCATATCCATGGGTCCTCGGGCGGCCTCCCAGGCCTCCCGCTCCATCTGCCTGCGCAGCTTTTCCTTGGCTTTTTTCATCTGCCGGTATTCCTGCTTGGTCATCGGTCTTCTTCGTTCGGCAGCCATAGGGAGCCTCCTTTCCGGGCAGTCTGTCAAACCATACGGTTCATCACGCCGAACAGCGCCAGGGCGCAGAAGAGCGTGGATACGGCGGTGAAGATGGTGACGATCTTGTTCTCACTCCAGCCGCACATTTCAAAGTGGTGGTGGATGGGCGCCATCTTAAAAATCCGCTTGCCGTGGGTCAGCTTGAAGTAGCCTATCTGCAAAATATCGGACATGGTCTCAACAATGTAGATGATCCCCACCAGCACCAGCACCAGGGGCATGTCAAAGGCAAAGGCCATGCCCGCAATCGCGCCCCCCAGGAACAGCGACCCGGTGTCCCCCATGAACACCTTGGCCGGGTGGGCGTTGAACAGCAGGAACGCCAGCAGCCCGCCCAGCAGCGCCGCCGCGAAAATGCCCAGCTGGGTGTAGCTCCACCAGGTGGCGGCGGAGACGAAGAACAGGGCCACGGGGATGGACACGCTGGTGGCCAGACCGTCCAGCCCGTCGGTGATGTTCACCGCGTTCACCGCCCCCACGATGACGAAGGCGGCGAAGACCATATACACCGGCCAGCTCAGGTGGATGCTGCTGTTCCAGAACGGCACGTAGAGGTCCGGGCGCAGCAGCCCCTCGTAGCGCATGAGCATCAAAAACAGGATGGCCGCCGCCAGCTGGAGCAGGAATTTCTGCAGGGCGGTCAGGCCCAGGTTCTGATGCCGCTTGACCTTCTCATAGTCGTCCAGAAAGCCGATCACGCCGAACACCAGCGCGAACAGCAGCACATAGATGTGGCTCCAGTCCCCTGCCAGCATGCCGGGCCAGCCGGCGGCAAAAATGGAGACCGTAATGCCGGTAATAAACATCAGTCCGCCCATAGTGGGCGTACCGGCCTTGGTGGCGTGCCACTTGGGCCCCACCTCCCGAATGGCCTGCCCCGCCTTCAGACGGCGCAGGGCGGGCAGAATGATCTTTCCGCCGATGATGCCTGTGACGGCAAAACTGAGGAAACACGCGAAAATCATTTCCATGAGAACTCTCCCTCTGTCCTGACCCTGTGTCAGGCTCTCTCTTTCCGTTGACGCAAATATTCCGCCACGACCTCCCGCTCATCCAGATGCCGCTTTTCGCGGCCAATGATCTGGTAGGTCTCGTGGCCCTTGCCCGCCAGGATGACCACATCGCCGGGCCTGGCGTGGTCTATGGCGTAGTGGATGGCCTCCACCCGGTTTTCCACCACCACATATTCGGTATCCGTCCCGGCCATGCCGGCCAGAATATCCTGAATAATTCCGCCGGGCTCCTCCGTGCGGGGATTGTCGCTGGTCACAATCACGAAGTCCGCCAGCCGGGCGGCGATGGCCCCCATCAGGGGCCGCTTGGTGCGGTCCCGGTCCCCGCCGCAGCCGAACAGGGCCACCACCCGGCCTTCGGCAAAGCCCCTGGCCGCGTTCAGCACGTTTTCCAGGGCGTCGGGGGTGTGGGCGTAGTCGATGAGCATGGTGTACTCACCGGGGGTCGGCACCACCTCCACCCGGCCCTTCACATGGGCGCTGTGTCCCAAGACCCGCGCGCTGTCCGCCAGGGGCACGCCCAGGGCCTGGGCGGCGGCCAGCACGCCCAGCGTGTTATAGACCATAAAGCCGCCGGGGATGCCCACATGCACCGGTGTCGCCGCGCCGTTTTCCACTGCGTCAAAGGACACGCCCTCCGCCGACAGCCGGATATTTCTGGCCGCCAAATCCGCCTCATGCTCGCCGATGGATATTTTCCGGCACGCGGCGCCGGCCATGACCCGCCCGGCCCAGGGATCGTCGGCGTTGTACACGCCCGCATCGCACTGGCGGAACAGCAGCGCCTTAGCGCCGCAGTAGTTTTCCATGGTGCCGTGGAAGTCCAGGTGGTCCTGGGTCAGGTTGGTGAACACGCCCACCCCAAAGCGGACCCCGCCCACCCGCTTGAGGAACAGCGCGTGGGACGACACCTCCATCACCACGTGGGTGCAGCCCGCGTCTGCCATCCGGCGGAACAGCCCCTGCAGTTCAAAGGACTCCGGGGTGGTGCGCTCCGTGGGCAATACCGCATTGCCGATCATATTCTGATTGGTGCCGATGAGCCCCACCTTTGCCCCCAGGCACTGCTCCAGGATATCCTTGAGCAGATAGGTGGTGGTGGTCTTGCCGTTGGTGCCGGTGACGCCGGCCAGCGTCATTTGGGCGGCGGGGTCGCCGTACCAGTTCCGGCCCACCTGGGCCAGAGCGGCCCGGCTGTCGGACGTGCGCACATAGGGGACATCCGCCGCCGGCTTCTGCTGGCAGAGGACGCACGCCGCCCCCTTCTCCAGCGCCATGGGGATAAACCGGTGTCCGTCCGTCTCATACCCGGTCATCGCGACAAAGAGGTCGCCGGGCTTTGTCTTTCTGGAATCATAGCTGACGCCGGTAATCTCCGTTGTCAGGCCGGCGGTGGACGCTAATATGTCCACGCCCCGCAGCAGTTCGCTTAAAATCATCTTATGCAGCCTGCACTTTCCTCATTCTTTATACTCTGTATGCCCGCCTCTCTCTCCTGGCGGGCAGGAAACCGGGACCAGCTGTAACTAAACCGGGCATTAAAGTTCTTTTTGGTTCTTTTTCTTTCAAGAAAAAGAACTAATCTGCCGTATCAGACGTCTGGCCCATCCGCACGGTGACCACCGTCCCGGCGGCAATCTGCTCTCCGGCGGGGATGGACTGGCTGAGGGCCTTGATGCCCTCCGTCCCCCCCGGTCCGGCGGACTTCATAATCAGTCCCGCGTCGCTCATGGCCCTGTTGGCCTCCGCGGCGGACAGGCCCACCACGCCGGGCACCGTACACAGGGCGCTGGATTTCTCCTCCCCCATGTACAGGATGATCTCCGCAGAGGCGGGAACAATGGCCCCGCCCACCGGCGTCTGGTCCGTGACCGTCTCCCCGCCGCCCACAGTGCGGAAGGACGTAAAGCCGTGCTCCTTCAGCTGCACTGCGGCGTCCTCCCTGGTCCTGCCGGCCACATCGGGGACTGTGCTGTCGGCGGCGGCTTCATCGCCGCCGCTGTACTGGGGGGCGATGCCCAGGTAGGGCAGGATATCGGACATAATGGCGGAGGCCGTGGGGGCCACCATGTTGCCGCCGGAGACGTACGTCCCCGTGTTCCGGGAGGGGGTGTCCATGGTCAGCAGCATGATCACCTGGGGGTCGTCGGCGGGGGCAAAGCACAGGAAGGAGACCACCACGTCCCCGGTGCCGGTCTTGTCGGCGGTGCCGGTCTTGCCCCCCACCCGGTACCCAGCCACCTGCCCGTTCTTGCCGGTCCCCCCGGCTACCACGTACTCCAGCATCTCCCGCACCGTGGCGGAGGTCTTCTCGCTGACCACCTGCCGGACGGGGGTGGTGTCGAACGTTTTCACCACGCTGCCGTCCGGAGCCAGCACCTGATCCACCACATGGGGCTTGTAGAGATAGCCGCCGTTAATGCAGGCCGCCTGGGCCGTAATGAGCTGGATGGGGGTGACGGTGAAGGTCTGGCCGAAGGAGACAGTGGCCAGATAGATGTCCGCGCTCAGAAAGGTGTCGTGGTCGTGGAAGTTCCCGCACACCTCGCCCTGCAGGTCCACGCCGGTTTTGTCAAAGATGCCGAAGGCGTCCAGATACTCCCAGTATTTCTCCGCTCCCACGCCCAGGCCGATGTTGATGAAGGCCGGGTTGCAGGAGTTTCCCACCGCCTCCTCCAGCTTCTGGCTGCCGTGGCCCGTCTTGCGGCTGCAGTTGATGCGCCGCTTGTTGACCTCGATGGAGCCGCTGCAATAAAAGGTGCTGTTGGGATTGACGGTCCCCTCCTCCAGCGCCATGGCCAGGGTGAGGATCTTATAGGTGGAGCCCGGCTCATAGGTGTCGTTGACGGACTTGCTGCGCCACTGCCGGAACTGCATATCCCCCAGGTTGACGGTGCCGCCCGCCCCGTCCGCGGTCCCCACCCGGTCCCGGAGGGCGCTGTCGTAGATCTCCCGCGGGTGGTTGACGTCGTAGGTGGGGTTGGAGGCAATGGCCAGGATGGCCCCGTTCCGGGGGTCCATGACGATGCCCTGGGCCCCGTTGGCGGCCCCGAACTGGTTGACCATGCTGGCCAGCCCCCGCTCCAGGTAGCTCTGGATGTTGGCGTCAATGGTCAGCTGCAGGCTGCTGCCGTCCTCGGCGTCATAGTACTGCTCGTATTGGAACAGCGGCTCCGCGCCGGTGGCGTCTCTGGCCGTCACGGCCGCCCCGGTCTTCCCGTCCAGTTCGTCCTCATAGATGGCCTCCAGGCCGTAGGCCCCGTGGTTGTCGTTGTCCAGAAAGCCGATGACATGGGCGGCCAGGGTGCTGTGGGGATAGTAGCGCTTGGCGTCGCTCTGCAGGTAGATGCCCTGGATGGTCCTGCCGGTGGGGTTGCCGTCCTTGGTGAGGAAGGCGCGGACCCTGTCGCCCACAGTGGCCTTGTCCACGCGGGTCTTCAGAATTTCGTACCGGCTCCAGGTCCGCTCCATCTTCTCGTACACGTCCTGCTGGTCCAGCTCCAGCAGCTCCGCCATGCGGGCGGCCAGCAGGTCCTTGTACGCCTGGCCGCTTATGGACAGGACGCCCTCGGTGCTGTTGGCCAGCGCCTGGGCCCGCTCCCTGTCCAGCTCCGCGGCATAGCGCTGGATGACCCGCGGGGCCAGATAGACGGTGTCCGCTGTGGCGGACACGGCCAGGACCGTCCCGCTGCGGTCGTAGATGGCGCCGCGGGAGGCGGAGATGGGGGTGCTCTGGGTCTGCTGCCGGGAGGCCCGGGCCTTCAGCTCCTCGCCCTGGTTGATGGTCAGGTCGTAGGCCTTGGCGAACACGGCCAGGAAGGTGGCCGCGCCGAAGAGCAGCAGGAGGTAGATGGTGCGCCGCTGAATGACCTGTTTCGCCTGTCTGGCGGAATCAGGCGGGCGTTTTATCTTTCGCAGCTCCTTTTCGGGCCGGTGTGACATATGTGCCTCCTTTAGGTTGTTCACTCTTTTTCTTGAAAGAAAAAGAATCAAAAAGAACTTTTTATGCGCTTCGCGTCCTGGTTGGGGGGGCTGTCAATCGCTGGTGGTGGCCGTCTGCCCCATTTGCACGGTGACCACTGTTCCGGCGGGTACCTGGGTGCCCTCCGGCGTGGACTGGCTGATGGCTTTGATGCCCTTTGTGCCGGTGGCCCCGGTGGATTTCATGATGAGTCCGGCGTTGCTCATGGCGCTGTTGGCATCCGCGGCGGACATCCCCACCACGTTGGGCACCGTACATAGGCCGCTGGGTTTCTCCTCGCCCATGTACAGGATGATCTCCGCCCCCGCCGGGATGATGGCCCCGCCCACCGGCGTCTGGTCTGTGACCGTGTCCCCGCCGCCTACTGTGCGGTAGGACGTAAAGCCGTATTCGTTCAGCTTCGCCGCAGCGCCGTCCTTGGTCTCCCCCACCACATAGGGAACGGTCAGATCCGCGGCGGCCTTGGTGTCGTCGCTGTACTGCGGGGAGATGCCCAGATAGGGCAGGATATCCGACATGATGGCGGAGGCCGTGGGCCCCACCATATTGCCGCCGGAGACGTAGGTCCCTGTGCTCCGGGACGGGGTGTCCAGGGTCAGCAGCATGATCACCTGGGGGTCGTCGGCAGGGGCGAAGCTCAGGAAGGAGACGATGACGTCCCCGGTGTTGCCCTTGTCGGCAGTGCCGGTCTTGCCCCCCACCCGGTACCCGGCTACCTGGCCGTTTTTGCCGCCGCCCTTCTCCACCACGTATTCCAATATCTCCCGCACCGTGGCGGAGGTCTCCTCGCTGATGACCTGCCGGATGGGGGTGGCGTCAAACTGCTCCACCACATTGCCGTCGCTGTCCAGCTTTTTCTCCACCACGTGGGGCTGGTACAGGTAGCCGCCGTTGATGCAGGCCGCCTGGGCCGTGATGAGCTGGATGGGCGTGATGTTGAATTTCTGGCCGAAGGAGTAGGAGGCCAGGTCCGTCCGGGTCTGGGAGAAGGTCTTGTAGGGCGCGAAGATGCTGGTCCCCTCGCCCTGCAGGTCCACCCCGGTGGCGTCGAAGAGCCCGAAGGCGTCCAGATAATCATAATATCGCCTGGCGCCCACGCTGAAGGCGATGTTCATGAAGGCGGGGTTGCAGGAGTGGCCCACCGCCTCCTTCAGCGACTGGTTTTTATGGCCGTAGATATTGTTGCATTTGATGTACCAGTCGTCTACATCCAGTCCGCCGCTGCAGTAGAAGGTGCTGTTCAGGTTGACTTTTCCCTCCTCCAGGCCCATGGCCAGGGTGAGGACCTTATAGGTGGAGCCCGGCTCATAGGTGTCGTTGACGGCCTTGCTGCGCCACTGCTTGAGCTGCATCTCCTCCAGGGTCACCGTCTCCCCCTCCGCTCCGCCCTCCTTCGGCGTGCCCACCAGCTGCTGGAGGGCGCTGTCGTAGATCTCCCGCGGGTGGTTGACGTCGTAGGTGGGGTTGGAGGCGATGGCCAGGATGGCCCCGTTCCGGGGATCCATGACAATGCCCTGGGCCCCGTTGGCGGCGTGGAACTGCTCGATCATGTCCGCCAGCCCCTGCTCCAGGTAGCTCTGGATATTGGTGTCAATGGTCAGCTGCAGGTTTTTCCCGTCCTCGGCGTCGTAGACCTGCCCGTATTGGAACATCAGCTCCGAGCCGGTGGCGTCCTTGGCCGTCACCGCCAGCCCTGTTTTCCCGCTCAGGTCCTTCTCGTAGATGGCCTCCAGGCCGTAAGCGCCGTGGTCCTCTGGGCCCAGAAAGCCGATGACATGGGCGGCCAGGGAGCCGTAGGGGTAGTACCGCTTGGCGTCGCTCTGCAGGTGGACGCCCTGGATGGCCTTGCCGGTGGTGTTCCCGGCCTCCACGCCGTCCTTGGAGATGAATTGGCGCACCTTGTCGCCTACGGTGTCCTTATCCGCCTTGGTGGCCAGGACCTCGTACCGGCTCTGGGTCCTCTCCATCTTCTCGTACACGTCCCGCTCCTGGAGCCCCAGCAGCTGCGCCAGCTTGGAGGCGATCAGGTCCTTGTACTCCTGCCCTGTCATGGGCAGGGTCTCCCCGCTCTTCACCCCCTTGGCCAGCGCCTCCGCCCGCTTCACGTCCAGCTCGGCGGCATACTCCTGGATGACCTTCGGGTCCAGAAACACGGTGTCCGCCATGGCGGAGATGGCCAGGATGGTGCCGTTGCGATCATAGATGGTGCCGCGGGAGGCGGTGATGGTGGTGCTCCGGGTCTGCTGCTGGGAGGCCCGGGCCTTCAGCTCGTCGCCCTGGTTCATCGTCAGATCATAGGCCTTGGCGAACACCGCCAGGAACGTCACCACGCCGAACAGCAGCAGCAGGTAGATGGTGCGCCGCTGGATGATCTGCTTCGCCTTCTTGGCCGAGTCCGCAGGGAGCTTGGGCCTGCGCGGCGCTTTCTGTGGTTTTCTTGGTCTTGGGGCTTGATATGCCATAGGTTCCTCCTGAAAATCTCAGGCTTGCAAACACCGAATTGGCCGTGCGCGCAGCGCCCGGCCAATCGTCATCCGCCTGCCGGCCCGTGTCCAGCGTAGCAGCCTCCCTTATCTACGAGTATACTTCCCGCTACTGGAAATATTCCTTGATCTCCGCAAACAGGTCCTTCACCTTGGACACAAACCGCTCCGGCAGCCCAATCTCATTGTCGCTGTAGGACACCGCCTGGTCCGCGCCGGGCAGGTCGATATAATAGATCTGGCTGTCGCTGGGCTGGGTCATCCCGGCGGCCTCCGCCGCCGCCTTCACCGACGTCAGGTCAAAGGCCTGCTCATACCGGGTCAGCAGGGACACCTGCTCCGTCTCCAGCGCCGCGATGTCGGTCTTCATGTCCACGATGCTGCGGGAGATGGCGTTCAGCCGCACATAACACAGCAGCACCAGCACCATCAGCGCGGCGGTGGCCGCGAAGCCCGCCAGCAGGCCCGGCGACAGCTTCTGGGCGGCGCGGACCGCGGCCTTGGCGGCGGCGTGCTGCCGGGAGCGCCGCTCCATGGCGGTCTCCTGGCGGCGGTGGTACTGCCGCTCAACTTCCGGCCGGCCATAGGGCTCCGGATACCGCTCCAGCTCGCGGCTGTCCAGCTTCCGGGCCAGGTTGCCCTCCGTGGGCCGGGGGACCGGGCGTTTTTTCCTGTTTCTGTTTGCGGCCATGCCCTATCCCCCTTCCGCTGCGGACCCGTGCCCGCCGTTTTCTCCATGACAGGCCCAAGGCCTGGTTTACTCGAACTCCGTGCGCTCCGCCACCCGGAGCTTGGCGCTGCGGGCCCGTGAATTCTCTGCCAGCTCCTCCGGCCCCGGCGTCACCGGCTTGCGGGTGATGAGCTTCAGCCTGGGCTTCTTCCCGCACACGCACACCGGAAACTGGGGCGGGCAGGTGCAGCCCGTGGCCAGCTCCCGCAGGGTCTGCTTGACGATCCGGTCCTCCAGACTGTGGAACGTGATCACCGCCAGCCGGCCCCCCGGCTTCAGCCCGTCCGCCGCTGCCGCCAGCATGGGCGGCAGCGCCTCCAGCTCGCCGTTCACCGCGATGCGCAGGGCCTGAAAGCTCCGCTTGGCCGGGTGCTGCTTCTCCCGCAGGGCGGCGGCGGGCATGGCCGAGCGGATCACCTCCACCAGCTCCCCGGTGGTTTCGATGGGCCTGTCCCCTCTCCGGCGCACGATGGCCTGGGCAATCCGGGGCGCGTACCGCTCCTCCCCGTACTCGTACAGGACCCGCCGCAGCTCCTCCTGACTCCAGGTGTTGACGATGTCCGCGGCGCTCAGCGCCTCGCTCTCGTCCATCCGCATATCCAGCGGGGCGTCCTGCATGTAGCTGAACCCCCGCCGGGCCTCGTCCAGCTGGGGGGAGGACACGCCCAGGTCAAAAAGCATGCCGTCCAGAGGGCCTGTCCCTGTCTCCTGCAAAATGCGGCCCAGGTCCCGGAAATTGCCGTGGACCAGGGTCACCCGGTCCTGAAAATCCGCCAGACGCTCCCTGGCGGCCCCAATGGCGGCCATGTCCCGGTCGATCCCCACCAGCCGCCCGGTGGTCAGGCGGCGCAGGATCGCCAGCGAGTGGCCCGCCCGGCCCAGTGTTCCGTCCAGATAGCATCCATCCGGGCGGATCGCCAGCGCCTGCAGGCATTCCTCCAACAGCACCGGCTTGTGTCCATAGTCCTTGTCCATATCAGAATCCCAGTTCTTCCATAGCGGCAGCCAGGTTTTCCGGGTCCAGGCCGGCCTCCTCGATGGGGGCCCACCGCTCCGGGTTCCACAGCTCCACGCACTTCGACGCGCCGTTGATGACAACTTCCTTTTCCAGCGCCGCGTACCGGCGCAGCTTGGCGGGGATGAGGATGCGGCCCTGGGCGTCCGGCTCGCACTTGGCGGCGTTGGCGAAAAGGGCGCGCATGGAGCGGGCCTTGGCGATGGGCAGCGCGTCGAACTTGGCGGTCAGGTCCGCCCACTTGGCGTCGGAGTAGACCGACAGGCAGCCGTCCAGGCCGATGGTGACATAAAAAGCCTCCCCCAGCTCCTCCCGGTACTTGGCGGGGATGAACAGGCGGCCCTTGGCGTCGATATTGTGCTGATACTGCCCAATCACGCCCCCCACCTGCCTTTCCCTCCGGACGGGCGGAACAACCAGGGGGCCGAGGCCGGTTTTCGGGTCCTCCGGGAGGGCCGCTGCCGGCGTCTCCCTACATTCCCCCACTTCTCCCCACTTCGCTACCTAGTATACGGCATATCCGCTCGAAATGCAAGCGCAACTTTTTTTTTTTATTGTTGAAGAAAGACATTTTTTGAAGAAAAACCGCCGGTTCTTAGTATAAAAAACGTCTGTTCTACAAAAAACCGCGAAAAAAACAAAATACCTCCGGCACAAAATGTTGCGCCAAAGGTATTTCCGATTTTCAATATATAGTTCCTTTTTTTACCAATTTTGCGGAAATCGGGAGGAAATGGCGGTTCTGAGGCGCTGCTTTACCGCCTTCTGTCGCCGTCGCCCCGCTGCTCCTCCAGTCTGGCCCGCTGGGCCTGGAGCTTCTCGTTGGAAACCGCCCGGAATCTGGCCCGCGATTCCCGGATTTCCTCCAGGGCCATTTGGATGGCCTCCTCCGTGCGGCGCAGGGCGTCGTCGGTGTACTCGTTGGCCACGCCGATCATGCCGTTGGCCCGGTCCCCGGCCTGGCGCAGCATCTGCTGGGCCTTGTCCCGGGCAATGCGGGTGATCTCACTCTCCTCCACAATGGTTTTTGCGTCCATATCCGCCTGGCGGCGGATCTTCTCCGCCTCCTTTTTGGCGTTCTCCACATATTCGTCTCTGGCGCGGATCAGGTCCTGGGCCTTCTTCAGCTCCGCCGGCAGCTGGCCCCGCAGATCGTCCAGCAGGTCCAGGGCGTCCTCCCGTACGATCACGCACTTGTCACGGGCCATGGGCATGGTCTTGGCGGTATCGATCATCTCATAGAGCATGTCGATCAGATATTGCACGTCATTTGCCATAATTATCCTTCCCTTCTGCGGACTCCAGTACGGCTTCCAGCGCGCCCGCGGGTATGCAGCCGGACAGGTCCTGGCGGTAGCGGATCATCTCCCGCGCCATTGTGGAGCTGATATGCAGATGTTTTGTCTGGGCCGGAAGGAAGACGGTGTCCAGCTCCGGCCATAGGCCCCGGTTGATCTGGGCCATTTGGAACTCCCAGTCAAAGTCGGCGCAGCCGCGCACGCCCTTGACCAGCGTGCGGGCGCCCTGCTTTCGGGCGAAGTCCGCCAGAAGGCCGTCGCACAGGACGGCCTGGGCGTTGGGGATGCAGGTGATGGCGGCCCGGAGAAACCGCAGCCGCTCCTCCATAGAGAACAGGGGGTGTTTCCCGCCGTTGACCATAATGCACACGATCACCCGGTCAAAGATGGCGGCAGCGCGCGCAATGATGTCCAGGTGCCCCACGGTGACGGGGTCAAAGCTGCCCGGAAAGACGGCGGTGTTCATGCCCCCACCTCCTTGTGGTAGGTGGTGACCTTGACCTGCCCGTAGCGGTAGACCCGGTGCGGGAAATAGGGGGGGGAGAGGGCGGGCAGCTCCTGCTGTACAGGCGATTCACAGATTATTATACCATGGTCTGATAAAATGTCAAACCTTGAAATGGCGTCCAGCGCATTTTCCCATAGCCCGGCGGCGAAGGGGGGGTCGAGCAAAATGATGTCAAAGGTCTCCCTGGCGGAGGAAAGGAAGGCGAACGCATCCCCGTCCACCACCCTGGCGGAGCCGGCCAGGCCCGTCAGCGCCAGATTGTCCCGGATCAGGTTCGCCGCCTCCCGGCGGTGCTCCACAAACACGGCAGACGCCGCCCCCCGGCTCAGGGCCTCGATGCCCAGCTGCCCGGTGCCGGCGAAGAGGTCCAATACCCGGCGGCCCTCCAAATCGAACTGGATGATGCTGAAAATAGCCTCTTTGACCCGGTCTGTGGTGGGACGGGTGTCCATCCCTGTCAACTCTTTTAATTTTCTGCCTCTGGCAGAGCCGGTGATGACTCTCATAGCGATTCCTTTCTCCCCTGGCCCCCGGTTTGCCGCCGGGCGGGCGGCCCGGCCCCGGAATCCGGCGCGGCTTTGTATAGTGTATAGATAATATGTCAAATGGGAAGATTTTTCAATAGGGTTCTGCCAGCTTTTTTACAGATTTTTTTGTTCTGGCCTTTTTCTACTTGTTATCCAGAAAAAAATGGTATATAATAAAAGCTACTGTATAATTTGCTTCCCGCTGAAAGGATGGTTTCCATGATAAAGCTACAGTCCACCAAGGGTGAGATCAGTATCAGCGACGCGGTCTTCACCAATATCACCGGCAACGCCGCCACCAACTGCTTCGGCGTGAAGGGGATGGCCTTCCGCTCCATGACCGACGGCCTGGTCCACCTCCTGCGCAAGGAGGCCATGAGCAAGGGCGTGCAGGTCATCTACAACGAGGACGCCACTGTCTCGATCCGCCTGCATATCATCGTCGAGCACGGCATCAATATCACCGCCGTCTGCCGCTCGATTATGAGCGAGGTCCAATACAAAGTCAGCAAGTACACCGGTATCCCCGTCAAAAGCGTGGACGTCTGTGTAGACTCTGTTGTGTCGAATTCCAAGGGGGTATAACGCAGATGATGCATACAATTGACGGAACGCAGTTCAAGCAGATGATTCTCCACGGCGCCGCCGCCATTACGCTGCAGAAGCAGCAGATCAACGACCTCAACGTTTTCCCTGTTCCCGACGGCGACACCGGCACCAATATGAGCCTGACCATCGGCGCCGCCTCCGCGGAGCTGAAAAAGAGCGGCGACAGCGCCATCGGCCAGGCCGCCGCCATCACCGCCGGGGCCCTGCTGCGGGGGGCGCGGGGCAACTCCGGCGTGATCCTCTCCCTGCTCTTCCGGGGCCTGTCCAAGACCCTCAAGGGCCATGACACCGCCGACGGCGCGCTGCTGGCCGCCGCCATGCAGGAGGGCGTGGCCTCCGCCTACGGCGCGGTGATGAAGCCCGCCGAGGGCACGGTGCTCACCGTCTCCCGGCTGGCGGCAAAGCGGGCGGTGGAGGCCGCCGCTGAGCAGAACGAGGTGGACTATGTGCTCTCCGAGGCTCTGCGCGTGGGCTATGAGGTTCTGGCCCAGACCACGGATATGAACCCCGTGCTGAAAAAGGCCGGCGTTGTGGACGCCGGCGGCAAGGGGTATCTGGTCATTCTGGAGGGCATGCTGGCCTCCCTGCGGGGCGAGGACATACCGGAAGTGGACGAGGACGCCTCTTCCAAGCGGGAAAAGGCCGATTTCAACAGCTTTTCCGCCGAGGAGATCACCTTCGCCTTTGACACGGTGTTCATTGTCCGCAAGAGCAGCGAGCACGTGGATCTGAACCCCCTGCGGGCCTATCTGGGCGGCATCGGCGACAGCCTGGTCATCGGCGAGGACGACGAGGCCTTCAAGGTGCATGTCCACACCAACACGCCGGGCAGCGCCCTGAACGCGGCCCAGAAGTACGGCACCCTGGAGCTGGCCAAGATTGAGAACATGCGCACCCAGCAGGAGGACCTGGCCGCCGGGAAGAAGGCCCAGTGCGTGGACGACCTGGAGGAGGATGAGCCGCCGGTCCCGGCGGAGCCGGAGAAGAAGTACGGCTTTTTGGCCGTGTGCGCCGGGGACGGACTGGCCGCCGTGTTCCAGGATCTGGGGGCTGACGGGATCATCTCCGGCGGTCAGACCATGAATCCGTCTACGGAGAGTATTCTCAAGGAGATTGAGCGGGTGCCGGCCCAGGTGGTCTTTGTGCTGCCCAACAATAAGAATATCATTATGGCCGCCCAGCAGTGCGTGGGGTTGACGGACAAGGAGGTCGTGGTGGTCCCCACGGTGACGGTGCCCCAGGGCATCACCGCCATGATGGCGGTGGACCCGGAGCTGGAGCAGGAGGAGCTGCTGGAGACGATGACGGAATCCATCAAAAACGTCTCCACGGCCCAGATCACCTACGCGGCCCGCAACAGCGATTTCGGCGGCTTTGCGATCAGCGAGGGCGACTATCTGGCGCTGCTGGACGGCAAGCTGTTCGGCACGGACCGGGATATCGCGGTGCTGCTGGAAAAGCTGGCCCAGGAGGCCGGGAGCCGGGGAGCCGAGTTTGTTACGCTGTTTTCCGGCGAGGACGTGCAGGAGGAGCAGGCGGAGAAGGCCCAGGAGATCTTTGCCAGCCACTGCCCGGACGCGGAGCTGTCCGTCCTGCCAGGGGGACAGCCGGTGTATTACTATATCATCAGTATGGAGTAGAGACGCTGCCGCAGAGCGTCAGGACGGCGGTGACGCCGGCAAAAAGCCCCTCTGGAGAGCTTGGCTCTCCAGGGGGGCTTTGGCTGTGCTTTTGAGAAGATGCCCCGCCTTTTCAGGACCTCGCAACTTTTTTTCCGTGAATCCGGCGGCAGAATTTGGTATCATACATCCTGCAAGGCCGCTGAGCCTGTGGGTGAAAGCCGCACGGCGGTGCGCGGGGAGATTCCGAAGCGTATGCCGCAGCCTTGCCGGGTGAAGTACCATTTGCAGGTTCGAGTCCTGCCGTACGCCTTGTTTGGACGTATGCCAATTGGTTGGAGCATTGCCGGAAACGGCACACATGACCGGTCCCCGCGAAAACGGAGACCATCTATCAAAAGCATGTGCTTCCCCACGCGGCGGAGGACTTTTCGGAGACTCCAAAGCAATGGACACGCCGCCTGTCCGGCAGCGGATCCCGCGCACGCGCACGTGAGGCCAGAAGCCTGGCTTTCCGCCTCACGCCCGCCGCGCTCAAGCTGTTGGCCGCAACGTGCCCATCCGGGGAAGCACGCCGCTATCAAACCTGTGAGGAGGGTTTTCAGATATGAGAGAACTGATTATGAGCAAGAATCAAAAGATCCTTCAGACCACAACAAGAAAATTTATGCGGAAAGTCATTATCAACGAAAATCAAAGGGGGCTGCTGTTCAAAAACGGGAAATTTGTGCGGCTGCTGTATGCCGGCAAATACCGCCTGTTCGGCGAGAATATTGCGGAAGTCCTGTCAACGGACGGCGAACTGTATTCCGCAAGGTGCTCCCTGGAAACCCTTCTGCGCAGCAAGGAAATCGCCCGGCAGACCACCGCTGTGGAGGTGGGGGAGCAGCAAATCGCCCTCCACTTCATCGACGGCAAGTTCCATCAGGCCCTTGAAAAAGGAAAGTACGCTTTCTGGTCTGTGGAGCGGAAGCACGAATTCCAAATCGTCAGCATTGCCAGCCCGGAGGTTGGCGGCAGCGTACCCGGATACATCATGGAGCAGATGCCTGACGAGCTGTACACCAGGATATCTGTAGCCTCCCACCAGAAGGCGCGGCTGTATTTCAACAAGCGTTTTGAGAGAGTGCTGGAGCCCGGTACATATTATTTCTGGAAAAGCGGCGTGCAGGTGGATGTGGGATATGTGGACACCCGCCTGACCCAGATGAATATTACCGGCCAGGAGATCCTGACCCAGGACAAGGTGTCCCTGCGCATCAACTTCGTGTGCAGCTACCGCATCACCGACTACGTGCGGGTGCTGACGGAGATCGACGACTACGCGGAGCAGCTGCACGTGGCGGCCCAGCTGGCCATGCGGGAGTATGTGGGCAAGCACAAGCTGGACGAAATTCTGGAGGGCAAGGACCAGGTGTCCGAGTACGTCATCGCGCGGCTGAAGGAGAAGGCCCCCGCCCTGTTTGTGGAGGTTCTGGACGGCGGCGTGAAGGACATCATTCTGCCGGGAGAGATTCGCGACATCATGAACAACGTCCTGGCGGCGGAGAAGCGGGCCCAGGCCAGCGTCATCACCCGCCGGGAGGAGGTAGCCTCCACCCGCTCCCTGCTCAATACCGCCCGGCTCATGGAGGAGAACCAGACCCTCTACCGCCTGAAGGAGCTGGAGTACATCGAGCGGATCTGCGCCAACGTGGGGAACATCAATCTCAACGGCACCGGCGACCTGCTGGCCCAGCTGGGGGATATTTTACGCGGGAAGGCATCCTGAGGCATGTGCAGGGCCGGTGGGCAGAAATCCCACCGGCCCATACTTTTGGAGGAGGTACGGAATATGATCGAGATCAAGGGGACCCACAACACCGCCAGGTGCTTTTGTGAGACGTTGGAGGACACCGCCGCCAGACAAATCCAGACCGTATGCAATCAGGCGGCGTTCGCGGACTGCAAAATCCGCATCATGCCGGACGTCCACGCCGGTATGGGCTGCACCATCGGCACCACGATGACCATCCACGACAAAGTCGTCCCCGGCATGGTGGGGGTAGATATCGGCTGCGGCATGGAGACGGTGGAGCTGGCGGAACATGACATCGACTTTGAAGCGCTGGACAATCTGATCCGCCGGGAGATCCCCTTTGGCCGGGAAGTGCGGGACACGCCCCATCCGCTGCATGCGGAGATCGACCTGACACAGCTGCGCTGCGCCGGGCAGGTCCAGCTGGAGCGGGCCATGTGCAGCATCGGCTCCCTCGGCGGCGGGAACCACTTCATTGAGGTGGACCGGGCCGGGGATGGCCAGCTGTTTCTGGTGGTCCACTCCGGCAGCCGCCACTTGGGCGTCGAGGCGGCGTCGTTCTATCAGGACGAGGGACGGCGCGCCCTGTGGGGCGGCGCAAAGTACCAGATCCAGGAGACCATTGCCCGGCTGAAGGCGGAGGGGCGGTTCCAGGAGATCCAGAGCGCCATTGAGCGTTTGAAAAAAGAGCATGCCCTGGATATCCCCAAGGAGCTGGCCTATGTGGAGGGCAAACTGTTTGCGGATTATATCCACGATATGCGTCTGATCCAGCGCTTCGCGGCGCTGAACCGCAGGGCGATGGTGGATATCATCCTGTCCGGAATGGGCCTGACAGCGCGGGAGTCTTTTACAACCATCCACAACTATATTGATACGGAGTCCATGATCCTGCGCAAGGGGGCCGTGTCCGCAAATGCGGGGGAAAAGCTGCTGATCCCGATCAATATGCGGGACGGGAGCCTGATTTGCGTAGGGAAGGGAGACGAGGACTGGAACTGCTCCGCCCCCCACGGTGCCGGACGCCTGATGAGCCGGACGGCAGCGCGTCATACGCTGTCTGTGGAGGCGTTCCAGCACGAGATGGCGGGTATTTTTACCACCTGCGTGGGATTGGAAACGCTGGATGAATCCCCTATGGCCTATAAAAGGTTGGATGAGCTGATGGGACAGATTGGACCGACGGCGGAGATTGTGGAGCGAATCCGCCCTGTATACAATTTCAAAGCGCCAGATTGAGGCGGACGGCAGTGAAAAATTAGGAATTACCCCAATGTCCCGTATTCGTATTTTATACTTGTCATCACTGAAGGCAGGAGGCACTTTTGCTTGACGGGTAAGGAGTCCGGTCATCGTCCAGCGCGGGGGCGTTCTGGTCAGCACCGCGCCATCCCCTCCGATAGAAAGATTTCGTAAAGAAATCGTTAATATCGAAAAACCGCTGTACATTTCTCAAAATTTCCTGTAAGATATACCTATCTGATTTTGCCGCGTCCCGCGCGGCAGGGAAGGAGACTTACCGTGCGCATCAATCCTCAGCTCATGGAAAAGATCCGGGAGTCCCTCTCGTCCGTCCTCCCGATCACAGCCATTGTACTGCTGCTGAGCATCTCCATCGTCCCCCTGACGCCGGGGACGCTGGTGCTGTTCCTGTTCGGCGCGTTTTTGCTGATTGTGGGGGTGGGCGTGTTCACCCTGGGGGTGGATATGTCCATGACCCCTATGGGCAGCGGCATCGGCGTCTACTTCAGCAAGGCCAGGCACATGGCCATCCCCCTGTCTGTGGCCCTGCTGCTGGGCATCCTCATCACCGTGGCCGAACCGGACCTGCAGGTGCTGGCCCAGCAGGTGGAGGCCATCCCCAGCAAAGTGCTCATCTTTACCGTGGCGGCGGGCGTGGGACTGTTCCTGGTCATCGCCCTGCTGCGTATTCTCATCAAGGTCCCCCTCTCCTATCTGCTGGTGGGCGGATATCTGCTGGCCTTTGCCCTGGCGGCCTTCGCGCCCAGGGACTTCATCCCCATCTCCTTTGACGCCGGCGGCGTGACCACCGGCCCCATCACGGTGCCGTTCATCATGGCCCTGGGCGTGGGCATGGCCTCCGTGCGCAGTGACCGCAACTCCACCAGCGACAGTTTCGGCCTGGTGGCGCTGTGCAGCATCGGCCCCATTCTCTCTGTGCTGCTGCTGGGCATCACCTACGCGCCGGACAAGGCTACCTATACCCCGGCCCCCCTGCCGGATATCGCCACCACCAGGGATGCCGCCGCCCAGTTCATGGCGGCTCTGCCCGTTTACGCGGAGGAGGTGGCGGTGGCCATGGTCCCCATCTGCGCCATGTTCCTGCTCTTCCAGCTGATGACCCACCGCTTCCAGCGTACCCAGCTGCTGCGGATCGTCAGCGGGCTGGTGTATACATATGTCGGGCTGGTGATGTTCCTCACCGGCGTCAACGTGGGCTTTATGGCGGCCGGGCAGCTCATCGGCGCGTCCATCGCCAGCAGCAGCAGGCCCTATCTGCTCATACCGGCAGGGATGGTCATGGGCTACTTCATCGTCGCGGCGGAGCCGGCGGTCCACGTGCTCATCAAGCAGGTGGAGGAGGTGTCCATGGGCTCCATCTCCCAGGCGGCCATGAAGCAGGGCCTGTCCATCGGGGTGGCCGTCTCCGTGGGGATCGCCATGCTGCGGGTGCTGACCGGCATCTCCATCCTCTGGTTCCTGATTCCGGGCTACGCCATCTCCCTGGGGCTCACGTTTTTTGTGCCCCAGCTCTTTACCGGCGTGGCCTTCGACGCCGGCGGCGTGGCCTCAGGACCCATGACCGCCACCTTCCTGCTGCCCTTTGCCATGGGGGCCTGCGACGCGGCGGGCGGGAACCTGATGACCGACGCCTTCGGGCTGGTGGCCCTGGTGGCGATGACGCCGCTGGTGACCATCCAGCTCATGGGCCTGGCGGGCCGGATGCGCCGGAAGCTGGCGGTCCAGGCGGTGCGGGCGGAAATTGCCAAAGCGGACGACTGCGTCCTGTACTATGATTAAGGAGGCTGGATATGGCGGCTAAGAAGTCAAAGGCGAAAGCAGCGCCCCACAAGCCGGAGCAGCGGGATCTGCTGACCACGATCATTGAGAAGTCGAAGCCGGAGGCAAAGCCCCAGCGGCCGGAGCAGATGGCGCTTATCACATCCATCATTGAGCGGGGCAACGGCAACCGGCTGATGAAATTTTACTCGGAGCATCAGGTGTTCACCCATATCCGCTGTGAGGGGACCGGCACGGCCACGTCGGAAATCCTGGACATTCTGGGCCTGGGCAGCTCGGAGAAGGACATCATTTTCAGTCTCACCCCTGTGTCCGTGGCCCGGCAGCTGCTGGACCGGCTGGACGATGAGCTGCGGGGCCGGGTTCCGGGCCGGGGAATCGCCTATACCATGCCGCTGACAGCGGTGAACAGCCTGCTGGCGGCGGTGGTGGATATGTCCACAAAAAAGGAGAACGGAGGAGACGTCGATATGGACCAGGAGCAGAAGAACAGTCTGATTTTGATATTGGTCAACCAGGGCTTTACGGGCCCGGTGATGGAGACGGCGAAGAAGGCGGGGGCCAGAGGCGGCACCATTGTCCGCGGGCGCTGGGTGGGCGACGAGCAGACCGCCCAGCTGCGGGGACTGGCCAGCCAGTCGGAGAAGGAGATGCTGTTCATCGTGGTGCCGAAGGAGATTCGCAACCAGGTGATGGACGCCATTAACGGCACCCACGGCGTACAGACGGAGGCGGGGGCCCTGGTGTGCTCCCTGGGTATCGACCGGCTGGTGCATCTGGGATGATTCGCTGTACTTTCACTGCCTGCATATGCGTGTTGACCGCCCGGATGGCATTCCGGGCGGTCAACTTTTTCTGCCTGGGCAGATTTGCTATAGTATACCTGAACAATGCAGCCTTGTCAGGTCCGCTGTGCGCTTACAATTTGGCTGCAATTTGTCCGCAAGCGGCCTGCTTGTTCAAAACTTGCAGATTTTCCGCCGGAACCCCTTGCAATTTGGGGAAAAATGCTGTAGTATAAAGATGAAAACATAGACTGCGGCAGGCTACGGGGTGTTGGCAGCGCCCCGTAGCCCTGTACGAGTGTACGGGCACTCAGCACAGCAATCTAAATTGCACCACGGATGTATTATACCCATTCCCGCCGCATTTTGCAAGCGGGATATTGCCGTGCGTTCGCATGAGAAGGAAAGCGGTGTTGAGTTGGAAGGACTCGGCACCGCGTTTATGTTTTCCGGTAGCGGCCCGGGGCGGGATTTCACCTCCATACCTTCCTTTCCCCGCCCCGGTGTCCGCCTGCTGGAAATATTGTGAATTTGAGGAGGTAAGGAAGGGTATGAGAAAACGAATAGTTGCAACGGTTCTGGCGCTGTGTTTGGTGCTGGGATTGGTGCCGGGGACGGCGTGGGCAGTGGAAATGGAAACATCGGGGAAATGCGGCAAAAATGCTACATGGAGCTTTGATGCCGCTACTGAAACACTGACTATCAGCGGAACAGGCGCAATGGATGATTATAGTTGCGAATGGTATTCTAATCCTCCACCATATATTGGCTGGAATGGATACGAAGGGAATTATATCCGTTCTGTAGTTGTATCGGAGGGAATTACCCACATTGGAAGCGATGCGTTTGGAAGTTTTACAATGTTTGGAATTTTATTCCAGTTAAAGCATGTGAAATTGCCCCGTACGCTGAAAAGCATTGGTACTTGTGCCTTTGCAAATGCAGAATCCCTCACGTCTATTGTACTTCCTGATGGACTTGTTTCAATTGATTCATATGCATTTTCAGGCACAAAGTTAACCTCACTGCATCTGCCAGCCTCACTTAAAGAGATTGGGTATGAAGGACTTGGCTCAGGCGAAGATATTAGCCGTATAACGGTTGCATCCGGAAATCCTCAGTATGCTGCAGTTGATGGTGTCCTTTATTGGGTAAACTCTTCTTCCTGGGAAATTGCTCTATATCCTGGCAAAAATACTAGAACAGAATATACAATTCCAACTCAAGTATCTGAGTTATATGAGGGGGTACTGAGCAACAAAGAGTATTTGCGAACAATTGCCGTCCCTTCTACAGTAAAAACAATTCCAGCTATGGCTTTTATGAACTGCCCCAATTTGTCATCCATTATTTTACCGGAGGGCTTGATATCAGTTGATCCTAGTGCATTTTGGTGGTGCACCAGTCTTTCAAAACTAGAAATTCCCTCTTCTGTTACATCTTTTACGACCGATATTGGTCCTGGCGATGGTTGGAATGGGGATACCAGCAACCTAGCCGTATATTTCAAAAGCAGTTCTGCACCAAAATTCGATGCAAGTATCAGCGAATTGAAATATGCTGGTGATGAGAGTGGGAAAGTAACGATATATTATCCAACGAATAGCAGCGGGTGGGAATCTGTACAGAATCAAGAAGATGTAAAACTGGCTATAGAAGAAGGACTGATGGAATTCCGCACTTGGGACCCCAATCCAGACTTGGATAGTCAAGCAAAAGTTGTAAATATTTTCCCGGCAAATGGTGCCACAGATGTTGGTTACACCGGAAGCGACCAGCAAAAAGCATTTCAAATTACATTTGACCGTGAAATTGCTACAAAGCCCGGTGGCTGGCCAGATGTAGACTTTATTGCGCCCGGAGCTTTTTCCATTTATCGTGCGGAAGATGATTTGTTGATATACAAGCCCTCGCAATATGCAACTGGCGATTATACCATTATGTATACGCCGGAAAAAAATATTCTGAAAATAACGCCAGGCTATAGCTTCTATGAGAACAAATTGGAGCCAAATACCAAATACTATGTCACTATGGGCGAGGGGTTTGTCCGGTTCAAAGATGGTTCGACCAATCAAGAAATCAAAAAAGGAGACTGGTCGTTTACTACAGTTACGGCGGAGGCGATTCCGGTTTCAATTACTTACGCATCAGCTCTTGGTTCAGATGCAACTTATTCGGGACTGACTTTTCATGATGACTGGTTTTTTAAGGATTCTAGTATTTATAATCACGACTTAGCGAAAATGTCTCTGGGGCTTGCAATGAGTGGTTTTGGAAGCAAGAAACTTTTGGGCTATCGTGATATTAATGTCAGAAATCTTTTTGCAAACTTAAATTTCGATATGAAAACATATAAAAGCTATGGATATCAGGAAGGTGATAAGGGAGGTGAAGAAAACACCATCGCAATGGCCCTTTGTCAAAAAGATATTTATGATAAAAATGGCAATAAAGTCATCCTTTTAGGTATCTGCTTACGCGGCGGCGAATATGGCGATAGTGGATGGGCAGGTAATGTTACAGTTGGATATAATACTGAAGTTGGGATTTATCACAAGGGTTTTTATCAGGCGGCAGTTAACGCAAGAAAAGAGATAGCAAAATATATTTCAAACTTGGATACAGATAATGTACGGGTTTGGCTGACTGGCTTCAGTCGATCAGCTGCAGTGGCAAACCTTCTTTCTGCGCAGCTAAGAATTAATGGACTTTTTAATGGAAGCGATATTTATACATATACATTTGCTACCCCGAACAATCAGGAAATATCATTTAATAGCTATAATAATATTTTCAATTTGATAAATCCCAATGATATTGTTCCAACAGTTCCCCCCAAACAATGGACATTTGGGAAACCAGGTGTATCATACTTCCTACCGAGTATGACAGAAGGAATTGCCAAAACTGAATATTGTGACCGTGTACGCGCTCAGTTTTCCTCTATTGTCAACGGAAGAGCACAGTATAATACGAAAGGTAATGTGCAATCTACCCTTACCTGGTTGAATTATACTATTAGTGATGCTGTTCCTAACCGATATTTGTATACAAAATATTTAGAGGCTAATTTAGTAAAATACTATTCAAGCGGTGATCTCATCGCTGCACTGGAACCTTTTTTATATGGTACATCAACATATAAAGACCTAGAAATAGCAATCAATAACGTCAAAAAAGACATGAACGCTGCAAATATATTCAGATTGGCATCTATAGTAAAAAAAGCTTTGGATGCAAGCCCTTATGATTCACCATTGCGTCCGTTGCTATCTGCTGTCTATAAAGTTCTTACTGGCGCAGCTTCTGAATATGCGGCAAATATGAAGAAAGGACTTACTAATGTAGGAATACTTTGGGGCATGATAGATATTGCCTCTAACGGGGCAAATTCTTCGTCACTAATGGAACACTGGCCTGAAGTATATTTGGCGTGGATGACCTCAATTGAAGAAGAAGATTTGACACGAACTGATGTATTCACTTCAAAGGTAGGTATAGTTAGATGTCCAATTGATGTAAATATATACAATGGCGAGGATGTTCTTGTTGCAAAAATTATCAATGATACGGTACAGGAAATTGAAGAATCCCATGTATCTGTAGCCGTAATTGGAGAATCGGATAAAGTATTTGTTTTGCCCAATGATCAGAGCTATAGCGTTGAGCTAGTTGCTACAGATGATGGAATTATGGATTATTCGATCATGGAAAGCACAGCGGATGGTACGGCTTTGCGAACAGTAGAATTCGAAGATATTGCGCTTAACTCGGGTGATTTATTTACTGGCACAATGGATAACAAATCATTTACTAATGTTACAAATTATGCACTAACAAAAAACGGTGGTGAAACAATAATCTTTGCAGACTATGATAGCTTCAAAGATACACCGACGCCCGATATTCCCGGCACTTCAGATACCGCCGACACCTACTACATCTCCATCCCCACGTTCCCCAACGGCGCCATCACCCCCACCACCCGCAATGCATCCCCCGATGACCGCGTGACCCTCTACGCCCACCCCGACGCGGGCTACGAGCTGGACACCCTGACCGTCACAGACATCCGGGGCCGCAATATCCCCCTGCGCAGCCTGGGCGATAACGCCTACAGCTTCCTCATGCCCGCCGCCCGCGTCACGGTAGACGCATCGTTCGTCAAAGTTGCGGACAACACCCCCACCACCCCGGCGGAGGACGAGATTTTCACGGGCCTGGGCACCCCCGGCATCTCCGGCATCGTCCTGAACCCGGCGGTCATACCCTTCACGGACGTGCAGCCGCAGGACTGGTTCTATGACAATG
The DNA here is from genome assembly GCA_910578505.1 of uncultured Oscillospiraceae bacterium. Taxonomy (GTDB): domain Bacteria; phylum Bacillota; class Clostridia; order Oscillospirales; family Oscillospiraceae; genus Pelethomonas. The sequence continues at coordinate 25,163 of CAJTPV010000013.1, read as the reverse complement.
TGGACTACGTCTGGAAGCACTACCTGATGAGCGGCGTGACAGAAACCCAGTTTTCCCCCAATGTCACCACCAGCCGGGCCATGATCTGGACCATCCTGGCCCGCATGAACAACGTCAAGGCCAACGGCACCGGCAGCCTCTGGTACGAAAAGGGCCTGCTCTGGGCCAAGGAGCGGGGCGTCACCGACGGCACGGACCCCATGGGCGACATCACCCGCGAGCAGCTGGCGACCATGCTCTGGCGCAACGCGGGCCGTCCCGCCCCCGGCGCGGCGGCGGACCTGAGCCGGTTCAGCGACAGCGGTACCGTCAGCGAATACGCCCAGACGGCGGTCCGCTGGGCGGCGTCGGTTGGCATCCTCAACGGCTCCGACGGTCGAATCGACCCCCAGGGCACCGCTACCCGCGCCCAGGTGGCCGCCATGGTGGCCCGGTACGGCGACCGCATCGCCTGACAGCAAAAAGATATCGGAAGGCCCTCTCCCGACCTTGGGAGAGGGCCTTTTCATATCCCTGTCAAATCAAATTCCGGCGTATACTCCGCCCTGGCGGACCCGGCCTCCTGGCAGTAGCCGTCCACGATCCCCACATTCTCCATATACGCCATCGCCGCCCGGTACTCCCCGCCGGTCACCCGCCGGGCCAGCAGCCCCTCCGCCCCCGGCTGGGGGGTGTACTGGGCCATCAGGGAGAACAGCACCTGTCCGGGCCGGAACGTCCCGGCCACCCAGTCCATCACAGCCTTGGCATTGTCCAGGGCTCCCGGCAGCAGCAGGTGACGGATCATCACGCCCCGCTTCAGCAGTCCGTCCTCCAGCACAAAGTCCCCGGCCTGCCGGTGCATCTCCACAATGGCGGCGGAGGCAAAGGCGAAGTAGTCCGCCGCGCCGCTGTACCGCCGGGCCAGAGCGGCGTCCACATACTTCAAATCCGGCAGCCACACCTGCACCAGGCCCTCCAGGCTCCGCAGGGTCTCCACCCGCTCATACCCCCCGGTGTTCCACACCACAGGCACCGGCAGCGGCGGCTGCAGCGTCTCCCGGATGGCGGGGACAAAGGGCGTGGGGCTCACCAGGTTGATGTTGTGGGCCCCCTGGGCGATCAGCTCCTCAAAGATCTCCCGCAGCCGGGCGACAGTGATGGGCCTGCCCCACCGCTCCCGGCTGATCCTCCCGTTCTGGCAGAACACGCACCCCAGCACACAGCCGGAGAAGAACACCGCGCCGCTGCCTCTTACGCCGCTGACGCAGGGCTCCTCCCAGAAGTGCAGTCCCGCCCTAGCCGCCACCGGCAATACCGGCATGGCGCAGAACCCCTCTCCCGCCGTCTCCGTGCGCACGGCGGCGCACCGGCGGGGACAAAGTGTACAGATCATGCCGCGCCCAGCGGACCGTTGGCCTCGGCGTCAAAGTCCCGCAGCGCCTGGGCAATATCCTCCCCCCGGCCCACCTTCTGCAGCATGGTCCACCACGCGGTCCGGGCCGCGGGCCAGTTGGGCGTCACCTGGTAGTAATCCCCCACATAGGGCACGAACAGGCTGTATTCCGTCATCAGGGCGTCATTGGCATAGATGTTCTCCCCATCCTTGACCGGCCAGTTGTTGGACATCTGGACCGCTCTCGTATAGGCCTCCTCGCTGCCGGCGATATAGCGGATAAACGCCTTGGCCGCCGCCACCCGCTCCTCGTCCCCGTTGTCAAACACGCCCAGGCCATAGATTCCGCCCTGGAGACGGGGCTCCCCGCTGCTGGTGGGGAAGGCCATGGGCAGGACGCGAAAATCCAGGTCCGGATTTTTGACCGTATGCATGACCTCCAGCGTGCAGTTCCAGCAAAACGCCATTGCCAGCTCCCCCCGGCAGAACTGCTCGATTTCGCCCTTGCCGGCCAGCTCCGGGTCAAAGGCGATGCCGTCCAAATCCCGCAGCAGCTGCAGCGCCTGGGCGTTCTCCGGGCTGTCCGCCATATAGCGGGTGTGCTCGCTGTCGGTAAAGACGCCGCCGTACAGGTTGTTGACCAGCGCGCGGGTCCCCTGGTCGCCGCCCTGGCCGCCGCAGTAGACCGCGCCCACCCGCTCCTGGCCGTAGGCGCGCAGGGCGTTCACCGCGCTGATAAATCCCTCCGTGGTCCAGGTGTGGTTCTCCGCATCCAGGTACTGCAGGGCCCCTGCCGCCTGGAACAGGTCGTAGTTGACGGCCATGCAGTGGGCGCTGGAGCAGAGGGGATAGACGTAATACTCGCCGTTGTTGTGGCGGCAGGCGCTGCGGATGGCGTCATAGATCCCCTCGCTGTGGTCCTCGGCCCACAGGTCGGACAGATCGGCCATCAGCCCCCGGTCCCCCCAGCCCGCCACCAGCCGCTCCGGGCTCTCAAAGACCAGGTCCGGCGCGTTTCCGGCCTCGATGGCCTCGTTGACCTTGGCGTCTCCGGTGTCGTAGTCCGGATACTCCACGGAGAGCAGGATGTCCGGAAATTCCCTGCGGAAGCCGGTAACCAGCTTGGACATGGCCGTCGGCGTCCCCCAGTCCCCCACCGGATAGCACCAGAGGGTGATTTCCACAGGCTCCTTTTCCTCCGGGGGAGGCGTCCCCTGGTTCTCCGCGCCGCCGCAGGCGGGCAGTCCGGCCGCGGCCAGCAGACTCAGCAGAAGGATGAATACTTTTTTCACACGATTTCCCCCTTTCTTTATGTCCGGTTCGGTTCCTTCAGGTACTTGCTCATCAGGCGGGAGACCTCTCCAATATCCATGGGCTTGGGCGTGTGGGCATTCATACCGCTGTCCAGACAGCGCTGGATGTCGTCATAAAAGGCGTCCGCACTGACGGCGATAATGGGGATCCGCCCCGCATCCTCCCTGGACATATGCCGGATGGCCCGCGCCGCCTCGAAGCCGGTCATCTGGGGCATCCGCAGGTCCATCAGCACGATGTCGTACCAGTCCGGCTGGGACTGCAGGAATTTTTCCACGCAGACCTGGCCGTCCTGGGCCCAGTCCACCTCCATGCCCAGCTCCTGGAGCAGCTCGCTGGCGATCTCATAGTTCAGCTCGTTGTCCTCCGCCAGCAGCACCCGCTTTCCGGCGAAGTCCGCCAGCTCCTCCTGGGCCGGCGCCAGCTCCACGGGGACCTCCTGGACATATCTGCGCAGGCCGTAGTACAGTCCGGAGCGGAACAGGGGCATGCTGATGCAGCCCGCGAACCCCGCCTGCCGGGCGGCGTCCTCCACGTCGCTCCAATCCCCGGTATAGAGCGCCAGCACCGGCGCCTCCAGCTGCCTTAGGGGCGCGACCGCCTCCGGCAGCTCCCAGTCCAGCAGGACGATGTGGAAGCCGTCCTCGCCCCGTCCCCGGCGCGCCTGGTCCAGAGCCAGCCCGGCGGCGGCATCCGGCGCGCCCTCGGCGTGGAGGCCGATGGAGTCCAGCATCTCCACGGCGGCGTCCCGGACCTGGCTGTCGCCGTCCACCACCAGCACGTTACGCGCCGGCAGCGGCTGCTCCAGCTCCTGGTCGCTGACCTTCTCCAAATCCAGAATCACGTGGAATTTGCTGCCCTGGCCAGGCGCGCTCTCCACCAGGATCTCGCCCTCCATGGCCTCGACGACGTGCTTGGTGATGGTCAGGCCCAGGCCGGAGCCCATCGTCCGCTGGACCCGCGCCGTATCGCTGCGGACAAAGGCCTCAAAGATTTTCTCCTGCAGCTCCGGCTCCATCCCCACGCCGTTGTCCTCCACCACCAGGTGGGTGCGGATGTACCCGCCGCCTCTGGGGGAGGGCTCCTGGGATATCCGCAGCTGGATTCGCCCGCCCTCCGGGGTAAACTTGATGGCGTTGCCCAGCAGGTTCAGCAGGACCTGGGTCAGGCGCACCGTGTCGCTGAGCACATTTTCGTGGGGGATGTTCCGGGTATAGATCTGGAAGCTCTGCCCCTTTTCCTGGATCTGGGGCAGCAGCATGGGCAGCAGGTTGGAGACCGTCTTGCGCAGGGAGACCGGCTCTGTGTTGACGCCCAGCTCATTTTGCTCGATCTTGGACATGTCCAGCATGTCGTTGAGCAGCCCCAACAGGTGGCGGCTGGAAATATTGATTTTTTTCAGGCAGGAGCGGACCTGGGCCGTGTTGTGCAGGTTGGCGATGGCCACGGTGGTCATGCCCATGATGCCGTTCATAGGGGTGCGGATATCGTGACTCATGTTGGAGAGGAACTCGCTTTTCGCCTGGCTGGCCCGTTCGGCGGTGCGCCGGGCTCTGTCGGCAGTGCGCCGGGCCTCATCCAGGTCCCGCACCTGCTGGCGGGTCATGCGGAAGTATTGGAAGAACACCAGCAGCAGCAGTCCCAGGACCAGGATGCAGCCGCCCAGGGACACCAGCGTCCAGCGGAAGCCCAGGCCGGCAATGGTCCGGTCCAGGGTGTTGTAGGGCATATACAGCAGCAGATACCAGCCGGAGTCCGGCAGGGGGGAGCAGTAGAGGTGCCACCGGCCGCTGCTCAGCTGCACCTGGCTGGTAAAGTTTGCCTGGGCGTCCATGGCGTGCTGCATGTCGGCGACGAACTCCTCCGCGTTCCGGCCATCCAGGGGCCGGTAGAGGTCGCGGGCGTGGTCAAAGTAGTTGACGGTCTCCTCCAGGCCCTCGCCCCGGATAATCATGCTGCCGTCCCGCCGGATGATGGAGTAGTCGGCCATGGAGCGGTCCATATTGACGGTCAGCCGCTTATTGAGGCTCTGGGTAGGCAGGCCGGCCACCAGGGCCAGGGTGGGCTGGCCGTCCTGGGTGTCATACACGGCGGGCACAGCCAGCATAACGACCTCCCGCCCGTTTACGTCCATGCCCGCGCCCACCTGCTCCTCGCCCCGGTGGAGGGCCTCCTGGAAGGAGGTGGCCAGGCGCAGGTCCAGCTGCGGGCCGAAAATCATCTCAAACTGCCCGTCCTCCCTGTAAAAGGCCAGGTACTCAAAGCCTCTGGCGCGGGCAATATACCCCAGGGAGACCCGCGTGACCGTGGGGTTCTGGGTGCGCTGGGGCGGCACGGCGTCCACCAGCTCGGAGACCTGGCTCAGCCGCAGCTCCATGGTGGTGCCGAAGTGGGCGGACACCTGCTGGCTGATACCGGACATGTAGACGACGCCGATCTCCGTCAGCGCGTCCGCGCCCATGCTGCTGTTCCAGAGCGCCTGGACGCTGAAAACAAACACACAAAAAACGGAAAGCAGCACCAGGCTGGACATCAAAAACCGTGTGATTTTATTCTCCATGGCGGACTCTCCTCCCAAATGGCCGGTTGTCAGGCAGTGCGCAAGTGGTATGTTTTTCCAAAAGCAGATCAATATATTGTACATTATATCACAATTGCTGTCGTGGTTCAATAAGATTTGTCCAATTTGTAGCAATTTATCGCAAAGAGTTAAATTTCTGACAAGGATGCCGGGATGCCCGCTCCGGCAGAGATTTTTGCCGCCCCGAAGGACGGCGAAGGAGACTGTCTGCAGGATCTCGCAGCAGAATTCCGTATACGGCGGCGGAACGAATGCAGGCAGCCGAAAAGCAGCAGCAAAGGACCGTTCCCCCTGAAAGGGGCAGCGGTCCTTTTGCGTCCACCCGGGCCTTGCAGCTTCTATCGCCGCGAGGGATAAAAATTTCCGACAGTGAGCCCTCATCTGTTGCCAGCGCCGGTCCCCCGTGGTATACTTACAGCTGCGCCATTACCTCGCCGATGGGCTCGCGGATGGTCAGGTCGGCGTCCGCGCCGGAAAGGGCGCTCTTGTTGATGACCACCAGCCTATTTCCGCGGTAATACTGCACCAGCCCCGCCGCCGGATACACGGTCAGCGATGTGCCGCCGATGATCAGCATGTCCGCCTGCCGGATGGCGCTGACAGACCGGGACAGCGTATCCTGGTCCAAGCCCTCCTCGTACAGCACCACGTCCGGCTTGATCACGCCGCCGCAGTCACAGTGCGGCACGCCGGCGCTGCCCGCGATCTCCTCCACGCCGTGGAACGCGCCGCACTTCTGGCAGTAGTTGCGCAGCACGCTGCCGTGGAGCTCCAGCACGTTTTTGCTGCCGGCTTTCTGGTGCAGGCCGTCGATGTTCTGGGTAATCACAGCCCGCAGCTTCCCCTGCTCCTCCAGCTCCGCCAGCTTCCGGTGGGCGGCGTTGGGCTGGGCGTCCAGATAGAGCATTTTGTTGCGGTAGAAGCGGTAGAATTCCTCCGGGTTCCGGAGATAGAAGGTGTGGCTGAGGATGGTCTCCGGCGGATAGGCGTACTGCTGGTGGTAGAGTCCGTCGGTGCTGCGGAAGTCGGGAATCCCGCTCTCCGTGCTCACCCCGGCCCCGCCGAAGAACACGATGCTGCTGCTCTCCGCCACCCAGTCCTTCAATTTTTTTACTGCGTCCGTCATAGTGCGCTTCCCCTTTCCTCATCTGCGTTGTGCCGCAGTTTTCTCTCAATTTTCCCATAAAGGAGCGATATCGCGATGAATATTCAGATTTTTGGTTCCTCCAAGTGCTTTGACACCAAGAAAGCGGAGCGGTGGTTCAAGGAGCGCCGCATCAAGTACCAGTACATTGATATGGCGAAAAAGGGCCTCTCCCCCGGCGAGTACCGCAGCATCCGCCAGCGTCTCAGCTTTGATGCGCTGGTCAACACCAAGTGCCGGGCCTATCAGGATTTGTATATGGCCTATATCACGGCGGAGGCGGCGGAGGAGAAGCTGCTGGACAACCCCCAGCTGTTCCAGACGCCCATTGTCCGCAACGGCAAGCAGGCCACCGTCGGCTACTGCCCGGAGGTCTGGGAAACCTGGGACTGAGTCCTGCCGGATGGGCAATGCGCCGCCTGCCCAGGCCCCCTACTCCGTAAAGTGGGTGTGGTTGAAGATGTGGTCCTGACAGTAGCAGTGGTACCCGGCGCATTTGGAGCAGTAGCGGAACTGCAGGTCCGGGTAATCGGTGTCCGTGCGGCCGCAGACGCTGCACTTGTGGTTGTAGCCCTTCTGCTTCTGCTGCTCCCGGACAGCCTTGCGGAACTGCACCGCCTGGGGCCGGGCCCGGTAGAGCACCTGGTCCGCCCGCCGGCGGAAGTCCGGGGAGAAGAAGATGAACAGGTTGAGCATGGCGATTATGGGCATCAGCGCAATGCCCCACGCGCCGGCGGCTGCGGCGCGGAAGATATCCGCCGCGAAGAGGGCCGCGTCCAGGAGCGCCAGCCATTTCATTTTAATGGGAATGAAGAGCAGCAGCACCATCGCGTCCGGGAAACTGAGGGCGTAGGCGAAAAACATGGCCATATTCACGTAGTAGGCCCCCCAGAGGGACGTGTGGACGCCGTCGATGAGATACGCCGCCAGCAGTCCCAGGGCGGTCAGCAGCGTGCCGCTGACGTAGTAAAAGGTAAACTTGGCGCTGCCCCACATCCGCTCCAGGGTCTCCCCCAGCCAGTAGTAGAAGACCAGGGAGATGATCAGCCAGATACTCCCGTTTGTGGGCAGCAGCACATAGGTGATGAGCCGCCAGAGCTCCCCATGAAGTACGCGGCTGATATCCAGGGCCAGGAAATTCAGGGTCCCGGCGCCGGCGAAGAGGCTCAGGACGTACAGCACGGCGTTAGCGCCGACAATATACCGCATCAGGCCCGGGATCGCCAGCTTGGGGTGCAGGGCGCAGAAGCGGTCAATGGCATCGTTTAGCTTTCTCAACGAAATACTCCTCCCCTATCCATTGGTATAGTGTTTCTATTGTACTCCATCCGGTGGAAAAAGTCACCAAAAATTTTTTGAACAAACCATGAAATCTGTACAGCAGGCTCCCCCCATGAAAAATAGCGCAGATGGCGCTGCTTTTCATGGGGGGAGCCGCTGTACAGGTTCTTAAATACCGGGGACATTGTCTGCCGCCTGGGCACGGGCAGCCGCCCCGGCGGCGTAGTTGTCCACCACTACGCCGTCCACCACGCGGACGGTGGGGCCGATGTACTGGACCTTGGGCGGATTCTGCCGCTGTTCGTCCTGAAAGGCCACATAGGCCTCGTACTGGGCGGTCATCAGCTTCTGATTCTGGATATTCTGGTAAAGGGTCAGGCCGATATAGGCGGCCAGGGCAACCTCCGCAATCAGGCAGACGAGCAGCGTCGCGCTCAGGAAGGTCACCAGCCGCTGTCTCTTCCGTTCCGCTTCCTTGGCGGCGGCCTCCTCCTCCAGGTTTTTCTCATTCTCCTGTTCCTCTGACAGGGGCTGCTCCTCCGTCCTCGGCTCAGGCTGGGGGGCAGCGGGCTGCTGCTGCACAACTTCTTCTTCTGGCATAGAGGGCACCTGCTTTCTGTAACTTGTCCGCGCCGGGCTCAGCGCTGGGGGATTTGAGGGATTTCCGCGTAATTGTCCGGCATGGGCTTCTGCGGCCCGCGGGAACTTCCTTTCTATCATACCATTACTTGGGGGGATATGCAAGGAAAATGTTCAGATGGCCGGGCAAATTTTTTTCTGACTGGGCGGAAATTCTGCCCCAGGCAAATCATTGGAGTCCACTCCGGATGCCCCAAAATTCAGCCATTGCCCGCTTCACCGGCGGACGTCAAAAAATTTTCTTGAATTTCAGGCATATTTTTAAAAATCCCATCTTCCAATCCAACAAAAAATATGGTAAAATTCAGATGACAGGGGAACGGCCCCTCCAATCCTCCAAAATAGGAAGAAGGCGGATCATGGTGATCATTGGCATTGACCTGGGGACAACCAACAGCTTGGCGGCGATTTGGCGGGACGGCAGGCCGCAGCTGATCCCCAACAGCCTGGGCGAGTATCTGACGCCCAGCGTAGTCAGTCTGGATGACGACGGCACGGTGCTGGTGGGCCGGGCTGCGCAGGAGCGGCTGGTCTCCCATCCTCAGCGCACTGCGTCCTGCTTCAAACGGGAGATCGGTACGGACAAGACCTACACCTTAGGGGGCAGGACCTTCAAGCCGGAGGAGCTGTCCGCTCTGGTGCTGCGGCAGCTGCGGGAGGACGCCGAGGCCTGGCTGGGCGAGCCGGTGACCGAGGCGGTGGTCAGCGTGCCGGCCTACTTCGCTCAGGCCCAGCGGGCGGCCACCAAGCGGGCGGGGGCGCTGGCGGGGCTGCTGGTGGAGCGGCTGGTCAACGAGCCCTCCGCGGCGGCGGTGTCCGCCCGCATCGGCGAGGGCGGTGTGGATAAGCTGTGCCTGGTGTTCGACTTCGGCGGCGGGACGCTGGATGTGAGCCTGGTGGAGCGCTTTGAGAACGTGGTGAGCGTCACTGCCGTCAGCGGCGACAACCGGCTGGGGGGCCGGGATTTTGACCTGGCCATCGCCAGGGGCTTCTGCGGCGACTGCGGCCTGGATTACGAGGGCATGAACCAGCAGCAGAAGGAGATGCTGCTGCGGCAGGCGGAGAGCTGCAAGATCGCCCTGACCACCCAGCGCTCGGTGCTGATGGTGTACACCGACAGCGCCGGCAAAATCCACGCGCTGACGCTGACCAACGAGTGGCTCATCCGCAAGAGCGGCGCGCTGTTCAAGCGTCTGACCGCCCCCATCCGCAAGGTGCTGGTGGACAGCGGCACCCCGGTCCTGGCCGTGGACGAGCTGGTGATGGTGGGCGGCTCCAGCCGCATGCCCGCCGTGCGGGGGTATATCGCCAAGGCCCTGGGCCGGGAGGTCACCGACGGCGATCAGGCCGATATCGCCGTGGCTCTGGGGGCGGGCATCTGCGCGGGCATGAAGGCCCGGGCCGAGGGCCTGCGGGAGCTGGTGCTGACGGATGTGTGCCCCTTCACCCTGGGCATCAGCATCTGCAACCACAACGACCCCAGCCAGCCGGTCATGTCCCCCATCATTGAGCGCAACAGCGTGCTGCCCTCCAGCAAGATGGGCGTGTACTGCACGGTGCGGGACAACCAGACCGTGCTGGACGTGGATGTCTACCAGGGGGAAAACCGGTACTGTAAGGACAACTCCCTCCTGGGCTCCCTGAAGATCAGCGTCCCCCCGGCCCCCAAGGGCCAGCAGTCCATTCAGGTGCGCTTCACCTATGACATCAACGGCATATTGGAGGTGGAGGTCCTCTCGGAGGGGGACAAGACCTCCCGGCTGCTGCTGAAAAACGACGGCGTCAGCGACAGCGAGGCCCAGCGGCGCATCCAGGAGCTGGCGGGCCTGAAGCTCCACCCCAGGGACCAGGAGCGCACACGGGCCATCTCCGCCAGGGGCGAGCGGCTGTACGCGGTGACTGTGGGGGACCTGCGGCGGCGGGTGGGGGAGATCCTGGAGTGGTTCAACCACGAGGTGGAGAGCCAGGAGCCCATGCGCCTGGCCAAGGCCTGCCGGCGGATCACGGATTTCTTCGACCAGGTGGAGGCGTTTACCGGTGAAATCGACGTCTCCGACCCGGACGAGTGGGAGAGCCTATGAGCTGGCCCTGGAGTGAACTGGGTCTGGACGGCCCCTGCGATTCCGGCCAGGTGAAGCGGGCCTACGCCCTGCGGGTGAAGGCCGTCCACCCGGAGGAGGACCCGGAGGGCTTCCAGCAGCTGTACGCGGCCTATCAGACCGCCCGGCGGATTGCCCAGGCCGCCGAGCAGGACGCCCGCATGCTGTTGGAGGAGATGGAGTGCGCGTCGGCGGAGCGGCGCTACGATTACGACGTGCTCTTTCAGGAGCAGACGGTCCAGCCTGTGCCGGAGGCCGGACCGGACGGAGGATTTGACTACGACGCCCTTTTTGCGGAGGAGGATCTGGAGATCCCCCCTCCGGAACCGCCGCCGGGCAGAGAAGACGCTGAGCACGCAGAGCACGGCGGCGGGGCGTCAAGAGAGCGTCTTGGGCCGGAGACCGGGGCCTTTGATTACGACCAGCTGCTGGCCGGCGGCGAGCCTCTGCGGCCCCACTCCCCAAACACCGCCGGACCGGAGGCCTGGGACTACGAAAGGCTCTTTGCTGAGGGGGACGAGGAGCGCCGTCAGGCCCGCCGCCGGAAGGCGGAGGAGCGCCTGCGGGAGGCGCGGGAGCGCCGGCGGGTTCGGGAACAGGCCCAGCGGGACCGGGCGCTGGAGAGCGAGGAGGCGTGGAGCGCGGCCTATGCGGCCCTGCATGCGCTGGAGGTGCTCTGTTCCTCCGGCGCGTCTGTGGAGCAGTGGTCTGTTTTCCTCCACAGTAGCACCTTCCGCAACGCCCAGCACAATATGGACTTCATCTTCGGCCTGGAGGATTTTTTAAGTGAGCATCCCTGGCTGCCGGATGATATCAAGCGGCAGCTCTATCTGGTCTACCAGTTTTATAACGGCAAACCGGAGACCATGTACCTGGGCCTGTACCGCCTGCTGAAGGACAGCGGTGAGCGGAAAGCGGACGGCAGCCGGGAAAAAATCCCCTGGCGGAAGCGGGTATTTCGACAGGAGCGCGCGCCGCTGTTTCTGTTGTGGATTCTGCTGTCGGTGGTCTTTATCGATTATTTTTTCCTCATGCGTCCCTATGAAAAGAAGGGTCCGGAGCCTGGGACCATCAGCGTGGAACAGACGGCTGATACGCGGGACGCGGCCCATACCGCGCAGAACAGCAATGAAGCAATCCCGCCCGCCACTGACAGCCCCCAGACTGACAGCCCCCGTGTGGTTACGGAGGACCAGCTCCCGGAGCAGGACCGGCAGGGCATTGAGGCCGTCCGGGATTTGGCTGTCTCGTTGGCCGGCGAGGATTATCCTGGCCCCTACGCGATCAGCAGTACGGGGATATCGTCCAATGAGGACGGCAGCGAGACCTACTACTGGGCCCAGTGTACCGGACAGGACGCTGGCGGGGAGACATTGGTGATGAACTACTATCTCACCACGGACGGCGCCCAGGTCTGCTGTGTGTCGGATGAGGACAACAGGGGCAGTATTGATCTGGAGCTCGCCGGGACGGCCGCGGCCGGCGGGAAGACCGTGAAGGTATACCGCGTCCCTGAAATCAAGTAGGAGGTAGGGAAACTGATCCCTACCTCCTGTTTAATTTATCTGAAGTCCAACGTCCGTAGGATTTTGGGCGCAGAAAGGATTCCTGACACAGAGTCACTGTGCTTTCTTCAGCCTGCTGATATCCCCGCTGTGACGGCTGACAACTGTCTTGATTACGTCCACATCGCCGGCCAGCTCCTCCACCTGCTCTTTGGTTGCCAGCGTGTCCAGCTTCCTGCTCAGTTCGCTGTGCCCTTCGTAGAGGAGGTGGATGTCGCGGGAGATATCCGTCTCAAGAAGGACGGCGGACTTCAGGGAACGGGCATCCAGCTCCCCGACAGTCTCCTGCAGTCCACTGACAGTCTCCTCCAACCGGGTCAACCGTTCGCCCTGCGTGGTCAGCGTAGTATCTATTCTCTCGACGCTTTCCTCCAACCGAGTCAACCGTTCGCCCTGTGCGATCAGCGTAGTATCTATTCTCTCGACGCTTTCCTCCAACCGGGTCAGCCGTTCGCCCTGTGCGGTCAGCGTAGTATCTATTCTCTCGACGCTTTCCTCCAACCGGGTCAGCCGTTCGCCCTGTGCGGTCAGCGTAGTATCTATTCTCTCGACGCTTTCCTCCAACCGGGTCAACCGTTCGCCCTGTGCGGTCAACTTGGTATCCATATTGTCCAATCTTCCAACGACTTGCCCAAGCATCTCCAAAATCTTTTCTTCGTTGTTCATGGTTTGCTCCTTTCAATACTCTACTCATTATAATTGCAGTCTGGGGCCGTCCTCGTCTCTTTTCACGCGCTTGCCCTCCACGGGCCGGGAGGCGTCGATGCCAAAATCCCGGGCCATAGTCGCCATATCCCGGTTGAGCATGGCCTCCATGACCTTGATGTCCGTGACCACGTCCATGGCGTCGGAGCTGTAGAGCTGGTCCAGCTGGTGGGCGAAGCCGTCCACGATGGAATCCATGATGGATGCGATGCGGACCTTGGCCTCCCGCAGGTGCTCGCCCTCCACGCCGGTCTCCTCAAAATCCGCGTAGGCATCCAGCAGCTTCTGGGTGGTGGGCAGGTAGTAGTCGAAGAAGGTGTGGATGCGCTCCCGCTTCTCCGGGTGCTCCTCCACCTCCTTGAAGATCATCCCCGTGATGTGCTCCAGCCGGTCGATCTTCCGGCTCAGCGCCGGGTCGGCGATGCGGTCGTTGGCCCGCCGGATGTCCCGCAGGATGCCGGAATAGCCCTGCTCCGCCTCCGCAGGCGCGGGAGGAGCTTCCCGCACCGGCTCCGAATCAGGTTCAAACTCCGGCTCCTCCTCCAGAGTGGCCCCAAAGCGGAGAAAATAGCCCCGCTCGTAGTCGATATAGGCGTCCTCTCCCATGTAACCCTTGTCGATGAGCTTCTGCAGCTCCTTCATGGCCTGCTTGGGCTTGCGGTTGACCCGCTTGGCGATGGTGTCGATGGGCATGGCGTCCGTGTTGCCGATGGCCAGGATATACCGCTGGCTGCGGCGGCTCATGCGGCCCAGGTAGGACCCCCGGAAGAACAGCAGCCCGCCGGCGGCAAAAAAGCCGATGCTGGCAAAGAAATTGTCAAAATCAGCATTGCCGTAGCTGAGCAGCTCCGACATGAAATCCAGCCCGATGATCCCGCAGACGGCAAGGCAGCAGATGCCGATGAGCCGCATGAGCATCCCGGCGTTCCGGCGGGGCTTTTTCTCCTTGGTGGCCTTCTCTTTTTTTGCCTTCTTCCCCGGCCTGGCCGAGACCTCCTGCTCAATGGGCGGCAGGTTCCGGGCCTGTACCACGTCCCTGGCCCCCCGATTGATGGTCTGCTCCACATCCCTGGCGGCCTGTTCGAAGGACTTGCCTGCATTCTCGGCGGCGCGGCGCACGGCGGCCTCGGTCTTGTCCGCCGCCTTGTCCACCTGCCGGGACGCCTTCTGCACGGCCCGCTCCACGACGCTTGCCACCTTCTGGTCCACAGCCTTTTTCCGGCCCTGGTCCGCCACGACATACATATTATAAAACAGCAGGATCAGCGCGATAGGCCACGCCCCCAGGGAGAAGAGGATGATGATAGCGGGCCAGCTGTACCACCATGCGTCATTTTTCCCCTGCTTGGGGCGCTGGGGCTGCTTGGGCGGCGGTGTTGACCGCTGGCCGCTCCCGCCGCCGGGTGCGCCTCCCCAGCCTGCACCGGTCCCCCGGCTGTACTCCGTGCCGTAACCCCAGCCGGTGGCCTTCTGTCCCTGCTGGGCGTTCTGCCCGGACTCCCCGCCGCCGTTGAATCTGTCCTTGTCGTAATACTCGCCCATCACTGGCCCTCCTTCTGCCGCAGCTTGCGCTTGCGGCCCTGTTTATCTACGATATATGTGTGATCCAGCTGACTTTTCAAGTCGCCTACGTAGGACTGGATGTATTCCCGCCGCAGGGCGTCCCGTTCCGCCAGCTCCTCCGGCGTCAGCCCCTCGGCCTTGTTCTTCCGGGCCAGCTCGTTGATTCGCTCTATTTTATGCTGCTCCACAATAAATGCCTCCCCCTTGGTGTTCAACCTTTTTCTTGAAAGAAAAAGGTTCAAAAAGAACTTTTATGCGCTTCGCGTCCCGATTAAGCTGGATTTTGCAGGTATGATTGGGTTTTTATGGGCGTTATAGGAATCGCTGGACGACGATGCCGGTTCGTCCCTTTTTCGTTAAACCCCCGATCTCCGCCAGCCGGGCCTTCCCCGCGCCCCGCACGGAGATGGTACAGCCCGCCCCCACCGGCTTGTCCGGCTTCAGGCAGGGCGTGTGGTCCAGACTCACCCGCCCGGCGGCAATCAGCTCCGCGGCCCGCCCCCGGCTCATGGAGAACGCCGGCGCCGTCACCGCGTCCAGCCGCAGGGAGGATACTGTGTCCCGGATGGTCTTCACCTGGGCCGCCGGGACCAGCAGCGCCTCCCGGCTGATCTCTGTCACCGTCAGCTTCACCCGCCCCGCGCTGCTCCACTCCCGCAGGAAGAAGTCCCGCAGGGACGGCGCGGCCACAATGTCTGCGCTGTGGGCGGAGACCAGAATGTCCCCCACCCGCTCCCGCGTGACCCCCAGGGCCATCAGGCTGCCCAGGATGTCCCGGTGGGAGAGGACGCTGTCCGCGCCGTGAAAGGCCGCCCGCAGGAAGGCCAGCTCGTCGTGGTCCTCCCCGGCCCAATCCGGCAGGAACAGCAGCCGGACACGCTCCGCGTCCGGATAGCCGCCGTCAAAGAGATAGCCGGAGCGGATGCCTGCCGCGTTCAGCAGGCTCTGGGCCATGGCCCGCTCCCGCGGGCTGAGAAAGACTGTCGCCGTGGGGATGTTCCGCCGCTCCGTCTGCTCGTATTTATCCCATATGCGCGCCAGCAGCAGGCGGTCCTCCGGCTCCTGGGCGGTTTTTGCAATGATCGTTGATTTATCCATGTAAATTTTGTGTGCTGTATAGCTGTGCGTAATCGCCGTCCCGCTCCATCAGCTCCGCATGGGTGCCCTGCTCCGTAATCAGCCCGTCCCGGATGACCAGGATGCGGCTGGCATTGCGGACGGTGGACAGGCGGTGGGCGATGATCAGCGTGGTGCGGCCCCGGGCCAGCTCGTCGAAGGCCCGCTGGATCTTCGCCTCCGTCACGCTGTCCAGGGCGGAGGTGGCCTCGTCCAGAATCAGTACCGGCGGGTCCTTGAGGAAGATCCGGGCGATGGAGATGCGCTGCTTCTGCCCGCCGGACAGCAGTACCCCCCGTTCGCCCACGTAGGTGTCAAAGCCGTCGGGCATGGCCATGATGTCGTCGTAGATTTCCGCCCGCCGCGCGGCCTCCAGCACCTCGTCCGTGGTGGCGCCGGGCCGGCCGTAGCGGATGTTCTCCATGATGCTGGCGGCAAACAGGAACACGTCCTGCTGCACGATGCCCACATTCCGGTGCAGGCTCTGCTGCCGCACGTCCCGCACGTCCAGACCGTCGATCTTGATGCTGCCCTCCACCACATCGTAAAAGCGGGGGATGAGGCTGCACAGGGTGGTCTTGCCGCCGCCGGAGGGGCCTACGATGGCGATGGTCTCGCCGGCTTTGACGTGGAGGTCCACGTGGTGGAGGACCTCGGTGTCGTCCCGCTCATAGGCGAAGCTGACGTTTTCCACGTCGATGCGGCCCTCCACGTTCTGCAGCTCCACCGCGCCGGGCTTGTCGGTCAGGTCCGGCTCAATGCGCATCAGGTCCACAAAGCGGCTCAGCCCCGCGATGCCGTCCACCAGCAGCTCGGAGAGGGTGGACACCTTCCGCATGGGGTTGATGAAGGTGCTGGTGTAGAGGCAGAAGGTGGTCAGGTCGATATAGTTCATCTGCCCGTCCATGATCAGCAGCCCGCCCACCGCGATAACGGTCACAGGCATGATGCACATGAAGAACTCCAGGGAGGCGAAGAATTTGCTCATGGCCTTGTAGCGCTCCTTTTTGGAGACCTTGAAGCGCTCGTTGGCCCGCTCGAATTTCTCGCTCTCCGCGTTTTCGTTGGAGAAGGCCTTGGCGGTGCGGATGCCGGAGATGCTGGACTCGATGTCCGCGTTGATGCCGGCGGTGACCTGCTTGACCCGCTTGGCGGCCTGGGCCATGTTGCGGCGGTTGATGGACACCACCACCAGGAAGATGGGGATGAGGACCAGCATCACCAGGGCCAGCCGCCACTGGATGGTGAACATGATGATGATGGCCCCGGTCAGGGTCACGCCGGAGATGAACAGGTCCTCCGGCCCGTGGTGGGCCAGCTCCGTGATGTCAAACAGCTCCGCTGTCATGCGGCTCATCAGGTGGCCGGTGCGGTTTTTGTCGTAGAAGCCGAAGGAGAGGGTCTGCAGGTGGCTGAACAGATCCTTGCGGATATCCGCCTCCACCAGCACGCCGAAAGCGTGGCCCCAGTAGCAGACGATGTACTGCAGCCCCGCCCGCAGCAGGTAGGCGGCCACCATCACCACAATGACGGTGAAAAAGGCCCGGTAGAGGCTCTCCGGGATGAGCTGGTACATACACAGGCGGGAGACGTAGGGAAAGGCCAGGTCGATCAGCGAGATCAGCAGCGCGCAGGCCATATCCAGCAGGAAGAGCTTTTTGTGCGGGCGGAAATAGCTGAGAAAGATGCGCAGCAGGCTGTCGCTGTGAAAGTCGCGCTCAGGCATAGGTCACCTCCGGCGAAATAGCGTTTTTCAGTAGTTCATTGTATCATATCCGCTTTCCTGATGCAAGAATGTGATTCTTAATTTTCTGTTTCATTTCCAGCGGCAGGCGGGAGACGCCGCGCTTTTGTGTGTTTGCTACGAGGCATCCCCGCGGAACGCCTGGTTTTCTGGGAGCTATTCTACTTGACAAGCCGGGCCAATTGCTGTAATGTTCACAGGGTAAGGCAAGAGCTTCAATGAAAAACAGGAGGCATTTTGAAATGGGTATTCGTATTATCACCGATTCCTCTGCGGACTTTGATTTGGCCGCCGCCAAGCGCCGGGGCGTGGGCGTGGTCCCCATGTCCATCCAGTTCGGCGGCGCGTCCTTTGTGGACGGCAAGTCCATCACCCACGATTTGTTTTACCGGCTCCTGCAGGAGCGCAAGGAGAACCCCTCCACCTCCCAGCCGTCCCCGGCGGATTTCCTCCGGGTGTTCGAGGAGGCCAAGGCGGCCAGCGAGCCGGCGGTGGTGATTCTGCTCTCCGGCGCCCTCAGCGGCACGCTCCAGAGCGCCGAGGTGGCGAAGGAGATGTGCGGCTATGATCCCATTTATATTGTAGACAGCATGACCGCCACGGCGGGCATCCAGATCCTGGTCAACTACGCCTGCAAGCTGCGGGACAGCGGTTTGCCCGCGCCGGAGATTGCCCAGGCCGTGGAGAACATCAAGGAC
Organism: uncultured Oscillospiraceae bacterium; assembly: GCA_910578505.1. Taxonomy (GTDB): domain Bacteria; phylum Bacillota; class Clostridia; order Oscillospirales; family Oscillospiraceae; genus Pelethomonas. The sequence goes on along the minus strand of CAJTPV010000013.1, from coordinate 7,339 downwards.
AAGGTCCGCATTTTTGCGGTCATCGACACCCTGGAGTATCTCCGCCGGGGCGGCCGGCTCACCGGGCTGCAGGCGGGGCTGGGCGCCATGGCCCGGCTCAAGCCGGTGATTGCGGTCCGGGACGGCAAGGTGTCCATTGTCGGAAAGGCTCTGGGCACAGGCGCGGCGGTGAAGCAGCTGATGAAGCTGCTGACAGAGCACCCCGTTGACGACGCCTATCCCTCCTACTTCCTCTATTCCGACGACAAGAGCCGGGAGGAGCTGCTGCTGCCGAAGCTGAAGGGGCAGAACATGCTGCCCCTGCGGCTGCACTACAGCTCCGTGGGACCCACCATCGGCACCCACATCGGCCCCGGCGCCCTGGGCATCGCCTATATGGAGCGGATGGATTGATTTGAAAAAGCCGGGGAGACCCGGCTTTTTTCGTTGGGCGAAAGTTCCGCCGGTTTGCCGGGGACTTGCATTTTTGTTGAGATAGGGGTAAAATAGCGTCAAAGAAACCTGTTGCAAGGAGGCTCATTATCATGAGAGACGGTTTTATCTGCGTGGCGGCGGGAACGCCCAAGATCCGCGTGGCTGACTGCCGGTACAACGCGGAACAGATTTTCACCATGATGCGGGAGGCGGACAAGCAGGGCGTCAAGATCCTGGCCCTGCCGGAGCTGTGCCTCACCGGCTACACCTGCGGCGACCTGTTTTTGCAGGACACCCTGCTGGAGGGGGCCATGGAGGGCCTGCGGACCATTTTGAAGGCCACCAGGCATCTGGAGATCCTTACCGCCTTCGGCATGCCCATCCGGGCGGGGGGAAAGCTCTTCAACTGCGCGGTGGCGGTGCAGAAGGGGGAGGTTCTGGCGGTGGTCCCCAAGACCTATTTGCCCAATTACGGCGAGTTCTACGAAAAGCGCTGGTTTGAGAGCATCCAGGCGTTCGACCAGCCCTTGGCGCTGGATATCGAGATTCCCGGTCTGGAGCCGGACGAGGACGGCAGCACCGTCCTGCACACCAGCCTCTCCCAGACCGTCGTTGCTTGCGCGGGGATGCCTGGACTCAATGTTGGCATTGAGATCTGCGAGGACCTGTGGGCGGCGGACCCGCCCTCCCGCCGTCTGGCGGAGGCGGGGGCCACCATTATCCTGAATCTCTCCGCCTCCAACGAGGTGGTTGGCAAGGCGGCCTACCGGCGGCAGCTGGTGGTGGGCCAGTCCGGGCGGCTGTGCTGCGGCTACGTCTACGCCGACGCCGGCGAGGGGGAGTCCACCACCGACCTGGTGTTCACCGGTCACAACATGATCGCGGAGAACGGCGCGCTGCTGGCGGAGCGGCGCTTTTCCACCGGGCTGACCGTATCGGAGATCGATGTGCAGCGGCTTTTGTACGACCGCCGCCGTCTGACCCCCTTCCCGCCGGCCTACAGCTACCAGGAGAAGGGGAAATCCGGTTATCTCTGCCATTCCTGGGCGGCATTTACGCCCTGCGAGACCAAGCTGCGCCGCTACCACTCCCCCACGCCCTTCATCCCGGAGAACGCCTCCGACCGCTCCAACCGCTGCGAGGAAATTCTCACCATCGCGGCCCTGGGGCTGAAAAAGCGTCTGGAGCACACCGGCGCGAAGACCGCCGTGGTGGGTCTCTCCGGCGGTCTGGACAGCACCCTGGCCCTGCTGACGGCAGCCCTGGCCCTGGGGATGCTCCACCGGCCCGCCAGCGACATCATCGCCATCACCATGCCCTGCTTCGGCACCACGGACCGGACGAAAAACAACGCTGTGCTGCTGGCCGAGCGCATGGGGGCCACGCTGCGGACCATCCCCATCGGGGAGACGGTGAAGCGGCATTTCCGGGACATCGGCCACAGTCTGGACGACCAGGACGTGACGTATGAGAACGCCCAGGCCCGTGAGCGGACCCAGGTGCTGATGGACGTGGCCAACGAAACCGGGGGGCTGGTCATCGGCACCGGCGACCTCAGCGAGCTGGCCCTGGGCTGGGCCACCTACAACGGCGACCACATGAGCATGTACGGCGTCAATGCGTCCATCCCCAAGACCCTGGTGCGGCATCTGGTGGACTACGTGGCCAGGGACAACCTGAAAAAGGATGTGGAGCTGACCCACGTGCTGGAGGACATTCTGGACACGCCGGTGTCGCCGGAGCTGCTGCCGGCGGTGCAGGGGGAGATCAGCCAGCGGACAGAGGACCTGGTGGGCCCCTATGAGCTCCACGACTTTTTCCTGTACTACGTCATCCGCTGGGGCTTTTCACCCCGGAAGATTTTCCGGCTCACAGAGCTGGTCTGGGGCCGGACCTACAGCCGGGACGTGATTTTGAAGTGGCTGAAGAATTTCTACCGCCGTTTCTTTGCCCAGCAGTTCAAGCGCTCCTGCCTGCCCGACGGCCCGAAGGTGGGCTCCGTGGCCCTCAGCCCCCGCGGGGACTGGCGCATGCCCAGCGACGCCGCGGCCCGGCTGTGGCTGGAGGAGCTGGAGACCCTGTCCTAGTCGGACGGCCAATGCGCTGCGCGTCCTGAACGATAGCGGCAGCGAAAGCCCTGGCTGCATGCAGCATGAAAAGAGTCCGGACGGAGCTTGTGACCCGCCCGGACTTTTTTATAGCGATTTTCCAAATTGCCGGGAGAGCCTTCCAGCACTTTGTCAAGAATTTTGCTGTTTCCTATAGAAATCCGAAATAAGAATTGCGCATTCTGTCGAATTATGGTATACTATACCTGCCGTCTTTCATCCCTGACGGAGGAAGGGGGTGTTTCTAATGGGTAACCTGTTTGGTTTCCTCCTGTCCGTCATGGCCGGTGTGGTAAGTAACTGCATCTGCAAGTGGTTCGACGGATTTATCCGGAGGCGGTGAGCCAATCCATAGCGGAAAGATCCCCCAGAGAGAGTGTCCCCAAGCCTCTCTCATGGGGGATCTTTTCGCGGTGTTTCATAAAGTAACCTGTTTGGTGCTTTCGCATCTTTACTATACCACACCACCCACAACTTTGCAATAGATTTTTTCTTCGTCTTTATTTGTCTATGGAATCGAACCCGAAATAAGAATTGCGCATTCTGTCGAATTATGGTATACTATACCTGCCGTCTTTCATCCCTGACGGAGGAAGGGGGTGTTTCTAATGGGTAACCTGTTTGGTTTCCTCCTGTCCGTCATGGCCGGTGTGGTGAGTAACTGCATCTGCAAGTGGTTCGACGGATTTATCCGGAGGCGGTGAGCCAATCCATAGCGGAAAGATCCCCCGTGAGAGAGCCCTAAACCACACTCTCTCCGGGGGATCTTTTCGCGGTGTTTCATAAAGTAACCTGTTTGGTGCTTTCGCACCCTTACTATACCACACCACCCACAGCTTTGCAATAGTTTTTTCTCTATTATTTTCCCATCACCCACACGGATAAACGGCGCCCGTTCCATATCCGACCGCGCGGGACGGAAAAATTGACGGCGTGGTCCTGTGTGACCAGGCCCGGATGCTGGATGTTGCCGCCAGAAATGCCGCCTTTGTGGAGAAAGCCCCGGTGGAGATCGTCGCCGAGGCGGTGGATTTGATTGTTGGGTTTATTGAGATGAAATAAGGGAACCCCCAAGGGCCGCAGCCCTTGGGGGTAAGTGTGGATGTTCTGTTTTATACGATATATTGTGGAACTTAGAACCTACCGTCTTCGATCACGACACCAATCGTGCTCTCGTCCGCAGACACATCGTACATACTGTATCCAACGGCCTCCTCTGTACCAATGAAGTTGGCCTCCGCGATATTTGCCTCGCTTTCCACAGGCGTGATGGCAAACTTCACGGTATACTGACGGCCATCTGCCTCAACAACAAGATCCTTGGCTCTCATGTCGTTCAGACCTGCCATCCGCCAAACCAAAGTATCGCCGTTGTGCATCTTGAACAATTTGGGATTTGAGTTCGTTACTTCTTCTGTACCAGCCTCGGCCTGATAGTAAATCTCAGTACCCTTGGGCAAATCCGGGAGATCCAGCGTCAGGGCGATAAAGTAGCCACTATTATACTTCGAATCCGTTGAGAATTTATTCCATCCTGTGATCGGTTTGAAGTCGCCAGATACGTTAATAACCCCGTCTTTGTCCGGTCCTGTGATGTTGACGTTGCTCTGCAGATCGCTGACTCTCTTGTCATCGCTCGCAAACAGAATCATGTCCTTCGGCTCGCTTACGGAGAGCGTGCTTCCCAGAGTCAAACCGGTCAGGTCAACAGGGAACTCTTGCCCAGCAACTTCAAATCTCAGAGCGTTTGCGGGAATCTTCTCGCCCTTTCCAGCAACTCGGACAACTACAATACCATCTTCACCCAAATTTTTACCCCCATCCTCTTCCGTCAGCGGGGTAAACACCTTGATCTGGTTAGCCGGAACATCTCCGAAGGAAACCTTCAGGGCGACAAAGTAACCCTTATCATTGGGTGCGCCGTACGCCTTCCAATTGTCCTGATAATACAGCGTACCGGTCACCGCCAACGTACTCTCATCGACGTCCACAGTTGCGCTCTGCAGATCAGAAACACGTTTCGCATAATCTGCCTTAGAGAAAAGCTCATCTCTCTGGTCCGCAGCTTCTATAGTCAGGGAGGCTTCCGGTGTGCTGGAGTCACCGCTCAGCTTCACGCCGGTCATATCAATTGTGTAAATGGTACCGCCAACTTTAACGTAGAGGGTCTTCTCAGCCACAGTATTCCCCAGCTTATACACCACGGTGCCGGCCGGGCACTTGTCTCCATCAGGCACCAGCTCTTTACCGCCGTCCAAATCGGTCCCATTGGCTTTCAGCGTCTTGCTGGCCTTAATCGTCTTCGCATCCACGCCTACGCAGGACAGATCCAGAGCAACATACCAGCCCGCGTTATTAGTACCGTCATTTGGGGTTGTGGTATATCCATCATACTTATCCACGTAGTAGGAAGTACCGCTTACCTTGATAATCCGATTGACAGGATCCGCAGCAGTGATACCGCTCTGCAGCTCTGCAACTGCTTTACCGTACAGCTTTTCGCTGCTGGCAGCGCTCACCTTCAGGTCTCTGCCCAGAAGCTTGATATTGGACAGGTCAAGGGTGTACATCTTGCCTTCGACCTGAACAGTAATGTTTTTGGTGACCTTACCATTGTTGCCCACAGTCAGCTTCCAAATCAGGATACCGTCTGTACCCAGTTTCTTCCACCCCTTGGTGGCGTCAATCTTCGGATCATCACCATCCACGCTAATGAACTTGATGTCTCCATACTCTGTAGCGCCGGGATAAGTCAGCTTGAGGGCGATATAGAAGCCACTATAATATGTGTTATCATTCCCCCAGAAACCGGTGGTCCAGTAGGTTTTATCTGAAGTATAATACTTGGACGTGCCGTTGACTGCAATGGTCCCAGCACTGACAGTATCAAAGCTGATGTTTTCCTGCAGGTCATAAGCCTTTGTGTTCTCAGTCTTATTCCCCGCATTCTCTAACAGTACATCGGTAGCGGCAATAGCTTCAACGCTCAAAGTCTTCTCGTCCTCGCCCAGCTTTACACCGGACAGGTCGATGGTGTAGGTCTCATCGCCGGCCTTGACGGTAAACTTGTTCCCTTTCTGGTCCGCAGTTGGTGTGATCTTCCAGACCAGGGTGGAATCGCCGCCAGTGCCCAGCCACTTGATGCCGCCGTCGGAACCAACAATGCCGATCTGGCTTGCACTCAGTTCGGAATGGGTGATATCCAGCGCAACAAAGTAGCCACTCGCACCAGCACTCCACTGGTTCCAAGTCTCAACATACTTGGCCGTACCGTTGACGGTGAAGGTCTTCCCGTCAGCGGACTTGTCAATGCCAGTGATTGTCTGGAACTCAAACGGATACTTTTCAAGGACCTTTGTCTTATCATCCGTAGCCTTAACCGTCAGTTCGCCTGTCGCGGCAACCAGCTCGTCAATGGCAGCCTTATAATCAGCGACAGCCTTGTCAATCTCAGCCTGCGTTGTAGCGGCCTCGATAGCAGCCTTGGCGGCGTCCTTAGCGCCCTGAGCGGCGGTGGCCTTCTCGCCGGTCAGGCCGGCAATCTCAGTGGCCTTGTACTCGTCAACAGCCTTGTTGGCATTGGCCTTGGCCTGGGTCAGGTCGCCGGGGTCGGGATCTTCAGTCTTAGTGCCAAAGGTGATACCCATATTGATGATCGTGTCCTTGCTGACCCCGCCCTGATTGATAACAACCAGAATGTACCAGAGGGTGTATCCGTCTTCCTGCTTGAGCTGAGAAGCGAACTCATATTTCGCCGTTACTTCCACACCATCAACAGGATTTGTCACAGTATGACTGCCAGGGGTCTTACCATTCTGCAGCCAAGTCTTGATATACACAGGGGTGGTTCCTGCGGCGGCGCGGGCCAACCGGCTCACAGGTACGGGAGGCATAACAGGAGGCAGGTCCTTCATTTCTTCCTGTGTAGCATAAATAACTGTGAGGTTGAGCTCACTTGTTCCAGCAGGGATACCCTTCACTGTCCAGAACTCTTTACCGTCCTGAATGGTCTTCACACCCAGGATGGTGCCGTCCTCGTTCCACATCGCAACAGGAACCCACGCCTCGGCGTCCATACCCTCCAAGAAGGCGATATCCCGTGTGGTGAACTCGCCGTCCTTGACTGCGGCGTCAAAGCTGAAGGGGGTTCTTGCGCTGGTCGTCTGGTCTACGCGGAGGCCATTGACGTTGACTTTCACGGTGGCGGTCTTCTCGCTGACGTTGACGACAACGCTGGTAACAGCAGTGACAGCAACCTTGTAGGAACCATCGGCCTCGGGCGCCACGTTGACACCGTTGGCGGTGACGCTGTCGATATTGTAGTTGGCGCCAGCGACAGGGGTAAAGGTGACGGTGGTGTTCTCGGGAACAGCCGTCAGGTCGGCGGCATCCCAGGCAATGACGTCAGCGGGGGCAACGCCGTCCACGCCAGCCACGGTCACAGTGACAGCGAAGGTGGGAGTGGGGGTCACGCCGCCGCTCAGAGCAGCGAGGATCTCGTCGCGCTTGGTCTGCTGAGCGCTGCTCAGGTTGGTCAGCGCATTCAGCGCATTCACGACCCGTGCAATCTCGTCGGCGCTCTTATCGTGAGAATAGGTGCCGTAGGCCTTCAGCCCTGCAACGTACTCGGCATAGCCCAGGACGTTGGCAGCGGAACCGGTCCAGGAGGGCTGGCTGTCCTTCCAGATCTGTCTGGCAAGGCCGTTGTCGTTGCCCATGCCGTTGTTCTTGTTGGAGAAGGAGATCGCGTATACGGCATCGCCGTCGTCATAGTGGACCAGGACACGGTTCTGGTTCCAGTACTGGGTGCAGCCGTC
>CAJTPV010000012.1 GCA_910578505.1 uncultured Oscillospiraceae bacterium | reverse complement strand
CGTGCCTACCTGCTCAAAGAGGATATTCGTCTGGCTCTCAAGGCCGGACCTGATGACATCGCCGCTGCGCTCACCAAGTGGATGGCCTGGGCCCAGCGATGCAGGATCCCCGTGTTCCGCCAACTGCGTATGAAAATCAAACGCCACTTTGATGCCATTGTTGCTGCCGCTACATTCAGGCTTTCTAATGCCCGCTCCGAGGCCATCAACAACAAGATCAAACTCATCATCCGTACTGCTTTTGGCTTTCGCAACGTGGATAACCTTCTCGCTATGGTTATGCTCTCCTGCTCTAATCTTCATCCCGCTCTCCCGGGCCGTTGACCCGCCCACTCATTCTACCGATGCCTCATATATTACTGCAGATGTTAGCAAAGCAGTAGATGATGGGGTGGAAAAAGGGTAACAAAAAGGGGCCCGCAGCGAATTGCTGCGGGCCCTTTCGGGTGTCATTATTCAGCAATGAAACGGGAAATTTTGAATTATTCAAGGAAATTCTCTCGCCAATCCAGGCACGTTGAGATATAGGGTAAGAAAAATCCCTGAACGCAAATGGTTCAGGGATTTCCTCTGGCAGCGGGAGAAGGATTCGAACCCTCACATACGGAGTCAGAGTCCGCTGTGCTACCTTTACACAATCCCGCTTTGTTCCTGACGAACGATTCTATTATATCCATTTTCCGCAATTTGTCAAGGGCTTTTTTTCAAAAATGAAAAATTTCTTTCTAAGCGGCTCCTTCTACAAAAACTCCCGCAGGCTCCGCCGGATTCGACCGTCCAGGCCCGTTGTGGTCCCGGCGTGGTAGAGGGAGCTGACAATGGCCTCCTCCACCGCCTCGGCACTGAGGGCCAGAACAGGGTCGATGTGGTCGTCGGACATCATCTGCATCTCCACAAAGGCCCTGGGGCTGTCGTGGGGGACCCGGTTGGCGGTGGTGAAGGCAATGGCAATATCACCGCTGCCGCTGCCGTAATAGGACCCGGTTCGGGCCAGACCGGCCCCGGCCCGGCGGCAGAGCCGCTTCAGCTGCCGCTCGCTGAGGGGGATGTCCGTGGCCAGGAGCATGATAATGGAGCCCTTGTCCCCGGAGCCGCCGGCGCGGCCCTGGACCTCCCGGCCCACCTGGCGGCCATCAATCATCAGCCGCCCCGGCCCGCCGAAGTTGCTCAGCACCAGCGCGCCGACGGTGTACGTTCGCCCCTCCAGCGCCGCCGTCCGGCTGGCGGAGCCGACGCCGCCCTTGAAGCCCAGGCAGCTCATCCCGGTCCCCGCGCCCACCGCGCCCTCGGCGAAGTCCGGCCCGGCGGCGGCAATGGCCTGGAAAATATGCTCCTCCCGCACGTGGAGGCCCCGGATGTCGTTGAGAAAGCCGTCGTTGCACTCGCACACCAGCGGGTTGACCGTGCCCGTTGTGCGGCCAATGTCCGCATTCTGGGCCAGCATATACTTGACCAGCGCCGTGGCCGCGGTCCCCACGCTGAGGGTGTTGGTCAGCAGGATGGGCGTCTCAATGGTGCCCAGCTCCTCCACCTGCACCAGTCCGATGGTCTTGCCGAAGCCGTTGATGACCACGGACGCCGCCAGGACCTTGTCCCGGAACAGATTCCCGCCGTGGGGCAGGACCGCGGTGACGCCGGTGTTGACACCGGCGCCGTCCTGGATGGTGACGTGGCCTACGGTGACGCCGGGGACGTCTGAGATCAGATTCCGGGGGCCCGGCGTCCCCCTGCCCACTGTCAGTCCGCTTGCCTTTTCCAGACCCATTGCCATCTACCTCCCGTTTCTCCGCGCTGGGCGCGGGACTGCGTGCATTATATCATACCGGCCCGATTCCGGCAAGACCGCCGTCCGGACATTCTCAATCAATACGGTCATCCCTTCTGCGGCTCCGTATAGCCGGGAGCAAGGCCCCTGTCCGTCCGGATTTTCAGCACAACGGCAGCCGCAGCGGTCAACATCTGCGCCAGCGGCATGCTCCACCATACGCCGGCCTGCTCCATGCCCGCGACTCGGGGCAGGAACAACAACAGCAGCGTGTACATGACAGCCCCGCCCATGCCGATGCCGGTACCCAGAGCCTGCAGCAGCGACACCACCGGATAGGCGATGTTGATGGTGGACAGGCCGATGTCGCCCACGCTGCGTCCCACAAAGAAGCCGTCCACGATGGTATAGACGCCGGACAGGGCAAAGGCCAGGACAGAGGGGATGACGCAGGCATAAAAGGCCCGACAGGTTTTCAGGCGTGGAGCCGCCGCGATCTTTTTCATGACAAAACGTCTCCTTTCAGGTTTGGAACTATTTTATCATAAATTTTCACGCCTTTTCACGGGCCGTTTTCCACAAATTTGTGCAAAAAACAAAACCTTTTCCGGGGGCAAAATTCCTCCGGAGATTTTTCATTTCCCCCTGAGATTGATTCACATTTATCCGCCCGGCCTCATATACTGGAAGGACAAAGCAAAAGGAGGGCACAGCATGAAGGCCAATCAGGATAAGCTCCAGCGGCTGCTCAGCGACAAAAAGACGCTGGAGCAGGTGGCGAAATCTCCCGACGCCCAGGCCCTTGCCGGCATGATTTCCCAGGGACAGGACCAGGCGTCGCTGAAAAAAATTGCGGCGGATGCGGCCAAGGGCGACACGTCCCAGCTCAGCCAGCTGATCCAGAATATCGTCCGCAGTCCCGGCGGAGCGGAGCTGCTGCAGCGGCTGAGCGGGACAATCAACCAGAAATAAGCGCGGCGCAGGGGTAGTCCGCGCAAAACGCCCGCCAGGCGGGGGAAGGGGCTGCGTATGGGAGAATTTGAGGAAAAACTGAACGCCATCCTGTCCAACCCCGACGCGCTGGCGCAGGTAGCCAATCTTGCCCAGTCCCTGAATCTGGGCGGCCAGGAGAACTCCGGCGGGGACGCCCCCCCTCCCGACGGCGGCGGAGAGAGTCCGCCGCCCGGCGGGGGCGGGCCCATTCCCGATCTGAGCGGGCTGTCCGGACTGGGGGACCTGCTGGGCCAGATCGACCCCAAGCTGCTGCAGAAGCTGCTGCCCCTGGCAGGCGAGCTCACCGGGAATGGCGGCAATGACGAGCGGCTGCAGCTGCTCTACGCCCTGCGCCCCTTCCTGAAACCGGAGCGGCGGGATAAGGTGGAGCGGGCGGTGAAGGCCGCGCGGCTGATCCATGTGGGGAAAAAACTGTTCAGGAACTTGGGGGATACATATGTATAACCGCTATATACGCGGCGACAGCGGCCAGTACCAACGGATCCCGGTTCCGGACCCGCCGCCTCCGCCGCCTCCTCCACCGCCGCCGGACAACGGCGGCTATGACCCGTTCCACCGCGGCGGCGGCCCCCACTATGGAAACGGCTCCGGATATGGCGGCCCGCCTCCGCCGGGAGGTCCGCCGCCGGGCGGCCCGAACGGTAAGCCGGGCGGTATCCTGTCCGGCATTCTGCGCCAGCTGAATCTGGAGCATATCCTGGAGCGCGTGGATACCGGCGACCTGCTGCTGATCTTGATCCTGATCCTTCTGTTCAAGGACGGGGAGGATGAGGAGATGCTGATTGCCCTGGGGCTTTTGCTGATCCTGTGAGGAGAAACTTCGGACCTGAGCGGATGGCGCGGCGCCGTCCGCTCAGGCCGAAAAAACTTTACAAACTCTTAACATTATCTGTTTTTGCCCCCTTGCAATCCTGCCGGGGGATTTGGTATAATGGCGGTAAATCAGAGTAAAGGAGATCAACGATATGCTGCAAAAAACAATGTCCGCCAAGCGCATCTGGCTGCCCCTGGTCCTCTGCGCCGGGCTTCTGCTCGCATTGGCTGCGAACGCCTCCGCCGCCACCTCTGCCCAGCTCCGTCCGGATATGACCATTATCATCGACGGCGCGGAGCAGACCTTTTATAACGCCCAGGGCCAGGAGGTCCACCCCATCCTCTGCGGCGGCACCACCTATCTGCCGGTGCGGGCCATCGGCGAGGTCATGGGGAAGAATGTGGACTGGAACCAGGCCACCAAGACCGTCACCCTCTCCGGGACCCGTACCACTGCCGCAACCGTTGGCACGCCGGACGCCGCGGCCAAGGTGAAAAATATCTCCGTGGATATCCACAGCGATTTTACCATTGTCGTTGACGGCGCCGCTCAGGTCTTCAAGGACGCCGCCGGCAGCCGGGTCTATCCCATGCTGTATAACGGCTCCACCTACCTGCCCCTGCGGGCCATCGGCGGGCTGATGGGCAAGAGCGTGGCCTGGGACGGCAAGACCCAGACCGTCACCCTGTCCAGCCCCTCCGGCGGGAACCAGGTCACCGACGCGGACAGCTTTTCCGGCGGAACAGCGCCGGGCGCCAAGCCGGGCCTGATTACGCTGGAGGCCGCAAAAACCACCGCCCTGAACCATGCGAAGCTGACGGCGGACCAGGTCACCTTTGTCAAGCAGAAGCTGGACCGGGACGACGGACGGCAGGTGTATGAGATCGAGTTTTACACCAGCGATTACAAGGAGTACGACTACGAGATCGACGCCGTGTCCGGCCTGATTCTGGAGGTGGACTATGACGCGGAGTCCTTCACCCCGCCCGACGCCGCTGTGACCGGGACCATCTCCCAGGACAAGGCCCAGGAGATCGCTCTGGCGAAGGTCCCCGGAGCCACCGCCAAGCATATGACCAAGCTGACCCTGGACCGGGACGACGGGCGTCTGATCTATGAGATCGAGATCAAGTACAACGGGATGGAGTACAAGTTTGAGATCAACGCCGCCGACGGAACGATCCTGGAGATGGAAATGGAGGCCGACGACTGACTCCCCGCATAGGACAGCCAGAACGCCGCCGCATGTGCATGCGGCGGCGTTCTCTGTGCTTTTTATGCGTTCCCCTTCTGCTGGTCGGGCCGCTTTTTCTTCTGGAGGCCGCCGAACAGCCGGTGCAGGCCCCGCTTGGGGCGTTCCGGCTCCTTGGTGGCGTAGGGCTTGTGGATGGTCTTCTCCATAAACACCTCCTGGCTGTTGCAGGGGGCCAGGGTGTTGACCTTCCGGCAGTAGGAGCCGTCCGGCAGCAGGGAGCTGGCCTTCACATTGTCCCCCAGCTGGGTGTGGAGGATCCACAGCAGCTGCTCCCGGACCTCCGGGTCGTAGACGGGGCACATGATCTCCACCCGGCGGTTCAGGTTCCGGGTCATCATATCGGCGGACGCGATGAACATCTGCGCGCTTTTTCCCCGGCCAAAGCAGTAGATGCGCCCGTGCTCCAGATAGCGGCCCACGATGCTGGTCACATGGATATTTTCCGTCCGGGCGGCAATCCCCGGACGCAGGCAGCAGATGCCCCGCAGGATCAGCTGGATCTGCACCCCGGCGCGGGACGCCTCCGAGAGCTTATCCATGACCTCCCGCTCCGTAATGGCGTTGGCCTTGATGCAGATATAGCCCTCCTGCCCCTTGGCGATCTCTCCGTCCATCATCCTCAGCAGCTTGGCCTTCAGGCTCACGGGAGCGACATAGAGATGCGCATACTCGCCGTCCAGATTGCCCACCAGCATGTTCTGGAAGAAGACCGTGCCGTCCAGGCCGATGTTCTCGTTGGCGGTCATCAGGCTTAGATCCGTGTACATGGTGTTGGTGCGCTCGTTATAGTTTCCGGTGCCGATCTGGGTGATATAGCTGAGCCTGTCGCCCCGGCGCATGGTGATCAGACAGATCTTGCTGTGGCACTTATAGTCCTCCACGCCGTAGATGACCTGACAGCCGGAGTCCTCCAGCAGGCGGGACCAGGAGATGTTGTTGGCCTCGTCGAACCGGGCCCGCAGCTCCATGAGCACCGTGACCTCCTTGCCGTTTTCCGCCGCCTTGCAGAGGATGTGGGCAATCTTGGAGGAGGTGGCCAGGCGGTAGATGGTGATGCGGATGGAGATGACGTCGGGCCGCTCCGCCGCCTCGCTGAGCATGCGCAGGAAGGGGTCCACGCCGTCGAAGGGGAAGAACAGCAGCCGGTCCTTGCGGCGGATCTGCTCGATGATGCTGGCCTTCCGGTCCAGGTCCTCCGGCCACCGGGGGGCGTAGGGTGTGAAGGACAGGGCCGCCGCCTTCTCCGCCGGCAGGGTCTTGACCAGGTCGTAGACGTATTTCATATCCAGGGGGGCCTGATCGATATAAATCTGCCGGTTCTCCACCCGGATGCGGTTTTTCAGCAGCTTCATGAACTCCGCTCCCGGCTTCCGGTCCAGCTCCAGCCGCACCACGGACAGGCTGGCCCGCTTCTTCAGCAGCTTGCTCATCTGGCTGCGCAGGTCCTCCCCGGAGTCCTCCAGCAGCTCGCTGTCAAAGCTCAGATCTGCGTTCCGGGTGGCGCAGAGGATGCAGGTGTCCTCCAGCTTGTAGCCGCCGAAGAGGGCCGGGGCCTGCTGCTGGACAATGGTCTCCATCCGGATAAAGCGGCCTGGGTCGTTGGGCATATTCAGAAACGGGGGGAGGCTGGCCGGGACCGGGACAAGGCCCAGGGAGGCGCTGCCCTTTTTGCTGCGCAGCAGCGCGGCCACATAGAGGGCCTTGTTGGCCAGATGGGGGAAGGGGTGGTGGCTGTCCACGATCTGGGGGGACAGCACCGGCAGGATGCGGGCCTTATAGTAGGTGCCGGCATAGCGCTTTTCCTCCGCCGTCAGCTCGTCCGCCGCCAGATCGCAGATTCCCTGCTGGCGCAGCAGCGCGGCTACGTCGGTGTACAGCCGGTTTTTGATCTCGATGAGGCCGGGAATGACGTTGTAGACCTCCTCCAGCTGCTGCATGGGGGTCGCGCCGGTTTTATTGTCGATGTCGTCCGGCGAAACCAGACTCATGTCAAAGAGATTGCCAACGCGGACCATGAAAAATTCGTCCAGATTGCTGGTGAAGATGGAGATGAATTTCAGCCGCTCCAGCAGGGGGACGCTCTCGTCCCCGGCCTCCTCCAGCACTCTCCGGTTGAAGCGGAGCCAGCTCAGCTCCCGGTTTTGCGTGTATGCATACTTTTCCTTTTCCCGTTCCGGCATGGTTGATTCCTCCCGATATTTTTTCGGTTATCAGGATTATACCATGCCGGTCTGAACATTGCAAGACGCATGTGGCCGTGTTTCTGGGAGAGGATTACCAAACGGCGGCACATTTTCCCCACACTCTGCGTCTAAGAGAGTAAGAGGTGATAGACGATGACCAAACGCTCCCTGGCCATATACAGCGCGGCCCATTTCTGGGTGGACCTGAGCTGCGCGTTCCTGCTCTTCCGCACCCTCTCCGGCAGTCCCCAGTGGATGCTGTGCCTGCTGCTGTACAACTTCTGCGCCTTCGCCCTGCAGATGCCTCTGGGCCTGCTGGCGGACCGGTGGAACCGCAACGGCCTGACCGCCGCCGCCGGCTGCGTCCTCACGGCCCTGGCCTGCCTCTCCCCGGTGCCGCTGCTGACGGCGGTGACGGCGGGAGTTGGCAACGCGCTGTTCCACCTGGGCGGCGGCATCGACGTGCTGAACGCCAGCCGGGAACGCGCCGCCGCCCTGGGCGTGTTCATCTCGCCGGGGGCGGTGGGGCTGTACATCGGGACCATCTGGGGCCAAAGCGCCGGGCCCTGGCTGGGGCTGGCCCCCCTGGGCCCGCTGCTGATGGCGGCGCTGATCTTCTGGCACTGCCCGAAAACGGACAGGACCCTCCGCTCCGGCAACGCGACGCCGGACCTGGCCGCGCCCCAGGGGTATGGCGTGCTCCTGCCGCTGTTCCTGGTGGTGGTCCTGCGGTCCTATATGGGCATGAACCAGTCCTTCTCGTGGAAAAGTCAGTGGGTCCTAGTCCTCACGCTGGCCCTGGCGCTGGGCAAGACGGCAGGGGGCTTTTTGATGGACCGCCTGGGCCCCCGGCGGGCGTCAAATGCCTCCCTGGGACTGGCGGCGGCGCTGTATCTGGCCTCCGCGCTGCCCTTGCCGGGAACACTGGCGGTGTTCCTGTTCAACATGACCATGCCCGTCACCCTCTGGGCGGCGGCGCGGGCCCTGCCGGGGGCGAAGGGCTTCGCGTTCGGACTGCTGACCTTCGCCCTGTTTCTGGGATACCTGCCCGCCTATCTGGGCTGGCCCAGTCTGCTGACCGGCCCGGCGGCGTATGCATGCGCCGCGCTGCTGTCGCTGGTGATACTGTGGTTCGGATTAGGGAAGGAGGCGAAGCCATGCTTGCAGTGCTAGGGGTATCCCTGGTGCTGACGCTGGTTCTGGAGGAGGGCTTCGCCCTGGCCTGGGGACTGCGGGGGCGGCGGGAGCTGGCGCTGGTGGCCCTGGTCAACTGCCTGACCAACCCGCCGGTGGTGCTGCTGTACCATACGGCGGTGTGGCTGCTGGGGTGGAATCCCCTGCTGGTGACGGCGGCGCTGGAAAGCGCGGCAGTGTTGGTGGAGTGGTGGTGCTACAGAACGTATTCCGAACAGGTAAAAAGACCGTTTGTATTCGCACTGCTCATCAATCTGTTTTCCTACAGCGCGGGCTGTATCGTCAATCTGTTTTAGAAAAGGGGAATGATTGGAATGAAAATGAAGAGATTTTGTACTTTGTTCTGCACGCTTGCCGCCGTATGCGGCCTCACCACCGCCGCGTATGCCGACGTGATTGCCCCCGGTCCGGGAGAACTGCTGCTGCACGGTGTCAGGGGATGGCCTCCGCTTGCGCTGGTCATCGCGGTTGTCATTGTGACTGTCGTTTTACTGCGGAAATTTTGGAAGAGAAAGTGAGGACATGCCATGAAACGCCTTTTGACCTGTCTGCTGGCGGTCATGCTGTTGCTCGCCCTAACGCCCGCCGCCTATGCGGACGTGCTCTGGGAGCCGGACAACAACTTTTACTGGAAGCACGCCGACGAATGCACGTATATAGGCCGCTCCTACTACGCCAACGGCCCGGAGGGCTTCGTCACCCTGTGGAACGCGCCCGGCGGCAGCACGGTGGCGGCGCAGTATGAAAACGGCTTCACGCTGCCCGTTTACTGGCAGTACCAGGACTGGGGCTGTGTGACAGTCTGGGGGGACGAGGGGGCTATTGATGGCTGGGTCCCTATGTCGGAGCTGTATCTGGTCTATGACTACATCTCCTTTGAGGAGGAGTATGGGAGCCAATTCCGGGACTACAGCGGAGAATTTGCGGATTTCTCCGGGGATACCGGGGAGCTCATCTGTTGGGCGTACCCCAATGCGCCGGAGCCCAGCTTTAGGATGAAATGCGATGCGGATGTCGTGGAGCGGCTCACCGGTTCAGGGGAGGAAAAAAGCTATATTACCCAGGTCTACACCGACCCCAACGGCGTCTGCTGGGGATTTGTGGGGTACCTGTTCGGGTCCCGGAATTTCTGGATTAATCTGGACAATCCCACAGGGGATAGCGTCATGTCCACCGGCGTCCCAAAGGCTGATGACCTGATCGCCTCCGGGGAGCTGACCGCGCCCCGGACGCCGGTCATGCCCTCCGCCGCCCGCGTGCCGTACTTCCTGGTAGGCAGCGTGGCGGCGGTCACGCTGGGGCTGTTGGGTTGGTTCTACGGCAGGAAGCGCAGGGGAAAGTAAACAAAACCGGGGTTCGGTGTTCCGAATCCCGGTTTTGCCGTTGATTTGAGCAGCAATTGACAAGATATGACATATTGCTGTATAATAAACGTACCGCCCGGCTGGTCCCCGTGCGGCTAACTGATATTAGCTGAGAATTCGGGCTGACCGCCATGCAGCAGCGCCCCTCCTGTTTTTATTATACGCACCGGCCCACGCTTTGTCAAGATGGCGAAACGGGGCTTTATCAAAAGAAATATGAGGCTTCGGTAGAATGTGTGGGTAGGAAAATCAGATATGGGCAGCATCTGCCAGAGAGGGGCGCAAGCCCCTCTTGACTACCTGCAAGCACTGTGGCGCAAGGCTGTCAAGGCCGCCGCAGGCGAGGCAAAGCCGGTGCCTTGACTGGCTTGTGACACGGTGCTATTTTCAGCCCTTTTTTGTGTACCACTCCAAATGCCTGAAAACCATTGCTATGGCTGATTTTCAGCAAATCTGCCACCCACACATTCTACCGAAGAGCCAGAAATATTGGGAGGGAGCCTATGAAACTGCCTATAAAGAGAAGAACTCGTGATCTAAAGTTAGTCGTGATCATGTCGATTCTGCTAATGACAATCAGTTGGGTGGCAAGGGGCGGAGGGAAATACGACCATGTGCGCTGGCAGCTTGCCGGATTTGAAAGCCAGCAGTTCACAGTGGGGGATCATGACGAGCAGATAAAAGTACGGTTGAATACCGCGGGGCGCAATTGGGCTTTGGACTTTGATGAAGATGAGGAGGTTATTCTTGTCAAGCAGGATGACGAAGTGCTGTTGGGGGGATGGTTTATCCCTGAGGAGGGCTTTGCGCAGTGGGAGGAGGATTTTCTCAATACGGAGGAATATACAATTTTAGAAACCGATGCAGCGGAAGACCCTGCCTTCTACTTTTGCCGGTCAAACGAAGGGTGGTATGCATTCCTCACCAAAATCGACAGCTCAGAGCAAAGCGCTGTTTTCTTTACCGATGATGCGGAAATCACACAGGAACAGGCCCTGAAAACCTACCAGCGGCTTACAATCAAACATGTGGATCAGCAATAGCAAATGCAGGCGGGCAGCCACCATCCCTGGTGACTGCCCGCAAAATATTCAGATGCCGCATCTCACCCATTCTGGGCGGACGTGCCGTGGGTCTTCAGCAGCACGTCGTGATACCCGCCCTCCACAATGGAGGTGGAGGACACCAGCGTGAGCCGGGCCTTCTGCTGCAGCTCGGGGATCGAGATGACCCCGCAGTTGCACATTGTCGACCTCACCTTATAGAGGCTCTTGGCCACGTTGTCCTTCAGCGGGCCGGCGTAGGTGACGTAGGAGTCCACGCCCTCCTCAAAGGCCAGACCGCGTCCGCCGCCCAAGTCGTACCGCTGCCAGTTCCGGGCCCGGTTGGAGCCCTCGCCCCAGTACTCCTTCATATACTGCCCGTTGACCAGCACCCGGTTGGTGGGGCTCTCGTCAAACCGGGCGAAGTACCGGCCCAGCATCAAAAAGTCCGCCCCCATGGCCAAAGCCAGGGTCATGTGGTAGTCGTGGACGATGCCGCCGTCGGAGCAGATGGGGATGTACACGCCGGTCTGGGCGAAATACTCGTCCCTGGCTGCGGCCACTTCAATGAGGGCGGTGGCCTGTCCGCGGCCAATGCCCTTGGTCTCCCGGGTGATGCAGATGGAGCCGCCGCCGATGCCCACCTTCACAAAGTCCGCGCCGGCCTTTGCCAGGAACAAAAACCCGTCCTTGTCCACCACGTTGCCCGCGCCTACCTTCACGCTGTCGCCGTACTTGTCCCGGATGAACTTCAGCGTCCGCTCCTGCCAGCAGGAGTAGCCCTCGGAGGAGTCGATGCACAGCACGTCCGCCCCCGCGTCGATGAGGGCGGGGACCCGCTGCTCGTAGTCCTTGGTGTTGATGCCCGCGCCCACCATATACCGCTTCTGGCTGTCCAGCAGCTCGCCGGGATTCTCCTTGTGCTGCTCATAGTCCTTGCGGAAGACGAAGTACAGCAGCCGCCCGTCCTGACTGATGATGGGCAGGGAGTTGAGCTTGTGCTCCCAGATGATGTCGTTGGCCTCCTTCAGGCTGGTGCCCTCCGGGGCGGTGACCAGGCGGTCAAAGGGGGTCATGAACTCGCTGACCTTGGTGTCCGGGTCCATGCGGCTGACCCGGTAGTCCCGGCTGGTGACAATGCCCAGCAGCCGTCCCTGATTGGTGCCGTCGGCGGTGATGGCCACGGTGGAGTGGCCGTTGCGGGCCTTCAGCTCCAGCACGTCCCGGAGGGTGGCGCTGGGGGGGAGATTGGAGTCGCTGGGAACAAATCCGGCCTTATAGCTCTTGACCCGCGCCACCATCGCGGCCTCGTTTTCAATGGACTGGGAGCCGAAGATGAAGGACAGCCCCCCCTCTTTGGCCAGCGCCACGGCCAGGGTGTCGTTGGACACGGACTGCATGATGGCGGAAACCATAGGAATACTGAGGGAAAAGGGGCACTCCTCCTGGCCCTTGCGGAATTTGACCAGCGGGGTGCGCAGGGAGACGTTGCTGGGGACGCACTCCGGGGAGGTGTAGCCGGGGACAAGGAGGTACTCACTGAAGGTATGGGACGGTTCGGGGTAGTAGTAGGCCATAGCTCATGTTCTCCTTTTTTATTGTATTTTGGACTTTTTATGATTAGTCCACATGGTACCACGGGCGGATGGATTTGTAAAGATAAAATTGGCCCGCCGGCAAAAAAAGTTCCCCGCTCTACTTCTCCTTGAGCTGATGCCTGAGCTGGCGGAAGGGCCGTCCCCGCAGGTTGTTCTGCTCGATGATCTGGGCAATGCGCCCCTCCACCGTCTCCACCTCCTCCAGGAACTCCCGTGCCGACACCCGCACCGCCCCGTGCCCCAGAATGATCAGCTGCTCCAGATTGTCGGACGTGGCCACCCGCACCCGGTGGTCCTTGGCAATCTCGTAGGTCGCCCGCTCGATGTAGGCGTCCGCCGTCTCCGCCTCCTTGGTATA
The DNA here is from genome assembly GCA_910578505.1 of uncultured Oscillospiraceae bacterium. GTDB lineage: Bacteria > Bacillota > Clostridia > Oscillospirales > Oscillospiraceae > Pelethomonas. The sequence continues at coordinate 65,674 of CAJTPV010000012.1, read as the reverse complement.
CACCACGTGGATATTGCGGTAGTGCTCCACCGAACCCGGATTCCCCTTGACCTTGTAGGCGTCAAACACCAATATGACCACATTCTTTTTGAATCCCTGGTAGTTGCACAGAATGTCCATCAGCATATATCTGGCCCGCTCCAGGCTGTCCTGGGCGGCCTTCTTCAGCTCGTCCCAGGCAAAGATGACGTTGTACCCGTCCACCAGCAGGTACTCCGGCCCCAGGGCCCTGGGCGGCACGGTCCGGGTCTGGGTCCCGCCGGGGGGCGCTTTCGGCGTGGGCTGGAACTCCCTGCGTTTGACCTGCCCATAGGTCCGCTCAAAGATCGCCTGCAGCGCCGCCTCCTCCTCCCTGGAGCCGGAATAGAGCGGACGGGCCTGTACCGCAGGCGGCGGGATATCCTCCTCCATGCCCCCCAGATGGATGCCGCTGGACACATGGGCGTGGTCCGGGACCTGGTCCCACTTCACCACAAAGCCCGCGCCGTGGGCGCAGAAGACCGAGTCCGGGGGATTGTCCACGTCCCGCTCCGGCTCGTAGCCCATGGCCCCGATCACCTCCTGCGCGTTGTGGCACGGCTCATAGCCCCGCAGGGTGCAGCTCAGCCGCCCCCTGCCCCGCGTATAGGCGGTCACGGTCTGCCAGTAGCCCTCCAGCTCCGACACCGGCGCGCTGCCCGTCAGCAGCACCATGTCCCCCGCCCCGTCCGGCGGGGTGAACCGCCCGCCCATCTGCTGCACGTCGCTCATGGCCCGGCCCAGGCTCTGGCCGGGGATCTCCAGCTGGAAGTCATACCAGGGCTCCAGCAGCACGCTCTCCGCCGCCATCAGCCCCTGGCGCACCGCCCGGTAGGTGGCCTGCCGGAAATCGCCGCCCTCGGTGTGCTTGAGGTGGGCGCGGCCCGCGGTGAGGGTGATTGTCATGTCCGTGACGGGGGACCCGGTCAGTACGCCCACATGCCGCTTTTCCGCCAGATGGGTCAGGATCAGCCGCTGCCAGTTCCGCTCCAGCTGGTCCTCGGCGCAGACGGAGGCGAAGCGCAGGCCGCTGCCCGGCTTCCCCGGCTCCAGCAGGAGATGGACCTCGGCGTAGTGGCGCAGCGGCTCATAGTGCCCCACGCCCTCCACAGGGGCGGCGATGGTCTCCTTGTAGATGATCCCGCCGGGGGCGAAGTCCGCCTGCACGCCGAAGCGCCGGGCGATCATCTCCCGCAGCACCTCCAGCTGTACCTGCCCCATCAGCTGCAGCCGGATCTCCTGCAGCCCCTCGTTCCAGAGGATGTGGAGCTGCGGGTCCTCCTCCGCCAGCGCCAGCAGCTTGTCCAACACGGCGTGGGGGTCCGTGCCCTCCGGCAGCAGCAGGCGGTAATTGAGCACCGGCTCCAGGGCCGGCGGCATAAAGTCGGACGCTATGCCCAGGCTCTGGCCGGAGCGGGTGTGGCTCAGCCCTGTGACCGCGCAGACCATGCCCGCCTCAGCGGCGGGCGCCGCCTGGAATTTCGCGCCGGAATAGAGCCGCAGCTGCTCCGCCTTCTCTGTAAAGACCTCCCCGCCGTCCGCGATGGAAAGACTGTCCTTGACCCGCAGCACGCCGCCGGTGATCTTCATGTAGGTGAGCCGGCTGCCCTGGGCGTCCCGGCCGATCTTGTATACCCTGGCCCCAAACTGCTCCGGATAGACCGGCCGGGGGCTGTACCGCGCCAGGCCCTGCAAAAATTCCTCCACGCCCTCCAGCTTCAGCGCTGAGCCGAACCAGCAGGGGAACAGCTTCCGGGCCTGGATGAGGGCGGAGAGGGTCTGTTGGGACAGCGCGCCGGCGTCCAGATACTCCGTCAGCGCGTCCTCGTCCAGGGTGGCGGCGTCCTCCTGGAAGGACTCCAGGGCGCAGTCCAGGCAGCCCTCGTCCAGACCGCTCTGGAGGGCCTGCAGGAGGGCGTCCCGGTCCGCGCCGGCCAGGTCCATTTTGTTGATAAAGAGAAAGACCGGCACCTTATGCCGCTCCAGCAGCCGCCAGAGGGTGCGGGTGTGGGTCTGCACGCCGTCTGCGCCGCTGATGACCAGGATGGCGCAGTCCAGCACCTGCAGCGTCCGCTCCATCTCGGTGGAAAAGTCCACATGTCCGGGGGTGTCCAGCAGCGTGACCCGGACGTCCCCCAGGGAAAAGGCGGCCTGCTTGGAGAATATGGTGATCCCCCGCTCCCGCTCCAGGGCGTTGGTGTCCAGAAAGGCGTCCCGGTGGTCTACGCGGCCCAGGGTGCGGATGGAGCCGGTGGTATAGAGCAGCGCTTCCGATAAAGTGGTTTTTCCCGCGTCCACGTGGGCCAGGATCCCCACGACCAAATGTTTCATAGCGTGTCCTCGTTGCGTTTTTGTTTTTTAGTATACCACATTTCTGGGACAACGCAAGCTCTCAGCGCCGGGGCCGGTGTGCGCCTTCCGCTCAGGCGGAAAAATCTTCCGCCGGGACCTCCTCCGTCTCCACCGTCTGGAGCGCTTCCTCCGCAGCGGCGGAGGCCAGGACCTCCGGCAGGCACGCCGCCAGGAACATCGCCGCCGCCAGCAGAATGCCGAGCCCGATCACCAGATACCGTTTACGCAGCAGGAAAACCTTCACATATACCGCCTCCCCTGTTGTTTTAGTACAACGTATGCGGAGGACGGGCGGGATATGCTACCTGCTTTCCCGACCGATCCAGTAGACGGTGTAGGGCTGGCCCCGGTGATACCCCAGCTTCTCCGCCAGGGCCACACTGCGTTTGTCGTGGGCGTCCCAGCTGGGATAGAGCCCCCGGTCCAGGCACGCCAGAATCAGCCGCGCGCCGCAGGCCGTGGCCAGGCCCCGGCGGCGGTGGTCGGGCCGTGTGTCGATTTCGATCTCGACGCCGCCGTCATACACGCAGTAGGACCCCGCCCCCGCCACGGGCGCGCCGTCCCGGAGGGCCACATAGCCCACCCCCCGGCGGCAGCAGTCCGCCGGGCTTTCAAAGGCGGAGCAGAAGTCCTTCGACCACACCTCCGCCAGCAGAACCGGCACCAGCTCCTCCGTAATCTCCCGCATCTCGTACCCCGCCGGCAGGGACGCGGCAAACCGGGCCAGCTTTTCCCGGTCAAAGACGTCCGGCTCCTTCAAAATAGCATACCGGGTCTCCCGGACCGCCCGGTCCCCGTGGACCTGCTCGATCAACCGGGACCAGCCCCCGCTTCCCGGTACCAGCAGCGGCCCCGGCACCCGGCGCAGCACCGTTTCGTCCGGCTCCCCGGCCAGGAAGCTGAAATCACCGCTGATAATCGCGGCGGCGGTGCGGCCCTGATTCCACACCGCCCGCCCCATGACCCCCTGTAAGCAGGACCAGATCATGGTCTCCTCCCAGCCGGCAAACAGCGGCGCGATTTTTTCCAGATCAGTCATGTGCCATCTCCATAAATTCCTCACGGGTATACAGGATATTCACGGCCTCCAGCAGCCCGTTGGCCGTCATGCGCTCCGGCAGGCCCAGCTTTTGCAGCAGAGCGGCCCGTTTTGCCCCGCTGTCCGGCCCCCCTGTCAGGCCCAGCGCATAGAAGTCCGCCTTGGTCACCGGATCCCGCTCCGTTTGGTCCTCCGCCCCGTCGAAGGTGGCCCCTGCCCGCTCCAGGGCCTCCAGCAGCACCGCCGGCGGCATCCCCTCCACGCCCAGCTTGCCCTCCTTGCCGGGGGCGGCCTTCCGCCGCTCCTTGCCGTACACGTCCGGGATATACGCCTGCTTGAGCTGGGACTTGGGAATGGCCCCCTTCAGAAAATTGCGGATGACGAACCCCGCGCCGTCGCTGTCGGTCAGCAGGATCAATCCCCGCTCCGCCGCCAGCCGCCGCAGCAGCGCCAGCCGCTCCCGGTCGCTGAAGACGCCGAAGCCCCCGGTCTCCACCACCGCGGCGTCCACCACCTGCCGCAGGGCGTTCTTGTCGTACCGGCCCTCCACCACAATCACTTCTCTGACACGCCGCATCTCTCACGCCCCCTGGGCCAGCTCCATCAGCAGCAGCTTCAATTCCTCCGCGCCGCTGACGCCGTTGACGCTCTTCATACGCACGTCCGCCTCGTAGCACCGGCGCACCGCGCCCGCGCACCAGCGCTGGTCCACCCGCCGGGCGTTGTCCAGCAGCTGCCGGGCGACGGACTCAAAGCGGATGTTCCACTGCTCCATCACCCAGAACTTGTCCCGGCCCGTGTCCAGGGCCACCCGGGCCGTATACAGCCGCCGCAGCTCCTTGCCCAGCAGGGCCAGCAGCATCACCGGCTCCTCCTGCAGCTTCAGCAGCGAGCCCAGCAGCTCCGAGGCCCGGTCATAGTCCCCCCTGGCCACCGCGCGGGTCAGGTCGAAGACCTGGGCCTCCAGCACCGGCGCGGCCACCGCGTCGATATCCGCCTTGGTGATGCGCTCCTGCCTGGCGTACGCGCTGATCTTCTCGATCTCCGGAATCAGGCCGTTCATCAGACTGCCGCAGGTAAAGAGCAGGTGCTCCGCCGTGGGCACGTCGATGGTGTGGCCGGCGGCCCGGAACCGGCGGGCCACCCAGTTGCGCATGGCCGCCTGGTCCTGCTCCTCGAACTGCACCGCCTGAACGTGCTTACTCAGGGCTGCCCACAGCTTTTTATAGGTCTTGTTGGGCTTGTACTCCAGCTGGTCGTACACCAGCACCAGGCAGCAGTAGGGCGGGAAGTCCTCCAGCAGGGCGATCAGGCCGTTTCGCTGCTCCTCGTTCAGTTTGAACAAATCCCAGTCCACCACGTGCACCATGGTCCGCTGGGCCATCATGGGCATGGCCTCCGCGGCCTCCGCCACGGCCTGCGCCGTCAGGCCCTTGCCCTCCAGCTTGTGGTAGTTGAACTGCTCGGACCCCGCCGGGACCAGCTTTTTTCGTATCTCGGCAATGTAGTATTCCCGCAGATAGCTCTCCTCCCCATAAAAGATGTACGCCGTGCCCAGGGTATCCGCCGCCAAATCTGCCAGCAGCTTTTTGTAGGCCACATTCTCCGGTTTCTTCTTCTGGTATGCCATACCGGCCCCCCCCCTCTCACCTCTGATGGACTTGTATGCGTATATTTCCGTTGACATCCGTGCGGAACAGCGTCATGCCCGCCAGCGCCATCCTGTCCAAGGTCTCCGCCGCCGGGTGGCCGTAGCGGTTGCCCGCGCCCACGCTGATGACGCCCACCTCCGGCCTCACCGTCTCCAGCAAGTCCCGGCTCGTGGCGTATTTGCTGCCGTGGTGCCCCACCAGCAGCACCTCGATGTCCGGCAGGCGGTAGGCGTCCAGCAGCCTGCGCTCCGTCTCCGCCGCCATGTCGCCGGTGATCAGCAGGTCAAAATACCCGCTGGTGCAGAGGAAGGCCAGCCCCTCCTCATTGGCGTCCCCCGCCGACACCGGCGGGTACACGGTCAGCCGGGCCGGTCCCAGCGCCAGGCTGGTCCGCTCCTCGATACAGGTCGCCGGTATGCCGTGCGCCGCCGCCAGGGCCAGCACCTCGCCCTGCAGCTCCGCCTGGCCGCCGCCCGGCAGTTGGGGGAGCAGCAGCTCCCCGACCTCCACCCGCGCCAGCAGCCCCGCAAGACCGCCGGCGTGGTCCTCGTGGTAGTGGGTCAGCGCCACATAGTCCAGGTCGCGCCAGCCGTAGGTATCCATGGCCCTGGCCACCGCCTCCCCCGGCCTCTGCGCGCCGCCCAGACTGCCGCAGTCCACCAGGACCGTGCAGTCCCCGGCGTGGAGCAGCGTCGCCGCGCCCTGGCCCACGTTGACGGCCACGGCGGTCAGCTCCCCGCTCCCCCCGGCCAGGGGCAGGCTTTTCGCCGCCAGCAGGCAGATCCCGGCGGACACAGCCGCCACGATATATTTCCGCCGCCGCTCTTTTGACAGCAGGCAGACCAGCAGCATGCTGTACACCAGCAGCAGCCACAGGATCACAGCCGGACCGGTAAAATAGACGCTGTGCCCCGGCAGCTTCGCCAGCGCCCCCGCCGTCCGGAGCACGTAATTCGCCATACACTCCGGCACAACAGCCACCGGCGCAAGGGCCGGAAACGGGCCGCACAGCGCCGTCGCCGCCAGCGCGGAGACGAACAGCGCCGGCATCATCCACAGCACCAGCAGGTTTGCCAGCGGCGACACCAGCGGCAGGGAGCCGAAGTGCAGCGCGTTCAGCGGCGCGGTCAGCGCCATCACGCCGCAGCTGGCCGACGCCGTGCCCACGACAAATTTCCACACCGGATGCGGCGCCCAGCCAAAGCGGCCCCGGTATCTGTCTATGGCTCCATAGACCCCCGGCGACAGCAGCACAAGCCCCGCCACCGCGGCAAAGGACAGCTGCAGGCTGACGGACGCAATGGCAAAGGGGTTGGCCAGCAGGATCGCCAGCAGCGCCCCGGACAGGCTGGTCAGCGGGTCCGCCTCCCGGCCCGCCAGCGGGGCCAGCAGCGCGAAGCCCGCCATGACGCAGGCCCGGACCACGGAGGGCGTACACCCCGTCATGAGCATGTACAGCAGCAGCGCCGGATATCCCAGCGCCGCCGTCAGCCGGGGCCTCCGGCATACCAGCAGCCCCAGCGCCAGGATGAGAAAGCCGCAGTGGAGCCCCGACACGGCGGTGATATGCATCAGTCCCGCCTCGGACAGATCGCTGCTGTCCCGGATGTCCAGGCCGTCCCGCTGGCCGGTCAGCAGGGCGGTGATGAGGCCGGCGGCCTCCGGCGCATAGATGGCGGCGGCGGTATCCCGCAGGGACCGCGACAGGCGCTGGGGCAGATACCGCAGGCTGCCCGCGCGCCCGCCGGTAATCAGCGTCTCCTTCTCCCCGTACAGGCGGGCGAATATGCCCTGGGAGGGAAAATATGCGCTGTCTCCGCCCGCCAGCTGGCTGGCGCTGTAGAAGGCGGACTCCGTCCTCACCCGGTCCCCCGGTTCCCACCGCAGCAGCTTGGCGCTGCCGTAGTAGACCGCCTTGCCGCGAAGGCCCTGGTCCAGGACCCGCACCGTGCAGCGGGCCCCGGCATCAGTTTCCACGGCGTAGTCCAGCAGCTCTATGCGCACGGTGCCCTCCGTCCCCGCCAGGGCCTCCGCCGGGGAGAGGAACACCGCCGAATACCCGGAGAACCACAGCATCCCCAGGGCAAGCCCGGCTGCGGCGATGCGCACCGGCTTACGGTACCGCCGCCGCACAAAGCGGGTGGCCGCCGCGCCCGCCGCCAGCAGGGCCATGACCGCCGCTATACGCCAGAGCCCCGGCAGGAGATACCGGCAGAGCAGCGCCCCCAGGGCGAAGGGCAGAGAAAACAGAAGCAGCTTCCTCATGGCGTCTATTTGACCGGGCCGCGGCGGTCCGTGCGGCCCAGGATATAGTCTGTGCTGGTGTTGTAGAGGTCGGCCAGCTTTATCAGCGCCCACACGGGAATTTCCCGCTCGCCGGACTCATAGCGGCGGTAGACCTCCCGCCGCATCGTTAAATACTGCGCAATATCCCGCTGTGTTCTGTCGCTGTCTTCCCGTAAATCACGTATCCTACGAAAGGTCAAGCAAATCACCCCGGCAAAATGTTACCATTTGGTAGCATTCCGCCGTTGAAAAGAGACTATACAGTCTCTTTTTTCCGCCTGATGGACTGGAGAAGAATCCCCTTGTGGAAAGGAGCGCCGGGGGGTATAATAGGCTGACAAGCAAACGCCACAGCACGAAAGGGAGGCCACATAATGAAATCGTCAGAAGAGCTGCGCGCCAGCCTGCGCGCCATTGACCGCAGGAGCTACCCCGCCTATAAATCCCTGGCGGGCAGCTGGTCCTTCGGAAAGTATATCCTGCACATCGAGCACGTCCAGGGGGACCCCTTCGCCGCCCCGTCCCAGCTCAGCGTGGACGTGGACCGGCGGACGGCGGGCTTCCCCGCCGGCTGCTGGGAGACGCCCTGGAACCGCACGGCCCTGGAGGACTACCTGCTCCGGCGCTTCGCCCGCCAGGCGGAGCGGTTCTCCCGCCAGGCCAGGGGCTCCGGCAAGAGCGGGGTCCTCTCCGTCACCGCCCCCGGACAGGAGGTGCTGGAGCGGACGGACTGCCAGGTCCGCTCCGGGGCGGTGACCCTCCGCTTCGAGGTGGGCTTCCCCGCCAACGGGCGGACCATCAACGCACGGGAGCTGGAGAAGATCCTCTTCGACTTCCTCCCCGTCTGCGTGGAGCAGGGCCTGCTGTGCGCCAGCACACCCAGGGGGGAGGTGTCCCAGGTGATGGCCCTGGCGGAGGACCGGCACTTCATCCGGGAGGAGCTGGAGCGGCTGGAGCTGGCGGCCTTTGTGGCGGACGGCTCCGTCCTGCCCAGGGAGAGCGGCGTCTCCGACCGGCCCATGGACGGCGCGGTGCCCTTCCGGTCCCCCGACGCCATGGCCGTGACGTTGGCGCTGCCCCACCGGGGCGCAGTCCGGGGCATGGGCGTCCGCCGGGGCATCACCCTCATTGCCGGCGGCGGCTACCACGGCAAGTCCACCCTGCTGAAGGCCCTGGAGCGGGGTGTATACGACCACATCGCCGGGGATGGCCGGGAGTACGTCATCACCGACCCCACCGCCGTGAAGATCCGGGCGGAGGATGGCCGGAAGGTGACGGACACCGACATCTCCCTCTTCATCAACCACCTGCCCAGCGGACGGGACACCGCCCGCTTCTCCACCCTGGACGCCAGCGGCAGCACCTCCCAGGCGGCCAACATCGCCGAGGCCCTGGAGGCGGACAGCCGGCTGCTGCTCATGGACGAGGACACCTCCGCCACCAACTTCATGGTCCGGGACGAGCTGATGCAGGCGGTGATCGCCAGGGAGCAGGAGCCCATCACCCCCTTCCTGGAGCGGGCCCTGGACCTGTGGCGGCAGGCGGGGGTGTCCCTGATCCTGGTGGTGGGCAGCTGCGGGGCCTATTTCCACATCGCCGACCAGGTGCTCCAGATGGACGCCTACCACGCCAGGGACATCACCGCCCAGGCCAAGGCGGCCCTGGCGGGCCGGCCGGTCCCCGCCCTGTCCGCGCCGGGGTTCCGTCTGCCCGGCGGCGGGCGGACCGTGGACCTGTCCGGCGCTGTCCAGACCCGGAAGAACTACCGGGGCGACGGGTACCGGCAGGAGCGGCTGAAGGTCAAGCGGTTTGGGAAAACCGCCTTCTCCGTGGGCGACCGGGAGCTGGACCTGCGCTATGTGGAGCAGCTGGTGGACGCCGGCCAGACCCAGGCCCTGGCCTATATGGTCCGCTATGCCCGCGAGAATCTGGCGGGCAAAACGGTGGCGGAGGTGGCGGCGGCCCTGGCGCGGCTGGTGGAGGCCAAGGGCCTGGGGGCCGTCTGCGGCGGCGGGACCGTCCCCGCGGGCCTGACCCTGCCCCGGCTGCAGGAGGTCTTCGCCTGCTTTAACCGGTACTGAGCCGCCCGCCCCCGCGCCCTTGGCCAAAAAACCGGCCCGGACCTGGTCCGGGCCGGCTCCTGATGATGGGGATACGCGCCGGTGTGCGCTTCTGGATAGGGCGGGCGCTATCCGGCGATCTCCGGCAGGGACGCGGCGGCGGCGGATTGGCCCACCCGGCGGAATTTTTCATCCGGGAGAGTGGGGTTGATCCGGGCAGCGATCTCCGGGTACTCGTCGGCCATGACCGCCTTGCAGGTGGAGAGGATCAGGTCCCCGCCCTTGCCGGACATGACCCGGCCCAGCAGCAGCACGTGCTTGAAGTGGTACAGGTCGAAATAGAAGGCCAGCGCGTGGGCCAGATAGACGCCGATGGAGCTGTACACGTCCGCGGCCCGTGGGTCGTCCTCGGCCATCAGCTTCTGCACGACCTTTAATTTTTCGGCGGGAGACAGGTCCTCATCCAGCGCAATGCCCGCCCGCGGGGCCAGCTTGATGACGCCGTCCTGGGAGAAGTATTTCACGCCGCAGCCGATATCGCCGCTCCACTCGTCCCGCATGGCGTCCGCCTGGGCGTCCACGGGCACGAAGGCCAGCTCGTTGAGCCAGCCGGTGATCCGGCCCTGGGCGTCCACGTAGCCCACGGCCTCGCTGGTGCCCATGGCGATGCCCAGCACATTGTCCTCCCCCAGGCTCATGGCCCCGGCCAGGGCGGACACGTCGCCGTCGTTGGCCACGGCGTAGGGCACGTCGCCGAAGGTGTCGGTGATGGCCCGGATGTAGATGTCCTTCACCTTGGCGTCAAAGAGGTCCTTGGGCACCGCCAGGAACAGGGAGGCGTTCATGGTCCGGTTGTTGATGTACACGCCGGCGGAGGAGACGCCCACCGCGTCCACCCGGGGCATGTGCTCCGCGGCGGACTTGAGGGCGGCTACGATGCCCTCGTAGTGGTAATCCGGGTCCGCGGTGATCTTGGGGAACCAGACCACCTCCTCGGAGAACACGCTCTCGCCGTCGATCACGGCGGACACCTTCCGGTCGCTGCCGCCGGCGTCAAAGCCGATGCGGCAGCCGTCCAGGTGGCGGCCAATGGCCTGGGGGCTGTCCTTGGCCGCGGGCAGCTGCTCGCAGGAGACGATCTCGAAGGGATGCTCAAAGACGTTGGCCATATAGTCCCAGTCAAACTCCTGGCAGCCGCCGGCGCAGTAGGCCCCGCGCAGGTAATCGCAGATCTCCTCGCTGCCCCGGACGTAGATGCGGAATCCGCCCTTCATCCACAGGATGGTTTTCACCAGCCGGTTGACATAGTAGCAGTCGGCCTCCCACATCTCCGGCGTGCCGTGGATGAATGTCTCACACACCGCCATCTCGCCGCAGGAGCGCTCCACTGCCAGGCCCAGGGGCTTCCGGGCGTCCTTCAGGAACGCCTGATTGAAGCGGTACAGGGGCATATAGGACGGGTCCAGCTTGGGGGAATGCTGTAAAGTTACCTCAACACCAAAACGGTTCATGGTATCGTACCTCCATCGAATTCAAAGGCCTGCCGCCGGCCCCGGCGGAGCGCGGACAGGCCTCCGTCAGGGGTATCATACCACGGCGCGGGCCGTCTGTCACGTGTTTTCCACAAAAAAATCAGAAAACCGAAATACTCCAGCGGTTCCGGTAGATTTCCCCCGGCGAGAGGGTGACCAGGTCGTTCTGCTGGGAAAAATCCTCCACAATATCCTGCCGGGAGGGCAGGCTGACCCAGGGCTCCAGGCAGACAAAGGGCGCGTCGCTCTTGGGGGTGTGCCAGACGCCCAGATAGCGCATGCGGGGGATGGACAGGGTGAGCCCCCGGGTCCCCTCTCCGGCGGACAGGGTGACTGTGCGGTCCATATTCTTGAGGATCACCGCGTCCCGGTCAAAGAGGTCGTGGCGCAGGGGCATGTCCACGCCGTTTACCAGCGGATAGGGGGTCTCCTGTCCGCCGATCATGCAGGCGTCGGTCATCTCCACCCGCCAGGGCCGGCAGGGGCGGCCAAAGGTCAGGCGGTAGTCCTCAAAGCGCCTTCCGGCCTCCAGCGGGACCCGGAAGCCGGGGTGCGCGCCCAGGCCGAAATACATGTCCCGCCGGTCCCGGTTTTCCACGCAGTAGGTGATGGACACCGTGCCGCCGTCCAGCTCATAGGCCACGGAGAAGGCGAATTCCCAGGGATAGGCGGCCTTTGTCTCCTCCGTGGCGGTGATGCGGAAGGCCACCTTGTCCGGGGCCTGCTTCTGGGTCTCGAAGGCCATGCGGCGGGAAAAACCGTGGCGCTTCATCTCATAGCTCTGGCCGTCAATGGTGTAGGTGTCGTCCGTCAGGCGGCCCACGTAGGGGAACAGGTTGGGGGCGCGGCCGCCCCAGTAGGCGCTGTCGCCGTTCCAGAGGTACTCTGTTCCGTCGGCGGCGGTAATGGACATCATCTGCGCGCCCACGTCGTCTATGGTCATGCGCAGAAAGTCGTTTTCAATGGTGTGTAGCATATCGTTTATCTCCTCTATCACATGGTGAATCCCGGTTACAGACCGAATTCCTTCAGCAATCTCTCGTACAGCGCCCGGTCCATCAGCGCCTTTGCCAGCTCATGTTCCCGGCCCGATTCGGCCAGGGCCTTGGACAGATTGGCCATCCGCAAAAATTCCAGCTCTCCGCCCTTCTGCATCCCTTTCTGCATCCCTTTCTGCATCCCTTTCTGCATCCCCTCCTGCTGGCCTTCCTCCCGGCCTGCATGTCTGGCCGCCTTGGCCAAATTGAAGTCATGGATCTCCATGATCTCTTTCTGACTGAACAGCATACTCATGATATCAACAACCTCCTTTTTCCGTGACGCCAGAAATGGCGCCAGGATGTTCCGGTCCATACAAATCCGAAGGGTCTCTTCGATGGTCCGCTTTGTCCGGCCGTACAATAAGCGCTGCTGGTCCAGGATTTTGCAGAACTGGACATACTGATCCAGAATATTCCCCTGGGCGCTGTCCCGCAGGACCCGTACCCGCACATCGAGGCAGTCCGGCGTATCCGGAGCGCCCTGTCCCATGAATAAATCCGACAAATGCAGGGTGTCCGGCACGCTGCTCCTGCCGCCTGTATAGACCATATACAGCTCCGGCCTGGGGATGGATACCGGCGGACTGGCATACAGGTCCAGCCGGTGCCGCTTGACGTAGTCCATGTAGGTTTCCGCAAGATACAGCAGCATCCGCAGGACAATGTTCACGGAAAATGTACTCTGGGCCTCCATCAAAAAAATCAGACGGTCCCGCACCTGTATGCCCAGATCGTTGTACAGCCCCGTCATCAGCACATTTTCCAGCGTGATGATTTTACAGTCCTCCTCCGTGACGGTCACATCCTCCGGATGCAGCGCCAGATACAGCAGGCGGGTATAGAACGGCTGCCTGAATAGAAAAGTAAACACACTGTCCTTAACAGTCCGCCTCATCTCCGGCATGGGCACCGCCTCCTTTCTGCGTCTATTATAACCGATTTCAGGGCGTGATTGCAAGGGGATCATGGCCTGCATCCGCAAAAAACAGGACGCCGCAGCCCCTCCCGGAGCCGCGGCGTCCAGCGCGCGATGCGCTTATTTCAGATTTTCTTCCAGCTTGGCCAGCTCATCGCGCAGCCCCTGGGGAACCTTGTCGCCGAACTTGCCGTAGAACTCGTGGATGCCCTGGGCCTCTTCCTTCCACAGCGCCTTATCAACGCTCAGCAGGCCCTCCAGCGTCTCCCGGCTGATGTCCAGGCCCTCCATGTTGATATCCTCCGGCTTGGGCTGATAGCCAATGGCCGTCTCCACGGCGTCAGCCTCGTCAAAGGCCCGCTTCATGATCCACTCCAGCACCCGCATGTTGTCGCCGAAGCCGGGCCAGATGAAGTGGCCCTCGTCGTCTGTGCGGAACCAGTTGACGTTGAAGATCTTGGGCAGCTTGTCAGCGCCCACCTTCTCGCCCATGTCCAGCCAGTGCTGCCAGTAGTCGCCCATGTGATAGCCGCAGAAGGGCAGCATGGCCATAGGATCCCGGCGCACGACGCCTACCGCGCCGGCGGCGGCGGCAGTGGTCTCGGAGGCCATGATGGAGCCGACGAACACGCCGTGCTCCCAGTCACGGGACTGGTAGACCAGGGGGGCGGTCTTGGCCCGGCGGCCGCCGAAGACGATGGCGCTCAGGGGCACGCCCTGGGGGGTCTCAAACTCGGGGGAGATGCAGGGGCAGTTCTTGGCGGGCGCGGTGAAGCGGCTGTTGGGATGGGCGCCCTTCTCGGTGCTCTCCTGGCCGTTCCAGGGGTTGCCCTTCCAGTCCACGGCGTTGGTGGGCGGGTTCTTGTCCAGGCCCTCCCACCACACGGTGTTGTCGTCCAGGTTGTGGACCACGTTGGTGAAGATGGTGCCCTGCTGGGTGGAGGCCAGGGCGTTGGGGTTGGACTTGACGTTGGTGCCGGGGGCCACGCCGAAGAAGCCGTACTCCGGGTTCATGGCCCACAGGCGGCCGTCCTCGCCCACGCGGATCCAGGCGATGTCGTCGCCCACGCACCAGACCTTCCAGCCCTTCTCCCGGTATGCCTCAGGGGGAATGAGCATGGCCAGGTTGGTCTTGCCGCAGGCGGAGGGGAAGGCGGCGGCCAGATAGCGCACCTCGCCGGCGGGGTTCTGCAGGCCCAAAATCAGCATATGTTCAGCCATCCAGCCCTGCTCGTGGCCCAGGTAGGAGGCGATGCGCAGGGCAAAGCACTTCTTGCCCAGCAGCACGTTTCCGCCATAGCCGGAGTTGACGCTCATGATGGTGTTGTCCTCGGGGAAGTGGACGATATAGCGGTTCTCCGGGTCGATGTCCGCCTTGGCGTGGAGGCCCTTGATGAAATCGTCGCCGATCTTCTCGGCCACGGCGGCGCCCACGCGGGTCATGATGCACATGTTGAGAACCACGTAGATGGAGTCGGTCAGCTCAATGCCGTACTTGGCGAAGGGGGAACCTACAACGCCCATGGAATAGGGGATGACATACATGGTGCGGCCCTTCATGGCGCCGGTATAGAGCTTGTTCAGCTTTGCGTACATCTCCTGGGGGTCCATCCAGTTGTTGGTGGGACCGGCATTTTCCTTCTTGCGGCAGCAGATGAAGGTGCGGTCCTCCACGCGGGCCACGTCGTTGACGGCGGTGCGGTGCAGATAGCAGTCGGGGAGCTTCTCCTGGTTGAGCTTTTCCATCTCGCCGGTGGAGCATGCTTCGGCGCGCAGAGCCTCAATCTGTTCCTGGGAGCCGTCGATCCAGACGATCTTGTCGGGCTGGGTCATCTTTGCCATTTCATCGATCCAGGCCAGAACGGCTTTGTTGTTGGTCAGAGCCATAAGTTTTCCTCCATTACAATTTGCGTTTTCAGAAAGCAAAGTTTCCTGTCTAGCATAATACTAAAATCCCGACCGAATTGCAAGAGGAATTGTGAAAAAACTGCTGAAATTTCTTCCTGGATCGGGGCTCTTTTTCGTCAGGGAAGGATCTTCCCAGGGTCTTATCTAAAAAGCTAGACAAATCTCTCCAAGTCTGATATGATAAAAGTCATCTTAAAAGGTCTGCTGAAAATCCGCCGCCCTGGCGCGAAGGAAGATTGGCGATGGAAAGGAAGGTATTAACAGCATGGCAGATATTACCGCAATCGGCGAGGTACTGATCGATCTAACCCAATTCGGGGTGAACGAGGCCCAGGTCCCGCTCTTCGCCGCCAATCCCGGGGGCGCGCCCGCCAACGTGGCGGTGGCCGCCTCCCGGCTGGGCGTGCCAACCGCCTTTATCGGCAAGGTGGGGGAGGACAGCTTCGGCGCCTATCTGCGCCAGGTCCTGACAGATAACGGTGTGGATGTCTCCCGCATGTGTACCAGCAGCAATCCGACCACAATGGCCATTGTCGCCGTGGACAGCGCCGGGGAGCGCAGCTTCCAGTTTGTCCGGGGGGCCGACTGCGCCCTGATGCCCGAGGAGGTGGACGAGACGCTCATTGAGGACAGCAAGATCCTCCACTTCGGCTCTGTCAGCCTTACCCGCGGCATCGCCCGCAGCGCCACCATCCACGCCGCCCGCGCCGCCCATAAAAACGGCGTGCTGGTCAGCTATGACCCCAACTACCGCCCGGCCCTCTGGAACACGGAGCGGGACGCCGTGGAGTGGATGATTCTGCCCCTGCCGGTGGTGGACATCATCAAGCTGTCCGAGGAGGAGCTGCCCCTGCTCACTGGCTGCACGGACCTGGAGGAGGGCAGCCGGAAGCTGACGGAGCTGGGCATCTCCCTGGTGCTGGTGACCCTGGGCGGCGCGGGGTCCTTCTGCCGCTGGAGGGACGAGTGCTTTACCGTGCCCGGCGTGCCGGTGAAGGTGGCCGACACCAACGGCGCGGGGGATACCTTTTTCGGCGCGGTGCTCAGCCGCCTCTGCCGCCGGGGCCGGAAGCCCCTGGAGGGCCTGGAGCGCAGTGAGCTGGAGGAGATCCTGCACTACGCCAACCGGGCGGCGGCGCTGACCTGCTCCCGCAGCGGGGCGATCCCCGCCATGCCCACGGCGGCGGAACTGGAAGGGGGCGTCATGTGATGGCAAGGCTCAAAAAGACCGCCAAACAGGCTGCGGCGGAGAAAAAAGCGATCAAACAGGCAGCGACTGCCAAGAGAGCTGCCCTTCTCGCAGCCGGAGGGGCGGTGAAGACCGCGCCGGCGGAGCCGGAGACCGCCCAAACCGACTTTGACCGCCGTCTGGAGCGGCGCTGCGGCGAGCTGAAATGGCTCTACTGCGAGCTGTACCACGATGACGAGACGGCCTTCGACTACTTCCTCGCCATGCTCCGCCGCTGCTGGGAGGGGCGCAAGGCCGCCCTGCAGGAGCAGGACCGCCGCCGGGAGGAGGACCCCGATTGGTACCGCCGCCGGGATATGCTGGGGATGATGCTCTACGTCAACACCTTTGCCGGGAACCTGAAGGGCGTGAAGGAAAAGCTCCCCTACCTCCAGGAGTGCGGCGTCAATTACCTGCACCTCATGCCCCTGCTGGAGAGCCCCAAGGGCCGCAGCGACGGCGGCTACGCGGTGTCCGATTTCCGCCGGGTCCAGCCGGAGCTGGGCACGATGGAGGATTTGGAGCACCTGGCCGACGCCTGCCGGGAGGCCGGCGTGAGCGTATGTCTGGACTTTGTGCTCAACCACACCAGCGAGGACCACATCTGGGCGAAAAAAGCCCGTGCCGGCGAGCCGGGCTACCGGGACCGCTACTTTTTCTACGACAGCTGGGACATTCCCCGGGAGTTTGAGAAGACCGTGCCCCAGGTGTTCCCCACCACCGCGCCGGGCAGCTTCACCTGGCTGGACGACTGCAGGCAGGTGGTGATGACCAACTTCTACCCCTACCAGTGGGATTTGAACTATGCCAACAGCATGGTCTTCAACGACATGACGGAAAACCTGCTGTACCTGGCCAACCGGGGCATCGACGTTCTCCGCCTGGACGCCACCCCCTACATCTGGAAGGAGCTGGGCACCTCCTGCCGCAACCTGCCCCAGGTCCACACCCTCTCCCGCATGCTGCACATCGCCTGCGAGATCGTCTGCCCCAGCGTGCTGCTGCTGGGCGAGGTGGTCATGGAGCCGGTGAAGGTGGCGCCCTACTTCGGCACCACGGAGAAGCCGGAGTGCCATATGCTCTATAATGTTACGACAATGGCCACCACCTGGCACACCCTGGCCACCGGGGACGTGTCCCTGCTGCGGCGGCAGATGGAGGCCGTGTGCAGCCTGCCCAAGGAGTTTACCTTCCTCAACTACCTCCGCTGCCATGACGACATCGGCTGGGGGCTGGATTATTCCTGGCTGCTCAGCCGCTTCGGCCAGTGGGAGGTCCCCCACAAGAAGTATCTCAACGACTACTTTACCGGCAAATGGCCGGGCAGCCTCAGCCGGGGCGAGCTGTACAACGACGACCCCCGCCTGGGGGATGCGCGGCTGTGCGGCACCACCGCGTCCTTGTGCGGCGTGGAGGCGGCGGTCTACCAGCAGGACCCCTTCCTGCTGGAGCGGGCCATCTCCTGCGACCTGACCCTCCACGCATGGATGCTGTCCCAGAGCGGCATCCCGGTCATCTACAGCGGCGACGAGATCGGCCAGCTCAACGACTATACATACCACGACGACCCGGAGAAGCGGGACGACAGCCGGTACATCCACCGCGGGAATTTCCAGTGGGACCTGGCCGCCCTGCGCACCGGCGGCGAGACCCGGCAGGGCAAGCAGTTCCAGGGCCTGCGGCGGCTGGAGATGCTGCGGGCCCAGGAGCCCTGCTTTGACAGCCGGGCGGACGTGTGGGTGGAGGACAGCGGCAGCAGCCATGTGCTGGCCCTGTGCCGGAAGCTGGAGGACCGGGAGCTGGTGTGCCTCTTTAACTTCAGCGGCGAGTTCGTCCAGGCCGGCGTGGAGCGGGACGGCAGCTGGTCTGAGCTGATGTACGGCACCCATTACGACCAGATCCGGGACATCACCCTGTATCCCTACGGCTTCGCCTGGCTGCTGCGGGACTGATTGGTCGGGAATGCGCGAAACACTTCGTGAATATTCACAAATTATTCACATGAAAATTGTGTAAAACGCCAAAACCCGGTTGACCAGGGGGCTGTGATTTCGGAGAAGTGTCTCTTGCAGATGGAGCAGTGTTTGGATATAATAGGCACAGCTTTTCAGAAAGGAGCACTTCGCTATGAAAGAGTTTACCTACACCGTTAAGAACGAAACCGGACTGCACACCCGCCGCGCCGGACTGCTTGCCATGCAGGCCAAGGCATTCAAGGATACGGATATCACCGTGTCCGCGGAGGGACGCACGGTCAGAACCAGCCAGTTGATGCGGCTGATCAGCATGGGCATCAAGCGGGGCAGCAGGGTGACTGTCGCGGCGGAAGGCCCCCAGGAGAACGATGCCATCGATATCGCCCGGAATTTCTTCGAGTACTACCTCTAAGCTGCTGCCCCGGAGGAGAGAAATAGAGTCATATGCGTCAGGCTGTCAACAGACCGCCTGGCGGCGGCAAGGGGCGCAGGATGCCCCCAGAAAAATTGGCGCTGTAAAGAACAGCCGGAGACATGACCAGGGCCGTCCCGAAGGGGATGGCCCTGGTCATATCTTGAGACACCCGTCCATGGCTTTTTACGCATGGGTCTGTCCTGGCGGCGTCCCTCACCCCAGGGGCCGCGTCTTATCAGGCCGGGCGTACAGCACCCCCGTCTGAGGCGTCACGCCCTGTATCCGAAACAGCTCCTCGACGGTGACAAAAATAAACCCCTCCGCCTGGAGCCGGTCCACGATCTGCAGCGCCGCGTCCACGCTGGTGGCGTAAAAGTCGTGGAGCAGCACGATATCCCCGGAGTGTACGCTGCCAATCACAGCCTCCGCCACCTTGGCGGCGTCCAGCAGCTTCCAGTCCTGGGGGTCCACGGACCAATAGATCATGGGGGTCCTGACCTGCTCCGCCCGCTTGGTGTCCATCTGCCCATAGGGGGGGCGCAGCCAGAAGCTCCTGTTTCCCACCACCTCCCGCAGCACCACCTCCGACTTGTTGATCTCCTCCACCATGTGCTCCGCGTCCACCTTAGTCAGCCGGGTGTGGGAATAGGTGTGGTTGCCGATCTGGTGGCCGTCTGCCGCCATGCGGCACAGCAGGTACTCGTTTCCCTGCACCTGCTCGCCGATAATAAAAAAGGTGGCCGCCGCGCCGCGGGCAGCAAGGCCCTCCAGCAGCCTGCCTGTGGTGTCGGCCCGGGGGCCGTCGTCAAAGGTCAGCGCCACATATTTCGGCTCGCCGGTAAGGGCCTGCCGGGTCTCGCCGTCCAGATCGCCCAGGATTTCCACCGGGATCTGCGCCGGCCCGACGGCATAGTCTGTCAGGTCCGGCTCCACATCCCGGTCACAGCCGGCGGTCAGCCCGGCGGTCAGGACTGCCAGCAAAAAACAAAGCATTTTTTTCATCATCCGCGCTCCTTTAGCTTTTCCCTGAATTTTGCCGTTTGCCCTAGTATGTCCCGCTGTCTCCATTTCGCGGCTGCCTTTTTCTGGGATTTTTTGTTTGCCCCTCGCCGGATGCAATGCGAAGCAGACAGCAAACTTCCGGACAAGGCGCCCCGACGCCCTCTCAGTCAGCCTGCGGCCCCGACGCCGGCACACGAAGATTTCACTGGACATCCCCGCCTGTCTGCCCTATAATAGAGCCGAAAAAATGGTTCAGGGAGGGCATGGAAAGGTGGACAACAGATTGGAAGCGCGGACGGACAGCGGCCTGACGGTCATCCTGCCGCAAAACGAATACGCCGGGCAGCTGCAGTCCCTGCTGCTGCCGCTGCTCCCCGCCGGGGCGGTCTGGCGGGACCCGGCGGAGGGTCTGGACGGCCTGCGGGGAAAAAGGCTCCTGTTCGCCGTGGCCCTGGACGAGGGCGGCTGCAACCTCAGCTACTACCGCATGCTCTCCCGGCTCCGCCTGGACGGCGGGCTGCTGGAGGGCTGCACCGGCGCGCTGGTGGTCACCGGCGTGGGGGAGCTGTACACCAAGGACGTGGCCCGGGACCTGGTGCTGGCGGCCAATCTGGCGGGCTGCGCGTTCCTGGGCCGCCCGCTGGTGGAGGCCACCGGCTCCCTGCGCAATTTCCAGGTGCAGGCCCAGCTCAGCGGCACCGACGAGCCCACCGCCCTCCGCCTGGCCATCGCGGAGCTGGTGGACCGCCTGACTGCCTGGCAGTCCCCGCCCCCCGCCCGGCGGGTGCTGGCCATCCACGCCTCCGCACGGGCCACCAGCAACACCCTGGCCCTGTGGGAGCTGGTAAAGGAGGGCCTGCCGGAGACTGCGGAGGTGCGGGAGCTGTGTCTGCAGAACGGGACCCTGGCCGACTGCATCGGCTGCAGCTATACGGCGTGCATGCACTTCGGCCAGCAGGGGGGCTGCTTCTATGGCGGACCCATGGTGGAGGAGGTGTTCCCGGCGGTGCGGGACTGCGACACGCTGGTCATGCTCTGCGCCAACTATAACGACGCCCTGGCCGCCAACCTGACCGCCTTTGTCAACCGGCTGACAGCCCTCTTCCGGCAGAACCGGTTCTACGACAAGCGGCTCTACGGGCTCATCGTCTCCGGCTATTCGGGGGGCGACCTGATCGCCCGGCAGCTGATCTCCGGGCTGAATATGAACAAGAGCTTTTATCTGCCGCCCCGGTTCTGCATGCTGGAGACGGCCAACGAGAAGGGCAGCCTGGTGAGGCTGGCGGGCATCGCCGGGCGCAGCGCCGCCTTCGGCAAAAAAATGGGCCAATGAGCCCGAAAAATGCGTCTGAGGACTTGACTGCCGGGGGAAAAGGGTGTAGAATACGCCTGTAACTATTTGTAACACTTTTCATGGATTTGTAACCACCCGGAGGAATAAAGCATGGCAAGCCCTAAAAATAGATATCAACCCACGGAAAAGAGGGGGAATCAGTCCGGCCAACAGCCCAGCTGGCAGGGCCGGCAGCGGTTCCCGGAGTCCAGCAGTCCCTGGCAGCAGCTGCGGCTGCTTCTGCGCGGCTGCACCCCGGCGGTGCGGCGGAAGCTGTGCAACCAGGCCCTGCGCCTGCGGGTTGGCTGGTGCGGTCTTGTTTCCCGCCTGCGGGCGCTTCCCGCGCCCCGGCGGGCATATACCGCCGCCTTTCTGGCGGTCAGCCTGACCGCGGCAGCCTTCTCCGTCTACACGGTCCGCTATACCACCGGCACCACGGTGATCTTTGACGGCGTGGAGCTGGGCACGGTGGCCTCGGAGAGCGAGGCCCGGGCGGCCCGCACGTCGGTGGAGCGGACCATCTCCGCCGTCCTGGGCTACGACTTCACCATGGAGGACAGCCAGCTGGCCTACAGCACCGGCCTGGCGGCCCGCAGCGCGCTGGTGGGCGAGGAGGAGCTGGAGGAGGCTCTGAGCAGCACCCTGCGGGTGGTGGAGCACGGCTACGCCCTCTATATTGACGGCGACTTTATCGGCGCGACCCAGACGGAGGGCGCCTTTGAGGCCCTGTTGGATCAGGTCAAAACGCCCTATCGCAGCGAGAATACCGTCTCTGCGGATTTCCTGGAGAGGGTGGAGGTCCGGGAGTGCGATCTGCCGGTGGAGGACTTCACCAACCTGGCGGACACCGCGCTGCTGCTCAACAGCACCAAGGCGGGGGAGGTCACCTACACGGTGGCGGAGGGCGACTGCTGGTCCCTGATTGCCCAGGACCACAACCTGACCAACGCCGAGCTGCTCTCGCTGAATCCCGGCTATGACATCGACAAGCTCCAGATTGGCGACGAGCTGCTCATCAGCAACGCGGTGCCCTATCTGACCGTCCGGTCCGTACAGATTGAGCAGTACCAGACCGAGCTGCCCTATGAGATTGAGTATGTGGATGACGACACCATGTATGTGGGCGACTTCAAGGTCATCAGCAAGGGCGAGTACGGCTCTGCGGACATCGTGGCCCGTGTCACCTACGAGGGCCAGGCGGAGGTGGACCGGGTGATCGAGTCCGAGACCGTCCTCAAAGAGCCGGTCACGGAGATCCAGGCCAAGGGCACCCAGGAGCGGCCCACATGGCTGCCCACCGGGTCCTTCCGCTGGCCCACCAGCGGCACCATCTCCTCCAAGTACGGCTACCGCAGCATTTTCGGCGGCAGCTCCTTCCACGGCGGCATCGACATCGCCAACTCCTACGGCACGGACATCGTGGCCGCCGACGGCGGCGAGGTGGTCTACGCCGGCTGGATGAGCGGATACGGCTACCTGGTGCAGATCGACCACGGCAACGGCTATGTCACCTACTACGGCCACAACAGCAGCCTGGAGGTGGGCGTGGGCGACAAGGTCTACAAGGGCCAGCACATCGCGGAGATGGGCAGCACAGGCCGCTCCACCGGCAACCACTGCCACTTTGAGGTCCGGCTCAACGGCGAGCGCCAGAACCCCATGAACTATCTCCCCTGACACAACCGATCCCAAAAGGACTGTAAAAAAACAGCCGCAGACCGGAAGAGGCCGCCCTTATCGGGCGGCCTCTTCCGGCTGCGGATACAAACGCAGAAAAGCGGCATATGCAGAGCCGTTCTCCCGGTCTGCATCAGCGCCGGAACCATCCGGGGAGCCGGCGCTCCAGCAGCAGCCGCCCCTTGTCCAGCAGCAGCTGGAACTCTTTGGTCCGGTGATACAGCAGCAGATAGGCCAGATTGGTCACTGTCACGCAGACCGCCAGCCGCAGCGCGATCGCCCACACCCCGCCGCCGAGCCCCCGGCACAGCAGGTCCTCGCCGTACCACAGCAGCGCCGTCACTGAGGCATACAGGCCATAGCGGAGGAAGTAGGACCTGGCGGGCACATGCAGGAAGTGCCGGTACAGCATCAGCGGCTCCACCCAGAGGGATGTGGCCACCGTGCTGATAATGGTCCCCAGAAAGACGCCCGCCGTCCCCAGCTTCAGCCCCAGCACAATGGACGCGCCCAGATTAATGGCCGCCTCCGCCAGAGGCTTATACCGGTCATACCAGAAGATGCCCAGGGAGTTGCGGAATACCATCGTGGCCTGACGCATCCCGGTCAGATAGAAGATCACGCAGAGGATCAGGGTGATGTCCCTGGAGAATACGTAGGAGGGCCCAAAGCAGAGGGCTACGACAGGGTCGATCAGCTCGGCGATGCAGATTGCCGCCAGGCCGAACATCCACTGCCCCATAAAAAAGGTGGCCTCAAACACCCGCCGCACCCGCGCCGGGTCTGTGGCCGCGCCCAGATTGCCCACGCTGGCCGTCAGACCCTGAAAGGTCTGGTTGAGCACCTGCCGGATGGAGTGGATGATCAGGTAGTAGTTGGAGTACAGGCCGTTGCTGGTCAGACCCACCAGGGAGGACAGCAGCAGGTTGTCCGTGTTGTTCACCGCCACCCCGCCGATCTTGTGCAGCAGCAGCGCGCGGGTGTTCTGAACGATCTCTCTCCTCTCCCCCTCCGGCAGCTCCCGGATGTCCCTGTCCCGGAGGAAGGGGTACAGTTTATCCGCCCTGCGGGATATGGCGAGGTTGTTCAGAATGGTGCACACGGTGGCGATGGATATGTACAGGAGAAAATTCCCGCTGGTCAGCAGCACGACGACCTGCAGCGCATACTGCGCCAGCAGGGAGCCGGTCTGGTAGAGGACGCAGATATAGGACAGCTGATGGGTCTCGATTAGCATCCGCTTGTGGGTCATCAGATAGGAGGACACAGCGCCGCTGAGATACAGCAGATAGATCAGGACCAGATGGTCGATATCCGGTCGGTTTTTCATCAGCAGGTCCATGAAGGGGATCACCGTCAGCCCCCCGGTGAAGATCACCAGGGCCACCAGCCGGTAAAAGCGCCGGAACAGCCGCATCAGCGACTTCTGCTTTTCAATGTCCCCTGCCGCGATGGGCTTGTAGAGGGCGTAGGTGATGGCCGCGCCGGCGCCCAGCTCCGACAGGGCCAGCACGCTCAGAATATTGGAGAACAGCCCGTTGACGCCGGCGTATTCCCGGCTGAGGGTGTGGGTGAATACCATGCGCGTGCAGAAGCCCGCCAGAATAGACAGGGCCTGGGCGATGACGGCCACGGTCATGTTTCTGGCGGAATACTCCGTTCTGCTTTTTTCCTCGCTCTCCGGCTTGTTCAACACAAAATCCCCCCTATAGATACCCCTTCTCCCCATGGACCACCGCCGGCCATCCGCCGGACGGCGGGGCCGGCTGCATTGTCACAGTCCCGGATAAAGCGCCGGGACAAAAATCGAATCATGCGCTATCCCTCTTCCCCTGTCTGAGACACCGGATAAAAATGTCTCTTCGTCAACCAATAGCAGACCGGCGTCAGCCACAGCAGCGCCGCGTAGGGCAGGGCCCTTGCGTCCGCGCCCAGCATGGCCAGGGGGATGCTGCAGGCGATGGACCAGGGGATCAGGCCCGCGAGCATGATGCCGGAGTTCTCAATGTCCATGGCCAGCTCCTCCCGGCTGGTGTAAACGCGGCCCAGCAGCTGCTCCCCCATCATGCTGGTCACCGCCTGGTTGCACAGCACCGCCGCGCAGATCACCGACACGGCAATCATGGCCGGGAACCGGCCGATCCGCTCCGCCAGAGCCTCCGCCCGGCCGCTGAGGGGCCGCAGGCTGCCGGTACCCTCCAATATGCCGGAGTACAGCCCGGTCAGCAGCACAATCACATAGCTGGACGCCATGCTGGTCACGCCGCCGCCGGACAACACCGCCGCCAGCTCTCCGTCCTGGGGGTGGTATCCGCTCCAGGCGCACCGCACCAGATCCCCCAGGGAAAAGCCCTGCACGGCCACGGCCAAAACCGCCGCCGCCGCGATGCTGGCCCCCATGGCCAGCTTAATGGGCACTTTGCACAGGGGCAGCACAAACATCACCACTGCCGGCAGCAGGGAGAGCCAGCTCATGGAGAAGTGCTCCGTCAGCGCGGACAGCACCGCCTCGTCCAGCCCCGTGATGGGGTGGCGGAAGCTGAGGAGCGTATACAGGGCCAGGGTCAGCAGGGTGGGCAGCAGGCCCGTGCGCAGCATCTGCCGGACGTTGCGGTATAAATCCGTCTCCGTCACCGCCGCCACCAGGCTGGCGGCGGAGGAGGCCGGGCTGCACCGGTCCCCGAAATACACCCCGGAGAGGATCACCCCGGCGGTCACGGTGGGGTCCACGCCGCCGGAGCGGGCCAGGGCCATCAGGATCACCCCCATGGTGCTGCTGACGCCATAGGACGTGCCCAGCACATAGCTGAGGGCGGCGCACAGCAGGAACCCCACCACCAGAAACAGCCGGGGCGTCACCAGCTCCACGCCCCTGACAATACAGTAGGCGATGGTGCCGCTCAAGCGCCACAGGCCGGTGATCACGCCGATCAGCGCGATCACCGTCACCACGATCAGGGACTTCCGGCACTTGTTCCACGCCATCTCCCACAGCGCCCGGCTGCTGAAGCCCTGGCGTAGGCCCAGCAGCCAGAACAGGATCAGACCGCCCAGCAGGGCCCAGGCCACCGACAGGCCGGACAGCAGGGCGGCGGCCACCATAGCAAAAAACAGCACAAAGCATGCCGCCAGCATGTCACCGCCCCCCTCGAATGGTCAGGGTGACCTGACAGCACAGCCGGTCCAGGTCCTCGTCCGTGGCCGCCGGGATCCGCAGGCGTCCGCCGCAGGAGGGGCAGGCCAGCTCCACCGCGCTGCCGTAAACCTCCATCGAGCAGCCCACGGCCCCACAGGTACAGGATATGCCGCCGCGGGCCGCGATGTCCCGCAGTTCAGAGAGAACTTCATACATGATCGTATGATCCGTGAAGGCGGCGTCCGGCTGCTCCTTCTGCTTCTCCACGGCGATCTCCAGCTCCCGCATGGCCCGCTGCACCCGGTACACGTCCCCGATATAGCAGCACAGCTGGCGGCTTTTCGGGCAGGCCAGTCCCACGCCGGGGCCGCGGAGCACCCGGTCCGCCGGTGCCTCCGCCCGGTGCTCCCCGCCGCATACGCCGCAGGGCGCCGTCACCCGGTACCGATCTCCACAGGGCTCTGCCGTCAGCTCGCTGCGGCCGCATTCGCAGACCAGTCCGACCGCCGCCGCGCTTAAAGCGAAGATGGTCCGCTCGCCATATACAGCTTTCCCGCATTCCGGACAAATATATCCAATGGCCCTCATTTCCTCAGGCATATGCAGACTCTCCTTTTATAGCCGATTTAACGGTACTATACCATATAAAGCAGCATATTTCAATGCTTTTGTCAGCCGCAGGCTGACAGGGCAGGCTGACAGCTCCCTCTTTGGGAGAGCCAAGGACAACTGCTCAGCAGAGGAGGAATTGCGAAGCAAATGCGGTGCGTCAGTGCTTGCCTCCCCTCTTTAGGGGGAGGCAGCGCGGTATCAGCCGTGACGGAGGGGCGTTCTGATGGCGATTTTGAAGATTGCTATAGGTACAGATGCAATCTATTCTAAGGAAATATTCTATTGCATCCGCGGGATAATTATGATATGATTAGGCCACGAAGGGAGCTGATTGTATGCCGCGTATTATCCCCATCCGTGATTTGAAAGATACCGCAGCGATCTCGCAGATGTGCAGCGAGTCTCCTGAACCGATCTATATCACCAAGAACGGCTATGGGGACATGGTCATTATGAGCATGAAAGTCTACGAAGAAAAAATGTTTATGGCCGATGTCTATTTCAAACTGGCCGAAGCGGAAGCCGAAGTCAGGGAGGGAAAAGTGTCTGACGCCCGTGAAGGGCTGCGGACACTGCGTGAAAAGTATGCCCTATAAGCTCGTAAAGACCGATTCCTTTCAACGCGACCTTGACACCACAATCGGCTATATCGTCTTGTCGCTGGAGAACAAAACCGCTGCGGCCTCTTTGCTGAAAGACATCGAAGAATGCTATGATGGAATAGAACGTATGCCGTTGATGTATGAAGCCTGCCGCGACCCACGTTTGAGAGAATTGGGCTATCGGAAAGTGGTAATTCGCAACTACATCATGATTTACCAAGTAGACAAGGACAGGAAAACTGTCAATATCCTGCGCTTTTTCCACGGCAAGCAGGACTATGAAAAACTGATCTGAACTCTATAAAGCCACAAAAAGCAGTCTGTGAATGCAGGCTGCTTTTTGTGTGTTTGACGGGAAGGCGGCTTTTTCATTTGAACCGTTTTACCGTCCAGACTTTTCCCGGAGCCGGGAGAGCGGAGGCAACGGCCCGGGCCTCTATATTGTGGACACGCTTTTGACCTCTATGGACATTCCCTACTCTTTTAAGCCGATGAAGTCCCCGCCTGGGATGTGTTTCACAATTCAACTATAAATTTGGAAAACTCCCCGGCTGGGGAGTTTTTCATTTCTACTATAATTCCATATGACCTTAAACTGTGTCTTGTCGATGTGATAGCCATTGATGAAAACCATTTCGTCATTCCGGAGCGTCTTCCCCCAGCGCGTCCTTCATTCGTTTCACATATTCCCGCACATACGGCACGGCCTCCCGGCCATACTGCCCCACCAGCCGGACAATGGCGGAGCCCACGATCGCGCCGTCCGAGACTGCCGCCATCTCCGCCGCCTGCTCCGGCGTGGAGATGCCGAACCCCACCGCGCAGGGGATATCCGGGTTGGCCTCCCGCACCAGCCGGACCATGGCGCCGATATCCGTGGTGATCTCGCTGCGCACCCCTGTCACACCCAGGGAGGACACGCAGTAGACGAACCCCTCCGCCGCCCTTGCGATCTGTTCCACACGTCCGGCGGAGGTGGGGGCGATGAGGGAGATCAGCTCCACCCCGTATTTCCGGCACAGAGGGGCAAATTCCTCCTTTTCCTCAAAGGGCACGTCCGGCAGGATCAGGCCGTCCACGCCTATTTCCGCGCAGGTTGAGATGAATCTTTCCGCGCCATAACCGTATACCACATTGGCATAGGTCATAAATACCAGCGGGACAGACACCTCCCGGCGCAGCTGCCGCACCATCTCGAAAATCCTGTCCGCCGTCACGCCGCCGCGCAATGCCCGCTCGTTGGCCGCCTGGATCACCGGACCCTCGGCGGTGGGGTCGGAGAAGGGGATGCCCAGCTCGATCAGGTCCGCCCCCGCCTCCGCCATAGTCCGCGCCAGGGCGGCGGTGGTGTCCAGGTCCGGGTCGCCGCAGGTGACGAACGAGATGAATGCCTTCCCGTGGGCAAAGGCGCTTTTGATGTTACTCATAGAGATCCTCCCCTCTGTACCGGGCAATGGCTGCCACGTCCTTGTCCCCCCGCCCGGAGACGTTTACCACGACGATCTGGTCCTGTTCCATGGACGGGGCCAGCTTCCGGGCATAGGCCAATGCGTGGGCGGACTCGATGGCCGGAATAATGCCCTCCGTGCGGCTGAGGTATTCGAAGGCGTCCACCGCCTCCGTGTCCGTTACCGGCACATACTCCGCCCGGCCGGTGTCATGGAGCCAGGCGTGCTCCGGGCCGATGCCGGGGTAGTCCAACCCGGCGGAGATGGAGTAGACCGGCGCGATCTGCCCGAACCGATCCTGACAGAAATAGCTCTTCATGCCGTGGAAAATGCCCAGCCGTCCGGTGGCGATGGTGGCGGCGGTCTCGGCGGTATCCACCCCCCGGCCCGCCGCCTCGCAGCCGATGAGCCGCACGGATTTGTCGCCGATAAAGTGGTAGAACGCGCCCATGGCGTTGCTGCCGCCGCCCACGCAGGCGATGACCGCGTCCGGCAGGCGGCCCTCCCTCTCCATCAGCTGGGCCTTGATCTCCCTGGAGATGACCGACTGAAAGTCCCGCACGATGGTGGGGAACGGGTGGGGGCCCATGACGGAGCCCAGGCAGTAGTGGGTATCGCTGATGCGGCCGGTCCACTCCCGCATGGCCTCGCTGACCGCGTCCTTCAGAGTAGCGGTGCCAGAGGTGACGGGGATGACCTCCGCCCCCAGCAGCCGCATACGATACACGTTCAGCGCCTGCCGCCGGGTGTCCTCCTCCCCCATGAACACCACGCACGACATGCCCAGCAAGGCGGCGGCGGTGGCGGTAGCCACGCCATGCTGCCCCGCGCCGGTCTCGGCGATGAGGCGGGTCTTGCCCATCTTTTTTGCCAGCAGCGCCTGCCCCAGCACGTTGTTGATCTTGTGGGAGCCGGTGTGGTTCAGGTCCTCCCGCTTGAGATAGATTTTCGCGCCGCCCAGGTCCTCCGTCATGCGGCGGGCATAGTACAGCCGGGAGGGCCGCCCGGCGTACTCGTTGAACAGCTCCGTCAGTTCCCGGTTGAAGTCCGGGTCGTCCTTATAATGGTTGTAGGCATCCTCCAGCTCAATGACGGCGTTCATCAGCGTCTCCGGGATGTACTGCCCGCCGTGGATGCCAAAGCGTCCTTTTGACATTGTGCTCAGTCCTTTCGTGCGGCGGCAGCTGCCGCCTGGATTTTGTCGAAATCTTTCTTGCCGTCTGTCTCCACCCCGCTGGAGATGTCCAGCCCCCAGGGATGGAGCTGCGCAATGGCCTGGGGGATATTCTCCGGCGTCAGCCCCCCGGCCAGAAGATAGGGCCGCGTTACGCCCCGCGCCAGGGTCCAGTCGAAGGTCTCCCCGGTCCCGCAGCCGTTGTCAAGAACCACCAGACTTGCTGGTGAATTGTTGACGGTCTCCAGGTCTGCGGCGGAACGTATCTTGAACGCTTTCCACACCGGATGTCCCGGCGCGGCGGCGCGGAGAGCCGCGATATAGGCCCCGTCCTCCTGGCCGTGGAGCTGGGCGATGGACACCGTGCCGTCATTGAGCAGCGCGGCGACAGTATCCACCGGCTGGTCCACAAACACGCCCACCGGAATGATGCCGGCATACAGGTCTCGCCGCAGCTCCCGCACCTGCTCCGGGGTAAGACTGCGGTGGCTCTTGGGGAAATTGACGATGAAGCCGCACCAGTCCGGCCTGGCCTGATTGACGGACTGAATATCCTCAGGCCGGTACAGGCCGCAGATTTTGATCCTGGTCATCGCGCCGCCTCCCGCATTTCCCGCAGCAAGGCGGCCTTATCCTCCGCCCGCATAAGCACCTCACCCATGAGCACCGCGTCCGCGCCAATCTTTTTCAGTGCCGCAGCATCCTCAGCCGAGGACACGCCGCTCTCCGCCACGTACAGGACGTCCGGCGGAATTTTGTCCCGCAGCCGGGCGGCGTTGGAGAAGTCCACGGAGAAGTCCTTCAGATTCCGGTTGTTCACGCCGATGATCTTTGCCCCGGCGGATACGGCGGACGCAATCTCCGCCTCATCGTGGGCCTCCACCAGCGCGGCCAGCCCCAGTCCGCCGCAGATGTCCAGATACCGGGCGATGGTCCGGGTGTCCAAAATCGCGCAGATCAGCAGCACCGCGTTGGCCCCCAGCAGCTTCGCCTGATAGAGCTGGTACTCGTCCACCGTGAAATCCTTGCGCAGCATGGGCGTACGAACGGCCTGCCGGATGTCCCGGAAAATCTGGTCCGAACCCAGGAACCACTTTGGCTCCGTCAGGCAGGACAGGCAGTCCGCCCCCGCCGCCTCGTACTCCCCGGCGATCTCCAGATAGGGGAAATCCTTGGAGATGATTCCCTTGGAGGGGGACGCCTTTTTGACCTCGCAGATAAAGCGCATTCCCGGTTTTTCCAGCGCGTTCACGAACGCCGCGCCATCTGCCGCCCCGCCTTGGGCGCATAAATCTGTCAGTTCTTCCAGGGGCAGCCGTGCTTGATCCTCCGCCGCACGCTCCCTGGCATGGGCGGCGATTTTGTCCAAAATGGTCCCCATACCGCTCACCCGTTGGACCGGCGGACGACCTCCGCCAGCTTTGCCGCCGCCCTGCCGGAATCCAGCAGCTCCTCCGCCAATCTGACGCCCGCCGACATATTCTCCGCCTTGCCGCCGATGTACAGCGCCGCGCCGGCGTTCAGGCACACCGCCTGGCGCTTGGGCCCCCGCTCCGTGCCGTCCAGGATGGCGCGGGTGATGGCGGCGTTCTCCTGGGGCGTGCCGCCGGTGAGCTCGGACTTGCCGCAGCGGGCATAGCCGAACTGTTCCGGGGTGATCTCGTAGCTCTGGAACCAGTTGTCCCGAATTTCACAGACCGTGGTGGGGGCGCTTATGGAGATCTCGTCCAGCTTGTCCTGGCCGTACACCACCATCCCCCGCCTGACGCCCAGCTTGCTCATCACCTGGGCCAGCGGCTCCACCAGCGCGCCGTCGAATACGCCCATCAGCTCCCGGTTGGCCCCGGCAGGGTTGGACAGCGGTCCCAGGATGTTGAACACCGTGCGGATACCCAGCTCCCGGCGGATGGGGGCCACGTACTTCATGGCGATGTGGTAGTTCTGGGCAAACAGGAAGCAGAAATTGAGGTCCTTGAGCAGCTGGGCGCTCTTTTCCGGTGGGATGGCGATGTTTACCCCCAGGGCCTCCAGCACGTCCGCCGCGCCGGACTTGCTGGACGCGGCCCGGTTGCCGTGCTTGGCCACCGGCACGCCGCCGGCGGCGATGACAAAGGCGGCGGTGGTGGAGATATTGAAGGAGTTGGAGCCGTCGCCGCCGGTGCCTACGATCTCCAGCACGTCCATGTCGTGGAGCAGCTTCACGCAGTGGGCGCGCATGCCGGAAGCGGAGGCGGTGATCTCGTCGATGGTCTCCCCCTTCAGGGATAGGGCCGTGAGATAGGCGGAGGTCTGGACGGGCGTGGTCTCGCCGCTCATGATCTCGTTCATGACGGCCTCCGCCTCGGCGTAGGTCAGGTCCTGCTTTTGGGATAGTTTCATAATAGCGTCTTTAATCATTTCGGGTCCCTCCTGTTACAGGCCGATAAAATTTGCAAGTATGGTTTTGCCGTCCGGCGTGAGAATGGATTCCGGGTGGAACTGCACGCCGAAGATGGGATACAGGTCGTGCTGCACCGCCATGACCTCCCCGTCCGCCGTCCGGGCGGTGACACGCAGGCAGTCCGGCAGGGTGTCCGGGTCCGCCGCCAGGGAGTGATACCGGGCCACCGGTCCTCTCTCCGGCAGGTTCCGGAACAGCGGGCAGCGGGCGTCAAATTCTACCACAGACTGTTTGCCATGCATCAGCCGCTTTGCGTAGGTAATCGTCCCCCCGCAGGCGGCGCAGATGGCCTGGTGGCCCAGGCACACGCCCAGAACCGGGATACAGTCGCCCAGGGCCTTTACGGCTTCGATGATGATGCCCGCATCCTCCGGCCTGCCGGGGCCGGGGGAGAGAATAATTCTTTCCGGGGCCAGGGCCTCGATCTCCGGGATGGTCAGCTCATCGTTGCGGATAACCTTGATGTCCGGCTCAATGGCCCCGATAAGCTGATAGAGATTGTAGGAAAAACTGTCGTAGTTGTCGATCAGCAGAATCATAAATCCGCCTCCTTCCGGGCCCGCTCCAAAGCCTCCACCACGGCCCGGGCCTTGTTGACCCGCTCCTGATACTCCTTCTCCGGGTCGGAGTCCGCCACAATGCCGCCGCCGGAGCGGATAAACACCTTCCCGTTTTTGGTAAAGGCCAGCCGGATGGCGATGCAGGCGTCCAGGTTGCCGGTGAAATCCAGGTAGCCCACCGCCCCGCCGTAGACGCCCCGCTTGTCGTCCTCCAGCTCGTCGATGATCTCCATAGCCCGCAGCTTGGGGGCGCCGGAGAGGGTCCCGGCGGGGAGCACCGCGTCCAGGGCGTCCAGTGCGTCCCTGTCCTCCCGAATTTCCCCCCGGACGGTGGAGCCCAGGTGCATCACGTGGGAGAAGCGGAGGACGGACAGGTAGTTTTCCACCTCCACGGTGCCGAATTTGCTGATCTTCCCCAGGTCGTTCCGGCCCAGGTCCACCAGCATGTTGTGCTCCGCCAGCTCCTTCTCGTCGGCCAGCAGCTCCCGTTCCAGGGCCTCGTCCTCCTGCCGTGTCTTTCCCCTGGGCCGCGTGCCCGCCAGGGGGAAGGTGTGGAGCACGCCGTCCTCCAGCTTCACCAGGGTCTCCGGGGAGGCCCCGGCCAGCTCCATGCTGTCACTGGTGAAGTAGAACATGTAGGGGGAGGGGTTCGTGGAGCGCAGCACCCGGTAGGCGTCCAGCAGCGAGCCCTCAAAGCCCGCCTCCAGCCGGTTGGACAGCACCACCTGGAAGATGTCCCCCTCCCGGATGTACCGCTTGCCCTTCTCCACCATAGCCTTGTAGGCGGGCAGGTCAAAGAGGGGCGTCAGGGGCGTGGTCAGCCGTCCGGGCTTGTGCTCCATGGGCTTTCCGTGCTTGAGCAGAGCAGCTATCCGCTCCAGTTCGCCGCAGGCGGCGGGGTAGCTCTCGTCCAGATTGGCGGCGTCCGCGTTGGCAATGAGAATGATTTTCTGCCGGTAGTTGTCAAAGCAGATAACCTTCTCGAAGAGCATCAGGTCCATGTCCTGGAACCGCTCCCGGTCCTGGGCGGTGAGCTTTAAGGACGGCTCGGCGTATTTCAGGTAGTCGTAGGCGAAATATCCCACCAGTCCGCCGGTGAAGGGCGGCAGTCCCGGCACGCGGGGGCTCTTGTGCTCCGCCAGAAGTTTCCGCAGGATCGGGGCGGGGTGCTGGATCTCCGTGCGGACTGTGTCCCGGTCCCGGAGCTGGAGGATGCCGTCCTTGCAGGTGACCTCCAGCGTGGGGGCGAAGCCCAGGAAGGTGTAGCGGCCCCAGCCGGCGCTGTCGGCGGCGGATTCCAGCAGGAAACAGTGGCCGCTTTTCGCCCGGAGAATCCGCAGGGCCTGGATGGGTGTGATGAAGTCGGAGAGGAGCTCCCGGCTGACGGGAACGCGGCGGTATGCGCCGGACGCGGTCAGAGCGCGGGCCTCCTGTAGGGATGGATAGTACATGTGAGCGCCTCCTTTTGTGTGGGGGGAGAGCGGACAAAATGCAAAAACGCCCGCCCTCGACTACAATGAGTCAAGGACGGGCGAAAAAATCGCTCGCGGTGCCACCTTGCTTCACGGCCTGAAAAGACCATGCCCTTAGCGGAGTACCAACATACCCCCGGCAACTGACGTATGCCCACACGTCGCGGGGTACTCGGCGGTAAACGCCTTTGCCCGCGCCCTCGGCGGTCCATTTGCCGGCCTGTTTCCCGCCCGATTCCCAGCGCCACGGGCTCTCTGTGGAGGCATAACCGGTTTGATCTCCGCTTCAACGGTTTATGGTGGGAGTATAGCGCAGATCCGCCCCCTTGTCAAGGGGGATCTTGAGAAATATTCTGGAAAAAATCAGGAGAGGCCGGCCTTTTCAGGTTAGCCTCTCTTGATGTTTGCTGCTTTTTATTGTTCAAGCAATTCAGCTGTTTCTGCGAATTTCGATTATGCGCAGCGTATCTGTATACAGGCCGTCTGAATCCTCCAGATCAACCATCAGCCACCTCTGCCCATTCCACTCCCGAGTCTGATGGTATATCGTTTGCAGCTGCGCCGTACAGTCCGGGAGCATCGCCTCCACGGACGCTTTCTGTTTTGCGGCCACAACAATCATCACTGTAAAATAGCCTTCCCTTGGATAGATCGTGCACAGCGCTTTTCCCGCCTTCTTGAACTTGACATTCCAGCCCTTCTCCATGCTGCAGGCGCTGTACTCTATTTTTTCTTGACACTGATACCGCTCTCTAATCTGCAGACAAAACTGCATAAAAAGGGGATTCCTGACATATTCGCTGATTTCTTCCATGGTAGGGCAGCTGTTTTTGTCTCGCAGATCAATCATATGGATGTATCCTTTCCTGTGCGGCATTTTCCTGTTTCTCCAGTTCCTTCTCAATGAAATAGTTTGCAATTTCGAAAGCTTTTATCCGCCGTTTGGCCAATGTGGTTTGTGATTTGTATCTTTCCGCGTTGTCTTTGGATGCAAAGGTCTTTATCGCTTCTCTCAGCTTGTGCAAAGTGGAATCAATTTGCCGTTTAGCTTCCCGCAATTCATCTTTTGTAAATTCCATTTCGCCTCCTGTAAATCCGCAGTTGCTCTATTCTCGCTATCTATTGCAGCTTCTGCTTCAGCTCATACAGCAGGCTCATCGCCTCCAGCGGGGTCAGCACCTCCGGCTGGGTCCGTCTCAGCCGGTCGATCACCTCCGCCTCGCTGACGGCTGCCATAGACACCTGCTCCGACACCGGCGCGGCCAACAGAGGCGCGGCGTGGCCGCTCTGACTCTCCAGCTCCTTGAGAATCGTCCGGGCCTTTTTCACCACGGAATCCGGCAGGCCCGCCAGCTTGGCCACCTCAATGCCATAGCTCCGGTCCGCGCCGCCGGGCAGGATCTTCCGCAGAAAAATGATCTCATCCCCCCGGCTCCTGATGGCGATGTTGTAATTTTTCACCCCCGGCAACTCCTCCTCCAGCGCGGTCAGCTCGTGGTAGTGGGTGGCAAAGAGGGTCTTCGCGCCCAGCTTCTTCCGGTCCGCGCAGTGCTCCAGCACCGCCCGGGCGATGCTCATGCCGTCAAAGGTGCTGGTACCCCGGCCAATCTCGTCCAGAATCAGCAAACTCCTGCTGGTGGCGTGGCGGAGGATGTCCGACACCTCCGTCATCTCCACCATGAATGTGGACTGCCCGGCACTCAAATCGTCGCTGGCCCCGATCCGGGTAAAGATCCGGTCCACCACGCCGATGCGGGCCGCCCTGGCGGGCACAAAGGAACCAATCTGGGCCATCAGCGTAATCAGGGCCACCTGCCGCATGTAGGTGGATTTCCCCGCCATATTGGGCCCGGTGATAATGGACACCCGGTTCTCCTGTTCCCCCATATAGGTGTCGTTGGGCACAAACAACTGATCCTTCAGCACCCGCTCCACCACCGGGTGGCGGCCCTCGTGGATCTCGATGACGCCGCTCTCGTCCACCACCGGACAGCAGTAGTTGTTCTTCGCCGCCGTGCCGGCCAGGGAACAGAGGGCGTCCAGCTCCGCCACCGCCGCCGCCGTGGCCTGAATCCGGGCCATCTGCCCCCCCACCTGCTCCCGCAGCTGGACGAAAAGCTCATATTCCAGCGTCACCACCCGGTCGCTGGCGCTGAGGATGGTGTTCTCCAGCTCCTTCAGCTCCTGGGTGATGTAGCGCTCGCAGTTGGCCAGGGTCTGCTTGCGGATGTACTCCTGGGGCACCTGGTCGTAATAGGACTTGCTGACCTCGATATAGTACCCGAAGACCTTGTTATAGCCCACCTTCAGGCTCTTGATGCCGGTTTTCTCCTTCTCCCGGTTCTCCACCTCGGCAATGACGCTTTTGCCGCCGCTGAGGATATCGTGGTACCGGTCCACGTCCTTGTTGTAGCCGGGCCGGATGAATCCCCCCTCCCGGACGGAGAAGGGCGGCTCGTCCACGATGGCCTCACACAGCAGCTGGTACACGTCCTCCAGCAAATCCAAATCCCGGTACAGCTCCCCCAGCCGCCCGGCGGCGAAGGGGGCCAATTTGTCTTTCAAATCCGGCAGCTTCGCCATAGATGCCCGCAGGGACGCCAGATCCCGTCCCCCGGCGCTGCCGTAGACCACCCGGCCGATGAGCCGCTCCATGTCGTTGATTCCGGCCAGGGCCAGGACCAGCTCCTCCCGGTTGATGGAGTCCTTCACCAGCGCGTCCACGGCGCTCAGCCGCCGGTTGATGGCGGCCACGCTGAGAAGGGGCCGCTCCAGCCACGCTCGCAACATCCGCCCGCCCATAGCGGTCCTGGTCCTGTCCAGCACCCACAGCAGGGACCCGTGCTTTTTGTTCTCCCGCATGGTGGCGGTCAGCTCCAGGTTCCGCCGGGCGCTCAGGTCCAGCTCCATGAACCGGCCCTGCTCGTAGTATTCCAGCTCCCGGATGTGGCTCAGGTCGGTCTTCTGGGTCTCGTAGAGGTAGCGCAGCAGCCCGCCCAGGGCCATGACGGCGGCGGGGACGGGCAGGGACTGGGCGGCGTCATGGCCGTACTGCCTCTCCACCTGGACAATGGCGTCATCCAAAGCGAAGCGGCCCTCCCCGTAATTTTCCGCCAGGCAGTTGAATTTCTCCCGCAGCAGCCCCAGCAGCTCCGCCTCCCCGTAGGCCGCGGGGTTGAGCACCGCCTCTGCGGGGGAAAAGCGGCCCAACTCGTTCATCACGTGGTTGAGCCGCTCCGGGCCGGAAAAGGCGGTGGCGTGGGTCTTGCCGGTGGTGATGTCGCAGAAGCAGAGGCCGGCGGCCCCCTCGTCCATGTAGATGCCGCAGATATAGTTGGACCGGCTGCCCTCCAGCATGGACGCATCCACGGTGCCGGGGGTGACCACCCGGATGATGTCCCGGCTGACCAGGCCCTTGGCCTGGCTGGGGTCCTCGGTCTGCTCACAGATGGCCACCTTATAGCCCTTGGCGATGAGCCGGGCGATATACCCGTCGCAGGAGTGGTAGGGCACGCCGCACATGGGGGTCTGCTCCTCCTCCGGCTTGCCCCGGTCCCGTGTGGTAAGGGTGAGGTCCAGCTCCCGGCTGGCCAGCTTGGCGTCCTCGTTGAACATCTCGTAAAAATCCCCCAGCCGGAAGAAGAGGATGGAGTCCTGGTGCTGTTTTTTGATCTCCAGGTATTGCCGCATCATGGGTGTCATTTCCGCCATTGCTCGCTCCCTCGTATCTTTCTGGAAATTCTCGTTATGCCCGGACTTCTCCGAATAGCGCCCATGTGTTGCTGTCTGTCACGTGGGCGTCCACGTATTTCCCGATCAAATCCGCGCTTCCCGACAGATGCACCAGCCGTCCGCCGTGGGTGCGGCTGGAGAGGGGCCAGCGGGGGTCGCCGCTCTCGCCGTCCACCAGCACCCGCACCGTCCGGCCCACATAGGCCTGGTGCAGCTGGCCGGAAATCCGGTTCTGGGCCTCCAGCAGGCGGTCAAACCACGCCTGCTTTTCCTCCCGGCTGGCGGGGTCCGGCAGCTTTGCCGCCGGCGTGCCGGGGCGGGGGGAGTAGAGAAAGGTAAAGAGGGCGTCATAGCGCACCTCCTCGATCAGCGAAATGGTATCCATCGCCTCCGCCTCCGTCTCGCCGGGGAAGCCGATAATAATGTCGCTGGTCAGCACCAGCTCCGGCATGACGCGCCGGGCGTACCGGACTTTTTCCAGATACTGCTCCCGTGTGTACCCCCGGTTCATGGCCCGCAGGACCCGGCTGTTTCCAGACTGCACCGGCAGATGGAGCTGCTTGGCCACGTGGCCGCAGCGGGCCATGGTGTCAAATAATTTCTCCCCCGCGTCCTTGGGGTGGCTGGTCATGAAGCGGATGAGATATTCTCCGGGAATTTTGTCGATTTCCGCCAGCAAGTCCGCAAAGTCCATGGGGCTTAAAAGGTCCTTGCCGTAGGAGTTGACATTCTGGCCCAAAAGCGTTATTTCTTTGAAGCCGTCCTCCACCAGCTGCCGGACCTCCGCCAGGATTTCCCCCGGCTCCCGGCTCCGCTCCCGGCCCCGCACGTAGGGGACGATGCAGTAGGAGCAGAAATTGTTGCAGCCGTACATAATGGAGACCCAGGCTTTCACATTGCTCTCCCGGACCACCGGCAGGCCCTCGGCAATGGAGCCGTGGACGTTCTCAATGGAGAACACCCGTTTTCGGTTCTCCAGGACCTCATGGAGCAGCTCCGGGAATTTCCACAGAGCCTGGGGGCCGAAGACCAGGTCTACATGCCGGTAGGACTCCCGGATCTTTTTCGCCACGATCTCCTGCTGGGCCATGCAGCCGCACAGACAGATGACCTGCCGGGGATTGTGCTCCTTGGCATGGACCAACTGGCCCACCACGCCGAAGACCTTTTTCTCCGCGTTGTCCCGGATGGCGCAGGTGTTGATGACAATAATATCGGCCTGGAAGGGGTCCTGGGTGAAGTCGCAGCCCATATCCCGTAGCATACCCATCAGGCGCTGGCTGTCGGCCACGTTCTGCTGGCAGCCGTAGGTATCCACCATCGCCAGGGGGGGATGGTCCAGCCGGGACAGTTCCCCGGCGATTTGCGTGATTATGCCCCTCTGCCGCTGGATTTCACCGGCGGGGACCACAACTTGTGTTCTCTCCAAGGCAGTTCTCCTATCTCTCATTCAGACATGATGATTTATTATACTGCGAAAAAGCGTAAAAAACAAGACCTGAAAAATGTATAGCAATCTGCCATGTTAGGACACTACTCCGCAGGTTTCATGCAGTTCGGATACGCTTGTCTTCAAAAGAGTTGGATTTTATCATACGTTTCCACAAATTTGTTCTCCCTCTCATAGCACGGAAAGCATCTGAATATCAGCCGCGCCGTGGATTACATTTTCTGCTGCAGTTTCTCTAAAAGGCTGCGGCATCCGACTTCAATATCTTTCCATGCGGTATTGAAATCATCCGTATACCATGGGTCCGCGATATCTCTGGGGTGATCGGTATAGTCCAGAAGCAAATGCATCTTTCCAGCTGGATCGTCGCCGCAAATGCGCCGCATACTGCGTAGGTTGCCATAGTCCATCCCAATCAAAAAGTCGAAATCTTCGTATGCTTATCTAATACACGCGACCAAAGAGGCCCAACGAGACGGCAAACACATATATGACCCGGCAGAAGTAGCCGCCAATTTTGACTATGCCGGTTTGATTCAGAAGATAAGTCTTGAAATCGAACGGGCCAAAGAAGAACAAGCCAAAAAGGAACAAGCCATTAAGCCAGAAGATTTGTTAGATATGCTTTATTTAGGCATACTCACCAAAAAGGAAGTCGAGCAGCAGTTGACCGGCTCTATGTATGCCCGCTGACCAACTCGACCGTCGAATCAGCGTAACGATTGAAATGACAGAGAAAGAAATCCATGCGGTTTCTTATAACAGCAAGTCCAAGGGATATGAAGAAATCAAGGGGACTACCCGTACAAATAACTTATCAGGCGCGGCCTCGACTGCCTCGAAGCCTGATGCAGTAGCTATGTTTAATTCCATATTTGCATAAAGGCAAGGTGATATACATGACAGAAAAATTAAAAAACCAGGGTACGCCAAATCACGAGGCTATTCCTGATGATGTGGTAGATACGTTGGCCCGCTGTCTGCTCCCCAAGATTCAAGCATATTTCAATAGCCCCGAAGGGCAGGCAGAATTTGAAGAATGGAAACGGCGGCAGGCTAACGATTGACATACAAAGCGGCCCTATCCGATGGATAGAGCCGCTTTCCTTTAGACTGCTATATCTGCTAAATAAACAACAAATCCGAACCCGTCCCCAATGGGGATTAAGTTCGGATTATGTTGCTGTGGTGGACGCTAACGGACTTGAACCGCTGGCCCCCTGCACGTCAAGTTTAGTGCTCCACTCGCAAAATCTTTGTGCCGCAATTGTCTTGCTTGGTGCTCTTGCTATTTAGCCTCGGATTTAACCTCAAACGCCTTGCTAACCTCACTAATCAACTTATCCGGGCTGCGGTCAACAAGATGGGTATAGATGTCCAGTGTAATCTTGATATTCGCATGACCCGCAAGATACTGGACGGTTTTCAAATCTGCGCCAGACAAAATCAGGTTCGTGATGTAGGTATGCCGTAAGATATGTGGCGA
Source organism: uncultured Oscillospiraceae bacterium (assembly GCA_910578505.1). GTDB lineage: Bacteria > Bacillota > Clostridia > Oscillospirales > Oscillospiraceae > Pelethomonas. Next base: position 25,128 of record CAJTPV010000012.1, on the reverse strand, counting down.
TACCGGAAAATCAATCGTGTAATAGAAATTTCCCCCACGGCTCTTTGCGCCCATTTCCCGTGTGAATGTTGATTTCTCCCGTGTTAAAGAATGCGGGATGACATAGGTTTTTTCACCAATGCGCCGGTTCTCCACTACCCTCCAGAGGTTTTTGAACTGCGTCTGTGTCAGAGGCTCCCCGCCAACTACATGACCAGCTGGCTGTTGGATTTCTTTGAGATAGTCGGCGAGCTGCGGCGGGATGGGGATCGTCCGCTGTGCTGCATCGCTTTTCAGAATCTCATTCACCACCGGCCGGCAGTTCTCCCAGCGCAGGGCCCGCTTAACGATGACATGGGGAGTATTCTTCCCCAGCTTCACACAATCCCATTGCAGCCCCAGAATTTCCTCCCGGCGCATACCGGTATAGATTCCCAACATGATAAACGGCTCTGCCCTGGTCCCCTTCACGGCCTGGAGAAGCGTCTGCACCTGATCTTCGGTCAGAGCTGTTTTCTCCTTGGCCTTGTATCCGCCGCTCTTTAGTTTAGCACATGGATTCTTTGTTAGCAAGTCATTGTCCACCGCATTTTCGAACATCTTGCGCATTGTGTTAAGAACTTTGCTTTGCAGAGATGCAGACTTGTCAGCCAGAGCCACCATCACCAGTTTTACATCGTCTGGCTGAACCTCTCGCATGCGTTTATTGCCGATGATCGGGAGCACATGGAGATTGATGGCTCCCTGATAAATCTCTCGGTTTTTGGCTTTCATATCTGCGGTGACCAGCCGGAGCCAATTAGCAGCATAGTCCTTGACCAGCGGGTTCTCTTTCTGGATCTGTCCCTCTTCGATAGCCGCAGCAACAGCCTGTAGTTTCTCCGTCAACTCATCCGGAGTTTTGCCATAGATGGCAACATACTTGCCGTCAGCATCTTTGACCCGCTTGCGGTAGAGTTTCAACCGCTCCACATACTCATATTTCGGTTTTTTCGGTCTTGCCATTGATTTTTCCTCCAATCTGTTGTATGATGGGAGGGCAACAGGCCGTGGAAAGTTTGTTGCCCTAATAGCCGCCCTTGGTGTTAGCAGCGCCAGGGGCGGTTTTTTGTATTTTAATTACCAATTCCTTGCTTTAAGCTATCAATTCTGTTGTTTAACGCCTTTACTAGAATATCTTTCTCCTTGCTGGACAGAATTTTCTCATAATCGGAGTAATCTACCCCTTCTTCTGCATCAAGGTGATAGTAATAGTATTGCGTTGTATCTGCTATCAGACTTTTTTCAGGCGACATAATTATCTGCAATGTTAGCTCGAAATCATTCAAGTGTTTGCGCTGGACATCCGTAGTATAAAACATAAAGTAGATGTTTTCTCCATTATAAATCGTCTGAAGCTGAGAAAGGCGCTCACTTTCGAGAGAATTTTCTTCGCTTGTCAAATATGCTACAATATCAATTTCTGCTTGCAATTGCCCAGTTTCTTTGTTTAACATCCAATACAAATCATCATCGGAAAGGTTGGATCTGTCTACAGTCGCAATGCAATAACCAGTGTAGCCGTGTGCAGCATAGACTTCGCAGAAGGATACTGCGGATAAAGTAATCTGAGTATCATTACAGGGGATATCGCCGGGCAAGTCGCTTATTGTAATTGGATCGCTTTTTGTTGATGCTGAACTGCATGAAACCAAAATGAATGTCATCAGCAGCGCCATCAGTAAAATAAAATTCTTTTTCATAATAAAATGCACTCCCACTCAGTTTTATATTTTTCTAAAAAATGAATTAATTTAGCACCTTCCACCATCATTCGACCAATAAGTGTGCTATAATTGATTATGCGCAAATACATAAACCCTGGCCAGGGCGGAAAGGATTTACCGTGTTGGACCGCGATTCTCAAATTCTGGAGCTGCTGCGCCAACTGACACCTGACCAGCAACAGGCATTTCTTGATTTCTCGCAATGGTTGTATTTAGGAGAGCAATCAGAAAATCCTTCTGAACCGGAGACATCTGTCGTACAAGCCCCATAATTTGCCGTTCCTGCTCATCCCTCGGTGCAGATTCATCTGCATCGAGGGATTTTTTTGTTTCTCCACCACGAAGAATATAGTCTACCGAGCAGTCAAGAATTTCCCCAAGTTTCAAAAGTGTTTCAAAATCGGCTTCACGCTTTCCTGTTTCATACTGTGAAATAGCACTTTCCGAAACACCAACTTTCTCTCCGAGCTCTTTCATTGTAAGGCCCTTTGCTTTTCTTATTGTGCGAAGCATTTGCATACTAGGCATCCCCCTCCAATACAGTTACTTTGATTATAAACTTTACAATCTGTGAAGTAAACCCCTAAAATAAAAACTTCACAAAACGAACAGAATTTGCTTGACAATTTGTGAAGTTTGGTGTATTATGAATCTGTACTTAACGAATTGTGAAGTACAGGAGGTGATGATTATGAGAGATTGGATGGAAAAGGCGAGAAAAGGTTGTGGGTTCACTATGAAGGTCACTGCAACTAAACTTGGCATTTCCGAAAGTTATTATTCGATGATTGAACGTGGAGAACGCCAGCAAAACCTGGATATCGCTCTTGCTGCAAAGATGTCGAGCGTGTTCGGTGTCTCGCTGGAGTACATCGTCAACCAAGAAAATGCGATGCATAGCAGTGTCACGTGTTCACGCACATAGGGCCACCCAGTGGTGCCCGTGTACCTTGACAACCGAATCGACAAAAATTTTTGGAGGTGAGTACAATCTCAGCAGAGCAAAATGGCGAGAAGGTGCTTCGCGACAAGTTGATGGAAGTCGCCTTGTCCAGCGGTCTGTCCTACAGAGAAACCATGAGTGCGCTCGATTATGTACTTTCCACCCTCAGGAACAAAGGGGGCAACCTCCTGGATGGTGTGAACATCCAAGAGGTTGCAAAGCAGAAACAATCTAGTAGGCGGCTCCTGTAGGTTTCCGGCGATCATACTCCGTGTGCAAGTCATCGACAATCTGGTAGAGCTTATTCAGCATTTCGGTGTAATCCATTGTCGCTAGATTTTCCCTTGCGGCAAGTACTTGTACGGCCAGAAATCCCAAACTGTCGCGGACCTCAACAAGTTGGGGAACTAAAGCACCCGCATTATCATCTTGATTACAAAATGCACGAGTATTTGGCATAATTTCACCCCCTTTCTCCGTTCAAATCATACCACAGGGCTGAGCGAGGGACAAGCACAAAATGCCCCGTCAAGTGCTGACGACACCTGACAGGGCAAACGAACCAATTAACACGCAAAAAGTTCGCAGTTGGATTATAACATATCCTTCTGCTGACTGGCAAGGAGGAATTTTTCTATGGCGAGAAATTTACTCTCCCGCAAAGAGGCCGCCGCCCGTCTGGGGATTTCCGAAAGGACCCTCGACAGTGAGCGCAGCGCAGGCTATCTGGCCTACATCCAGCGGAAGCCCGGCGGCAAGGTCTATATCACCGAGGATGCTATCGCCGAGTATCTGGCCCGCGCAACGCATCAGGCCCGGCCTGAGCTGAAGCTGACCCAGGGAACCTATCGGCGTCGCAGAGCATAACCCCAAAAAACTGAAAGGAGTATTTCCCAATGAAGACAGGACGGAGCCTGCAGGAGCTTGCCATTGAGTTGGACAGGCAGCAGGCGGCAAAAAAGGACTTTATCGTTGATCAGGGCGCGTTGAGTGTGACCGCTGCAGATGGCGGGATCAGCCTCAACGTTGGCAGCAGCGCCGGCGGGGTGCTGAACCTGAGCCAGTACAGTGTCAACGAGATCGCCCACCGGCAGATCGGCCAGCACTTGAAAATCCCCACCAGCTACTATGACCGGATGCGCTCCGAGTATCCGGAGCTGCTGACCCAGAACATCAACGGCTGGTTCTCCCGCACCCCTACCACGAAGCGTATGCTGCGCACATTGGATGGAACCGCCAGAGCGTTCCTCTCTGACCGCTACCGCCGGATCGACAATTTCGAGGTTGCCCAGACTGTGCTTCCCATCATCGGTGGTATGGAGGGGGCCAACATCGAGAGCTGTGAGCTGACCGACAGCCGCATGTACATAAAGGTCGTGAATCCGCGAGTGACTGCGGAGATCAAGAAGGGGGATGTCGTTCAGTCCGGCATCGTCATTACCAATTCCGAAGTCGGCATGGGAAGCGTGAGCGTCAGCCCGCTTATTTTCCGGCTGGTCTGCTCCAACGGGATGATCGCCAGGGATGCTGCCGTTCGCAAATACCATGTTGGACGAGCCAACGAGGGGAGCGAAGATTACAGCATTTACCGTGACGAGACGATTGAAGCCGATGACCGTGCTTTCCTGATGAAGCTGGAGGATTCCGTCCGCGCTGCTGTGGATCAGGCCCGCTTCGCGGCAATCGTGGACAAGATGCGGGAGGCCACGGAGGTCAAGATGGAGGCAAACATGGTTCCGCAGGTCGTGGAGCTGACCGCCAAGGAGTACGGTATCAACGAAGCGGAGGGGAAGGGCATCCTGGGACATCTGATTGCCGGCGGTGATCTTTCCCTGTACGGACTGGCAAATGCGGTCACCCGGCAGGCCCAGGATGTGGAGAGCTATGACCGCTCCACCGAACTGGAGGCAACCGGCTACAAAATCCTCACGATGTCCCCGGCTCTCTGGAGGAGCGTCACGCGGGAAAGGAGGTGATCGACCACAATGTACTTCAGAACCTGCATCCACTGCGGAGCACACCTTGATCCAGGCGAATCCTGTGACTGCCGGGATAAAAAGGACGATGCCGCCCCGCTGCAACGGGAACGGCATCCTGCAAAATCTTCCACTGGTAGTCTAACAGGCCAGCAGCCGGATGTCAAGCTCGAAAAATTCTATTTCACCTATGGCACTGGTGGTCAACCATTTTTCGGTGGCTGGACAGAAGTGGATGCACCGGACAGCCACGCAGCCTGTGCCGCGTTCCGGGCCTATCACCCGGATAAGACTGAGGGCTTGCTGAACTGCTCCAGCATGTACGACGAGGCGCATTTTAAGCAGACCCATATGTATCGACACGGCAACTTCGGCTACCGCTGCCACGAAACCATCACCCTGCGGCGTATGCTGCACAACGACTGAAAGGAGTTATCACCATGATCAGAAACCCCAGTGACATCCGCGATGGCGAGAAGAAAATCCGTATGCTGATTGCCGGTTATCCCGGCATCGGCAAGTCCACCCTGGCGCTCTCCGCGCCGAACCCGCTGCACATCGACGTGGACTTTGGTATTGACCGCATTGAGCCGCAGTACCGGAAGCCCTACATCCAGCCGGCCTCCTATCAGGAGATCCTTGACGACCTGACGCCCCTCAACGTCCAGAACTTCGACACGTTGGTGTTCGATACCGGCGGGAAGCTGATTTCCCTTATGTCTCTCTGGGCCGTCAAAAAGGACGCCAAGTATGGTCAGCGGGACGGCTCCCTCTCTCTCAAGGGATATGGCTTTGTCGGCAAAGAGTTTGTCCGGCTGATGGACTACTGCTTCTATGAGCTGCACAAGAACATCGTCATCGTGTTCCACGCCACCGAAGAGAAGGATGGTGACAACACGAGGCTCCGTATCAAGGTTGAGGGCCAGACCAAAAACAACGTCTGGGAGCCGATGGACTTGGGCGGATTTGTGGAGATTTACGGCAATGATCGCACGATTGGCTTCTCCAACTGCGAGCGGTATTTTGCCAAAGGCACCCGCGGTATATCCGGTGTTTGGAGAATCCCCGAGTTGACACCTGGATCTCCCAATGATTTTCTCACCAAACTGTTTGCGCAGTACAACGCCATTGCTGCCAAAGAAACCGAGCAGAATGCAGCGGCTAAAGCGGCGTATGAGACTGCGATGGCTACAGGACGCGCACTCATTGAAACCATTGTTGATGCCGACAGCGCCAATGTAGCAATCGAAGAGTACAGCAAGATTGCACATGCGCTGACATCCAACAAAGAGTTGGGGGTCCTCTGGAACCAGCAGATCAAGGCATGCGGCCTGTTCTTCGATGGTGTCCTGAAGAAGTATACCCTTGCTCCGCCGGAGGGCAAAAAGGGGGCTAATTGATGGATCGGTATCTGTTGACACACTCGCTGATGTATTCCTGGCTTTATGCCATAAAGGAAAATCCGTATGAGGATATGACAACAGAGCGCGATCCGATGAAGGAGTTCGTCTCCACGCTTAACCGCGTGGAGACGCCTCCCACTGAGGCCATGCGAAAAGGAATCGGCTTTGAAAATCTGGTCACGGATATTATTTGTGGCAAAGGAGATCCCAGGAACCGGTGGTTTGAGGCGGCATCTGAGGTAGCACGAATTGTCGGCGGCGGTCTGTTGCAGTACAAGGCCAGCCGAACCATCCACATCGGAGATATGACGTTCCTCTTGTATGGCCGGTTGGATGCGCTGCACTCTGGAGAGATATTCGATATCAAATATTCCGGTAGCTATGACCGTGGGAAATACCTCGGCAGCACCCAGCATCCCACATATCTGGAGCTTGTGCCAGAAGCCAATGGATTTACATACGTTGTCAGTAATGGCACCGATGTCTGGACGGAGCGGTATCGGAGGGACGAAACGCCAAGTATCTTGCCCACCATCGCCAATTTTGTAGACTGGCTGCAAACGATGGACCTGCTGGAAGTCTACAAAAGCCACTGGTTGGCAAAATGAGGGGCCGGTTAATTGACCTGTCCATCGGCCTGAACCGGAAGCAGCGCGTTACCATTGAGTTGGATAGGGACTTCCGGGAGGATTTCGACCGGCTCAAAGGGGCTGAACTGGATGTGGAGATCAAGAAGCACCGCAACCGGCGGTCACTGTCAGCCAATGCTTATTTCCATGTCCTGGTCAACAAGATCGCCGCTGAACGCGGTGGCAGCGTGGAGGCAGCCAAGGAGAGCCTTGTCATTGAGTATGGTGCCCTGGCTACGGATGATGATGGTGTTACCGTCGGATTTAAGCTCCCTGCCTCGGTGGACGTGTCCACCATTTACCCCTATGTCAAGTGCTTCGATACCCGGGAGGAAAACGGGAAGCTGTTTAACTGCTATCTGGTCTATAAGCAAACCCACTTGATGGATAGCAAGGAAATGGCCCGGCTGATTGATGGCGCTATTGAAGTTGCCCACGAGCTGGGGATTGAGACTGACACGCCAGATCAGATTGCCCGTTATAAGCATATATGGAGCAAATCATGATTATGAAAAGGAGATTCTGAAATGGATAGTAAAGAAAAATTGAGCGAACCCAGCGTTATTATGATGGATACAGCACCGGATGCCATTGATACCGTGTGCATCCATAAGGACCGCTTTGCCGATCTGGTCCACAAGGAAACTGTCTTGGATATTGCCAAAAAGGCATATATGAGCCTGGACAGATATCAGCTGACGGACATTCTCGATGTCCTGTTTGACATCAAGAAGGGTACGCCCGATGCTGAATAGGACCATCATCATGGGCCGTCTCGTTCGAGATCCAGAGCTGAAGACGACGCAAAGCGGTCTTTCTGTCACCTCTTTTTCCGTGGCGGTGGAACGTGACTTCAAGGACAAAGGCAGCGGCGAGAAGATCACGGACGATTTCGATGTCGTGGCCTGGAGACAGACAGCAGAGTTTGTCTGCAAATATTTTTCCAAGGGCCGCATGATCGTAGTGGACGGCAAGCTCCAGAGCCGCAAGTAGGATGACCGGAACGGTAACAAGCGCACATCCATTGAGATAGTGGCTGACAGCTGCTACTTTGGTGATTCCAAAAAGGATAGCAATAACGGAAGCTATCAGCAGGGTCCCCCTCCACAGCAGCAAAGTTTTTACCCGCAGGGGAGCTACCCACAAGGCGGCTATTCCCAGGGCGGATACCAGCAATCTGGATATGGCGGTGGATACCCTGCTGGGTATGGCGGTCCCCCGGCGCAGGGCCAATCAGGATATCCCCCTTCGGATTACGATGGCTTCCAACCTATTGAGGGCGATGGCGTGCTGCCATTCTAAGACCTATAGGCCGCTCCACCGTGGGCGGGGCGGCCTAGTCCAAAATTAATGGCAAGCTGTCTGCAGGAAAAGTGGTGATTTAGTGGCAAGAAATTATGCGGCCCTCCTGCATGAATACCTGGAGGAGATGGACATATTGAGCGACGCAGAGTTTGGGCGGCTTTGCAGGGCGTTGCTGGTGTACAGCGCGGATGGCAAAGAGGTACAACTTGAGGGCGCTGAGAAGGTCCTGTGGAAACGGGTAAAAAGGCAAGAGGATCGCTTCAGGGAAAGTTACGAAGAGCAGCTTCAATCAAAGCGGAACGCTGGAAAGAAAGGTGCTGCCAAGAGATGGCGCAACATGGAGTACGATGGCACAGCTATAGCAGACGATAGCGTTGCTATGGCAGAATGTGACACCGCCATAGTAGGTATGGCAGGCGTTGGCAAAAATGGCTATACCGAAACCAAAACCGAAATCAAAACCGAAACCGAGACTTCTGTGGTGGATAAACCACCCCAGAAGGAAAAGGCTGACGCCTTTTCCAAGTTCGCTGGAAGTGATGCCTGCCTAATGGCGGCACTGAAGGACTTTGAAAAAATGCGCAGGACCATCAAGAAGCCTATGACAGATCGAGCAAAACAAATGCTGGTGAACAAACTTCGCAAGGAGTTTTCCCCTGAAAGCTGGATTGCCGTTTTGGAGCAAAGCATTAACCACTGTTGGACGGATGTATATGCGCTAAAAGACCAAAGTTCCCAAACCTTTTCCAGGCGGCCAGCTCCAAACGCGATGGATGATCTAAACGAGTTGCATAGGCTTTTCTCCGAGGAGGGATAACGATAACAAATCTTGAAATGACGGAGATCTTCTCCGCTATGCTTCTGGCGTGGCCGAACGCCGAGACCTTCAAGGGCGGTATTAAAAAACTAGCCCCGACAATCAGGCTGTGGACTGCCAGCACTATGGACGTGGATTACTGGACTGGTCAGCAAGCGATTATCCGCCTATGTAAAATCTGCAAGTTCCCGCCGACTATCGCGGAGTTTCGGGAGCAGGCCAAGGCGGTGAACAAGGATGTCCAATCTTTGATTGATAGGACCATTCAGGATATCCGCAGTGCAGATTTTACACACGGTTCTCCATCCGCTTTATATGCGGCATTGCCGCCGGGCAGCTTCACCCGAACCGTGATTGACATCGTGGGTGGTCCTGATGCGCTGACAGTAATATTTGACCAGAATGGGAAGCAGTCGTCAATGTGGAATATAGCTGCTATCAGAGCGGCGTGCCACGTTGCAGTCCAGAATCAGCCGTCGAGAATCGGCGGGGGATTGCTGGCTCTCCCCGGGAAGGCAAGCAGAAAGGATGAATGATAATTCGTGGAAAGTACAGGCAGAAATGAGCGGCTGCGGCTCCGGCTGCAGAAGGAGCAGCAGGCGGTGATGTCGTGGCAGTGGATCGCTATAGCCATGTTTATCGTGGCTGTAGCGTTCGAGACCGTCCTCTGTGGTGTGTGTGTCCGGTGGCAGCGTGAGAGCACGCAGTACCAGGAAACGATACAGGAGGCGAACGATATGCGGGATCAAGCGATTCAGGCGCTGGGCGTGATCGCTGCGGATTCAGCAATGGAGCAACTGGCAAGAGATGAACAGGCCAGGGCCTATGAAGCGTTGGGTACATACACCTACATCGGCTCCTGCAAAGTCACGGCCTACTGCTGTGAGTCCTATGAGCATATCTGCGGCACCGGCGATGGGCTGACCGCGACGGGGATTCCCGTCACGCCGGGCATCGTGGCAGTTGATCCCGAAGTTATCCCGCTGGGGAGCACAGTGGTCATTGACGGCCAGCGTTATCTCGCTGCGGATACCGGCGGCATGGTAAAGGGGCTGCACGTTGACATTGCAGTCCCCACCCACGAAGAAGCCGCAGCGTTCGGCTCACAGGTGGCCGAAGTGTGGATTATTCCACAGGAAAAATAATTTTGAAAGGACATAGCTATCATGAGTAGAGAGTGTGAAAATTGCCCGCATTTCGGCGGCTTTGATGAAGATGGTTGTCCGGACTGTGACCTTTATACCAGTTTCAGCGCATGCCCGTACAATGCGGAGTGCCCGGTCAAAGAAGAAAAGCAGTCCGATACTGCAATTAAAATTGAAGTGGATACGGAGTTCCTTAACCTCTATATCATAGAAACGCTCCAGAATACGGTTAAGAGCGTTACCGAGCAGACTGTTGAGCGGGAAATCGGAAAAGTTGTCACAGAAACATATAAGGCGGAAATTCAAAGCCTTACGCAGTCAGCGATTGCCAGGATTGTTGATGTGCAGGTGACGGAATTTATGGCTGGCAATATTACTATTGGTGGCGGCTGGTGCGAAAAGGAGCGCACGCTGACCCGAACGGATTACATGTCAGAACTGGTTGAAAAGGCACTCGGCAAGCAGCTCGACGCAAACATGAGGGAAACTGCTCAGAGGGAAGTCAAGTCCGCAATCGACAAGTTCTCCAGGCAGTTAAAGGATGAGATCAACGCCGGCGTTAAGCAATATTTTGACGCTGCAACCCGGCAAGTGCTGACTGAGAATGTTGTTTCCATGCTGATGTCGAACGATACTTACCGGCGCTTGTCGGAGAGTATGACCACCTTCCTGCCGGGGAAGACATCATGAGGGCAGCAAAAGACCCGCGGCAACAGCTGCAGGGGGCCATCAGCAAGGCCCAGGGACAGCGTTTTGAGAACCGGTTGGACGCTGCCTTTGCCGTCTACAAGGCTCATGGATTCGCCATTATTGAGAAAACGCCAGAGCCAATGCACCCGGTAAAGAACATCGGCGGCGGAAAGTTCATAGCGTTCTTTGAGAAGCAGGCCCAGCCGGACTATAAGGGCGTCATCAAAGGTGGACGGGCTGTCATGTTCGAGGCAAAGTTCACCCGGACAGACCGCATTGAGCAGAGCCGGGTATCTCCTGGGCAGATGGACTATCTGGATCAGCACCAAGCTCTGGGAGCCCGCTGCTATGTATTGGCCGGCTTCTCCTCCGGAGCAGTCTATCGTCTGCCCTGGAATGTCTGGCGGAACATGAAAAAGGTGTTTGGCCGGAAATACATCACAGAGGACGATGTTGAGATCGTTCCCTATCAAGTCCAGACGGCGCGGGATGGGACCCTGCTGCTGTTAGACTAAGTGGAAAGGAGTTTGACATGAGCGAAATTTCCAAGTACGAAGCGCAAAAGAAGAGGCTGGACGGTATCTGCGAGGAAAATAATCTGGTTGCAATTTTCCGGCACGACCGCTATCCGATGACACTGACCATCAAGCCCCTTACTGGCCTGGATGAACAGATGACCATGCTGGAAAATGTGGAAGATAACGGCTACACCAGCCCCGATGCATCTCTTGTGTTTACGGTCAGGGATGGCGTTCTGAGCTATAAGACCTCCGAAACCTTCACCATCAGCAAACCGCTGTTCTCCAAAATTGAGAACGTATTCAAGAAGATGCACGACTACTGGCTGCAATTTTTCTTCCGGGACCTGATGGAAAAACACGTTCTTACAAAGGACACCATGCCGACAATTGCCAGCGAGGATATTCCGGAGGACGCGGAGCCGCTGGAGAGCTACGAGGACGAGGAGGACGGCCCTGATAACGATGGGGAGCAGCTGCCCTGTGACGGTGAGGACGAGGTCAACGAGGGCGTGCCGGTGAGCCTGGAGGACCCGGATATCAAAGCTGCCGTGTCTATTGTTCGGGCTAACAACACAGCCTCCATAAGCCTGTTGCAGCACGAAATGGGCGCTACCTTCTCTAAGGCCCAAAAGCTGCTGGACGCTCTGGAAGAACTGGGCGTGGTAGGCCCCTTCAATGGCTCCAAGCCGCGGGAAGTGCTCCCTGCTGACGAGCCGGAGGATGCCCCGGAATCTGATTATGAATATGAAACTGGAGAGGGCGAGGTTGAGCCATGAGCGTTCAAGACCTCGTCGCCACGGAACAGGCGCGGGGTGGGTTTTATCCTACCCCGCCCGGCATGTCCGAGAAACTTCTGGCGGGTATCGACTGGGATATGATTCAAAATGTGCTTGAACCATCAGCCGGAAAGGGGAATATCGTTCGTGCTGTTGCTGAAAAATATGAAATCTGCCGGAGATATGGAGGGCACAAGATCAATATTGACTGCGTAGAGATTGATCCATATCTGCGCTCCATCATCCAGTATGAATTTGGCGGTCAGCGCGGATGCGAGGTGAACAACCGCCTTGAGCAACTTCGTGAGAAACAGAGATATGACCACAGAAACGAATGTAGGGGCGAGTTGACTTCAGAAGAGCAACGGGAGGAACGCATTCTGACCGCAGAACAAAGGATACTGGACAGTTTGGTTTTGCACATTGTCCACGATGATTTCCTCTCGTTTGACAGCCGGAAGCATTATGACCTGATCGCCATGAATCCGCCGTTTGCCGATGGGGACGCACATCTCCTAAAGGCCATCGAGCTCCAGCGGCGCAGCGGCGGCATGATCCGGTGTATCCTGAATGCTGAGACCGTCCGGAACCCGCACACCAACCGCCGCCGGTTCCTGGTCAGAAAGCTCCAAGAGTTGGAGGCTGAGATCCAGTATGTCAAAGGAGCCTTTTCCGACAGTGAGCGCAATACAGACGTCGAGGTGGCGATTATCGCAATCAACATTCCAGTCCCGAAGCGGGAGAGCACTATCTTTGACCGGCTGCGGCGGGCGGCCCAGGTGGACGAACCGACACAAGATGATGTGACGGAAATGACCGTGGCTGATTTCATGGGCCAGATCGTCAGCCGGTTCAACGTGGAAGTAGATGCCGGGCTTGAGCTGATTCGGGAATATAGGGCTATGAAACCATACATTCTGGATAGCTTTAATGGCGGTCCGTATGACTATCCCAATCTGACGCTTTGTGTCGGTGATCCCAGCCACGCAATAAGGGGGACTGTTCCTGATGTCAACGAGTACCTGCGTCTCGTTCGTACAAAGTATTGGGAGGCACTATTCTCCAACAAGGAATTTGTGGGGAAGCTGACCAGCAATCTCCAAAAAGAGTACAGAGAGAAAGTCAGCGCCATGGCCGACTTCGATTTTACCCTGTTCAATATCCAGCAGATAGCCGAGCAGATGAATGCCGAGATGGGTAAGGGCATTCAGGAAACCATTGTAGCGCTGTTCGACAAACTGACGGCAGAACACTCCTGGTATCCGGAGTGCGCCAAGAATATCCACTATTATAACGGCTGGAAGACCAATAAAGTCCACAAAATTAACAGCAAAGTTATTATTCCCACCAGTGGCATGTTTTCCAGTTACTCATGGCACAAAGAAACGTTCAAGGTCCGTGAGGCGGAGAACACCATTTCTGACATCGAAAAAGTTTTTGATTATCTGGACGGTAACGAAACAGCTGCGGTGGATCTTCATGGGGTGCTGCTCCGGGCCTGTGAAGCCGGACAGACAAGAAATATTCCCTGCAAATATTTTGATGTGACACTTTACAAAAAGGGGACTATGCACATCAAATTCCGCAATCAGGCTATTGTGGACCGGTTCAATATCTACTGCTGCCGGAAGAAAAATTGGTTGCCGCCAAACTATGGCAGGGCCGCCTATGCGGATATGAGCGCCGAAGAACGTGCAGTGGTAGATGGATTTCATGGAGATGGAAGCCAAGGTGCCGGCGAGGCAAGTTATCAGGAGGTCATGACAAAGTCCGCCTACTATCTGGCTGAGCCAGCGAAAGAAATGCCTCTGCTCATGGCCCCCGCAACGTAACAACACCGGGGCCGCTGGTAACGGCGGCCCCGCCAGAAAGGAGCTATCTAATGAAGATAGAGATCAATACCCGCTGCCCGCTGCAGTCTGAGTGTGGGCGGAAAAATTGCAAGTTCCAGCATCATGAGCGTGATTGCAAATACTACCAGGGCAATTCCCGCCCTGGTGCGGAAATTGAAGATCAGGAAGCGGCTATGGAAGCTGAGTGGGAGGCGCGGCTGGCCGATACGAGCGTGTTGGCCGACCAGTCCGCCACTGCTACGTCTCAGGACACGGAGCCCGTGGTCGTCCAAGGGGACACCGGTTCCCTGGTGCTGCTGCCCGTGGATCAGCTTCTCCCGCACCCGGATAACCCCCGTAAGGATTTGGGCGACCTGCAGGAACTGGCCGACAGCATCAAGGCCAACGGTGTCCTCCAAAATCTCACCGTTGTGTCGTTGGGATCCGAAGCGGCGGAGTGGTCAGCATTGTCCCAGCAGTACCAGGAGTACCCCACCGAGGAAGTGCGCAACCTCATGAACCGCATCACCGCCAATCAGCCCAAGGATAGCGAGGGCCTGTTCCGGGTGGTCATCGGCCACCGCCGCCTCGCTGCTGCGAAACTGGCCGGGCTGGCGGAGGTTCCCTGCGTCATTTCCCACATGGACTACCGGGAGCAGGTACGCACCATGCTCATGGAGAACATCCAGCGGGCTGATTTGACGGTCTATGAGCAGGCTCAGGGCTTCCAGATGATGCTTGACCTGGGGGACAACGTGGCAGCGATTGCCAAGAAGTCCGGTTTCTCCAAATCTACCGTCCGGCGCCGGGTAAAGCTGCTGGAGCTGGATCAGGAGAAGTTCAAAGCCTCTGTCGAGCGTGGCGCTACGCTTCAGGACTATGTGGAACTGGACAAAATTGAGGACTTGGAGCTGAAGAACAAAGTCCTTGATTCAATTGGCACCAATAATTTCCGCATGATGCTCAACAATGCCATTCAGACGGAAAAGGACCGCAAGTATATAGCCGATGCTGCTGCTGCGGTGGCTGAATTTGCAACGCTTGTCGAGGAGGCGGACCGCTCTGTTCTGGAATACCAAACTTCCTATGAACCCTGGAATAAGAAGAAGGTAAAGCGTCCGGATGATGCCGATGCGGTGAAGTATTTTTATACAGCCAGTGATCGTGCGGTCACGGTCTATCGGGATCGGACAGAGACGGCAGAGGACACAGCAGCCCAGGAAGCACTTGCCCGTCGTAAAGCCGATTTTGAGAGGAAAACGGCAGAGCTTGAGAAGATCACGGAGACAACCTACGACCTCCGGGCAGATTTCATCAAACAATTTTCCTCTGCGAAAAAGAATCTTACTACAATTATCCAATATGCGTGTAGCGCAATCATTAGCGATAGCCCCTATTATCAGAATGGCATCAATACAGAACTGCTGGCAGAGCTGCTGGGCTTGGAAATTGATGATAATACGGACTACCCCACATTTAAGGCAATGGTAGGCGTCTACAGTGCAGATCGGCCAGAGTACACACTGCTCGCCAGCACATATGCCTTCATGGAAAATGGTCGTAACAGCTACTATACCTTCAACTGGGAGAATGGGTGCAGCATCTGCGTATATCGCGCAAATGAGAACCTTGATCGGCTGTATGAGTTCTTGGCATCTCTTGGCTACCAGATGTCCGACGAGGAAAAGGCCCTGCAGGACGGGACGCATGAGCTGTTCCAAAATCCTGAGCCCTCGCCGCAGCCTGAACAGGAGGTAGTCGCAAAATGAACTATGTATACTGCAACAAGTGCGGTAAGGGATTTTATTCAGGCGAGGACAGTCTGAGCATAATTAAAAAAGATGGTCTGACCGTGCAGTATTTCTCCTGCCCGTACTGCGAAGAGCGATACCACGTTTTTACTGCTGATGCCCGGATGCAGGCATTGATTGAGCAGCGGAAGGCGGTGCAGCTCAAAATCAAGGCGGCATTTGCCAAGAAGTTCCGTGAAAAGGCCATACGGAAGTACGAAAAGGAATTGGATCAAATCAAACGGCAGCAAAAAAAGTTAATGCCGGAGCTGAAAGCCGCTGGTGAGAAAATTTTGAAGGGGGAATTTCAATGAAGAAGTACATTGATGCCCGTGGCTGGAAGTACCAGGTGATGTCCGGCATTGGCTCCGATCCCGCTTTCAAGGCCCGGTACCAGAAGCCGGAGAAGCATGGTGACGTGGGCTGGAAGGGGCTGGCAGCCGTTCCCTGGCGGTCGTCCCGTGAGGAAGCCCAGGCCGATCTTGACCGGCTGGCGGA
The DNA here is from genome assembly GCA_910578505.1 of uncultured Oscillospiraceae bacterium. Lineage (GTDB taxonomy): Bacteria > Bacillota > Clostridia > Oscillospirales > Oscillospiraceae > Pelethomonas. Next base: position 9,058 of record CAJTPV010000012.1, on the reverse strand, counting down.
GAAGAAAGGATGGCAGGAATGGAACGGTTAGAGAGTAGAGGTGTTGTAGGATGAAAATAGCTAAGTTCATAGCTTTCATGGCTTTCATTGCATGTGGACTAACCGCAATCAAAAAAAAGGATAAGCATTACTATGTGGATGCCTTTTGGTACCTGGGCTGGGCAATTATCATGTATATTGCCGCTTCGACATTTTGATTCGGGAGGATGGAACCAATGGAACGACTGACAAGCAGAGATAAAAAAGGCATCGCCTACTTTGACGATGACGGCACTCTGATTCGGGGTGCGAACGGCACCTTCCACCAGAAAAAGGACATGACCGCGCAGTATATCCACGATAGATTTGTGGCACTGGATAAAGTCATTGACCACCTCGCAGCCTACGAGGATACCGGCCTGACACCGGAGAAGATCAAAGAGCATGAGGCGGCATACATCGAGATTATGACCAGAACATACGGTCCGCTCCATCAGAAGATCGGCCAATGGCTCCAGGCTGAGCAGGACGGGCGACTGGTGGTGCTGCCCTGCAAGGTGGGGGATATTGTTTACGATATCCTGGATGGGACACCCTACGCGACAAGAGTGGTGAGCTTTTCCTATTTCGGCGACCGCTGGGCTTGCAGAACAGTGAGCAGCTATCCAGACCTTGCGCAATTCGGGACACGCATCTTTCTGACCAGCGAGGAGGCGGAGGCTGCGCTGGCAGGGCTGGCAGAGTGAAAGGAGTGCCTGGAATGAAAGCTATCACCATCTGGCAGCCCTGGGCCTCCCTGCTGGCCTGCGGCGCGAAACAGTTTGAAACCCGCTCGTGGGCAACTTCCTATCGCGGCCCCATAGCAATCCACGCCGCCAAGAAGGACATATTCGATGCCCTGCGGCTGATTCCAGTCCCTGTCGCTCTCAAGATGAAGGAGATCATCGGAGTCGAGTGGAAAGACCTGCCAACCGGCGCAGTCATCGCAACCGCGACCCTGATTGGGTGCCATGAGATTGACCGCATCCGGGAAATGCGCTGCGCCCCGCAGGAAACGGGCTGCTGGGACTGCAACCGGCGCGGAGACTGGATTGATGCCACAGATCAGGAAGTGTCATTCGGTGACTGGACCCCTGGCCGGTATGCCTGGGAGTTCTCCGACATGAGGCTTATTGGCCCGATACCCACCAAGGGGAAGCAGGGCCTCTGGGAATGGAGGGGCAGTTTATGAGCATGACCGAAAATGCCCGTGCATATCGGGCCCGCAATCTTCGCTACAAACGTGCAGCGCTGGCCTCCATGGGCTTTGATCACATTCTGGATGAGCTGGACGAGATGCGCGAAACCTGCGACACCATCCATTGGTGGACTGACCAGGACAACGAGACGCTGCTGAACGCCCTTGACGGTGACGATGAGGATGTCTGGGAGTTCAAGATGGCCTTCAGCCACCTGGAGGCTATGGCAGACCGGCTTTGGGAGACAATTTATGAGCTGTCCCGAGAAGAAAATTTCAGTCAGACCTATGATGACTGCACTGTGGCGCTGATCGGCAACCGCTACCAGACGATTGGCTTTGACAGCTTTGAGGAGGACTATTACGCGCTCACCGGATATGAAAGCGATCTGGCTCAGACCGAATCAGGAAAACGGCTGATGCGAAAAACCAAAGCGGAGATTATTTCCACCGTGGGGCAGTGCCTCGGCATCCTGGTATCGTTCCTGGATCTGCGGCAGCAGTATGACTACCTGAAGGCCACCTTTGACATCCTCCGGGATGAAAATACGTCCCTGCTCCAGCAGATCAAGGAAATTGATTCCGCTTACGAGGCTATGGTCAAAGCAGACTGGGTTGAACGCCCCGCGCTGGAGAGAGCGTTTGACCGGCTGCTGGACTGCTTGCCGGACAGGGCGTGGGTAGAATGAACGCTGTTATCAAGTACCCTGGGGCAAAGTGGTCGCTGGCCCACTGGATCATCGGCCACTTCCCCCAGCACCACAGCTATCTGGAGCCGTTCTTCGGCAGCGGCGCGGTGTTGTTCAACAAGCCCCGGTCCAATATCGAGACGGTCAACGATTTGGATGGCGAAGTGGTTAACCTGTTTGACTGCATTCGCAGAGATCCAGAGCAACTGGGCAGGCTGGTGTACTTCACCCCCTACAGCCGGGAAATATACGAGGCTACATATCTGTCCGAAGCCCCGGAAGACCCATTTGAACGGGCAGCCCGGTTTCTGGTGAAGTGCAATCAGGGCTATGGATTCCGCACCAATGAAGTCCGGGTTGGCTGGAAAAGCGACATACAGGGCCGGGAGCGGGCCTATGCAGCCCGGAACTGGACGGAGCTGCCTGATGGCATCCTCCAGGCGGCTGAGCGGCTGCGGGGTGTCCAGATTGAGTGCCGACCGGCGGTGGAGGTAATATCCCGATTCAACGCCCCCAACGTGCTCATCTACTGCGACCCGCCCTATGTGCTGTCTGCCCGGAGCGGCGGCAAGCGGCAGTATAAGTACGAGATGACCGACAAGGATCACTTGGAGCTGCTGGCTGCATTGAAGCAGCATCCGGGGCCGGTCCTGCTCAGCGGATATCCCAGCGCCATGTATGACGCGGAGCTGGTGGGCTGGTACCGGGCAGAGGCTACCGCTACCGATCAGCTGAGCCGGACGCGGCAGGAAATTTTGTGGATGAATTTTGAGCCAATTAGACAGGAGAGTTTGTTTTGAGGAGGGACTGGACGTGGAAAACAACTTCAGGTGCCGGGTGGAAAGTGCTGGGCACTGCCAAAGGTGGTTGCGAGAGTGCGTTGGCTGGTATAATTGCGAACTGACCGGCTATGGATCGCCGTGCCCAGGCTGCGAAAACTCGTCACCGCAGGACAATGAAAAGTGCATATCATGCAAATACGAATCTTGGAAAAAGGAAAATTATCTTCCGTGAATGGAGGTGCGAAATGAGGCTGTACGATAACGATGCATACCGGGAGGAATTTATGGAGCTGGTTTATGATCTGCTCCGCGATGATGGCACGAACGACCGGGCAAATCAGATTATCGCCGCGTTTGACAGTGCCCCGGAGGTTGAGGCAGAGCCGCTACAGCCCAACGACCCGCTGACCCTGGAGGAGCTGCGGGAGATGGACGGAGAACCAGTGTGGATAGAATCCCCGTGCATTCCGAATGGAGGTCGTTACATCATACTCAGCGAGTTTGGCATCACTTTTGAAAAATGGACTTCTCAAAAAATGTTCCACTGTGAAAATTACGGCAATACCTGGCTGGCCTACCGCCGGAAGCCGGAGGAGGTGCAGCAGCAGTGAAAAAGAAGCGCAAACAACGGCACCTGACCGCTCGGTCTACGCCTGGTCCGGAGCCAGAAGTCATGCAAGCACCAGCAGCAGGTCCCCTACGGATTGGCGATATTGTCATCCGAAAGCCCGTAACTCTATGCGATTCTAATGGCAGCAAGCCACAGGCCATAAGCGGCAGGGTAATCTACATACATCCCAAGGGCCGCTTCCATGTGGTGGAGTTTGGGGAGCCGCCCTATACCGTCCGTGAGAGCTTTTGGGGGGTGAGACGATGAAACGTGATACTTACTATCTGGGTGTCCCTGGGGTCAAGTACGGCATTTGGAATGCTTCACGCAAATGCTGGCAGTTCGGCATCTCCGAGGACACGCCCATGCTGGCCGAAGCCAGACTGTTCCAGAAAATCGGGGATGATGCTCGGAAATGGCGGTTCGAACCGAGGCCGTTGCCGAAAGCGGGTGCAGGGCAGTGAAGCGCAGTTCAACGAAACGGGTAAAGCTGCCGGAAATCGGCACAAAGATGTACTCTGTGCAAGAGCATATGTACTATGTTCCAGGCCGGGCCGCGCCAGTGCTGGAGTATTGCGTATGCGAGGCCACGGTGAGAGGATTTTTCACGGGCGGCTATACGGAAGTCCAGCTGATTGGTCCAAACCCCAAAGGGCACCAGACGCCATATCAGTACAAAATCAGCGATATTGGGAAACGCATTTTCTATACTCCCCAAGAAGCTGCACTACTGGCTAAGGCTGAGACTGAGAAATATGAGCGTATATGGGGCTGGACCAAAGACCCGCCCATGCGTAGGACGTGGGAGCATTTACTGGAGGATACATCATGTTAAATATTATAGTCCAGGTCAACGCCCCGGCAGGACAAGCCATAGGCATCAAAGAGGATCTGGCTATGTATCTGGAGCGTTGGGGCGATGCACGGGTGGTCTCTGTAGAGCAGCTGCCCCAGCCCCGGATGGAGCAAATGACAATAGGAGGTGGGTGCTATGTCGAACAGCAGATGTCGCGGATGCGGCGCTGAAATTGTGTTTGTCAAGTCTGAAAAGGGTAAGTTCATCCCATGTGATCCCAAGATGGTCCCATACTGGGAGCGGCCCGGCGCAGCGGGTAAGGTAGTCCTTCAGCAGAACGGCAAGGTTATCAGCTGTGATTTTGAGGGGCCGCGCCACGAGCTGACCGGTTTCGGATACATATCACATTTCAGCACATGTCCAAGAGCAAACGCTTTTCGCAGAAAGAGATAGCATAGCACAGGAGGTGAGCCTTTTGACATTGCGGGAACTGAACCATTATTTCGAGCTGCGAGAGCAGCTGACAAAGGCAGAAGAGATGCTTGCCTCCTTCCGGGCGGTGGCTTCTCCTGGTGCGCAGGTGCTGACGGGAATGCCTGTTACACATGACGTCAGAGATAAGGTAGGGGACCTTGCTGCGGAGATTGTTGACCTCGAAACCCGTATTAGCTATCTGGAAAAAGAGTACGACAAAGCGAGAAAAACGATCATTGTATTCGTGGAAAGCATTACGGATGATTATATTCGGAGTATAATTCGTCTGCGATTCCTATACGCGCTTACATGGAAAGAGGTCGCTATTGTAACTGGCGGTGGAAATACGGAGAACAGTGTAAAGTCGGCATTTCACCGCTATATGCGCGTCCATGAAAAGTTGCAACGGCCTGACACGCCGTGACACTTGCTGTTACGCGCCCCAATGTGCTATGATAGGCTCGTAAAATCCTGAATCAGACAGGCGGCCCTCTTCCGGGAGGGTCGCCATTCTTTTGGGAAGGAGGTATATGCCGCCGCGTTACTCCTTGCGCGGCAGCTGGCCTGGGCTGTGCCGGACGCCACCGGTTCAGCAGCAGGGACAATGAAAAGGAGGAAAACACCATGTTTTCAAATCTCACTGAAAAATTCAAAAGAAAACCCCTTCTGTTCTACGCCATGAGCATCGCGGCATCGTGGGCCGGCGTCGGCTCCATGATGAACAGTATCACGCTCACCCGCACCAATGGGCTGGTCCCCTCCCTGATATGGGGGGTGGGAAATTCCGTGGCCTGCATCCTGTTTGGAGTAGTTGCGTACCATCTGCCGACGCTGCGCGGTATCATGCGAACAAAGGCCATGCGGTATATCATTGGTATCATGAGCATTTTCCAGCTGTGGATCAACATGAACGGCATTCGTGAAATCTTTTCTGATACTATCATCGGTACAACTGGCGGTACGATCATTGTCTACACTGTGTGCATCGGATTTATCTTTATGCTGCTGCGCTTTGGCATGATCAGGAATGTACTGACGGACAGTGCATCATGGTATACGGTGTACGCGCTGGTGATTTTGCTGACCACTTTGGCGTATGCACAGGCCAATGGCACATTTACAGACATTTCCCTGGGAACCGATTGGCCCAATCTGAAAGTTGGGCTGGTCAAAGGATTTCTGTTGCTGCCGGGACCATTTACCTATCCCTATTTCTATGAATTGCTGGATTACAATGATTCTAACAGCGATAGCACCAGCGTGACCGATATCAAATTTTCCTTTGTACTTGGTGGGCTCCTGTTTGGATTCTATATGCTGTTCACATATGCTCTTGCAACCGTAGAGTTTAGCCCGGCATTGAATTTGCTGAAAGCTGTCTTGGTGAGCCTGATCGGTATTTCCACAATCTCTACTTTTATCTATTCGGAGTATATCGTATTTGGCAAAAAGATTGGACTCCTTATCGACAGTTTTGCTGTTCTCTTTTGGCCCATGCTGATATCTCTGGGAGTTATGGGTGTGTGGACGCTTATGGCGGAAATCCGTATCTACCTGATAGCGGGCATTCTCATGGTGGCCTTGTTCAAAAAGGCCGTCATCCGCAGGAAGGGGGTATCCGCGTGACCATCGTGACAAAGCCTCTTTCTGAACTGCGGAAAATGGAGAAGAACATCCGCCGCCATACAGAAAAGCAGTTGAAAGAATACGTTCGTTCCCTGCAGATGTTCGGACAGATCAAGCCGGTTGTTGTGGATGAAACCGGCGAAATCATTGCTGGTAATGGCCTGTATGAAGCCCTCAAGAGCATGGGCGCAGAAACCTGCCTTTGCTATGTCATGGAGGGCCTTACCACCAATCAGAAGAAGAAGCTCATGCTTGCTGATAATCGGGTATACGAACTGGGTTTCACGGACACGGGCATTTTTGATGAAATCATCAGGGAACTGGAGGGCGATATTGATGTCCCTGGCTGGGATGCCGACCTTCTGGAAATGCTCAATTCCAGCATCGCCGACGCCAACAGCATGGTCGAGAGCTATGGCACCTATGAACAGTCTGAGGTGGACGCGATTAACAGCCGTACCCGCGTCGACCATAGTGCGGCCCAGGCGACGTCCGCCCCCGCAGCAGCTCCGCCGTCAGGCGGCGCACCAACGCCAGAGGAGCATGTGGTTATTTGTCCGAAATGCGGTGAGCGGATATGCCTGTAAGGAAACTGGAGAGCACGCTGAATGTGCTGGATGCAGCAAAGGTACGCATCAAAAACGTGTTTGAGAGCGGCTGCAAGGTGTACCTCAGTTTTTCATCTGGCAAAGACTCCCTGTGTATGGCTTCTGTCACGTATGATCTGATCCGCGAGGGTGCAATCAGCGCAAAGCAGCTGACGGTTATCTTCATCGACGAAGAGGGCCTGTACCCCTCTATGGTAGAGGCTACGGAGCGGTGGCGCCGGAATTTCCTATCCGTGGGCGCCAAGTTCTTGTGGTTTTGCCTACCCTTTAAGCAGGTGTCGGTGATAGACCATCTATCATCATCGGAGAGCTGGATTACTTGGGAGCCTGGGAAGGAAGATCTGTGGATCCGTAAGCCGCCGAAGGGCGCAATCATGTCCAGCCCGTACCTACAGTATCCAGGCCAGATGAACTATCAGACCTTCTGCGAGAGAGCTTTCGGTGACGGTATCCAAATGGTGGGGCTGCGGACGGTGGAGTCGATCACGCGGCTGCACGCTGTATCCCGCGTGGACAAGACCAGCGCCAAGAGCAAGTTCTATCCTATCTACGACTGGAAGGATACAGACGTTTGGCTTTATATCAAGGAGCGCGGACTGGAATTTCCGGAGATTTATATGCGACTCTATGAGGCCGGCGTTCGGAAAAATCAGCTGCGTCTCTGCGCATTCTTCGGTGACTGCGGGACACAAGGACTTCGCTGGATTGCGGAGACGGACTATGACCTCTGGCAGCGCATTGAGAAGCGGGAACCCAATGCCTATCTGGTGCTGCTCTACTGGGACAGCGAAATGTTCCGGCGCACATCCAATAAGCGTCGTGAGCTGGAGTCGGCGGAAGAGGTCAAGGACTACTGTGCCTTATGCAAGGATGTCCTGTTTCTTCATCCTGACCGGTATACCATAGCTGTGGATACGCGAAAGCGACTCGACAACTGGCGTGGGCTGTTCATCAAAACCTATGGCATTGCCACGCAGGCCCACTACAAGCGGATGTATGAGGGCATTCTGTATGGAGACCCAAAGGCACGTATCCTCCGTATCCTGTGGGCAGAGATTTTTCAGAACTTCAACGTATCATCGAAGGGGGCGTCCAAATGAGTGAGATGAATCTATTTGCACCGCTGTCCTCTCTACAGTGGGTGGAGCGTGAGCAACTGCGTGCGAATGACTACAACCCCAACAAGGTCAGCGAGGACAATCTAAAGCTGCTGATGCAGTCTATCCTCACCAACGGCTGGACACTTCCTATCGTGGTACGGCCGGACTTCACCATCATCGACGGCTTTCACCGCTGGACAGTCGCGGCACGGGAGCCGCTGCATACAAAGCTGGGCGGCAAGGTCCCTGTCGTGGTGGTAGACCACGGGGCGGACAGCAGCGCAGACGTATACGGCACCATCACCCACAACCGTGCGCGTGGTACACATCTGCTGGAGCCTATGAAAGCTATCGTCAAGAAGCTGATGGACGAGGGCAAGACGGTCAAGGAGATCGGGAAGCAGCTGGGCATGAAGCCCGAAGAGGTGTTTCGGCTCTCTGGCTTCACGAGAGAAGAGTTCCTGGCGCTGATGACCAGAGGCCATGACACGTATAGCAGAGCAGTGGTGTATACCCACATATAGCGGCTATACAGCTGATAGCCACGGAGAGACGATTCCAAGCCCATCAGAGGCGTTTACGGTACGGGCAGTATCGGAACACGTCCAACAGCGAGAACGCCTCAGAAGAGAACGGCAGGCCCGTTACCGTACACGGAAAAGGTACTGTGACGGGCCGCCCCTGTTCTATGCGGGTCCGACGACCCCGAAAAACAGCTAGTTAGTGAGATTTTTTCAGGGCTGCTTCCGTTCCGCTTTCAGATATACTCTACAGAAGGGAGCGATAGACATGGAGAATATCAAAAAAACTCCCCTATTGCACAGTGTCCATAGAATTGTCCGGTATACTTTTAGTTTTAGAATATAAGTCACGATATCTCAAAGTAATCGGCCTAAAAAATGCGATAGACAATAGTTTCTCTACCTTTTCAAGTGGGTGTTCTGGCGGATTATATGAGAAGCTGAACAGGTTCAAATAACCTTGCAGATCCTCCCTCTTAAAGCTCCTGTGCGAGTAAAGAAATAATTGGAGCAGTCGGTGAACCTGATTCACGGGATTCAAAGGATTTTCTTTATCGTCCAGATTCTTCAATGATTGGGAGTTGTATGATTTGCTGGACAGTTGCAATTTTTGCACCAGTTCCTCATGAGCTTGCT
>CAJTPV010000011.1 GCA_910578505.1 uncultured Oscillospiraceae bacterium | reverse complement strand
AATACAACATCTTTCAAATTAGACTGGCAGTAGGAAAGAATATCGTTTGGTGTCATGCCATTTCCTCCAAATGGAACATCATTGTTCCCTCGTCTGCTAAAGCAGAACAATACTCCTGAAATTCCGTAACCTGCGGCAACTTTTCCAAAGCCCCCTGTGCTGCCTCCATTGATGCCCACCAGATCATTTCAACCCATTTATCCTGCTTTAAATCCTTCGTTAATGACCGTTTTACAAATCCGGCAATATCTTTTTCAAGCACCTCATTCAATTTGTGATACATTCGTAAAAAATGTTCCTCGGTCACTTCTTGGTTTGTCTGAAAAATAACCATTTCAATCACGCTTTTATTCATAACATCTTGCCCTTTCGTTTGAGTATCATATTGCATTTGGTACATAGATAGTCTGTCATGGAATAGTGACAACGACTGTCACCATTCGGAAAGGAGTTTTTAAAAATGTCAAAAGCAGAACGGCTTACTTATGAAATATATGATTTAACGCATACCGGTCTTAATGAATTCAATTAACTTTTCCACATCGTCAAATTCATCATAGTCACCAGATATTCCCTCACGGTGATAAAGAATGTCTCTTTTTTCATTTGCTTCAAGACAATCCAACAGATGCGTCTCCCCATACCGTTTGGCAAACAGGGTAAAGGCGTAGGGCTTGATTTTATTCAGTAATCCTTTTTTACAGGTCTCTGTGCAGGCATAACAATGCGAAATGCCCCTTTCGGAAGAGCACTTCTTGTTTTCGCACTTATCCGCATCGGGACATCCATCCGACCCACAGCCATCGCATCTCACGTTCTCAGAGCACAAACAGCACGCAAGGCCACATCGTGCAACACCTAGTTCTCGCCGCATTTCCCCACCTCACCAAATCTTTTTACTGGATCGCGTCCTTCAGAGCTTTGCCAGCTTTGAACACTGGAGCTTTAGACGCAGCAATCTCGACAGGTTCATTTGTCCGCGGGTTCCGGCCGGTGCGGGCCGCACGGGCCTTGACTTCAAAAGAGCCAAACCCGACCAGCTGAACTTTATCCTCCGCCTTGAGCGCATTCTCCACAACTCCAGTAAATGCGTTCAGCGCAATTTCACAGTCCTTTTTGGGCAGGCCGCTGGCCTCAGCCATCGCAGTAATCAGTTCATTTTTGTTCATTAACATTCTCCTTCTGTATAAAAAGTCGCTCGTGTAATTATAGCCGCCCCATTGGGAAAAGGCAACCTACATCTCAGAAATTCTTTATTCCTTACTATACTTGTCATAGCGGCACTGCTCAAATACAGTGTTTCCCAACAGTGTAATCGCCCGTGCAGGGCATGAACTGATGCAGCGATAACACATTGTGCAGCGATCTCCCGCTGCTGCTTTGTGATTCTTTAGGGTGATGTTTCCCATTGGGCATATCTGGGCACATAGTCCGCAGCCCACACAGGCTTCACTGATTTTCAGCTTATCAGAGTAGTCCTTCGTCTTGCCATAATACCATAGGCGCTGACCCAAGAGGCCTGCCGCTCTGTTATAAAAGTTTAAGCCATCCCTTGGGTATTTGCCTTGCTTGATCTCTTGCGCACATTTTTCAATCTTTCTGTCCGCCGCTTTTATGATCTCCCGATTTTTTTCAACAGATCTTTTCAGCAGCTTCACATCGCAAATCGAATCAGGCATACAGATATGCAGGCCGCCAACGATACTCGCGCCATACTTTTTCAATAGCCGTGCAGAACATCCTGCTCCATCCCCGCTGAACAATCCCATTGTGGCAACACAAAGCACTTGCTTGTTTTTCCAAAGTTCCGAATTGTCTTTGATAAAGTTCCGTACCATAACTGGCGCATTGGAGAATTGAACGGGGTATGCCAATACAATAAACTCGTGCTGTGATAATAAACGCACAGTTTCTTTTCCCTCAATGGGAACTGCCTGCGCAGTTTCATCCAATAAATAAATCAGCTTTTCGATACAGTGTTTTGTGTTCCCTGTTCCACTTAAATATACGCCAATCATAGCTTTGCCCCCCAACGTGGATTCTTCATGCGGATACGACCAATCATTTCCCCAGCTTACATTGTAGAAGCATTATAGAGAAAAAGCAATCAAAATTTCAAATTTATATGTAATCCATATCTTATTTTGATGTTGTTCATATCCTTGTCCACTATACTGGTGAAACCTCGCTTGGCCTTCTACTTGGTGGATGGTGTATTGTGGGGATAGAAAGGAGTTGCTGAAAATGTTAGAAAGCTTGACTGTAACCCCAACAGCTATCATCATCATGGCGTTGGTTGGTCTGTTCACACTGGTACTGCCGCTGGGGCTTGGAATTTTCTTTTGGCGAAAGTCAAAGGGGCGGTGGCGGTTTTTCTTCATTGGCTGTATCATATTCCCCGTCTTTGTGCTGATCCTGGAACGAACTGCACACAGCTTCCTGCTCTATGGCGCTCCTGGAGCAGTGCTGCAGGGAAACATCTGGCTGTATGCTTTTTATGCCGGTCTGATGGCGGGCGTTTTTGAGGAGTGCGGCCGCTGGCTGGCTTTCAAGCTTTCCCTCCGATGGAGCCGGGGGCCAGGGGATGCGCTGATGTACGGCGCGGGACATGGAGGCATAGAGGCGATTCTGCTGGCCGGGATGACGATGTTAAGCAATATTACGCTCGCTTTGGCTTTGAATCGCGGCGGACTGGAAGCGGTAGAGGCTATGATGGGTCCTTTATCGGAAACGGGGCTGGCTGCCATCCAGGGCTTATGCGCTAACCCGGCAGGCATCTATTTCTGGACCGGTTTTGAACGGCTGGTGGCGGTGGGGCTGCACATCGCGCTGTCGGTACTGGTGTATGTCTCTGTAAGGCGGAGGGACAACTGGTTCTGGTTCCCCGCCGCCATACTGCTCCACACTCTGGTGGATATGGTGACGATTCTTACCGCCACCTGGCTTCCTATCGCAGCTACTGAAGTGATTTCGGCCTTACTTACTCTAGGTATTGTTTTTGTAGCTCGCAAAATCTACATTTATGAGAGAATTATAGAATAAAGCCTAATGTTAGGAGCGCACAGCAGAATAAACTAAATTATAGCGACTAAAAAGTGCGGAATAACTTGTAATGTTAGTTCAAGAGACGATAAAGAAAGGTGTTAAATATGATTGGAAAAGTATTTACTTATTTTTTTGCTTTGATATTGGCTTTTTCTTTGAGCATTTCTTCCCCTGACACTTTTGAAGAACCAATAAATATACCAGACATTGAAACAATAATGATAAATGAGCGGGAGTATTATTTAATTTCTACTGAGACCCAGTTGCGTATGATTGACTATTATGGGTTGGATAGAAGCTATATGCAGCAAAATGATATCGAAATTTCAGATGTAGAGTGGATACCAATAGGAACTTCTGATAATCCGTTTACAGGCTCTTACAATGGGAATGGGTTTAAGATTGTTGGGTTGACCGATAATACCCCCAGCACCACGCTTTTCGGAAGTGCCAATAGCGCAAAATTGTATAATATCACTTTTTCAAATGATGGAATCAGAAATACCAATTGTGAAGCAAAAGACTTTGTCTGTGGAAGTGAAGAGAATTGCCAGATTTTTGATATATTTTTTGAGTAATATTTGTTTCAATAATGAATATTAATTATACTGCATTTTGTTAAAAGAATCCGGACTCGATAATCACTCCATCGTGATTGGATCTTTGGGCTACACAGTATGAAAATAGACTGATTTATCCCCCAGGCAAAAAAGAGTGGCACAGCTCGCAATGAGCCGTGCCACTCCTTTTTTCTCATGGTTCGTTTTACTCCCACTGGAAGCATGTTACCGCAACTCCCATACAGATCACAGTCACCGCCCCCATCACAGCTGCAGGAACCCAAAGACCGCCAGTGGGCAGGCCCAGGGAGGTCGCTTTCATCATCTGGATGCCCTGGGTCAGTGGGAAAATGGATACGACCTTCTGCATGGCGCCCGGCATGACCTCCAGGGGCAGCGTTGCGCCGGAGAAGATCAGCATGGGAAAGTAGAGCAGGCAGGCAATCACACTGGCGGACTTCGCATTCCTGGCAATTCCCCCCACCATCAGTCCGATACTCAGGGTGGACACCATCGTCAGCAGCCAGCTTCCCAGAAACGCTGGCAGGGAGCCAGGGATGGTCACCCGCCAGAACAGCATGGAGGCCAGCAGCAGCGTCACCAGGGATACCGCACAGTAGAACACATAGATGGTAAATTCCACCGCCAGGAGCTTGGCCGGGCTGACCGGCGTCACCTGAAACCGCTTGAGGATTTTCCGCTCCCGGTACTCCGACACCACCAGCGGAAGTCCCATCAGCCCGCTGGCACAGATGGAGATGGTACACAGCGCACCGACGGACTGCTCCAGGAAGGTGTAGGAGGCGCCCTCCGCGGCCGGCTTTGTGCCGTAGATAAAGCCGAGGATCACCAGTACCACCAGCGGCAGGATCACCGCGAAGATTACCATGTTCATATTGCGGATATTCAGCTTCAACTCGTTTTTCAGTAATGTACCAAACGACCTCATGCCGCATCCTCCTCTCCAGACATCTGAAGATAGGCATCCTCGAACTTCTCACAGCCGCTCTGCGCCCTGGCCTGATCCACAGTGCCATGAAACACCGCTTTACCCTGGCGTAAGATACAGATCTCGTCGCAGAGGGCCTCTACTTCGTCCATGAAGTGGGAGGTCAGGAGGATGGTCAGGCCCTCCCCTTTCAGCTCAGATAAAATACTCCACACATCCCGACGGGCCTTGGCGTCCAGGCCGGTGGTCAGCTCGTCCAGAAATACCAGCTCCGGGTTTGGGATCAGGGCCAGGACGATAAACAGCCGCTGGCGCTCTCCGCCGGACAGGCTCTTAACCGCGTTTTTCAGCTTGCCGCCAATCCCAAACCGCCGGCACAGCTCCCGCCAGTCTGCCGGATGGTTATACAGGCAGGCGATCTCCTCGCACAGCTCAAACACCTTGATCTCCGGCTGGTAGTCGCCCTCCTGGAACTGCACGCCCACCCGCTGGAATAGCTTGCCGCGTTCCTTCCCAGGGTCGTGGCCCAGCACCGAGACCGTGCCGGAGTCTGCACGCCTGGTCCCCAGGATGCACTCAATGGTGGTGCTTTTGCCCGCCCCGTTAGCGCCCAGCAGGCCAAACACCGTACCACGCTTAATAGAGAGGTCCAGCCCGCTCAACACGGTTTTACCCTGGTAGCTCTTAGTGAGGCCGGTTACTTGAACGGCCAGCTTTTCATCTCTCATACGGATTTCCTCCTTTTGATGGCCCGCAGCTCGATGTAGCCCCGCTCGCCTCGGGGCTCCAGTTGGATACGGGGATTGCTGTCATCCCACTCATAGCCGATGACAGCCGGGTCGTAGTGGTCCATGGCGTACTGCACGGAGAGAATGGCCTGGGAGTAATCCTCCTCTTTGAAGGGCTCGCCCTGGAAGGCCAGGTACTCTGCGGCTGGCAGGGTGATGACATCGAACCCCTCCGGAATGTCCCCGGAGTAGTCCGGCGTCGTTTCAACTCCCTGCACATAGGTGGAGGTATCCGGCTTCCTGTACCCATCCGGCAGCCAGAGGCAGACCGGCTCGCCGCACAGGGAATCCATACTGGCCAGCACACCCCAGACCTCGCAGCTGACCTCCGCGCAGTAGGCAAAGTAGTCCTCGGCCCGGACGCCGCGCTTGAGGATGACCTTGCGCTCCGGCTTGCGGACCACCTGGACGAATACGCTTTGCAGGTTTTCCATATCAACGGTATCCTTTCTCAGCTCCTTGAATTTCACGCCATAGGGGATAAACAGCCGGATTGGGACGGGGGCTTTCACGTAGTCCCCAGGGTTACAGCCAAATTCCCGGCAAAAGGCGCGGGTGAAACCGTCTATACTTTGAAAGCCGCAGTCATAGGCCGCGTCGGTGACAAAGCACTGTTCCTGCTTCAGACGCATGGCGGAGTGGGAAAGCCGCATCCGGCGGATATACTCCGCTGGCGTGAGTCCCACGCAGTCCTTAAAGAGACGGTAAGAGTGCCAGGGAGAAAAGAGCGATACCTCGGAGAGAGTTGTCAACGTGATCTCCTCGTCAAGATGGACCTCAATAAAGTCCTGCATCCGCTGGACGGCTTCAAGCTGTTGATTCAAGTCAATCACCTCCACCTGCGCCTCACATCTTACCACGTCCAGTACCGGCCTGCTCGACTTTTTTTGCTATCCGGAAACTACACACTGGGCTGGCCCATCATACGGATGTGGTTTCTGGCCTTGGAGACCCATGCGGTCACATGGTTAGCCGGGGCGCCAAGCAGTTCGCCAATCTCCTTACTGGAGTATCCGTCAATGCGCATCCGGATGGCCCGGATGCCTTTCGCCGTGGTGCCGGTGGCTGTAGCTTCAGCCCGGTCCAGCAGCCCCATCAGTTCCCGACAGGCATCCCGCTCCTCCAGACTGTCGTCCACTACGCCGCAGGGCAATTCCGCCGGGTCTGTGGCCTGTTCCCGGCCGCGGCGTGTGGCGTATTCCATCTGTGTGTAGATCTCATTGTGGCTGACTGGAGCCTCCGGCACGGGGTCGGATACAGCGGGCGGAGGCGGGCCGGTCTGCTCGGGTTCCGGGTCAGGGATCGGGGCGGTGGAGTGAATGCAGCTCAAGGTATAGGTCGTGCTGCCGCCCAGGTCCATGGTCAAAACGCCATACTCGTCTACCACAACCGGAACAGGAAAGATGCCGGCATCGGTGCGCAGCTCAAACTCCACCCCGGCCCAGCGCGTCCCTAACTGCAAAACCAGTTGGTCGGGCTGCTGCACAATTTTCGGCTCAGTGCCGTCGGTATCCGCATAGGCGGCAGGGGTTAAAACGGCGGTCAGCACCATGACGGTTATGAGCATGGGAAACAGCCGGTTTTTTCGCTTTTTTGATCTATTCATCGGTTTATCGCTCCTTTGCAATGGGTAGCAGAAGGGCAGAGCCGTTTTATCGGCTCCGCCCATTCAAAGATAACATGGATCCTATCAATTTGCTCGAATTTATACTGTTTCACTATCGGCAAGGACGGTTCCTATGTCCCTCCCCCCGTAAAGTACGCGGGTGATGTTCACGATTTTGCGGTCGTGATCCGGCGTATAGAACACACAGTAATGGTCTACCGGCATAACCCGCCAGCCCCGGCTATACCATGGCTCCTTTTCATACCGGCGATACCGCTCCGGCATCCGGTCGAGGGCGCAAATGTTTTCCTCCAGTCTGGCAAGCTGCGCCGCAGCGTTTTGGACCGATTGCAGCTCGTATGCGATATACGCAAAGATACCGCGCAAGTCCTGTTCTGCCTGAGCCGCGATCTCGACTGAATATGTCATATACCGTAGTCCTTTCGGATTTCGTCAAAAACCCTGTTTGCCGGTCTTGTCCTGCCCGCCAGAACATCTTGGTATCCCTTTTCCAATTCCTGGTCAAGTTCCTGTGCGGTCAGCTTGCCCATATCCACTACCCTTGCCTGCGGCAGCTTCATTTCAAAGGGGATGCCACGCTGCAAAATGATTTGCTTATAGAACATATTGATCGCGTTAGAGACCGGGATGCCCAGCGCAGCTAAAATGCTTTCCGCCTGTTCCTTTACTTCCGGCTCAATGCGGGCGTAGAGGTTTGCTGTCTTTGCCATGTGAGACACTCCTTCCTGTAGATGGCAAACTGTTTCCCTCATATTATACCACTATGTCCGCACAATAGCAATACATTTTCAGAAGCATGTGGTCTGGGTTGACTTTCCATGCTGCCGCACCGTACATGAGTCCAAGCTGAAAGATTGAAATCAGGACCTTCTGACATTCAGCGCACGGTGGACATATGGGTGATGACGCCCCAGATACGGTTGCTCTCGTAATTGATGCCCAGGATGCGCACTGAGACACGGCAGCCGCGGGGCGGCCGGCCCCGCTTGGGATAGGTACACAGGCAGTCGATGCCGCCGTCCAGGGAGACAAATACTCCGGTAGTATAGTCGGCCGGCGGTTCCAATTCAGTCACGGCATAGGTACCAGCTTCCAAATTGGACAAAGTATAGGTGCCATCCTGGCCTGTCACAATCTCTTTAGAGTAAGCGCCATTTTCAGATGCAACCAAGAATCGGGCACCGGGCAGTCCCTTATTGGGGTTAGTGGAGTCAACCTTTCTGACTGTGAGACCGTATCTTTCCCGGATGACACTCAATTCGCCCACCATAACGGCCTGAACATCGTTGGAGGGGTGATAACTGGAGCCAGGGCCGGTATATGCGTACTCATAGACTTCACACTCGCCCCACACGCCTTCAGCGCCCAAATCCAAGATGTACTTGACCCGGTCGCGGAAAGATATGCCGTCTATCAGGTCATCAATGCTGGTGTAGTTCGTGTGTTCCAGATTGTTGTAGACGCACATCAGCTCCTCTGCACAGGCGTTGACAGGGTCTGCCAGCAGACCGGCCTTGTACCGCCAAACAATGGCCTGTGTCCAGGCGTTCATTGTCCAGGTGTAGTTGCTGTTCCAAACGGTGTTTTCACCTAGGGCAATCGCCCGGTCGGTAAAGACACCGGTGGAATGTGCGTAGAAGTAGGCCATCATCGTCTTGACCGTGGGATCGGAGATGGGCTTTGGATTACCCCATGTGTGGCCTTTCAGCGACCAGCCCATGCCCTTGCCCTTCTCGGCACAGAAGCCCATCGTACTCTTTCCGTTGAGACCAAAGTGCATCTGGTGCATATAGCACTCGCCCAGGGCCGGGGAATCATACTTGACACCATTGTAGGCGCAGTCGTCCATCTTGATCGTGTCCGGAGTAGCGGCCATGGCTGTCGTAGGCAGAAGCCCAAGCAGACAGACCAGCACCAGCAGAGCCGCGATCAGGCGGTTATGCGGTTTATGGATATATTTCATGTTTTGTCATTCTCCTTCTCGGCATAGAAAAAGACCTCTCAGCGTAGCTGAAAGGTCTTTGTTTGCCGGTTATTCAGTTATTCGTACGGGTTGTGTGTTCCCGGTAGCCCGATGAACATAAAGCAGAATGTCGCTCCCCTATCGTTTTCGGTAATACCGACGCCCAGGCTGCCACCGCCAGCATCAATCATAGTCCGAACGGCTGGGAGCGATAATCAGGGTACTGGTTACACCCTCTTTCAGCGTACTCCCCTTGGAACAGCCTACACGGATGGAAGCATTCCCCTGTGCGGGGGCCTCGCCGGTGTAGGGAGCATTGCTGTCGATCTGGACCGCCCGGCCGTCCCAATAGACATTGAAACCGACCATTTGTCCGATGTCACGGAGCTTGACATAGTTGTTGCCGCCGATGTTGTACGCATTCATCTGGACCGGGACACCGTCCACGTAGGCCTGCTGAGGGGCGTATTCCGCCATTACTCGCCGGCGGGGTTACGGACTCAGCGGGCGGGTAATAGGCGGTACCGCCTCCGATGGGAGTAGTGGCGGAACCGCTCGTCTGAGTCTGCGTCTGCGGGATCAGCACGGCCCCGCTCCCGGTCTGGTAGGACTCAGGGCTGCCGAAGGGCGGCGGAACCACGGCCGCATTCTTACTGCGGTCGATATTGCTCTGCTCCGTCACACCGCCGCCTACTACTGTGACCTGGTCCACCGATGTGGGGGAGGCGAACAGGGGGTCCTCCGGACCGTCGATATTATACTCGGCCGCCATGGCCGTCGTGGCCATCGCCATGGTGAGCATCAGCGCCACCCCGGCCATCGTCAGCAGTTTCTTCATAGCTCATGCGCTCCTTTCGTTTCATCACAAAGTAGGTTCCGCCCGCGCCGGCGGCCAGGGCGGCCAAACCGAGCACTGTCATAACCGGCCATCCCGCTCCGGCCTGCGGCTGTTCCTCCTTCGCCACAGGCTCCGGATCAACAGAGGCGATAGGGGTACCGGTAAAGATAACGGTATAGCGGATGACCGTCACGCCGGTACGGTACACCTCTCCAGTGTAATTGGCGGTAGTCGTGTAGCCGGTGACATAGCTGACCGACTTGCTGCCGCCGTAGGTACAGATAGCGGTAAACTGGTCTCCGATCTCGTAGTCATCGGCATTATAGGTATTATCGGTCTGCCACTGGATGTCCTGGAGTTTCAGCGTCCGGCCCCCCTCTGTAATGGTCTTGGGCAGATGGTTGGCATCGGCGCTGGCCAGGTTGGGATAGCTGCGGGTGGCTGTGACAGGCTTGGTGGAACTGCCATACCCGGCAGGCTCGGTCTTGTAGGGCCTTGCTTCGGTTTTTGATGCCCAGGATGCTCTTGAGCCCCACGATGCCTCCTGCCCAGGAGCCAATGGTAACTTGATTGATATAGCCACAGTAGCGAGCCTGCCCGTTGCGGAAGGCCGCACGGGAAGCCAGCCGCGCCCAGGCGCCCATAACGCCCTTACCTGCTGGCATCTGACTGCGGGGGAGCTTGACCCACTGGTACTTCAGCAAGCATTTCACCTGGCTGGCCTCCTTCTTGTTTTGAATTGAAAAATGCCCCGTTCCGTGCTAAACTGAATGGGCACGAAAGTGAGGCGAAAAAATAATGATATATGCGTGTGATAGCTGCCACTTTCTGTTTTCCCGGACTGCCCCTGCCAAACAGTGCCCAGACTGCGGAAAAGAGAGTATCCGCGAGGCAACAAAGGAGGAGATTCAGGAATTTGAGCAGCGTATAAACGCCAATCTATGGGACGAGTGAGGGCGCTATGGAAATCGTCAGACGCGGCTATGTCCCGCAGGATAGCATTGAGTTTGGAGCAAAGGCCGCCGAACAATTGAATGCCGCCGCCCAGGAGCTGGTATTCCTGATGGACCGTGGATATGACACAAAATCCGCCTCTACCTTTGTAGGCAACCACCATCTTCTCTCCGAGCGGCAACGGATGGCACTGGCCCGCATCGTATCAACGGCCAGCGCTGTGCAGCGCAGGAAACGGAAGGAATTGATCCAGGCACCAGACTATCTGGTGTTGGACGGGTTTAATACAATCATCACCCTGGAGGTTGCCCTATCCGGCTCCCTGCTGCTGGAGGGGATGGATGGGACCATCCGTGATCTTGCAGGACTGCGTGGCAGCTACCGTATCGTGGATAAGACCATACAGGCGGTGGAACTGCTGATCGCCCGGTTTGAGAAGCTGGGTGTGAAAAAGGCCCTGTTCTATCTGGATCAGCAGGTATCCAACTCCGGACGTCTCCGGGCGCTGCTGCTGGGTAAAGCGAATGGCAGAGGGGTGGAGGTTCAAGCGGAGCTGCACCCCAGTGTGGATGGCCAGCTCTCCCGCATGGAGAATGTGGTCACAGCGGACGCTATTATTTTGGATAAATGCGGCAGTTGGTACAACCTGACCCGCGCATTGATACAGTCTGCCGTTCCGGATGCCTGGATTCTTCACCTGGACGGCCTGCAAAAGGAGGGAACATCATGTCAATCGTAGGAGCCATTATCGTACCCCACCCGCCCATCATCGTCCCCACCGTAGGACGTGGACGGGAAGCGGAGGTTCAGGCCACCATCGACGCATACCACGCCGCCGCGAAGCAAGTGGCAGCGTGGGCACCGGAGGTGCTGATTGTCACCTCCCCCCACACCGTCATGTACGCCGACTATTTCCACATCTCCCCCGGCGAGGGCGCATCTGGCAATATGTCCGCTTTCGGTGCGCCCCAGACTAAGCTGGAGGTTCAATATGATGCTGAACTGCGGCAGGTGCTTGTCCGCCAGGCAGAAGCAGGCGGCATCCAAGCCGGGACACTGGGGGAAAAGGACCCCGCCCTGGACCACGGGACCTTCCTCCCCCTGTACTTTCTCCGGGAGGCGGGGGTGGACTGTCCCATCCTGCGCATCGGTCTGTCCGGATTCTCCCCGCTGGAGCACTACCGGCTCGGTCAGTGCATTGCCCGTGCGGTGGACGCTTTGGGCCGCAGGACGGTATTTGTAGCCAGCGGCGACCTGTCCCACAAGTTGAAAGATGACGGCCCCTATGGGTACGCCCCCGAGGGTCCCGTCTTCGACCGCCGTGTGACCCAGGCCATGGAGTCGGGGGATTTCCTGCAATTCCTGACTATGGACGCCTCCCTGTGCGACCGGGCGGCGGAGTGTGGTCTGCGCTCCTTCCAGATCATGGCCGGGGCGCTGGACGGCCTGGCTGTGTCCCCTGCCCTGCTCAACTACGAGGGAACCTTCGGCGTGGGCTACGGTGTGGCCACCTTCGCTGTGACCGGCCCGGACGAGAACCGCTGTTTTGAGCGGCAGTGCGAGGAAATGGAGCGTGCCCGTCTGGCAGAGCGCAAAGCGGCCGAGGACCCCTGGGTCAGGCTGGCCCGGCTGTCGCTGGAGACCTATGTACGCACAGGAAAACAGCTGGACACACTGCCGGACGGCCTGCCCGGCGAGATGACAGGCAGAGCCGCCGGAGCCTTTGTCTCCCTCCACGCCCACGGCCAGCTGCGGGGCTGCATCGGCACCACCGGCCCAACCACCGCCAGTGTGGCCTGGGAAATCGTCCAGAACGCCGTCTCCGCCTGTTCCATGGACCCCCGGTTTGCCCCGGTGCGGGCGGACGAGCTGGACAGCCTGGAGTACAGCGTGGATGTGCTGGGTGTGCCGGAGCCAATCGACTCCCCGGCGCAGTTGGATGTGAAGCGGTATGGCGTCATCGTATCCTGCGGTGGTCGAAGGGGACTGCTGCTACCCGATTTGGAGGACGTGGACACTGTGGAACAGCAAATTGACATCGCCCGTCAGAAGGGCGGCATCAGCGCCCGGGAGCACTATACCCTGGAGCGATTTGAGGTGGTGCGGCATACATGAGCGCAATTTGTGAGCTGTGCTTCCACCACTGCAAGCTGGAGGAGGGCCAAACCAGCCTCTGCCGGGCCAGGACCTGCCGGGATGGGGCCGTTATCCCGCTGAACTATGGGAAGTTGACCAGCCTGGATCTGGACCCCATTGAGAAAAAGCCCCTGCGGCGCTTCCGTCCTGGCAGTCTGATCCTCTCCGTGGGCAGCTTCGGCTGTAACCTGCGCTGCCCCTTCTGCCAGAACCATGAAATATCCATGGCCGGGGAGACGGATATGCAGACGGTGGAGCTATCCCCGGAGCAGTTGACCAGCAAAGCGGCTGAGCTGCGCACCCGGGGAAACATCGGCGTGGCCTACACCTACAACGAGCCGCTGGTGAGCTGCGAGTATGTCCGGGACTGCGCTTCGCTGGTCCATGCACAGGGGATGGTCAACGTGCTGGTCACTAATGGCACCATTGAGGAGACCCCCTGGCGGACGCTCCTGCCCTTGATCGATGCCGCCAACATCGACCTGAAAGGATTTACCCCTGCGTGGTACCGGCGGCTAGGCGGGGACCTGGAGACGGTCAAGCGCTCCATCATCCTGGCGGCGGAGCAGTGCCATGTGGAGGTGACCACCCTGCTGGTCCCCGGAGAAAACGACAGTGCGGAAGAGATTCGTGAACTGGCACAATGGTTGGCCTCAATCAGCCCAGAAATCCCCCTGCACCTGTCCCGGTTCTTTCCCCGATATCAGATGACGGACCGCCCGCCCACCCCTGTGGAGCAGGTCTACCGGCTTGCTGAGGCAGCACAGGAATATCTGTCTCATGTCTACACTGGCAACTGCTAAACCACTATCCCTGGAGCGTCCCCAGGAACCCGATAGGGTGGATAATATGCTCTCCTTTGGCATCCAAATCCAGGGTTGGATCCACCAGCGTAATGGCCCTGCGGATACTGTGATACCCATATTTACCCCTGATTTTATCCAGCGCCCGGTCGATATCGGCCCGGCGCTGGGCTTTTTGTACCTCCGGGAACAGAGACAACTGCACAACGCCGTCCGCCGGAGCAGTCCAAGGAGATCGCCCAGATTGTGGCTGAGGTGCAGGCGCGGTTTGGGGCTGTCAGTATCCACACCGGGGAGATATTTCCCACCAACGCCGCACCTATCCTGCTTCCGGACGGACAAAACATGACCCCCAAGCCGATGGCCTGGGGTTTCCCCAGTTTCAAAGGCAAGGGGGTCATCATCAATGCACGGGGTGAGACGGCGCTGGATAAACCGATGTTCCGCCGATCCCTGCTGGAGCGGCGATGTATCGTGCCTACGACCGGCTTCTATGAGTGGGATTGGAAAAAGACAAAGTACCGGTTTTGGCTGCCGGGGCAGGACAGGCTGTATCTGGCCGGGCTTTGGAACACTTTTCAGGGGGAGGAACGGTTTGTGATCCTGACAACTGCCCCCAATGACACTATCATCAATGTCCATGACCGGATGCCGGTCCTGCTGACGGATGATGAAGTGGTGCCTTGGCTCCATGATACTGGAATGGCCTCGGCAAAATTGACGGCTCTGCAACCGGCCTTGGAGAGTGGTGCCGCAATATAGTAAGAAGTACCAGCCATGAGGCTGGTACTTCTTTTGCCATACCAAATCCTTTTCATTTGTCGTAAATCTGTCGTAAAACTCAAAAACGCATTTCCTGCTTTGCAACAAATCAGGCTGTTTTCGCTGGTTTTTCCTGAAAAACAGTCGTTTCTCCAAATATTTTGTGCTGGAATTTAGTCCAGGGGCTTCATCGTGGGGAACAGGATCACATCCCGGATGGAATCGCTGCCGGTCAGCAGCATCACGCACCGGTCGATTCCGATGCCCAGCCCGCCGGTAGGCGGCAGACCATACTCCATAGCGGTCAGATAATCTTCATCCATCATCCCGGCCTCATCGTTTCCGCTGAGGCGGTCCGCCACCTCCTTCTCAAAGCGCTGCCGCTGGTCAATGGGGTCGTTCAGCTCCGAAAAAGCATTCCCCATCTCACTGCGGCAGATAAACAGCTCAAACCGCTCTGTAACCCGCGGGTCCTTGGGCGACCGCTTGGCCAGCGGGGACACATCCACCGGATGCATGGTAATAAAGGTAGGCTGCACCAGCCTGGACTCCACCTTCTGGTCAAAACACTCGTACAGTGCGTGGCCCCAGGTGGGCTCCACACCGTCCATATCCACACCGGCCTCCCTGGCGGCGGCTACTGCCGCCCCATCGTCGGTCACTGCCATGAAATCGATCCCCACATACTGCTTCACAGCCTCCGCCATGGACAGCCTGGGCCAGCCCGGCGTCAAGTCGATGTCCTCCCCCTGCCATGACAGCTGGTAGCCGCCGCAGAGCTCCTTTGCCGCGCCGCTGAGCAGCTCCTCAAAGAGGTCCATCATATCGTTGAAATCGGCATATGCCTCATAGAGCTCCACTGTGGTGAACTCCGGGTTGTGTTTGGTGTCCATGCCCTCGTTCCGGAAGATACGGCCCACCTCGTAGACCCGCTCCATGCCGCCGACGATCAGCCGCTTCAGCGGCAGCTCCGTGGCGATGCGCATATACATGTCAATGTCCAGGGTGTTGTGGTGGGTGATAAAGGGCCGGGCCGTGGCACCGCCGCTGATGGTGTTCAGCACCGGTGTCTCCACCTCCATATAGCCCCGGTTATCCAGGAAATTGCGCAGATACTTCACAAATGCGCTGCGCACCTCGAAATTCCGCCGCACCTCCGGATTCACGATCAAATCCACATACCGCTGCCGGTACCGGGTCTCCTTGTCGGTCAGGCCGTGGAACTTCTCCGGCAGGGGCAGCAGAGACTTGGACAACAGGGTGATCTCCTGGACCCGTACGCTCATCTCCCCCCGCTGGGTGCGAAACACCTGCCCCTTCACCCCCACAATATCGCCGATATCATACTTTTTGAACCGGTTATACGCCTCCGGGTCCATCTCATCCCTGCGGGCATAGAGCTGGATGCGCCCGGATTTATCCTGCAAATCGCAGAAGCTGACCTTGCCCATTCCCCGCTTGCTCATCAGCCGCCCCGCCACCGTGACCTCGCTGTTTTCCAGCTCCTCGAACCGGTCTTTGATCTCCTGGGCGTGGTGACTCACCGTATACTTGGTCTCCTGGAAGGGGTCCCGGCCCTCCTCCTGCAGGGCGCTCAGCTTCTCCCGGCGGATGCGCAGGATCTCGCTCAGGTCCTGCTGCTGGTCCCCGGCGTTTGTCTTCTCAGCCATATTCTTTCTCCTATTCTGTATCAGCGCCTGTCAGCGCTCGATCTTATCCACCGTGTATGCAATATCTCCCGCCGGCGCGGCGACGGTGACATGATCGCCCTCCTTCGCGCCCATCAGCGCCTTGCCGAAGGGGGAATCCTCACTGATGATGCCGTGCATGGCGTCGGCCTCCTGGCTGCCCACGATTTTGAAGCTGCGGCTCTTCCCGCCCTTCACTGTGGTCACGGTCACCGTGGAGCCGATGGTGACCTGTCCGGTGGGCATGTCGCCCTCCTCCAGAATCACCGCGTGGAGCAGAATATTTTCCAGCTCGCCGATGCGGGAGTACAGCTTGCCCTGCTCGTTTTTCGCCTCGTCGTACTCGCTGTTCTCGCTCAGGTCGCCGAAGCCGCGGGCCACCTTGATCATCTCAGCCACCTCGTCGCTGCGGGTGGTTTTGAGATAATTGAGCTCCTTCTGCAGCTCGTCAAAGCGGGCCTGGCTCATTTTGAATTCTTTTTTCATGGTCATCTATCCTTTCGATCTTCCGTATCCGCATAAGGTGGCCAATCACGGACCTCCCTGCGGCATGAATCTATCCATTCTCTGCATTATATAAGCATTTCCCCCTTCTGTCAAGCCCCGGAAAAAGCCCGCCGGCGGCCCTGTTCAGCAGGAAATTTCCGCCAAAAGGGTTTCCAGCGTCAGCCCGCCCATGGCGTACAGTGCGGCGGCCAGCTGCTCAAAGCCGCAGTTGGGCTCCAGCCGGCTGGCCAGCGCCTCCGGCAGGCGCAGGGGCAGGCGGCCCCGTCCGGCCTCGCCCCCCGGATAGAGGGTGTACAGAATCGGGTTTTCCAGCGCCAGGTCACCACGGGGGGCAAACAGCAGCAGCGCGTCTGCCCGGTCCAGCTGCTCCTTTGCGGGCCGCAGCAGCAGTGACACGCCGTATTCCCGCCGCAGGCTCCTGGCGAATTCCTCCTCCCCGCCCCGGGCGCTCAGCAGCACATACCGGTAGCTCAGGGCCAGGGCCTTGGCCGTCTCCAGCAGCTCCCGGCTGGCCCGCTCCCCGGCTACGGCCACCACCGCCTCGGTGGAGGCCAGCCCTTGCTCCTCCAGCCGCCGCCTGGTCAGGGGCGCGGCCAGGGCGCGGCGCAGGGGCAGCGTATCCACCGGACAGACGCCCTGCCGGATGAAGAGGGCGGTATATGGAAAATCCACCGGAAAGACAGCGCTTCTCACGCCGGCCTCCCGCAGCCGCCGGGCGCTTTTCCTGGCCCGGCTCAGGGCAAGGGGCCCGTTGGGATGGGCCGCCTGTCCCATCCGCAGCGCGGTGAACGTTCCGCCCGGCAGCCGGCGCTCCTCCAGCTCCGGCTTCCTGGGCCCGTCTCCATAGATAATGTATCCCAGCATAGTAACCTCCCATTGCGGCCCGCAGCCGTAGTCTCTAGTATCTATATCTATGGAGGGGTCTTCCGATTTATCCCCCTGATACCGAAAGCCGCCCCCGATGCCGGTGCATCAGGGGCCTCTCGGCCACAGGAAAGGCCCGAATCCCCATGAAAAGGGATCCGGGCCTTTGGGCTGTTTTGATACGCGCTCAGTCGAGGATCTCCATCAGCCTGCCGCAGCAGACGGGGATGGGATCGCCGGCCTTGATGTGCTCGGTGCGGTTGCAGATATAGCAGTACACGTCGGTGTCATAGGGGGCCAGGACCGTGGGCTGGGCCTTGATCTCCTCGGCAGTCAGTCCCTCGATGTGGAACTTCGCCGACTTGTCCTCGCTCTTCATATAGGTGCCCATGGGCTCCAGGCGCTTGGTGCCGCCGGTGCAGTTGCCCATTTTGATCCACAGGGCCTCCAGCTCCGCGGCCTCGGCGGCGTGCTCAGGAATGATCTCCACGATGTCTTTATCAATACGGATTTTCATGATACAATTCCTCTCCCGTTTTTTATTTGCATTTTGCCCGGTCAGCCGCTGATGATCTCCGAAATCACGCCCACGATTTTGTCATGGCAGCCGCCGCAGCCGGTAGAACAGCCTGTCAGCTTCTGAACCTCGTCAAACTCCTTCAGTACGTTATGGAGGCTCGTGTGCGTATGCAGTGCATGGTCGATGTCGGCCAGCGTCACCTGCTTGCACTTGCAAATGACGTCGTTGCTCTTATACTCCATTACTTGAAGTAGCGCTCCAGCAGGCCCTTGAAGGCCTTGCCGTGACGGGCCTCGTCCCGGGCCATCTCGTGGACGGTGTCGTGGATGGCGTCCAGACCCAGCTCCTTGGCCTTCTTGGCGATGGCCATCTTGCCGGCGGTAGCGCCGTTCTCGGCCTCAACCCGCATCTCCAGGTTCTTCTTGGTGGAGTCGGTGACCACCTCGCCCAGCAGCTCGGCAAACTTGGCGGCGTGCTCGGCCTCCTCATAGGCGGCCTTCTCCCAGTACAGGCCGATCTCGGGATAGCCCTCACGGTGGGCCACGCGGGCCATAGCCAGGTACATGCCGACCTCGGTGCACTCACCGGCAAAGTTTGCGCGCAGGCCCTCCAGGATCTCCGCGTCCACGCCGGCGGCCACGCCGACCACGTGCTCGGCGGCCCAGCTCATCTCCGCTTTCTGCTCAGTGAACTTGGAACCGGGGACGCCGCACTGGGGGCACTTCTCGGGGGGCACGTCTCCCTCATGGACATAACCGCAGACAGGGCAAACCCACTTCTTCATAACTGTAAATCTCCTTTTGCAAAATAAATTTGACATACTTGAATTATAGACGCCCGGAGGGGCGTTGCTATCAGAATGCTTCCGCCTTCCGGCAAGCGGGGCACAGGCCCCGGTAGATCACCGTGCAGTCCTCCAGCGTAAACCCCGCGGTGGCGGACGGCGCGCGCATCTCCACAGCCGGGATATCGGCCACTGTGCCGCACACGCGGCAGCGGACATGGCTGTGGGGCATAGTCTGGCCGTCATAGCGGGTGTCGCTGGCGGCCAGCTCCAGACGAAGGATCTTTCCCTCCTCGGCCATTCTTGCCAGTACGCGGTACACCGTGGACCGGCTGATGGTGGGGTGATCCTTGTGGACCTCCGTGTACACCGCTGTAGCGGTGGGATGCTGTCCCCGCATATTGCACAGGGTCCGGTGGATGATCGTCTTTTGCAGGGTGTTTCTTTCCTCCATCGGTATCGCTCCTAATTGGGATTGAATCCTTACAACGGAACTATACTATATTCTCCCCCGATTGTCAAGGGGCTACTTGTAAATAAACTGTGAAGACCTTCACACACGCACGCCGCCATAAGAAAACGCGGCACAGACACCGGCTTCAAAGCGCTGAGGGATTCAGATGGATGGTGATGTGCTTGATCTCTGAAAAATGCGCTTCCACGCTGTCGTGAATGCGCTCGGCGATGGCGTGGGCCTCCCGGAGCGGCAAATTGCCGTCAACCTGGAGCTCCAACTCGATATATGTCTTATTTCCAAACATCCTCGAATGGAGCATATCCACCTGCACCACGTCCTCCTGTGCGGCGATATAGGCTGTCAAAGCCTTTTCGTAGTCCTCGCCGCAAGATGTGTCCAGCATTTTTGCAATGGCATCTTTCAAAATGTCATAGGAAACCTTTAAGATAAACAGGCAGATCACAACGCTTGCGATACTGTCCATAACAGGGAATCCGAGCATAGCGCCCGCAATGCCGGTCAGCGAGCCGATGGAGGAAAAAGCGTCCGACCTGTGATGCCACGCATCCGCCATAAACGCCGGGGAGTTTAATACTATGGCATAGTGCCGGGTGTACCAGTACATGGCCTCTTTTGATAGGATAGAAACGACTGCGGCAACCAGCGCGATTGCGCTGGGAGCGGCCAGGGTCTCGTAGCTGCCCGCCAAAATTTTTTCAAGTCCCGCCCGGCCAATTCCAAGCCCGGTGATCAGAAGGATCACGCCCAGCAGCAGCGAAGCGACGCACTCAAAACGCTCATGTCCGTAAGGATGTTTTTGGTCTGCCGCTTTTTTAGACAAGCGGACGCCGAGGAAGGCAATAAATGTTGCGAAAACGTCAGAAAGGGAGTGGATTGCATCGGATACCATAGCCCCGGAGCTGCCGGCAATCCCGGCGAACAGCTTGAATGCGGACAACGCCACATTTCCCACAATCCCGATCAGCGAGATGCGCCGTATAATGGCATTTTCATTGATGCTTACTCCGGACTGGACGCTTTTGGACCGATTTTTCTTGTTGACTGTCATAAGATAATCCTCCTGTTCTGCCGCAGCGGCGGCAGTGATGATTCCTCTTATTGGCACCAGCTTGAGATGGATCGTTCCCAAAATGTGAAAAAAACACATCTGTGGAACATACAACTGTCCCACAGATGCATTGTGTGCGATCTGCTGCCGCCTTTCAGCGGCCCGGCCCCATGACCCAAAGTCATCGCCTGCTCAGTTTGTACTGTTGATCTCGCATTCCATACAGAATGTAATGCAGTGCAAAGAGTTATCTAATTATACTGTAGCTTATGCGGTTTGTCAATATGTTGTGACCCTTGAGTTTCGGCGGAAACATCGAGAAGCGCTATACAGTGGACCGTCTTTCGGATCACTTGTCCAAGGGGATCCCGGAAGAATCACAGGAGGATTATGAGGCATTGTTGCCAAATCCGATTTGACTTCGGTTGGTAAAACGTATATACTGAAAGCACCCACCCCATTTACACTGATTTTACTCTTGCCAGACAAACATTCAGGAGGAACCGCTATGAGCAAAGAGAGATCCACTCCGCACCCCGCCGAACCATCCCTGGAGCAATGGGAGGCCCTGTACGAGGTTGCCGGCAATCTAAAGAAGCTGGCTCCATGGCGCGCCTTGAGCGATACGGACATTCTGGTGCTGCGTCTCCCCGGTCAAAACGAACCTGTTTACTGCTCCGTCATGGGGCAGGGGGGAATGACCTACGGCATCTCCGTCTATCCGGGAAAAGAGTCCCTCGTACGGCTTAATCGCCTTTTGGACCAGGACGCGCACAGCCCGGAGCTGCTCGCACTGGAGCAGGATTGCCTGGCCTGCCTTTTTGGCGACCGGGAGGACGCGCAGAAGGCGGACCGCGCTGTCATGAAGCAGCTGGGCCTGCGGTTTCGCGGCCATAACCAGTGGATATTTTTCCGCGCCATGAAGCCCGGACAGTTCCCCTGGTTTCTGGATGCCCAGCAGGCGGAGCTTCTCATAGCGGCGCTGCAAAACCTGGCGATGCTTTGCCTGTGCTATATGGAGGGCAAGCTCAAGGTGGATTTTGATGCCGGAGAGACGCTGACCCGCTGGTATGACCCGGAAAAGGACATGTGGATGAACGCCGTGATCCCCATGCCCGCGCCGAAGATGGACCGGACGCTGACTCTGCAGGACGACCTCCTGCTGGCCCGCCTGAAGCGGGTCAAAAAGACGAAAATCAAGCTGGAAATAGATTCTTTTTATCTCCCGGTACCGGTGCAGGAGGATAAGGATTCCCCGCCGCTCTGCGCGCATATGGCGTTTCTGGTGGACAAGGGTTCCGGTTATGTGCTGGATCAAAATTTGGCCGGACCGGACGATCCGGACTATGTAGTCGCCCCCTCCATGCTGCTCAACTACATACAGGCGCATGGGCGGCCCGCCGCCGTCTATGTGCGCAGTGATTGGCTCGGCTCCCTGCTTCGGGACACCTGCAAAGCGGTGGGCGTTCGGCTGATTGAGGACGAGGGCGTGCCGGTGCTCGACGGCGTTTTGGATCAGTTCATGAGTGCTGTGATGACAGGGTTTTCGCTGGATGACGCTTTCGGCGGCCTCGAATGAAGGTGCCGGCTGGTTTTGAACAAATGCGCGGACAGCTGCTAGAAAAGCGCCGTAAAAGCCGAAAATTTCGGACTTTTACGGCGCTTTTCCGCACTGTGTGCCCCACCCGCATCTCCTCTCCAGCCCCAGCATCCCGCCGCAGAACCGCTACCATGGCTCCAACGTTGTCAGCAGCGGGTCGCCCTCGCTGACAACATTGGAATAGAAGATTTTGTCCGGACGCTGATTGGCGCTTTGGATCAGCTCTATTTCACCGGGCAGCTCCCCGGAGCGGAGGATGCTGTCGATATCCGCCTTGAGCTGGATCTCCAGATGGTCCTCGTAGACCTTGATCCTCTGGATGATGAGCTGGAGGTCGTTCCGGTCCAGCTTTGGCTTGGCAAGGATGTCGTCGAAAACATCCATGGCGGTTTTTGCCACCCGGTTGACCTGGATAATGGTGCTGCGCTTATTTTCCGTCAATTCGATTTGATTTTGGACGCCCTCCAGCCGGCGGAGCAGATCGCCCTCCAGCCCGTCATAGGTCTCCTCCAGCATCTCCTCCTGGTCCGGATGCTTCATAATATCCCGGATACGCTGGCGCTTGGTGGCTTTCAGCTCCTCCTGAATGTCGAACAGCACAGCTTCCAGATTCCCGGCGGATTTTTCAGTTTCCGCCACGTCCTCCGTCTCCCTCGCCAAGTCCGCGTTGAGGCGTTCCAGCATAGCGGCGGAGTTGTCCTTGACCTTCCGGACATAGATTTTCAGCAGCTCGTCCAGTTTGTCCACCCGGATATGGTGGCTGGTGCAGCCCTTCCGTCCCCGGCGGTGGTAGGTCCCGCAGCGGTAGGCGTCCTTGATGTCCCGGCGGCTCATGGCAAACATTGGTGAGCCGCAGTCGCCGCACTCCAGAAAGCCGGAGTACGTGTTGTCGTACTTCTTCTGACCCCGGTAGTGGGCGGTGGAACGGGACTCCCGGAGGGCGCGGGCCGTGGCGAACGTGCGGTAGTCGATGATCTCCTGGTGGTGGCGCTCAATCACAATATGGTCCAGTTCATCCCGGCGGACATCCTTGCCGTTGATCTTCTTGCGGGTGTACTTGCCCTGACGGAGGGTCCCGATGTAGAAATCGTTGTCCAGGATGCCCTGCACCGTCACGATGGCCCAGGCGGGTTTGACGGTGCGGTGATAGTCCTCCCCTGCGGCCAGCTTGCGCTCCTGTTCCGCCATGCGGGGGGTGGGGATGCCCTCATCCGTGAGCTGATTGGCAATTTTTTTGTAGCCCCAGCCGTCGATGTACAACTGGAAAATTCTCCGGACGATCTCCGCCTCGGTGGGGACTACCTCGAACTGCTGCTTGTTGACAATGTAACCATAGGGTGCGGCACAGATCCATTTGCCGTCCTGCTGGCGGCGCTTGATGACAGATTTCACCTTCTTGCTGGTGGAGGTGTTATCCCGGTCCAGCTCCTCGTCCACGGAGATACGGCAGTAGCCGGCGATGTCAAAACGTTCAATCATCAGTCTCACCTCTCAAATACTTTGCCGTCTGACGGTCGAACTCTGAAACATACGCCGCGTCTTGCTTCTTGCGGAACTCATCATAGATGCCGCCCACCTTCTTGACTGCGGCCTTGTGAGAAATGCTCCCTTTTCCTTCCAGAACGTTCCGCCGGACGCCTGTCAGAAAGCGGTCTGTCTCCGACAGCCAATCCTGCATACTCATCAGCTGCTCATCCTCCGCCATCAGCTCCGCGTGGTCAATAAACATCGTCACCAGCCGGTTCAGGCGGGACAGTTCCTTTTCATTCAGGTAGTTTTTGGCAATCAACACGTCACTTTTCAGGATTTTCCCATCCGGCGCGCCTTTCCAGTTGGTCAGGCCCATGGTAGGGCTGTTTGGGTCCGCCCGTTCGGAAATCAGCTCCGCCGCCGTCTTCCCGGTAACCGCAAAGTGGAGCTTGTTCTGGACAAAGGCGTAAAAGGCGCGCGTTGTCTCGCTGTTCTTATCATAGTCGTAACTGCACTGCTCAAACACGTCTGCGATTTTCTGATAAGCCCGGCGCTCGCTGGCGCGGATCTCCCGGATGCGTTCCAGCAGCTCGTCGAAGTAATCCCTGCCGAAGGGCCTGCCGTTCTTCATCAGCTCGTCGTTCAGGACAAAGCCTTTTTGGATGTACTCCTTCAGGGTCTTTGTGGCCCATTGGCGGAACCGGGTGGCTTTTTTGGAGTTTACCCGGTAGCCTACGGCAATGATGGCATCCAGATTGTAAAAATCCATCGTGCGCCTGACACTGCGCCCGCCTTCATCTTGAACTGTTTCCATTTTGGAAATAGTTGCGCCTCGGTCAAGCTCTTCCTCCTCATAGATATTTTGCAGATGCTTACTGATTGCCGGTGTTTTGACATCGAATAACTCTGCCATTGCCTTTTGTGTCAGCCAGAACGTCTCGTCTTGGAATACCACGCTGACAAATTCCTTCTCGCCGCCGTTGTTATAGAGCAGAATTTCTCCTGTTTTCCTCAGTTCCTTATCCATCGCTTCCTCCAATCAAGATAGCATCATTTTTATCGCAGATAATATTGTATCACAGGCGGCGCGCGAAAGCAATCGAAAAATCTATCGGGTTAGAATTCAAAAATCAATCGGGTTGGAGTTGTAAAATCTGTCGGATTGGCGTATACTGTTGGTGGAGGTGACTACCGCATGGATCGAAAAAGCTATCTGCCGCGCATCGTTGACCGGCAGCTTCAGGAATATTTGAAGACCTTCGGCGCGGTGTGTGTGGAGGGGCCGAAGTGGTGCGGCAAGACCTGGACATCGTCCTTCCACAGCAAAAGCGAGATCTTCATCGGCGACCCCGCCGGAAATTTCCAGAACCGGCAGCTGGCCCAGCTCTCCCCGGCCCTGGTACTGGAGGGGGAGACGCCGCGCCTGATTGACGAGTGGCAGGAGGCGCCGCCTATCTGGGACGCCGTCCGGCATCAGGTGGACCAGCGCACCGGCAAGGGACAATTTATCCTCACCGGCTCCGCCACGCCGAACCACAAGGGCATCCTGCACAGCGGCGCGGGGCGGATCGCCCGGCTGCGCATGCGGCCCATGTCGCTGTACGAATCCGGTGATTCCACCGGGGCGGTATCCCTGGAGGCGCTGTGCCGGGGAGAACTGCGGCCCGCCATGACCGGCGAGGTGGACCTCAAAAAATTGATCGGCCTCATCATCCGGGGCGGCTGGCCCGGCAGTCTCTCCCTATCCGCACAGCAGGCGGCGCTTTTGCCGGGGGAGTATCTGAACGCTGTCATTGACGACGGCGTATACCGCATGGACGGCGTGAAGCGGAACACTGCCAAAATGCGCCTGCTGCTGCGCTCCCTGGCCCGGAACGAGAGCACCACGGCAACCAACCGGACGCTGAAAAATGACATCAGGGAGCAGGATGATGAGGACATCGACGTAGAGACGGCGGCGGAGTATCTGGATATTTTCGCGCGTCTTTTTCTGACGGACGATCAGCCGCCATTTTCTACTGGCGTACGCTCCTCTGTCCGGGTGAAGCAGGCGGCAAAGCGGCATTTCTGCGACCCGTCCCTGGCCTGCGCCCTGTTGAGAGTGACGCCGGAGGGGCTGCTGGGTGATTTGGAAACACTGGGGTTTCTTTTTGAGGCGCTGTGCGAGCGGGATTTGAAAATCTACGCGGAGTCCTTTGGAGGGGCGCTATACCACTACCAGGATTATCAGGGGCGGGAGATCGACGCCGTAATCGAGCTGCCCGACGGGCAGTGGTGCGCCTTCGAAATCAAGCTGGGGGCAAATCAGATCGACGGTGCCGCGGCGGGACTGCTGCGCCTCCAACAGGAGTTTGCCGCCGACCCAAAGGGCAAACCTCCGGCGGTGCTGTGCGTGCTCTGCGGGATGTCCGGCGCGGCGTACCGGAGGCCGGACGGGGTGTTTGTTGTACCGGTGGCGGCGTTGAAAAATTGAGCTGTTGATAAAAGGGGGAACCGCGCCAGAAGCAAGCGCGGTTCCCCCTTTTCCTCTTTTGCTCTTACTGCCTTTCAATCTTGTTAATTTTTTGTGACTCGTGTTATTCGACGAAACTCAAGGTTGTAACAGAAGAAGGCAGAAGGAGGCAAAAAAGGTGCAAACTGTCCAAAACAAACCGCATACGAAAGCCGGCGCGCTATGTAAAATATTACTATAACAGTTATGAATACTAAAATGCGGCATGTAAGCCATATAAATCAAAAACTATTTACACGCCGCGCCCATCGCGCTATAATACAGCCATCACATCCGAAATGTGAGAAAACAAGACGAAAAGGAAGGACATCATGATGAAAACTTATAATGTTTGTATCGTTGGCGGCGGCAGCACCTACACCCTGGGATTTCTGAAATCCTTCGTTCGCCTGCGGGAAGAATTCCCCCTGCGCAGGACGACGCCATGGTCGAGGTGGCCTGCGAGCTGGGCACCAACGGCCCCCGTCCCCTGGGCGTGGGCAACATCCCCCAGTTCCATCTGGGCCTGCTGGTCAACCAGGTGTCCGTGGAGAAGCTGCTGGTAGACGCATTCTTTGAGCACTCCTACCAGAAGGCCCTGGAAGCCTTCACCCTCAGCCGCCTGGTGGGCGACGCCAAGAAGGCCCGCAAGGTCCTGGACGCCCTCATCGAGGCCAACAAGGGCATGTGGCCTGAGCTGAACTAAATTTATATGTGTACGCGGGAGGGCCCACTCTCCGGAGCGGCCCTTTTGGTTCCTCTTCTGCCTGGGCGGCGTGGAGAACATTGTTGCCGCCAACAACTGCCTGACCCGCCTGCGGCCAAGGCGTTTATGGAGAAGATGCCCGCGGCAGCGGCGGCGGAGGCCCCCGCCAAAACCGCCAAGAAGACCCCGGCCCAGAAGCTGGAGCTGAAGGCTCCGGTGGCCGGCAAGGTCCTGCCCATGACCGAGGCCAAGGACGAGAACTTCGCCAACCTGATCCTGGGCGACGGCGTGGTCATCTGCCCCACCGCCGACGTAATCGTGGCCCCCTGCAACGGCGTCATCACCCACTGCTCCGAGGACAACAAGCACGCCATCGGCCTGCGCAGCGACAGCGGCCAGGAGGTGCTCATCCACGTGGGCGTGGACACCGTGGGACTCAACGGCGAGGGCTTTGAGCAGGTCAAGGCCGAGGGCGACAAGATCAAGCTGGGCGAGCCTATCCTCCGCTTCTCCCGGAAGTTCATCGAGTCGAAAAAGCTCTGTTCGGACGTCATGGTCATCCTCATTGAGGGCGAGGACCCGGTGGTGGCGGAATACGTCACCGGCATCACGGCGGAAGCCGGCAAGACCACAGTTGCGAAAATCGGATAAATATTGACATACAGCGCGGCGGACTCCTGGGTTCAGGAGTCCGCCGCTTCTGTCGTTTCTGGCATTTCTGCTGTTTCCGCCGCTTCCCGCTTCCGCTGGGCCGTCAGCTCAATGAGGATCTGGATGACGGTGAAAAAGCCGATGCGGGGATTGACGTCCGTGCGCTGATAGTATTCCTGGAGGTCGTTGGTACAGACCGTGATGGTGCTGTAGGGGATCAGGGGGGATCTCCGCTCGCTGGTAAGCAGGACCGTGGTCAGGCCCCGGGCCTTGGCGGACCGGAAGGGCTCCAGATACCGCTCTCCCCGCCCCCGGGCGGTGATGACCAGCAGGACCGCCCGGCTGTCCATGTTCCGGACCAGGCCGTTGAGCAGGTCCCCCCACTCGATGAGGATGGAGGGGTAGTCCAGGGAGTTGAGCACGATCTGCAGATACCGGGCCGGCAGGGCGCTGAGGTTGGTGCCGTAGATGTACAGGGGCCGGCCGCTGGTGAGGAGCCGGGCGATCTCCTCCAGAAGGGGGATGTCCAGGGCGGCGATGGTGTCCTGAAAGCGGGCGATGCTGTGGCTGATGTACTCGTCGGCGTAAAAGGCCGCGGCCCGGCTGTCGCGCAGCTCGCTGCGCAGCTGGTATTTGAAGTCGTTGAAGCCGCTCAGCTCCAGCTTCTGGCAGAAGCGGACGATGGTGGCGTTGGAGGTGTACAGCTGGGCGCACAGGTCGCTGAGGTTCATATGGACCACGGCGGCGGGGTGGGCCTCAAAGTAGGCCAGGATGGTCTTCTCCGTCTCCGTCAGCCGCAGGCGGCGGGCCTTTTCAAATAAAGGCAGCATATCCGCCTCCCTCTCCGTCCGCGGGGGACGGCTCCTTATAGCGCAGATAGCACTGGATGATGGTGTTGATGACGAAAAATACAGGCAGGCGGGAGGTGAACTCCGCGCCCAGGTTTTCCCGCTCGTTGGAGAAGAAGCGGAAATTCACGTCCGCCAGCTCCGCCACCTCGTTGTTGGCGTAGGGGGTGATGGAGAGGATGGGGATGTTGTTGACCTGGGCGATCTTGCCCAGGCGGATGGTGGTGGGGTATTTGCCGGAGGTGCTGATCAAAATCAGCAGGCACGGCCCGGTGCGGCTGCGGAGGATGTGCTCAAACATCCGCACGGACTCCACAAAATACACCTCCTGCCGCCCGATGGACAGCAGCAGCTTTTCGAAGTACTCCACCGCCACGCTGGTCAGCCCGCCGGGGGACCAGAGGTAGATGGGGCAGCCGCTGTCCAGATAGCGGAAGGTCTGGTTCAGCTGCTCCTCCCGGATGAGCTTGCTGGTGGCCTGGATATTGGAGCTGATGGTGTCGATAAGCATGCCGGTGGTGAACTGGTGGCCGCTCTGGACGGAGATTTCCGGCCCGGTCCGCCGCAGCTCCGCGCGCAGGGCGTATTTGAACTCCGCAAAGCCGGAGTAGCCCAGCTTTTTACAGAACCGGAGGATGGTGGCGGAGGAGTAGGACACCGCCCCCGCCAGCTCCTGAATGGTCATGGTGAGCAGGGCCTCGGTGTTTTCATAGGCGTATTTCAGGATGTCCAGCTCCGGCCGGCTCAGGCTTTTGATGACCTGGTCATTCAGATTCAATGTAATCATGGGACAGAGACCTCCGTAATATGTGCCGGGCGCGTTTTAATCCGGCATCTGCAGCGCGGCGGCGGCGGAAAAGGAGCCGTCCGGAAAGTGCAGCAGCAGATCGCCCCTGTATTTCCGCGCCACCGCCTGGGCCGCCTTCAGGCCATAGCCGTGGGCGGCCTTGTCCCCTTTGGTGGTGCGGCACAGGCCGCTTTTCCCGTCGTAGTCCACCGGGGAAAAGCGGGCGTTCTCCACGCCGATATACAGGTGGACGCCGCGGGTGTGGAGACTGACCCGCAGCCATTTCCGCGCCCCCTCCGGGGCCTGGGCGTTGGCGTCCAGCGCGTTTTGCAGCAGATTCATCAGCACCGTGCAGAGGTCCGTGTCCGGGAATGGCAGCGTCTCCGGCACGTCGACCCGGCGCTCCACCGCGATCCCCTGCTCCTGCGCGCGGGTCAGCATGGTGGTCAGCACGGCGTTGATGGCCGGGTGCAGCGCGTAGGCCAGGGCGGGGATCGACGTCACCTCCGCAATCAGCCCGTCCAGATAGGCGCCCAGCCGCTCCGCTTCCCCGGCCTGCTGCAGGCGCTGCATGACAAGATAATGGTTCTTCACATCGTGCCGGACCCGCTCCAGAGCGGCGGCGCTCTCCAGGACGGTGGCCAGCTGCTCCCGCGTCAGGCTCTCTTTGGCGGACAGCACCTGTATCTCCGCGCCGCGGTCCGCTATGCGCCGGATGTGGGCGGTTATGCTCTCCAGAAGGCACAGCGCCAACAGCAGGCTGCTCCAGTAATACAGGGTCTCATTCGTCTGGAGAAACCTGAGCTCCCAAAGGAACGTCTGGGCAAACGCCGGCAGCGCCCCCGTCCGCACCAGCGAGACGATGCACAGCAGCGCCAGAGCGGCGGCGCAGGCCCCCAGCCAGGGCAGGAACAGGCGGAACACCGGGTTGCCGTCCCGGTACTCCAGCACCGAGCAGAGCAGCAGGGCGGCGGCGGTGAGGTAGAAGGCCAGCCCCGCATAGAGGGCCACGCCGGAGAGGACCGGAAACAGGGTCTGAAAGCCTGCGAACACAAAATAGAACAGGGAGGGCAGAACGGCAAAGAGCGCGAAGACCTTCCGCTGTTTTTTCATGCCCAGCAGCAGGTACAGGGGCGGCGCGGCGAAAAGGAACGCGCGGGATTGGCACAGCGCCAGCCCGTAGAGCGGGGCCGGCAGGCTGTAGAGGGCGAGATTCGGCAGATAGAAGTACACAAACTGGCCCAGGGCGGCGGCGCTGAGCAGGAGCACCGGCCAGGGCTGTGTGCCCTCCAGCCAGCCGTACAGGAACAGACCCAGCGTCAGCAGAAAGATCACGCCGAAGGCGGCGGTGGGAAAGGCGTAGCGGCAGGCGTCCGCCCAGTTCCACTCGGTGATCGTCAGGTTGTCCGTGAGATAGAGGGATGGGACCGGGTCCTCCGGCCCCTTTTCCGTGGTGAGCGTGAGGGTCCGGCCGGCCCAGTCCTGGGGCAGCGGCACATACAGGATGCCCAGGCCCTGCGCAATGCGCTGGAGGGGCGCGCCGTCCAGCAGCAGCTCCGCCGGCGTGTAAAGCCCCCGGAGCTCCAGCATGGGGCGCTGCCCCTCCCACGCCGGGAGGGTGTATTCCAGCTCCAGCGGGCCGGCATAGAGATAGAGCCCGTCCATCCCCGGCGCGCCGCCCACGGCCTCCGGCAGCACAGGCACAGACTCCCGCCGGGAGACCGTCTCCAGCCCCAGCAGCCATAGCAGCCCTACCACGCACAGCAGGAACAATCCCGCCGCCAGCCGCCTCGTCCACCGCTGTTCTAACCACATAGCCTGCCCCTCCCCTGTGTCGTCTGCTATAGTGTAACCGGGAAAACCGCCGGTGTCAAGGACAAACAAGGCCGCCCCGCATCGTCCGGGCGGCAGGCGGGGACCCAAATTTTTCTGCGGAAGGGCTTGCTTTTTTGCAGCAATCAACGTATCATGACGTTCAGCGGCAGCAGCAAACGGAGGAGGGAGCTTGAATGACGGGCGGGAGATTGAAAACGGCGGCGGGGCTGTTCTGGTACTTCTTCCGGATCGGCTGGTATACCTTTGGCGGCGGCTGGAGCATCGTGGCCCAGATCGAGAAGGACTTTGTGGAGAAGCGCGGGGAGATAACGTCCGGGGAGCTGCTGGATATCGTCAGCGTGGGCAAGAGCCTTCCGGGGCTGATGATCGGGAACGTGGCCTATCTCTTCGGGCACCATCTGGCCGGTGTGCCGGGCGGCGTGCTGGCGGTGCTGGGGATCTCCATACCGCCGCTGGTACTGCTCAGCTTTCTCACCGTGGGCTACCGGGCGGTCCGGGACAATGTCTGGGTGGAGCGGATGCTCTCCGGCGTGCGATGCGTGGTTGCGCCGGTCATTGTTTCCGCCGTGGGCAGGCTCTGCAGGGGGGCGTTTCCCCAGCGGGCCTGCCTCCCGCTGGGCGTGCTGACGCCCACCTTTACCCTGTGCGCGGCGGCGGCCATCTTCTTTGAGCGGTTCAAAAACAGCCCCCTTCTGAAGCAGATGATGCTGGGGGTGCGGCCGGTCTGCATCGAGCTGGTCTGCGCGGTGCTTGTGGATCTGTTCCAAAGCAGCTATCTGGCGGGGGGAGCGCCGGTGATGGGAAATCTTCTGATCGGCATACTGGCGCTGGCGCTGCTGCTCAAGGCGAAATGGAGCGTTCCAAAGGTGATTCTGATTGGCGGGCTGCTTGGGCTCCTTTTCGCAGGCTCTTAGAAATGATCAGAATGGAGGCATCTCTATGTATACCATTTCCCAGGTCTCTCCCGCCGACCGGCGCGCGCAGGCGCAGATCGACGGCCTGCTGGAGCAGGAGGGCATCCGCAGGGACGCCAACCTGGACTATGTCTGCGCCATGTACGACGGCGACGGCTGTGTGATTGCCACCGGAAGCTGCTTTGGAAACACGCTGCGCTGCTTTGCCGTCAGCAGGGAACACCAGGGGGAGGGGCTGCTGAACCAGCTCGTCGCCCACCTGATGCAAGTCCAGCTCCAGCGCGGAAACCTCCACCTGTTTGTCTATACCAAGACCGAGTCCGCCAGGTTCTTTCAGGACCTGGGCTTCCACTGCATTGCCCAGACGCCGGGGCGGGTCAGCTTTCTGGAAAACCGCAGGGCAGGCTTCCCCAATTTCCTGCAGGGGCTGGTCCGGGAATGCGGCGGGCCCACCCGGAGCGGCGCAGCTGTGGTCATGAACGCCAACCCCTTCACCCTGGGCCACCAGTACCTGGCGGAGCAGGCGGCGGCGCAGTGCGGCGTCCTGCACCTGTTTGTGGTCAGCGAGGACGCCAGCCTGGTGCCCTTTGCCGTCCGCCGGGAGCTGGTCAAGGCGGGCACAGCCCATCTGGACAACGTGGTCCTCCACGAAACGGGGCCCTACCTCATCTCCTCCGCCACCTTTCCCAGCTACTTTCTGCAGGACAGCGCGCAGGTGAGCCGGAGCCACGCGGAGCTGGACGCCGCCGTCTTCGGCTCCATCGCCCAGGCGCTGGGCATCACCCGCCGCTACCTGGGCGACGAGCCGGCCAGCGGGGTGACGGCGCTGTACAACCAGGTCCTTGCGGAGCGGCTGCCCGCCGCCGGGGTGGAGTGCGCGATCCTGCCCCGCAGGCAGGCGGGCCGGCGGCCCATCAGCGCCAGCACGGTGCGCCAGTGCATCCACGACGGGCGGTGGGACGCGCTGGAAGCGCTGCTGCCGGAGACCACGCTGGCCTATTTCCGCTCGGCGGCGGCGGCAGATGTGATCCGCAGGATCCAGGACAGCCGCCGGCTGATTCATCACTGAGAGGTGCGCTATGGAGCTGAGAGAGGTGCGCCTGCGGGAGATGCTGGACGCACGGGAGGTCCGGGCCTTCCGCCAGCGGGCGCTGCTGGAAAAATATCACAGGACGCTGGTCTCCTTCACCATGAATATTGCGGGCCCGGTGAAGAACTCGGCGCTGATCCTGCAGGGGTATCTGGAGGGGCTGGAGCTGCTGCGGATGCAGCTGGCGCCCTTTCCCATCCTGCATTTTGAGGAAACCCGCAGGGCCACCGGCAACGAGGCGCTTTTTGTGGTGGACGGGCCGGCGGGGGAGGTAAAGCGGCTGGCCTGTCAGATCGAGGAGGCGGACGGGCTGGGGCGGCTCTTTGATATGGACGTGCTGGCCCCGGACGGGCGGAAGCTGGACCGGAGCGAGGTTGGCCTGCCCCCGCGCCGGTGCCTGCTCTGCAGCGGCCCGGCGGCGGAGTGCGCCTCCCGCCGGGTCCATACGGTGGAGGAGCTGCAGGGGCGGACCCAGGCGGTGCTGCGCGGGCATTTTCAGAGCAGGTTCGCGGACCAGACTGCCGCTCTGGCCGTCCGGAGCCTGCTGTATGAGGTCTCCGTGACGCCTAAGCCCGGCCTGGTGGACCGGGCCAACGCCGGCGCACATCCGGACATGGATTTTTACACCTTCCTGCGCAGCGCCTCGTCGCTGACGCCCTGGTTCCGGGACATGGCGCTGCAGGGCATCCGCTTTTCCGGCGCGTCCCCAGCGGCGGTGTTTCAGGCGCTGAACTACGCGGGGCGGCAGGCGGAGCGGGCGATGCTCCGGGCCACCGGCGGCGTCAACGCCCACAAGGGCGCGATTTTCTCCATGGGGCTGCTGTGCGGCGGGGCGGGGCGGCTGTACGGACAGGGAGCGCCCCTGCGCGCGGAGCGGCTGCTGGGCGAGTGCGCCGCGCTGGCGGAGAACAGCCGGCGGGACCCGTCGGCCCGGACGGCGGGGGAGCGGCTGTACCAGGCCCACGGCGTGGGCGGCGTCCGGGGCGAGGCGGCGGCGGGCTTTCCGCTGGTCCGGACGGTGGGGCTGCCCCTGTTGAAGACGCTTTTGGAGGAGGGCTGTTCCCCGGACGACGCCGGCGGGATTGTTTTGCTGCATCTGATGGCCCGCGCCGAGGATACCTGCTGGATGTCCAGGGCGGGGCACCAGCAGTGGCAGCTGGGCAGGGAGCAGCTGCGGCAGGCGCTGTCCGGGGACCCCCGGCCGGACAGGGCGTTCCGAGCGGCCCTGGATGCGGAATTTATCCGGCACAACTGGTCCGCCGGCGGCTGCGCCGATTTGCTGGCGGTCTGCTGGATGCTGCTGTTTTTAGAAAGCAGCGGCGATGAGCATGCCTGAGCCGGCATCAGTGCCAACAAAATTGCTGGCATCATGAAAAAAGTCTTGACAAACAGGGAGAAAAGGTGTAGAGTGCAGGAGAAGTGAATAGAAAAGCGATGACGAAGACGGACGAGTTCCGTCCGCTTGCAGAGAGCCGGGCACTGGTGGAAGTCCGGCAGCGGCGGGCTCATGGTCCCATCCCTTCCGAGCTGGAGGCCCGAATATCCTCTGGATTAGTAGACGCCTCCCGTTACTGCCGCGTTAGTGCATAGGGCTTGCTGGAGCCTGAAGGCGGCGCTGAGAGGCGCAATTTGAGTGGTACCGCGGGTACATTGTCGAACAATGGCTCGTCTCAAAGATTTTCTCTTTGAGGCGGGCTTTTTCCTTTTCCTGGCCCTGGCCCCTGCTTCACAAACACATACTATATTTTCCAGGAGGAACGTCTTATGGACACAACAAATGTCAATACCCAGCTGATGGAGGTCGCTTTCCGGATCCGCGAGATGCGGGGCATCTGCGGCTTCAGCGAAGTGGAAATGGCGCAGAAGACCGATCTGACGCTGGATCAGTACCGGGATTATGAGGCCGCCAGGACCGACCTGCCCTTTACCTTTATCCACAAGTGCTCCCTGGCCTTCGGCATCGGCCTGACCGACCTCCTGGAGGGACACAGCGCCCACCTGAGCAGCTACACCGTCACCCGCCGGGGACAGGGCCAGCAGACCGCCAAGGAGCCGGGCATCGAGATCAGCAACCTGGCCCCCTTCTTCCGCAACAAGCTGGCGGAGCCCTACTACGTCACCTAC
Source organism: uncultured Oscillospiraceae bacterium (assembly GCA_910578505.1). Taxonomy (GTDB): domain Bacteria; phylum Bacillota; class Clostridia; order Oscillospirales; family Oscillospiraceae; genus Pelethomonas. The sequence goes on along the minus strand of CAJTPV010000011.1, from coordinate 45,830 downwards.
GATTACGACGAGGCCCAGCAGCACCGGCCCATCCATCTGACCACCCACGCGGGCCAGGAGTTCGACATCATTCTCTCCGGGCAGCTGCGGGTGCAGGTGGGCGAGCACACGGAGATTCTGGAGGAGGGGGACAGCATCCTCTACAACTCCTCCACCCCCCACGGCATGATCGCCGTCGGCGGGAAGCCCTGCGAGTTCTGCGCAGTGGTCATCTCCGGCGAGAAGGCGGACGAGAAGGCGGTCCGGCAGTCCATCGTCCAGGCCCGGACCAGCGAGGAGTACGTGTGCAAGGACTTCATCAGCGCTGTGGAGGACCCCCAGGGGGTCTTGCAGTCCCTGACCTTCCCCAACGCGGACCGGTTCAACTTCGCCTTTGACTGCGTGGACGCCATCGCGGCCAAGTATCCCGACAAGCTGGCCATGCTCCATCTGGACCGGGACAAGAACGAGCGGCGGTTCACCTTTGAGGACATGAGCCGGGCCTCCAGCCGGGCGGCCAACTACTTCAAGGCCCTGGGCATCCAGCGGGGGGACCGGGTGATGCTGGTGCTGAAGCGGCACTATCAGTTCTGGTTCGCCATTCTGGGCCTGCACAAGCTAGGCGCTGTCGCCATCCCGGCCACCAACCAGCTCCAGGACCACGATTTCAGCTACCGGTTCAACGCCGCCGGGGTCAGCGCCATCGTGTGTACGGCGGACGGCGACGTGGCCCGTCAGGTGGAGCTGGCGGAGAAGGACAGCCCCACCCTGAAGCTGAAAATGCTGGTGGGGGGCCAGCGGGAGGGCTGGCACGACTTTGACAGCGAGTACACCATGTACCGCAGCAAGTACGACCGGGCCGAGGACGCCCCCTGCGGCAGCGACCCGATGCTGATGTTCTTCACCAGCGGCACCACGGGCTACCCCAAGATTGCCGCCCACAGCTACAAGTACGCCCTGGGCCACTACATCACCGCCAAATACTGGCACTGCGTCCACGCCGAGGGGCTGCACTTCACCATCAGCGAGACCGGCTGGGGCAAGGCGCTGTGGGGCAAGCTGTACGGCCAGTGGCTGTGCGAGGGCGCCATCTTCACCTACGACTTCGACCGGTTTGACGCGGGGGACATCCTGCCGCTGTTTGCCAAGTACAACATCACCACCTTCTGCGCGCCGCCGACCATGTACCGCATGTTCATCAAGCAGGACCTGCGTCAGTACGACCTGAGCAGCATCAAGCACGCCACCACCGCCGGCGAGGCCCTGAACCCGGAGGTCTTCCGCCAGTTCGAGGCCCAGACCGGTTTACAGATTTACGAGGGCTTCGGCCAGACGGAGACCACCCTGACCATCGGCAACCTGGTGGGCAACAAGCAGAAGATCGGCTCCATGGGCAAGCCCATCCCCACCTATGACCTGGTGCTGGTGGATACGGACGGCAACCCGGTGGCCCCCGGCGAGAACGGGGAGATCTGCATCCGGGCGGACGAAAACGGGGAAGCGCCCTGCGGCCTGTTCTCCGGCTACTACCGGGAGGAGGAGCAGACCAGGGAGGTCTGGCACGACGGGCTGTACCACACCAGGGACGTGGCGTGGCAGGACGAGGACGGGTACCTGTGGTACGTGGGCCGGGCGGACGACGTCATCAAGTCCAGCGGCTACCGGATCGGGCCCTTCGAGATCGAGAGCGTCATCATGGAGCTGCCCTATGTGCTGGAGTGCGGCGTGTCCGCCGCGCCGGATGAGATTCGCGGGCAGGTGGTCAAGGCCAGCATCGTGCTGGTGCCCGGCAAGGAGGGCACGGAGGAGCTGAAAAAGGAGATCCAGACCTATGTCAAGCAGCACACCGCGCCGTATAAATATCCGAGAATCGTGGTGTTCAAAGATGAGCTGCCCAAGACCATCAGCGGCAAGATCATGAGAAATAAGCTGTAATGCCGGAGGAGAATAGGCTGGTTTTCAGGCGTGCGGAGGCAGGACAGGCGGAGGATATCTTCCGGCTGGTCCAGAAGTGTATTTCGGCGGTCTACCCCCTGTATTACCGGGATGAGATTGTAAATTTCTTTTGCGCGCTTCACAGCTTGGAACATATTGCCCAGGATATCCAGGCGGGCAATGTGTATGTGCTGGAGCATGGCGGCGCTCTGCTTGGTACCGGCAGTTTTTGCCAGGAGCACATCACGCGGGTATACGTCGCGTCGGAGAAACGGGGCAAAGGGTATGGACGGGTCATCATGGAGCGTCTGGAGCAGGAAATCAGGAAAAGCAGTCCGACTGCTGAGGTAGACGCCTCGCTCCCCGCAAGCCGGTTTTATGAGCGCTGCGGGTATCAGACTGTGAAGCATGAGCAATACCCGGTGGGCAATGGCATAATTTTAGTATATGAAATTATGAAAAAGGACTTGCAGTCCGGCTGATTGAGAGGTATTATGGAACATAAACGCGTGACGCTTTTCGCGGGCCACTACGGCTCCGGCAAAACCAATATCGCGGTCAACTACGCGCTGCGTCTGGCGGGCGAGGGGAAAAAGACGGCTATTGCGGACCTGGACATCGTCAATCCGTACTTTCGCACGGCGGACAGCGCAAGGGAGCTGGCGGAGGCCGGTGTGGACCTGATCTCGCCTCAGTTCGCCAACTCCAACGTGGATTTACCGGCACTTCCGGCGGAGGCGTACCGGCTGGTGGAGGACCGGAGTCTGTACGCGGTGATGGACATCGGCGGCGACGACCGGGGGGCCTACGCCCTGGGGCGGTACGTGCCGTATATCCGGGAGGAGGGCGACTACCGCATGGTGTTTGTGGCCAACTTCAGCAGGCCGCTGACCCGGACGCCGGAGGAGGCGCTGGAGGTGATGCGGGAGATCGAGGCCGCCTGCGCCCTGCCCTTTACGGACATCGTGAACAACACGAACCTTGCCCACGAGACAACATCGGAAACCGTTCTGCACGGATTGGGTCTAACAGAACAGCTGAGTGAACTGAGCGGCCTGCCGGTGTGGCTGACCACCGCAGAGGAACGGGTGGCGGCGGAGCTGGCCGGGCGATTATCTGAGGTGCTGCCGATGCGGTTACAGGAGAAATACTTCGATCTACCGGAACAGAAGGGGCCTCCCAAGCCGCGACCGCTGTTCGGTTAAGGGCGGATACAGGGCGGCAGGGCACTCTGACCGCACCGGATCAAAATCCGCGCAGTGCGACGAGCAGAGTATTCCGTGCAATGAGCAGCCCTGCAAAAGTGTACCAAGGATAGGCCGTAGAAGCAGGGACAGGCATCACGAAGCGCCGCAAAAGCGTAGAAAAAACCAGCAGGCATAAGCGCAAAAAAATAAGCCCCCGTAAAATCAGGGGGTCCAGACCGTAGGGATGGCGATTTTTGGTTACTTTTGTTCGCACAAAAGTAACCCGCCGTCCGGGGGCGGGACCCCGGTCCACAGCAAAGAAGAAAGGAATTTAAGTATGGCAAAAGTAACGTTCAAAACGGACCTCTGCAAAGGCTGCGGCCTGTGTGTGGAGGCATGTCCCAAGCATATCCTGGCGATTGCCAAGGATACGATCAACCAGAAGGGCTACTATCCCGCGGTGATGACGGATCAGGAGAGCTGCATCGCCTGCGCGTTCTGCGCCACGATGTGCCCGGATTGCATCATCACTGTTGAAAAGTAAGGAGTAAAGCGACTATGGCAGAAAGAATTTTGATGAAGGGGAATGAGGCCATCGCCGAGGCCGCCATCCGGGCCGGATGCCGCCACTACTTCGGCTACCCCATCACCCCCCAGACGGAGATTGCCGCCTACATGGCGAAGAAGATGCCCAAGATCGGCGGCGTGTTCCTCCAGGCGGAGAGCGAGATCGCCTCCATCAACATGGTCTACGGCGCGGCTGCTGCCGGTATGCGGGTGATGACCTCCTCCTCCAGCCCCGGAATTTCCCTGAAGAGCGAGGGGCTGAGCTACATAGCCGGGTCCGACGTGCCGGCCTTTGTGGTGAACGTGCAGCGGGGCGGCCCCGGCCTGGGCGGCATCCAGCCCAGCCAGTCCGACTACTTCCAGGCCACCAAGGGCGGCGGACACGGCGATTACCATATGATCGTCCTGGCCCCGGCGTCGGTGCAGGAGATGGCAAGCCTCACCATCAAGGGGTTCAATCTGGCGGACAAGTACCGCATGACCTCCATGATCCTGGCGGACGGCACCATCGGGCAGATGATGGAGCCCATCTCCTTCGAGGACGCGGAGATCGAGAGCTACGACAAGCCCTGGGCCCTCACCGGCACGGGCATGCAGCGCAAACACAACATTGTCAACTCCCTGTACCTGAAGCCGGACGAGCTGGAGCGCACCAACTTCGCCCGCTTTGAGAAGTACAAAACCATCGAGGAGAACGAGGCCCTGTACGAAGCGTACAGGATGGAGGACGCGGAAATCTGCGTAGTGGCTTTCGGCATCGCCTCCCGTGTGGCGAAAAACGCCGTCGCCGCCGCCCGGAACGAGGGCGTCAAGGTGGGGCTGATTCGTCCCATCACCCTGTGGCCCTTCCCGAAGAAGGCGCTACGTCAGGCTGCGGAGCAGGTGAAAGCCTTTGTGTCCGTGGAGCTGAACATGGGCCAGATGATCGACGACATCCGGCTGGCCACCGAGTGTACGCGCCCGGTATCCCTCTGCAACCGGACCGGCGGCATGATCCCCAGCCCGGACCAGGTGCTGGAGAGCATCCGCGAAGCTGCGAAAGGAGTGAACTGACATGGCTGTTGTTTTTCAGAAACCCCATGCCCTGACGGACGCGGTGCTGCACTACTGCCCCGGCTGTCCCCACGGCATTATCCACCGTCTGGTGGCGGAGGCTATTGACAACCTGGGCATTGAGGGCCGCACCATCGGCGTGGCCCCCGTGGGCTGCGCGGTCATGGCCTACGACTACTTCAGCTGCGACATGCTGGAGGCCGCCCACGGACGGGCCCCCGCCAGCGCCACCGGCATCAAGCGCTGCCGCCCGGAGTGCATCGTCTTCACCTACCAGGGCGACGGCGACCTGGCCTCCATCGGCATGGCGGAGACCGTCCACGCCGCCGCCAGGAACGAGAATATCACCGTGATCTTCGTCAACAACGCCATCTATGGCATGACCGGCGGTCAGATGGCCCCCACCAGCCTGCCCGGTCAGGTGACCCAGACCAGCCCCTATGGCCGGGACGTGAACCACTGCGGCTGGCCCATCCGGGTCTGCGAGCTGCTGAGCACCCTGGAGGGCCCGGAGTATGTGGCCCGTGTGGCGGTGAACAACGTCAAGAACGTGAAGGCCGCGGGGAAGGCCATTGAAAAGGCGTTCCGGAACCAGGTGGAGAACAAGGGCTTCTCCCTGGTGGAGGTAGTCTCCGCCTGTCCCACCAACTGGGGCATGACCCCCCAGAAAGCCCTGGAGTGGGTGGAGAGCGACATGATCCCCTATTATCCCCTGGGCGTCTATAAGGACAGAACGGCGGCAAAGGAGGCGGAGCAGAAATGAAAACGACCCAGATTCTGATTGCCGGTTTCGGCGGGCAGGGCATCCTCTTTGCCGGGAAGTTCCTGGCCTACAAGGGGCTGCTGGAGGATTTGCAGGTCAGCTGGCTGCCCTCCTACGGCCCGGAGATGCGGGGCGGCACCGCCAACTGCAACGTCATCCTCTCCGATGATCCCGTGGGCTCCCCCATTATCACCAGCCCGGACGTGCTGATTGTCATGAACCTGCCCTCTTTGCAGAAGTACGTGGACACCGTGGTCCCCGGCGGGCAGATCTACGTGGACTCCACCCTCATCGGCGAGAAGGTGACGCGAAGCGACGTGCAGGTCTTCTACATCCCCGCCACCCAGATGGCCGGCGACGCCGGCGTGTCCACCCTGGCCAACATGATTATGATGGGCTGCGTGCTGAAAAACAACCCGGAGCTGTCCTTCGACGGCACGGACGAGACGGTCAGAAAGCTGGTGCCCCCCAAAAAGGCCGCGCTGGTGGATCTGAACCTGAAGGCCCTGGAGCTGGGCCGCGACTATGAGGGCTGAGCGGATGAAAATTTCCTGTGCGCAGATGGACATGCGCCTGGGCGATGAGGCGTACAACTACGCCCACGCCGAGGAGCTGATCCGGGAGGCCGTGGGGCGGGACGGGGCGGATGTGGTCGTCCTGCCGGAGACCTGGAACACCGGGTACTTTCCGGAGGACCTGGCCGCCCACGCCGACCAGGACGGTGAGCGGACAAAGGGCGTATTTTCCGCGCTGGCGAAGGAATTGAACGTCAACATCGTCTGCGGCAGCGTGGTCAACCGGCGGGGAGACAAGTTCTATAATACCGCTTATGTCTTCGACCGCGCCGGCGCGTGCGTGGCTGAGTACGACAAGACCCACCTGTTCACCTACGCCAAGGAGCACGAGCATTTCCAGCCGGGAGACCACACCTGCCGGTTTCAGCTGGACGGGGTGGACTGCGGCCTCATCATCTGTTATGACATTCGCTTTCCGGAGCTGACCCGCACCCTGACGGTACAGGGCGTGGACCTGCTGTTCGTGGTGGCCCAGTGGCCGGACAAGCGGACCATGCACCTGGAGACCCTGGCGCGGGCCAGGGCCATTGAGAACCAGATGTTCCTGGCCCTGTGCAACAGCGTGGGCACAGCGGGCGAGACCCGCTGCGGCGGCCACAGCGCTGTGATTGACCCCTGGGGCGAGTACCTGGCCCACGCCGGGGACCAGGAGGAGATCATTTCCGGCGAGGCGGATTTCTCCGTCATCGCCGGCATCCGAAATTCGATCAATGTTTTCCGGGACAGAAGGCCGGAGCTATATTTCAACTAAACTTATGGAAAGGCGGCAATTCCCATGTCTTACACATTTCCCGTAACCCGTACCCAGACCCCCAAGCCCAAGCCGGACCAGACCGACCTGGGCTTCGGCAAGTACTTCACCGACCATATGTTCATCATGGACTACGACGAGGGCCAGGGCTGGCACGACGGCAAGATCGTCCCCTACGGCCCCATCAGCCTGGACCCCGCCAGCTGCGTACTGCATTACGCCCAGATGATGTTCGAGGGCATGAAGGCGTATCTCACCCCGGAGGGGAAGATCAACCTCTTCCGCCCCGACATGAACGCCAAGCGGCTCAACCGCACAAATGAGCGCATGTGCATCCCCTACATGGACGAGGAGCTGTTCATCGAGGCCGTGAAGTCCATCGTCAAGGTGGACGCGGACTGGATCCCCACCCAGCCCGGTACGGCGCTGTATATCCGCCCGTATATCATCTCCGACGAGGTCAGCTTCTCCGTGGAACCGGCGGAGCACTACCATTTCATCATCATCCTCTGCGCCGTGGGCGCGTACTACGACATCAACCGGGGCGGACTGACCGGCAGCCACATCTATGTGGAGGACGAGTACATCCGCGCCGCCGTGGGCGGCACCGGCTTCGCCAAGGTGGGCGGCAACTACGCCGGCGGCATGCGGGCCACCAAGAAGGCCCTGGAAAACGGCTGCAAAGAGGTCCTGTGGCTGGACGCCCATGAGCACAAGTACGTGGAGGAGGTGGGCACCTCCAATGCGTTCTTTATGATCAACGACGAGGTGATTACCGCGCCTCTGGGCGGGTCCATCCTGCCCGGCGTCACCCGTGACAGCACCATCACCCTGCTGCGCAAGTGGGGCTACAAGGTCAGCGAGCGGCGGCTCTCCATTGAGGACGTGGCCGCGGCCAGCAAGGACGGCTCCCTCCAGGAAGCCTGGGCCACCGGCACCGCCTGCGTTATCTCCCCCATCGGCTATCTGCGGTATAAAAACGCGGATATCGTCATCAACGGCGGCGGCGTGGGGCCTGTGTCCCAGAAGCTGTATGACCACATCTATGGCATGCAGACCGGCGTGGTGGCCGACGACATGGGCTGGATCGTGCAGCTCTGATGCCCCTCTCCCCATAAAAGAAGAACGCAGCCGCGGTCCGGCTGCGTTCTTCTTTTATGGCAACAGGCTTTATTTCCCGGCCTTGGTCTCGCAGTAGAGGCAGCGGTAGACCCGGTTGGCCCGGTCGGTGAGCTTGAACACCTGGGGCAGCTCCTGCTCCACGGAGGTGATGCACCGGGGATTGCGGCAGTGCAGGACGTTGGTGATGGTCTCCGGCATCTTCAGCTGGCGCTTCTCCACCTGCTCGCCGTCCCGGATGATATTGACGGTGATGTTGGGGTCCACGTAGCCGATGACGTCCCAGTCCAGCTCCAGGTTCCGGTCGATCTTGATGATGTCCTTGCGCCCCAGCTTCCGGCTGGTGACGTTCTTCAGGATGGCCACGGAGCAGTCCAGGTCGCCCAGGCCCAGGATCTGATACAGCTCCATGCACTTGCCGGCGGCGATGTGGTCGATGACAATGCCGTTTTTAATGGCGTCGATAATCATATTCGTTTCCCCCTTCTCACTGAATGCCCAACAGTTTCATAATCAGAGCCATGCGGATGAACCGCCCGTACCGGGCCTGGCGGAAGTACGCGGCCCTGGGGTCCTGGTCCACGGCCACGGAGATCTCGTTGACACGGGGCAGCGGGTGCAGGATGCTCAGGTCCGCCTTGGCGTTTGCCAGCTTCTCCGGCGTGAGGATATAGCTGTCCTTCAGACGCAGGTAGTCCTCCTCGTTGAAGAACCGCTCCCGCTGGACGCGGGTCATATAGAGGATATCCAGCTCCGGCATGACCGCCTCCAGGTCCGTGGTCTGGAGATAGGGGATATTGTTCTTTTGCAGCACATCCTTTTTTACATAGCTGGGCAGCTTCAATTCCTCCGGGGAGATGAGCACGATGCGGATGTCCTCATAGCGGCTGAGGGCGTTGATGAGGGAGTGGACGGTGCGGCCAAACTTCAGGTCCCCGCACAGGCCCACGGTCAGGCCGTTGAACCGGCCCTTCTCATGGTGGATGGTCAGCAGGTCGGTGAGGGTCTGGGTGGGGTGGTTGTGGCCGCCGTCCCCGGCGTTAATGACGGGCACAGTGGCATGCATGGCGGCCACCAGGGGCGCGCCCTCCTTGGGGTGGCGCATGGCGATGATGTCGCTGTAGCAGCTGACGGTGCGCACGGTGTCGGCCACGCTCTCCCCCTTGGAGGCGGAGGAGCTGGAGGCCTCGGAAAAGCCCAGGGTCTGCCCGCCCAGGCTCAGCATGGCGGACTCGAAGCTGAGGCGGGTGCGGGTGGAGGGCTCGAAGAAGAGGGTGGCCAGGATCTTGCCGTCGCACTTGTGGGCGTAGGCGGCGGGGTTTTGGATGATGTCGCTGGCAACGGCCACCAGGTCGTTGATCTCCTCCGTGGTCAGGTCCAGAATGTCGATCAAACTTCTCATAACAGATTACCTCCCAATCCAGCTCTCGTCAGAGGGGTTGTTCCGGAACGCGATGAGCCGGTCCACGTCCTCTGGCTTGATGTAATTTTCCTCTGCAGCCACCCGTGCGATGACGTCGAAGTTGGTGAGACTGACGTTTTTCACCTCCGCCGCCGCCAGCCGGTCCAGGCCCTTCCGCATGCCGTAGGTGAAGATGCTGACAATGCCCAGCACCTGGGCCCCGGCCTCCCGCAGCACGTTCACCACCTCGATGACGCTGCCGCCGGTGGAGATCAGGTCCTCCACCACCACCACCTTCTGGCCCTTTTCCAGCCGGCCCTCGATCTGGTTCTGCCGCCCGTGGTCCTTATTGCCGGAGCGGACGTAGCCCATGGGCAGGCCCAGGATATGGCCGGTAATGGCGGCGTGGGCGATGCCGGCGGTGGACGTGCCCATCAGCACCTCGCAGTCCGGGTACTCCCGCCGGATGGTCTCCGCCAGGGCGTTTTCCACGTCGTTTCGCACCTCCGGGGCGGTGAGGGTCAGCCGGTTGTCGCAGTACACCGGGCTCTTGATGCCGCTGGCCCAGGTAAACGGCTCCTCCGGGCGGAAGAATACGGCCCTGATTTTCAGCAGATCCTTCGCAATCCGTTCATCGATCTTTTCCATAGTCTTCTCCTTCTATATAAAAATATTTCCTATCGAACCCAATCCCGGTTTGCCGCCGGTTTCCCGTGCCCAAACCAAATGGTACGCTCCCCCATACCGGCAATTTTCCGGGCGCTGGCCAGCATCTCCACCCGGTCGTTATATAGCAGGGACGCCGTGGGATAGAGCATATTCATCAGCGCGTCGCCCACCAGCAGGTGCTTTCCCGCGATGTCCAGCCCAATAGACCCCCGCGTGTGTCCCGGCAGCTCGATAACCTTCGCCGGAATCCCCCACTTCTCCAGGGTATCCCCTTCCTTCAAAAAGACGCTGGGATGAAATTCCGGGATCACGTCCTCCCGGAAGCTCTTGACGGACAGCGCCAGCACCGCCTTTCCCACCGGGGTCTCCGCCGTCAGGGGCTGCATGCAGTTGTCCGGCAGCAGGTCCAAATCCGCCTCGTGCATGGCAATGGGGGCCTGGAGCCACCGGGCCAGATAGGCCGCGTTCTGCACGTGGTCCACATGGCCGTGGGTCAGTATTATCAGCCGGACGTTGTAATCCAGGCAGGCCCCCAGGACCTTGTCCTGATACTTCTCCCGCCTGGTGTCCACCAGCACGGCGTCCTTCCCGCCAACCAGCAGGTAGCAGTTCACGTTCCCGGCTTCCATCCGCTTGATTTCCAAAGTCGGCATTTATCCATCCCCCTTGCTCTCGTTGTTCCGGCAGAAATACGGCCCGCACCAGCCGTCCTCATGGGTGTGTACATAGGTCCACCGGAAGTCCTCATCCACCACGTACACGTCCTCCTCGTTCTGGTCCAGCTGGGCGGCGGTGATCTTGCAGGTTTTTCCCATCCCGTCAAATCCCGCCCGGAAGATGATGGCACGCTCATATTTCTGGGCGTCAAAGGCCCGTTTGGCCTCCGCACCCGACAGGCAGTCCCGGCCTCCCAGAGCCGTCCACATGCAGGAGCCCGAGCTTCTGTTAAACGTATACCGGTGGACATCCTCTGCCGGTACATGGGGCGCAAAGGCCCGGAACCATCTTCGCGACACCTCCGCGTCAAACAGCAGCAGTTCCTTCAGGCTGTCTATGGTTTCCACAATAAAATCCGCGCCCGCTTCCTCCAGCTCCTGCCGGTCGCCATAGCCGTACAGCACGCCCACGGCGGACAGCCCTTTTTCATGGGCGCCCAACACATCGTGCTTCCGGTCGCCCACCATCACCGCGTCGGTAATAAAGGGGCCATGCTCGTAATAACTGAGCGCGTTTTCGATAATCCGGGACTTTTTTGCGCCGCTGTGCTCGTCCATGGGCGCGCCGCAGATGTGGTCGAAATACTGCGCAAGGCCGAAGTGCTCCAGAATCCGCACCGCGAAGGCCTCCGGCTTGGACGTCGCCACCACCAGATGCTTTCCCGCTTCCCGCAGCGCTTTCAGCAGCTCCTCGATACCGGGGTAGGGCGCGTTTTCCAGCCAGCCCTTTTCGCTGAAATACTCCCGGAATTTCTTCGTCCCCATGTCGATCTGTTCCGCATTGAACCCGTAGACCTCCCGGAAGGTGTCGTGGAGGGGAGGCCCCACGAAGGCGGTCATCTTTTCCCGTTCTTCCTGAATGCCAAAATAGTCCAGGGCGTTTTTGACGGAGTTGACGATCCCCTCCTGAGAATCCGTCAGCGTCCCGTCCAGGTCAAATAAAATCGTGTTCCACATAGCTTATCCGACGAACTCCGCCACGCACCGCCGGTACGCGGCCACCGGGTCCGCCGCCTGGGTCACGGGCCGCCCCACCACGATATAGTCGGAGCCAATCTCCCTGGCCTTCTCCGGCGTGGTCACCCGCACCTGGTCCCCCACGTCGCCGTCGGCAAACCGCACCCCCGGCGTCACGGTGAGGAACTGTTTCCCGCAGGCCTCGTGGACCTTGCCCGCCTCCAGCGGGGAGCAGACGATGCCGTCCAGCCCCGCGTCACGGGCGCATCTGGCGTAGTGCAGCACAACCTGGTCGATGGGCTCATGAATGAGCAGGTCGCTCTCCATGCGCTCCTGGCTGGTGGAGGTCAGCTGGGTGACGGCGATTACCAGCGGGCGGGAGCCGTCGGGCCGGGTCACGCCCTCCAGGGCGGCCTCCATCATGGCCTTTGTCCCGGCGGCGTGGAGGTTCAGCATGTCCACATCCAGGCCGGAGAGAACGGACATGGCCTTTTTCACGGTGTTGGGGATGTCGTGGAGCTTCAAGTCCAGGAAAATCTGGTGGCCTCTGGCCTTGATCTCCCGCACGATGTCCGGACCGGCGGCGTAGTACAGCTCCATGCCGATCTTTACGTAGGGCTTTTTCGGCTCGCCGGAGAAGTTGTCCAGAAAGCCCAACGCCTTTTCCTTGCTCTCAAAATCCAACGCGATAATAACGTCCTTACCCATGGTGCGCGCCTCCTATGATCTCTTTCAGATTGGTTATGCCATATTTTACCATTACCTGTGGCAGTTGGTCAATAATTTCTTTACAGGCGAAGGGGTCCACCAGATTGGCGGCCCCCACCTCCACGGCGGTGGCCCCCGCCAGCATCATCTCCACCACGTCCTCCGCCGAGCTGACGCCGCCCATGCCGATGACCGGGATGTCCACCGCCTCATACACCTGATAGACCATCCGCAGGGCCACCGGAAGAATGGCGCTGCCGGAAAATCCGCCGGTGCCGTTGGCCAGCAGCGGCCTCCGGGATTTCAGGTCGATGCGCATGCCCAGCAGCGTATTAATCAGGCTGATGCCGTCCGCCCCCGCGTCCTGACAGGCTTTTGCGATGCCGGCGATGTCGGTGACATTGGGGCTGAGCTTCATAAAGACCGGCTTGGTGGTCACCGCCTTCACGGCCTTTGTGACCTCCGCCGCGGCCTCCGCGCACACGCCGAAGCTCATACCGCCGTTGTGTACGTTGGGGCAGGAGATGTTGACCTCCAGCCACCCCACCTGCTCCGCCTTATCCAGCTGCGCACAGGTGTAGGCGTATTCTTCCACGGAAAAGCCGCTGACATTCGCCATCACCGGCTTGTGGAAGCACGCCTTCAATTTGGGCAGCTCCTCGGACAGCACCTTGTCCACGCCGGGGTTCTGCAGCCCCACGGCGTTGAGCATCCCGGCGGGGCACTCCGCGATCCGGGGGGTGGGGTTGCCGAAACGGGGTTCCCTCGTGGTGCCCTTGAAGGAGAAGGTCCCCAGACAGTTGATGTCGTACAGCTGGGCGAACTCGTAGCCGTAGCCGAAAGTGCCGCTGGCGGGGATCACCGGGTTGTCCAGCTCGGTCCCAGCCAGATTCACGCGCAAATCTACCATATGATCTCCTCCTTCTCCAGCACGGGACCGTCCTTGCAGATGCGCTTATTGCCGTACTTGGTCTTGCAGCTGCACCCCATGCAGGCCCCGAACCCGCAGCCCATGCGCTCCTCGAAGCTCAGCAGCCCGGAGGTGCTGCTGGCGTTGTACACCGCTTTCAGCATGGGCAGCGGCCCGCAGGCGCAGAAATAGTCATAGTTTTCCGGCAGCGCGTCCGTCACGAACCCCTTTTGCCCATAACTGCCGTCCACGGTGGTCACAACCGTCTCGATTCCCAGCTTTCGGAACTGGTCCTCATAGAAAATCTCGCTTTCGGTATTAAAGCCCAGCACCGCAGAGGGGGTCTTTCCCGCCGCCAGCAGCGCTTTGGCCAGACCGTACATGGGCGGCACGCCCGCGCCGCCGCCGATGACCACCGTCCGCTGCCCGCATTTGGCCACGTCGAAGCCGTTGCCCAGGCCGGACAGCACGTCCAATTCCTGCCCCGGCTGCATGGCGCTCATAACCGCCGTGCCCTTGCCCACCACTTTATAGATAATGGTCAGGCCCCGGCTGTCCCAGTCGCAGACGGAGATGGGGCGGCGTAGGAAAAAGCCGTCCAGTTTGATATTGATAAACTGTCCCGGCGTGGTAATGGGGGACGTATCCCCGGCCAGGGACATCTCCCACACGCCGGGGGCGAGCTCCTGGTTGCCGGTTACTGTATAAAGAACCTGTTTCACGCTTCTCCCTCCTGCCAAACGATGTTTCCATCGATCATCGTCATCCTGCACACGCCATAGAGCGTCATCCCCGCGAAGGGCGTGGCGCGGCCCATGGACAGGAATTTCTCCGGGTCCACGGTGTACGCCGCGTCCAGATCAAATACGGTCAGGTCGGCGGGCTGTCCCGCCGCCAGGGGCGTGCCAAAGCCGAACCGCCGGGCCGGATTGTCGTGCATCAGCGCTATCAGCCGGTCCATGGGCAGGAGCCCCGGCCTGACCAGATGGGTGTACAGCACGGAAAAGGCGGTCTCCAGCCCCACGACGCCCATGGCGCTCTTCTCCAGGCCCCGGCTTTTTTCCTCCCGGCTGTGGGGGGCGTGGTCGGTGGCGATCATGTCGATGGCGCCGTCCAGCAGCCCGTCCCGCAGGGCCTGCCGGTCTTCAGCACTGCGGATGGGCGGGTTCATCTTGAAGCGCCCGTCCTCCTGCAGATCCATATCCGTGAACACCAGGTAGTGGGGTCCCGTCTCGCACGTCACGTCCACGCCTCTCGCCTTAGCCCTGCGGATGAGCTCCACGCTCTCCTTGGTGGAGATGTGGCACACATGGTACTTGCACCCGGTCTCCTCCGCCAGCTCCAGGTCACGGGCGATCTGGCCCCACTCGCTCTCCGAGCAGATGCCCCGGTGGCCGTGTTCTTCGGCGTACTGCCCGTCGTGGATATAGCCGCCCCGCAGCAGGGCGTTGTCCTCGCAGTGGGCGGCGATGATCTTACCCAGCCGCTTTGCCTCCAGCATGGCCGCACGCATCATCTCCCGGCTCTGCACGCCCCGGCCATCGTCGGAGAAGCCCGCCGTATGGGGGGCCATGGCCTCCAGCTCCGCCGGGGCCTCCCCCTTCTCCCCCTGGGTAATGGCCCCGTAGGGGTGGACGTGCACCACGGCGTCCCGGTCGATGATGTCCAGCTGGGCCCGCAGGTGCTCCGCCGTGTCCGGCACCGGGTCCAGGTTGGGCATGGGGCACACGTGGGCGTACCCGCCGTGGGCGGCGGCCAGCGTGCCGGTGCGGATGGTCTCCTTATAAGAAAATCCCGGTTCTCGAAGATGGACATGGACATCGACGAAACCGGGGAACACAGCGGCGTTATGCAAATCAATGGCAGTGAAGCCGGGCAGGCATTCAAGATCCTCTGCAATAGAAACAATACGGCCCGACTGAACGGCAACGTCAGCCGGCCGGAACCGGCTGTCCTCCAGGACCATTGCGTTTTTCAGGATATAATCCACAATGACACTCCTTTCCCGGCCCGCGCGGCCGGACGGTACAAATCGCATTTCGGTTTATTATACAGGATAGGCCACCCCCTGTCAACACCGGATTTCTGTTTTTCCGGCGCTTTTTCCGGCGCTGGGGGGCAGACGCCGGAACGGGGCCGCCGGCGGATTGCCGGCAGCCCCATTCCCCGTCTCACACGCTCTCTTGGTTGATTTGATACTGCTGCTGATAGGCGTGATAAGCGGCGTTGAACTCCGCATTGTTCTTGCTCTTGACGCTGTTGAGGTACTTGTGGGCCTGATAGGCGTTCTGCGCCGTCTCAATCTGGGCCACGGCGATATTGGAGCAGTGGTCGCTGACCCGCTCGCAGTTGGTCAGCAGGTCGGAGAGCACGAAGCCGAACTCTATGGTGCAGTCGCCCTTCTGGAGGCGGTCGATGTGGTTGCTCTTGATCTCCGTAATCAGCAGGTCGATCACCTGCTCCAGAGGCTCTACTTTTGATGCAAGATGCAGATCATTCTCCGAAAACGCCTGGATGGTGATGCGCAGGATTTCCTTCAGCGCGGACAGAAGCGTGTCGATCTCCTTCTGAGCGGAGCCGGAGAAGGTGATGCTTTTCTCGTGAATCTCCTTGGCGGTGCCCAACAGGTTCAGGGCGTGGTCGCCGATGCGCTCGAAGTCGCCGATGGTGTGCAGCTGCTTGGATATGCTGCGGCTGTCGGACTGGGAGAGGGACTTGCTGCTGATTTTCACCAGCATTGTGCCCAGGCGGTCCTCATACAGGTCCAGCTTGTCCTCGTTTTTCCGGACCTTCTCGGCAATTTTGTCATCGTAATTCTCCAGCAGCCGCAGGGCCTCCAGCAGCGTGCTCTCGGCCAGCTTCGCCATCTCCACGGTTTTCGCGCCGCACTCGGCAATGGCCACAGAGGGGGTGGCCAGCAGCAGCGGGTCCACGAAGGTGTACTTGGGCTTCTCCTCCGCGTCCTCCTTGATGACCAGGTAGGCCAGCCGCTCCAGCTGTTTGGTGAAGGGCAGGAGCAGGACTGTGGTGGCGATATTGAAGATACTGTGCATCAAAGCGATATGGGTGGGCTGGATCACTGCGTCCATAAAGGCGAAGTGAAAGAACAGGTCGCTGCCGTAGAAAACGAGCATAAAGACCGCTGTCCCGATGAGGTTAAAGGAAATATGTACAATAGACACCCGGCGGGCGTTGCGGTTCGCGCCCACACCGGTGAGCAGGGCGGTCAGGCAGGTACCGATATTCTGGCCCATGATGATGGGCAGGGCGATGCCGTAGGTGATGCTGCCGGTCCTGGACAGCGCCTGCAGGATGGCCACGGAGGCCGCGGAGGAGTGCAGCAGCGCGGTAAAGACCGCGCCGACCACGATCCCCACAAAGGGGTTGGTAAATGCGGTGAGGATATAGGTAAACTGGGGCATTTCCGCCAGCGGCGCCATGGAATCGCGCATCATGACGGTGCCGTACATGAGGATGGCGAAGCCCACCAGAATGGTGCCCGTGCTGCGCATCTTGCCGTCCTTGTATTTGGTGCGCAGCACGATGCCGATGAGCGCCGCCACAGGGGAGAACACCTCCGGCTTGAGCAGCTGGAGCCAGATGACGTCGCTGTCAATTCCGGACAGAGACAGAATCCAGGCGGTAAGGGTCGTGCCAATGTTGGAGCCCATGATCACGCCGATGGTCTGCCCCAGCTCCATAATACCGGAGTTGACCAAGCCCACCAGCATAACCGTCACAGCGGTGGAGGACTGCATGGCAATGGTGATGCCCGCGCCCAAGAGCAGGGCCTTGAAGCGGTTGGAGGTCATTTTCTTGAGCAGCTGCTCCAATTTGCCGCCGGCCAGCTTCTCCAGCCGGGAGGACAGGACCGACATGCCATACATAAAGAAGGCTATGCCGCCGCATAGTGTAAAAATTGAAAAAATATCCATCCGGTACGCTCCTTGTATCGTCTTTCTTTATGATTCGCGCTCACTCCAAGTATGTTTTACTATAGCAGATACCGGACAAAAAGTACAGTGTGCATTCCTACAAATTTTCCCGCGCCCACCCCCATTTTCCATCTCGAAAAGGGTCGGACTGCCGGGGTTGTAACCCTTTTGTCATTTTTTTCACAGGAAGAAGCACTTGGTTTGTAACCTCCGGTGTGCTATACTGGGGTTACAGATAAAAAGGGCGGACTGCCGCCCGCAGGAGGTATACACCATGACAAAAAAGGCCCTGGCGCTGCTTTTGGCGCTGACACTGCTGCTGGCCCTGGCGGCCTGCGCGGCTGCGCCGTCCCCCGCACCTGACCCTGCTCCCGACAGGACGGAGCCGCCCGCCGACAGTTCCCCCGACCCGGAGCCGCCGGAGCCTGCGGAGCCCCCCGCGCCGGAACCGGAGCCCTATGAAATAGCCGACCCCAAGGTGATGCCGGAGGGCGGCGTCAAGGACGGCGTCGCCTACGCCGCCTATGACGGCCTGGTGGAGCACCTCTTCTTCCATCCTGTTATCGCCTACCCGGAGCTGGCCTTTGACGGCGACGCCCAGGAGAAGGGGCTGGACGACTTTATGGTGACCGTGGATGAATTCAACAAAATTCTCAGCAGCGTCTATGAGCGGGGCTATGTGCTGGTGGACATCGCCGACGTGTGGAGCGAGACTACTGATGAGGCGGGCAATCCCGTCATGGTCCGCAACACCCTCTATCTGCCTGAGGGCAAAAAGCCGGTGGTTTTCTCCTATGACGACACCAACTACTATCCCTATATGTTGGAGAACGGCTTTGCCTACAAGCTGGTCATCGGCGAGGACGGCAAGGTCTGGTCCTGGGGCATAGACCCCCAGGGCAACGAGGTGGTCAGCCGGGACCTGGATGCCATCCCCGTCCTGGACAAGTTCGTGGAGGAGCACCCGGATTTCTCCCCCTTCGGCGCAAAGGCCTGCCTGAGCCTGACGGGCTACGAGGGCATCCTGGGCTACCGGACCCAGACCGACACCAAGGCGTGGGACGACGCCAAAGAGGCCAACCGGCAGGCGGAGCGGCAGGCGGTGCAGCCCATCATTGAGGAGCTCAGGCGCACAGGCTGGACCTTCGGCAGCCACACCTGGGGCCACATCCGGCTGGGCAGCGGCAACCTGGGTAAAATTCAGGCGGACACGGAGAAGTGGATGGATGAAGTGGGCAGCCTGGTGGGTCCCACCACCATTCTGTTTTACCCCCACGGCGAGCGGCCTGACGGCAACGACTGGAAGCAGACCGGCCCGGTGTTTCAGTATCTGCAGCAGCAGGGGTTCCGGGTGTTCTGCTCCGTGGGCGTGGAGAGCTTCAGCTACATAAAAAAGGATATCTGCGCCGTCATCTGCGACCGCCTGCATCCGGACGGCACCACCCTGCGGTATTCCCGCAACCGCTATCTGCAGTTCTATGACGCCAAGGATATCATGGACACCTCCGTGCGCCCTGATCTGGGCGTTGGGGAGGACTGGGCCTGAGGTCCTGCCGGACCGGCAGAGCGCTTCGCGTCCTATACAGGAAATTCAGCGGAATTCGTATGGTTTTGAGCACAGCAGCTCATCAGTGAAAGGAGAATGATCGATGACAAAACAGGAGCTTTGCCGGAGAGCGCGGGACATGCTGTCCCGCTCCTACTCCCCGTATTCCCACTTCCCCGTAGGCGCGGCCATCGAATGCGCGGACGGTTCCGTGTACACAGGCTGCAACATTGAGAACGCTGCCTACGGCCCCTCCATCTGTGCGGAACGGGTGGCGGTGTTCAAGGCGGTCAGCGAGGGAAAGCGGGATTTTGTCCGGATTGCCGTGGCCGGGGCGACGAAGGCGTTCTGCGCGCCCTGCGGCGTGTGCCGTCAGGTGCTGCAGGAGTTCGCGCCGGAGCTGGAGGTCATCTTGGTCAATTGTGACGGGGAGACGCTGGAGCTGACCCAGAAGGACCTGCTGCCCTACAGCTTCGGCAGTGAGAATCTGTCGGCGGAATAAGGCTCAGGGGGAGGAGATGGGCCCGGCGGTCCGTCTCTTCCCCCTTTGCATATGGCATGAAAACAGAGGGGCGCTGCACAGCAGCGCCCCCAACAGCGCGAGTGGGTTATTGCTTTGCCAGCAGGTCCAGATATTTCCGCTGCTCAGCTTCCGGAATTTTCAGTGCCGCCATTGCCTTTTCAACAGATACGCCCATAGTTTCCATAAGGCTTTTGATCGAAGAAAGAATTCCCTCGGTCATTCCCTCTGCCCGGCCCTCTGCCCGGCCCTCTGCCCGGCCCTCTGCCACTGCGTCCTGGTATTTAAGCTCCCACATCATATAGGACACCTCCATTTTCTCATCACTGCGTACTTCCTGAACGCGCTTTACCGTTTTATGAAGCAGTTCGCTGGTGTAAGTTTTCGTATCGTCATTGGTGCGGATATAATCCAGATATTCCGTAATCGCCGGACCGGCATTTCCCGTCACATAGTGGCTGTTGAGGAACAGCACGTGGGAACCGTCCTCATACACGCAGTCCGTGCCTTTGATGTGCGATACCCGCTCGTTTACAGCGAGACCAGTCCCAAAATAATCAAAATCACAGATGAAGATGACAAAACTCTCCGATAGCTCGCTGTATGGACGTCCCTTCAACAGTTCGTTCCTGTCAATGGAGCCCTGATAAAAACGGACCCGCAGCTCCAGGTCTTGCTTGTCCGTGGTCTGCATCTCGATCGCGTAGACGGCGCCTGTATTATCGCGGACGTAGACATCCAGACGGATCCCGTGATGCGCATAGCTGTCGCTGATTTCCTTTTGGTTCTCAATATATTCGATCCGGTCAATTTTCATCCCCAGCAGTTCTTCCAGAAAAAGTTTGCAGATTTCCGGATTCCGCATAACCTGACCAAACATAAAGTCATTCTTCAAAGGTAATTCCCGCAAAGGAATGATTTTTCGTTTCAAAAGGCCAGCCCCCCTCTCCATAATTGATTGTATTATAACATGCCGCCCACAGAAAGTCTACGATCTGCGCTGATTTTTCCTGCACAAAAATAAAACTGCCCGGAACCATCACAGTTCCAGGCAGCTTTGGTGGGAGCGGGTGGATTCGAACCACCGAAGTCGTCGACAACAGATTTACAGTCTGCCCCCTTTGGCCACTCGGGAACGCTCCCCAATACATCCCGCCAAAAGGTCTCCCATATTGTGTTGCGCCGTTCAGGGAGGTTGGAGCTGGTAGACGGACTCGAACCCCCGACCTGCTGATTACAAATCAGCTGCTCTACCAACTGAGCTATACCAGCACGGTTATGACCGGCAACAGAACGCATTATAGCAGGACGCGCGGATTTTGTCAAGAGCAAATTTTCAAAAATCCAAAATATTTTTGCCTGAGCCGATGGCAGGTTGCTGGCCCCCCTCAGTCAGCCGCGGCGGAGAGGCCCCGCCAGCAACCTGCCGGCGTTACCGAAGCGGCAGCCGCAGCTCCGCCTCCCCGCCGCAGGCCGTGTTCCGGAGGTTCAGCTCCCCGCCGTGGTCCCGCGCCGCCTGCCGGGCATAACACAGTCCCCAGCCGGTATGCCCGTCCTGCGGGCGGCTGGCAGAGCCGGTAAACAGCTCCCGTCCGGCCCTGGCAAGGGCCTCAGGCTCGAAGCCCGGCCCGGTATCCGCTACGGTGACCGACAGCATATCCCCCTCGGCCCGGACGGTCAAACGGACCCTGCCGCCCTGGCCGGCAAAACGTGCGGCGTTGTCCAGCAGGTTCAGCACCGCCCGGTTCACCGCCTCCCGGCGGACGGTGCATGTCAGCGCGGGCGGCTCCGCCGCCAGGAAATGAATACCTCTGGGGCCGCACAGGTCCTCGCCCGCCGCCCGCCATATGTCGAACAGGTCCGCCAGCGCCGCAGATACCGGCGCTTCCTCCTCTCCGGCAGAGAGAGCCCGCAGCCGTCCCGCATAGTCCTCCAGCCGGGCCGCTCCCCGGAGGATGGCGTCCACGCTGTCTCGCTGGGCGGCGGTCAGAGGTTCCTCCGCCAGCAGCTCCCCGTTGCCGCATATGATGGCCAGCGGCGTCTTCAGGTCGTGGGCCAGCGCCGCCAGGTCCCGCTGGCGCTGCTGCTCCATCGCCCACTGCCGCTCCAGGGCCTTCCCCAGATTCTGCCGCAGCAAATCCATTGCCTCCAGGGCCTCCCCCAGCTCCCGCACCTTTGCCGCGCCGGTCAGGGGCTCCGCCAACTGCCGGTTGGCAATGGCGCGGGTGGCCCCGGCAATGGTCTCGGCGTCCCGGCGGAGAAGCCGGGCGTAATGCCGGGTGCACAGCGCGGCTGCCAGCACCCACAGTCCAATCAGGACCGCCGTGGCGCACAGCTGAAAATCCGGCAGGACTTTTTGCAGCGCAGCGCTGGCGTAGGGGATAGAGTAGTCGTATTGGAGGACGCCCGTACTGCCGTCCTCCAGCGGGAAAATCAGGTGGTACTCCGTGTACGGAAAGCTGCGGGCGCTGGAGCCGCCCTGCAGCAGGGATTGCCGGGCACATTCCAGCTGGCGGCTGCTCATGCCGCCGCAGCGGATGGTACCTCCCCTCTCCGTAAACACAGCCCAGCGGTAGTAATGGGGAATGTCCTCCGGCGAAAAATCCGCTGTCAGCATTTCCGCCGTTTCCGCCGCGTGGCCGGCGGCGTAGCCGGCGGGCAGAACAAATTCCGCCCGGACCATCAGCAACATCAGCGCCGCCCACCAGACCAGGGACAGGACCGCAATGCCTGCTCCCGCCGTCAGCAGGTACCGCCAGAAGAGAGCGGCCAGGCCGATGGTTTTCTTCACTGGCTTTTCCATTTATACCCCACTCCCCACACGGTTTCAATGGGCTCCTGCCCTGCTGCCCGGAGCTTGGCGCGGATGTTTTTGATGTGTTCGGCAATGGCCGATTGGTCTCCCGTGCCGTCGAATCCGAATACCGCCTCATAGAGCTGTTCCTTGGTGAAGGTCTGTCCCGGCCGCAGCGCCAGATGCTGGCAGATGGCGAACTCGCTTCTTGTCAGCCGGACGGGCTGCTCCCGGCAGAAAACGGCCTGCCCGGCCAGGTCAAAGTCCAGCTCCCCCCGGCGCAGGCGGCTGTGGGGCGTACGTGTCTGACGGCGCAGGTGGGCGTTGACCCTGGCCCGCAGCTCCGCCAGCCGAAAGGGCTTGGTGAGGTAGTCGTCCCCACCCAGCCCCAGGCCGGTGATGACATCTGCCTCGCCTGTCTTCGCGGTGAGAAACAGGATGGGGCAGTCCGCCATCTCCCGGATGCGGCGGCAGGCCGCAAAGCCGTCCTCGCCGGGCATCATCACATCCAGCAGGATGCAGTCCGCCCAGCGGCAGTGTTTTTCCCCGATCTCCCCGCCGGAGGACAGAACCGTCACCTGGTGGCCGTCCCGCTCCAAGGCGGTCTTTAACAGTGCGCGGAGGTCCGCGTCGTCGTCCACAGCGATGATGTGCGCCATTTGTCTCCTCCTAGTTCAGCAGCAGATACAGCACCCAGGACAAGGCGTAAAAGCCATAGATGTGGGCCGGGTAGAAGGCGTAAAAGAATCCCTTGCGTCCGCTGCCCCGGCGTCCATTATAGCACAGCATGAGGATTCCCGCAGAGACCCCGTACCACTCATAATACATGGTAAACATCTGCGTCCAGTGGAAATCCGGCAGCCTGGCGCACATGCAGCCCATATACACCAGGTAGTAGAGCAGCTCAAAAGCGGCGAACGCGGCGACCTGCCGCCGTCTGTTTCCGCGGAAGAGGTAGAGCAGGATCCCCGACACCAGCACAGGGAGGCAGGCGTCCAGACTGATGTTCCACGTGGGGACCAGCGTAAAGCCGATGATTACCAGCGGCAGCCGGAGCGCGGGGAGGCCGGACAGCAGCGCCGTCAGCAGCACGGGCCAGGCCAGCGGCAGCACTACCGCCGCCAGTCCGCGCAGATACCGCTTTTCCCCCAGCCAGTCGATTCCCTGCCAGACGATCATCAGGACGGCATAGGCGGTCATCATGCCGTTCATGGGGTAAAAGCCGTCTGGCCGGACCAGAAGGCCAAAGACATGCATGAGCAGCAGCAGTCCGGTCATCAGAACGGAGAGGCCATAGACCCGCAGGAAATATTTTTTCCGGCTGCGGGTGTGGGTGAAGCCCTCCACAGCGCAAAACAGGAACAATGGCGCGGAGAGCCGGCCCAGCATGCTGCACCATTCCGGGATCCAGCCCGTGAAGCCGAAAAAGTAGTGGACGTGGTCCAGAACCATGAGAATCAGGGCGGCCCATTTCAGCCCGGAGGACGTCAGGCCCCGGCATGCCTTGGATTTTACTGCGATTGATGTTGCCATTGACGAAAGCTCCTTTCAAGTTCTTCCGCCAATGGTACAGGGAAATTATCAGGAAATTATCAGGAATCTCCACTTTTTTTCCGGACAGCGCAGTGGGAACGGAAACAATGACCGGGAGGTTCCGGAGAACCGCGCCGTGGTTTTCCGGAACCTCCTGCTTGTATGTCAGATTCAGCGCGCTGTGAGCACCACAGCGTCCGGCTCCTGGGCCAGCTCCAGGTGCAGCAGCTCTGCCGCTGCCGGCAGGGATACGTACAGCGTCCCGCGGTAGGCGAAGCCGGCAGCGTCTGCTGCCGCGTCCCCCCTCCGCAGCGCCACGGACGCCGGGAGCACCCGATCCGTATTCCCCATGGGGACCGGACATTTGGCGGGTTCAGGCTCCTTGTCAAAGGCCTGCTCAGGTTTCAGCCGGGCGGCCGCCTCCGGCTCCTCCCCCGGCACGCCGGGCAGCTCCAGGTCCGGGAAGGCCTCCCGCAGAGCGGCGGCAGGTACGCAGCAGACGCCGTCCAGCAGCCGGACCGGCCAGTCCCGCGCCTCCCCATTCAAAACAACACCGCCGGAAAAGGCCGCGGACAGGGGCATCTCGCGGCAGAGGGCGTCAAAAGCCTTCGCAATATCCGCCCGGATGGTGTAGGGGCTGACGATATAGCTGTAATCCCCCAGGGAGAAGGTGAACGACTGCTCCGCCAGCCCCGTATAGGCCAGGGCGCGGTTCAGGATCGTTTGGGCGGACTGGGGGGTGATGTAGCGGTCCGGTAGGAAGCGGTTGTCCTCCCCGCCGTCAAGCAGTCCCGCACTGCGGGCGGCCATGACGGCGGCATAAGCGCCGCTTTCCGGCGGCACATCGGCAAAGGCGGCGGTCTCCGGGGCGCAGCCCTGCAGGCCGAAGAAGTCCACGGTCATCTGCACAAATTCCGCCCTGGTCATGCCGTGGTTGGGGGAAAAGGTGTGGGCGCTGGTGGGCTCCATCACGCCGGCGCTGCAGAGGGACTGGAACACCGCCGCGCTCTGGGCGTGGCGGCCCAGATCCACAAAGCCGTCCAACGGAAGGCCCGTCCGGTCGCCATAGGCCGGGATGCCGTAGCCGTGGATCCGGGGCGCGTCCAGGGGGTAGCAGTTGACGGTGACATAGTCCGGCGGCTCCATGGCGTCCACCCGCTGCTCCGACACGATGTCATAGGGGAGGTCCAGGCGGTTTGCCAGCGCGTTGCCCTCGATGGTATACACATAGCCGTCCTCCACATACAGCACCAGACCGGTGTGATTCTTGACCGACCCGGAGGGGTAACGGGTGTTGTTGTAGAAAAAAATGACGTCGCCCTGCTGGGGGATGTAGTTGTTTCCGCGGGCCATGCTCTCCTGGTACCTGCCCATTTGGACAAAGCGCTTGACATGATCGGTGCAGGAGCAGTGCCGGGGGAATTGGTCAGCGGGGACATTCCCCCGCATGGCACACCAGGAGACGAACATATCGCACCAGTAGGAATTGGGCAGGCCGTACCACTCGCCGTATTTGCTGTATTCGTTGGGCCCCTCGGCATTGCCCACCTCCCCCAGGGCGGCGGCAATCACGTCGGCGGAACGGGTGGAAGAGGCGCAGGCGGTGGAGCTGAACAGCACGGCGGCCAGCAGAAAAGCGGCGGCGGAACGGAACAGGCGGAGGAAATTCATAGACGCAGTACTCTCCTTTTGTCTGATTTTGTTGGATATCAGGATAGCACATTTGCAAAAATCCGTCAAGCCGGACGCCGCCGAAGCGGACGCCTTGCTGCCGGCCTGCCGCCAGAGGGTTGTACAATGTTGATGAAATTTCCAGAATGCTGTTGCTATTTTCTGGGATATATGCTACAATGTGAACATCAGAAAAAAGGAGGGCCCGATGATGAAACTCAGCTTTTTCGGCGCTGACCAGTGTGTCACCGGCAGCTGCCACTGCCTGGAGGTAAACGGAAAGCGAATCCTGATCGACTGCGGCCTGCAGCAGGGCCAGGACAACATTGATAACCGGGAGCTGCCCTTCGCCCCCAACACCATCGATTACGTCCTGGTCACCCATGCCCACATCGATCATACCGGGCGCATTCCCCTGCTGGTGCGGCAGGGCTTCTGCGGCTCGATCTACACCACCCGCGTCACCGCCCGCCTGATGGAGATCATGCTGGTGGACAGCGCATATATCCAGGAGTCCGACGCGGACTATGAAAACCGGAAGAATCTGCGGGCCGGCCGGAGCAAGGTGGAGCCCCTGTACACCGTGGCGGACGCGGAGCGGGTGTCCGGCTATGTCCACGCCCGCCGGTATGGGGTGCCCTTTGAGCTGTGCGAGGGCGTCACGGTCACCTTTACCGACGCGGGCCATCTGCTGGGCTCCGCCAGCATCACAATCGACGCCACCGAGGACGGTGTGACCAAGACCATCGTCTTCTCCGGCGACATCGGCAACTGCAACCAACCGATTATCCGCGACCCGGTGCTGCTGACGCGGGCGGACTATGTGGTCATGGAGTCCACCTACGGCGACCGGGACCATGTGGAGGTGTGGAGCTATACCTCCGAGCTGGCCAAGGTCATTGACCGCACCCTGGGCCGGGGCGGCAACGTGGTCATCCCCGCCTTTGCGGTGGGGCGCACCCAGGAAATCCTGTACTTCCTGCGCCGCATCAAGCAGGAGCGGCTGGTCCGTTCGGTGGACAATTTCCCGGTGTACATCGACTCGCCCCTGGCCAGCAAGGCCACCACCATCTTCTGCGGCGACCTCCAGGGCTACCTGGACGACGAGGCCCTGGAGCTGGTGAAGGATGGGACCAATATGTTCTCCTTCCCCGGCCTGCGGATCACGGAGTCCCTGGAGGAGTCGAAGATGCTGAACTTCGACAAGACGCCGAAGGTGATCATTTCCGCCTCCGGCATGTGCGACGCCGGGCGGGTGCGCCACCATTTGAAGCACAACCTCTGGCGGGCCGACTCGACCGTCGTGTTCGTGGGCTTCCAGTCGCCGGGCACCCTGGGGCGTACGCTGCTGGAGGGCGCGGCCCATGTACGGCTGTTCGGGGAGGATGTGGCTGTGCGGGCGGAGATTGTGAACTTCAAGGGCCTGTCCAGCCACGCGGACCGGAAGCATCTTTTGGAGTGGGCCCAGTCCTTTGAAAATCCCACCCGCTTCTTTGTGGTCCACGGCGACCGGGAGGTGGCCCCTTACTTTGCCGACAGTCTGGAGCGGCTGGGCTACACGGCCCACGCGCCCCAGTATACGGAGGTGTACGACCTGACCGCCAACCGCCAGCTGGAGCGGGGCTATCTGCCGGAGCGGAAGACGTGCACAGCCGGCGGCAAGATCTCTGCGGCGTACCAGCGCCTGGTGGCTGTGGGCAAGCTGCTGCAGGAGGTCATCATCCGCAGCAAGGGCCGCACCAACAAGGATCTGGCCCGCTTTGCCGACCAGCTCAAACAGCTTATCGACAAGTGGGAGGAGTAGCCCTGGGCCGGCGGCGGCTTGCAAAGGCTGGGGGTTGTTTATTGCAGCATTTGTGGTATAATAGGTGTGCGAAATAGGTGAGGGGGGAAACATGCCGGAAATGAAACGTACTGTAAAGGACAGTGTCTTCACATATCTGTTCAGCGACCCCCACTACGCCCGTGAGTTGTATCTGTACCTCCACCCGGAGGATACCGCTGTGACAGAGGAGGACTGCAAGCTGGTGACGATCCAGAATATCCTCTCTGATGGGCAGTATAACGATCTGGGCCTGCAGGTTCGGGATATCCTGCTGATTTTGGCGGAGGCCCAGAGTACCTTTTCACCGAATTTGCCGATACGGGTATTGTTGTATCTGGCAAGGGAGTACAAGAGATATATTGACGAGCATAAGCTGCGGCTGTATTCCACAAAGGCTGTGACCTTGCCCAGAGCGGAGCTGTATATGATCTACTCCGGAAACAAGAAGGATGTGCCGGATGTCCTGCGCCTGTCCGATCTGTGCGGCGGCGAGGGCGGCGCAGAGGTCATAGTAAAAGTCCTGCGGGGCGGTGACAACAGCATTGTGGGACAGTATGTGGCGTTCTGCAAGATTGCGGATGAGCAGAGGGCTCTGTATGGGCTGACCAAGGAGGCCATACAGGAAACCATTCGCATTTGTCTGGAGCGGGGGATTCTGGTGCCGTTTCTGACAGCCAAACGGGAGGAGGTTGTTGATATTATGGAGATGCTGTTTAGTCAGGAGGAGGTTTGGGAGCTGGATCGGCAGGAGATTGCCAGAGAGGCTCGACAGGAAGGCCATAAAGAGGGCCGTCAGGAAGGCCGCAAGGAGGGCCGCAAGGAGGGCATCGATCTCATCGGTGAATTGATGCGGCGCTTGGAGCCTATGGGCCGGATCAGTGAGCTAATTGCGGCAACTGCAGACAGCGCCAAGCTATCGGCGCTTGCAAAAGAATTTGGATTGAAGTCGTAGTACCGCAGCTCTCCTCCAAACGTTGTCACAAATTTTGCTGTTCGACAAAAGCAGATTATGCAGAAGGGCAGGGATTTCTCCCTGCCCTTCTTTGCTGTCCCGATCGCGTGCTAAAAGGCCTCTGTCAGTACGGCCAGCGCCTTGCAGATGACGGCTCTGGTCATGGTGCCGTTGGGGTCCAGCCTGCCGTCGCCGACGCCGTCAATGGCGCCCATGCCGACCAGCAGCTGGAGGTGCTCCAGGGCGTAGGGCTGGATTTCAGCCGCGTCCGTAAACTGGCTCAGGTCCGCACGGGGCAGGGGCTCCTCCGGGTCCTCCGCCTCATCCAGCGCCAGCAGACGGCCCAGCATCGCTGCGGCCTGGGAGCGGGTCAGCGTCCCCTGGGGGTCAAAGACCGTCTGCCCGTTGCTCTCCGTGCCGTTGACGATCCCCATACTGTACATGGCCCGGATGGCGTTGCCGGCCCAGGAATCCACCGGCCCCAGGTCCGGGAAGGGCGTCTCAACGCCGGCGTAGTCGTCGGGGTCCAGGCTGATGAACCGGCCCAGCAGCACAGAGAATTCCGCACGGGTGACGCCCTTGTCCGGGTACGCATAGAGCTGCCCGTCAGTGGTGACGCCGGCCAGGATTCCCTGGAAATAGAGGTCCTTCAGGTATTTTTCCGCCCAGTGGCCCTCTGTGTCCACAAAGGGGCTCTGTCCATCCACCGTCAGCGGGATGGTCACGGAGCTGTTCCCGCGGGAGGCGGTGATATAGCCCGTGCCCTCGGACAGCGCCGCAGTCAGCAGGCCGTTCTCGTCAAGCGTCCCCAGAGACGGGTCCATCTGCCAGGTGTAGTCCGTGGGGAATATCTCCAGATTCCGGTGGTTGTAGGAGCCGGCCAGGCCCAGCTGCACCGCCTCGCCGGGGGCGATGGTCAGACTGCTGATATTTGAGCCGCTGCGGGTAATGGCCACGCCGCCGGGTTCATCCAGGACCAGGATGTCCGTCTGTGCCGTCAGGGCGCCGGAAAAGGCGCTGACCGTCACCGGTCCGCCCATCTGGGGCGCGGTGAACACAGTCCCCTGCATCTCGCCGGCGCTGGGGACCAATTGGATGTCCCCGGCCATGGGGTAGTAGTGGCTGTCCGCCAGGGTGGCTTTCAGCTGCACCGTGTGCCCGGCCAGCACGGCGGGCTCTCCGGCGGACAGCTGCAGGCTGGCGGGCTGCCCGGTGGCGCCGCCGGGCGCCAGCAGGACAATGTGGTTGCTCACCTTTCGGAGGACCTTGTCGCTGGGGGAGTTGAGGGTCCGGGCATTGACCTGGTCCGGCGTGGCGGCCACGATGGTGGTGGAGCCGCCGCCGTCCAGGCAGAGGGCGGTCACACAGCCCAGCTCCTGCATCCGCTCCGCCAGCACCCCCAGGGACGCGCCCATGCTGTGGCTGGACTGCCGCCCGTCAATGGTATACAGCACCAGATCGCCGTTGGCCTTCACGCCCACGGCGGTGCGGGGGGCGGCGGAGACCTCGAACCCGGTCTGGGCCACGCCGCCGGAAACCAGCAGGTGCAGCGCGCCGATGGCCTCCGTCACCTCGTTCCAGCTGGGGTCGGGGGTGGTGAAGGACACCGTCACCGTCTGCCCCGGCGTCAGGGACCGGAGGAAGGCCAGCGCGTCCGCATAGCCGTTGGCCGCGGCGGTGAGCATAACCTGATTTTCCTCCAGCGTATAGGCGGCGGACTCCTCCACCACCTGCTCCACCTGCACCGTCAGCTGCTGGCCGATAGCGGCCTGCCCGCCCACGATCCGGGCCAGCACGTTTACGCCAGCCGTGGCCGTGCCGGTGCGGTGGTCGTTGCGGAAGTAGTGGGTCAGCAGCGTCACGCCGCCCTGCTCCACCCGCGGCTTGTTAATGCTCCACACATTGACGCTCATGCCGGCGTCGGATTGGGCGGTAATGGACAGCTTTGGCTCGCCCATGACCGCGGAGCCGTCCGCCCGGAAGCCCACGGCGTAGTAGTCGGCGGCGCCGGAGAGCAGCTGGCCGCCGGAGATGAGGATGCCCAGCGGGAAGCCGGTGGAGACGTCGTAGAAGTCGCCGTTGATGGCGCCCACCACGCGGTAGCCCAGATTTTCGTAGTACTGGGCGGCGGCCGCGGCGGTGAGGCGGTCGCACACGGAGGAGCCGAAGGCCGCTACCGGGCGGACGCCGCCGCCGGCGCTGTAGGAAACCACGGAGGCGGCCAGGTCATCCCGTCCGTTCATCAGCCAGTCCGGAATGACGCTGTCGCCCGTACTGCTGCCGCCCATGCCGCCGGGGTCCGTCGTGACGGGGAGTTCAGGGACGGCGCCGCCGGGAGAATAGGTAATGTAGTATTCATGCCGGGGCTTGCTGTAGGAGCCGCTCCAAAAAATATTGTCGCTGAGGACGACGCCGCTCTGGAGCGTGGTGTCCTGCAGCCAGACGGCGCTGCCGTAGGCGGCGGAGCTGGCCAGCGCGGCGGGGGCCAGCACCAGCAGCAGCGTCAGCGCCATGAGAAGGGATACTGCTCGTTTCATTCTGTCTCCTTTTCTATGCGATAGGGTTTTGATTGCCGGTGGGAACTTCCTTATTATATCGCATTTGCTCCGGATTGTCCATCCCCTGAAAAAGCCTTCCCTCCGCCGGCGCTTTTGTCCATCCAGGGGCTTGCAAATTTCTTCCAATAATGGTACAATCAGGCTGTCCCGGAACAACAGGAGAAGAGAAACGCTAGACAGTTTGAGGAGGCAAGAAATGAAAATTTACGTTACCGAGGATTATCAGACCATGAGCCGCAAGGCGGCCAACATCCTGTCCGCCCAGGTGATCCTGAACCCCACCAGCGTGCTGGGCCTGGCCACAGGCTCCACCCCTGTGGGCATGTACAAGCAGCTGATCACATGGTACCAGAAGGGCGACCTGGATTTCAGCCAGGTCCGGACGGTGAATCTGGACGAATATGTGGGTCTGGCTCCGGACCACGACCAGAGCTACCGCTATTTTATGCAGACCAACTTCTTCGACCACATCAATATCTCCCCCGACAATACCAACCTGCCCAACGGACAGGCGGCGGACCTGGCGGCGGAGTGCCAGCGGTACAATCAGGTGATCAAGAGCCAGGGCGGCATTGACGTGCAGCTGCTGGGCATGGGCCACAACGGCCACATCGGCTTTAACGAGCCCGGCGACGCCTTTGAGCTGGAGACCCATGTGGTGGATCTGACCGAGCGCACCATCGAGGCCAACGCCCGGTTCTTCGCCTCTCCCGACGAGGTGCCCCGCCAGGCGCTGACCATGGGCATCAAGACCATTATGCAGGCCCGCCAGATCCTGGTGGTGGTCAGCGGCGAGGACAAGGCCGACGCCGTCAAGGCGGCCCTCACCGGCCCCGTCACCCCCAAGGTGCCCGCCTCCATCCTGCAGATGCACCCCAACGTCATGCTGGTGGCGGATAAGGCTGCCATGAGCAAGATGTAAGACGGAGAAAACCATATTCCCCCGCCGCCCGGATGCTTTCTCCGGACAGCGGGGGATTTTTGCAGAATTTTCCGGGATACGGCGCGCAGCGATTTGCCCGTCCGGCAGGACCCGGCAGGACCCGGCAGGACCTCAGGAGAGGCGGCGGTCAAAGTTGCTGCTGACATGGACGCCCTCCTGGACGATGAAGAACGCCTTGGGGTCGATCTGCCGCAGGGCCTCCCGCAGGTCGCCGATCTCGAACTTGTTCATGCACACACACAGAATGTGGGTGGCCTCCCCGGTGTATACGCCCTTGCCCTCCCAGCGGGTGATGCCCCGGTGGAGATTGTCCATAATAAAGCTGTCCAGCTCCGGGCTGTCGCTCTTGGTGAAAATGAGCACCTGGACAGTGACGCTCTGCCGGTGGGTGCGGTCGGTGGCCATGGAGTGGAAGATGGTGTTCATCACGGAGTAGATCACCGTGGGCAGGTCGAACATCACGCCGCACAGCACAAACAGCGCCCCGTTGAAGACCAGCTCAAACTGCCCCACCGTGGTCCGCACGCCCTTTTTGGACAGATAGAGGCCCAGGATGTGCAGCCCGCCGCCACAGCTGCCGCTGGTCAGCACCAGCCCGGAGCCCACGCCGGAGATAATGCCGCCCAGCAGGCAGCTGGTGAGCATGTCGTCCACAATGGGCGTGGCGGGGATGGGGATCAGACTCAGGAAGAGTGTATAGGCGGTGGAAATAATCAGCGTGTTGCGGGAGAAGATCTTGCCCAGGGAGCGGTAGGACAGGAGCAGCAGGGGGATATTCAGGGCGTAGTAGATCAGTCCCGCGATATCGAAGCTGAAGGAGTCCAGCCGCAGGACCATCAGGACCGCGGACCGCAGCAGCTGGCAGAAGCCCATCATTCCGCCGGTAATCAGGCCCAGGGGCACCACGAAGAGGTTGATGCCCACGGCGTAGATCAGCGCGCCCAGCGCGGCCATGGATAAGCGGCCCCAGCCGCTTTTCATTACATTGCGAACCATCATGCAGCTCACCTTTCCCGGAGCGAAGCCCCGCAGCAAAATGTCAGGTCATGGAAGTTATCAGCAGTGTAGCAGATTCCGGACGGGATTGCAACCCCCATCCCGGCCCAAATCGCCCAAATCGCAGAAACAGCTCTTGACGGACCGGCCCTGGTGTGCTATACTGACCGTACAATCCAAGGGGCGCTGGCGCAAGCCGGCTGAGATGAGACGTATTGCCGTCCTGTCCCTCGAACCTGATCCGGGTAATGCCGGCGTAGGAATGCGATCATATGGTTGTTTTTGTCGTATGCCCACGCGCGCGCTGGGCATACTTTTTTATGCCCTCCAGCAGGTAAACATTTTTAAGGAGGCAGACATGATGTCACAAAAAACAAAAGCGCTGTGCGAGGGGGCCATTATGGTGGCCCTGGCCCTCATCCTGGGGATGCTGCGGCTCTACCGCCTGCCCGACGGCGGGTCCATCACCCTCTCCATCCTTCCCCTGACGTTCTTCGCCCTGCGCTACGGCTCGGCCTGGGGGTTCCTGGCCGGGTTCGCCTTCGGCGGGCTGGACTACGTGCTCAACTACGGCATCGCCATCGACTGGACCACCATTCTCTGCGACTATTTTCTGGCCTATGGCATGCTGGGACTGGGCGCGGGGCTGTTCAAGGGCCGCCGGGGCAGCGCCTACTCCGGCACACTGGCCGGCGGGGCATTGATGTTCCTGTGCAGCTATCTGGTGGGCGTGTTCGTCTGGGGGAAGTACATGCCGGCAATTTTCCTGGGCATGCCCATGACCTCGCCGTGGTTCTACTCCTTCCTCTACAATATCACCTGGGCCGGACCGGACGTGGCGCTGACGCTGGTGATTTACGCGCTGCTCTACCGGGTGCGCTCCCTGCGGCGGTATCTGCTGCGGGAGGATTTGGCCGTATACGCAAAATAGCAGAAAAGACAGATGCCTCTTGTGCCAAGACATAGAGGCATCTGTTTTCGTATGGGTATCTATAGCATTCATCCCAATGGCCGGGAGGAACGCCCTCTGCCTGTCCGGCAGGTTATTTCATGACATTCTCGCACAGCCGCATCAGAATGGTGGCCACCTGGGCCCGGTTGGCGTATCCGGCAGGCTCCAGCCGCCCGTCGATTCCGGTGACGAGCCCCGCGTCCACCGCCCAGGAAACAGCGTCCACCGCGTAGGCGGAGACCGACGCCCGGTCGTCAAACTGCAGCAGGTCATTTTTCCGGGACACGTCCACCCCTTTGTACTGGGCGTACCGGTACAGAATCGCGGCCAGCTGCTCCCGCGTGATGGGGTCGTTGGGCTTGAAGACAGAGCCGCTGTACCCGGTGACGATCCCGCTGGCGGAGGCCCAGGCCACCGGCGCGGCGTAATACTCCCCGGCGGCCACGTCCGCAAACGCCGCCGGCGCTGCGGCAGGGGAGTCCTCCAGACGGTGCAGGATGGTCACGATCATGCCCCGCGTGGTGGTGGCGTAGGGCGCGAAGGTGCTCTCGCTGGTGCCGTTCATCATGCCCTTGTGGTAGACGTACTGCACCGCCTCCCGGAACCAGTCCTGCTCCCGCACGTCCGAGAACAGCAGCAGCGTGCCGGAGCCCTGGCCCTCATCCGGCGGCAGCGGGTCCGTATTGCCGGGCCGGGTGCCCGTATCCTGGGAGGTCCCCGGTTTGGAGCCGGTCTGCCCCCCGCCTGGATTGCCGGAGCCGGTCTGGTCCGTCCGCCCCGCGGCGGTCACGGGAATGCGCGCCGCGCCGCCGGTCAGTTTCTGGTCCAGCAGGGTGATACGGGCGCTGTCCGGCAGGGTCCTGACCGTCTCCCGGACCCCCAGGTCCAGCGTCCCCAGGGCGAAGTCCGCCCGGCTGTTCAGACTCTCCGTGTCCGTGAGATAGATGACAATGTTCGTCTGCCGCTGCCGGACGTCCACCGTACAGTCCGGACTGTAGGCCCGCTGGCTGTCCGGCGTGAAGACGCAGTCCGGATAGCTGCCGTCCAGCGTCAGCTCCAGCTGCACGCCGTAGACGCTCTGGTCCACCGCCCGCAGGTCCAGATAGATTTTTCCCGCCTGATTGCTGTTTTCCCACACCAGCTCCATACGGCTGGCGGCCCTGGCCGCCGGCCCCGCTCCGGCGAGAAGGGCCAGCGCCAGCAGCAGCGCCAATACATTTTGTTTCCTCATGACTGCTCACCTCCCTGCTGGAGGACTACCGTTGGCAGGTCCTCCTCCGCGCCGCCGGGACAGTTGATCCACAGGGACTGGGCGGTCGTCCGGCGGCTTTCCGTGCTGTTGGGATCATCCGTGCGGTAGAGGATAACGCGGATACGGCTGGGCAGCAGGTTCGTCACAGCGCAGTGGCTGCCGTCTTTCTCCATATTCTGGAGCGCCGCCTCCTGCTGCACGTCGGGCACGAAGAGGAACAGTCCGTCGCTGATGTCGCACATGTCGCCGAAAGCCGGAACCGTGGCGAACAGGTACGCGCTGCCGGCCATCGGGCGGGTCACGGTCTCCGTCTGTGTGACGCCCTCGGTTTCGGACATGACTGTGCCTGTGAACTCGCCCTCAACGCGGACGGTGTTGTACACCGGGTCGCCCCGGAAATTGCCCACGATCACCAGCGTACCGGCCTTGATGACCCCGCCCTTGCCGGTATCGTAGTCCGCCGACAGCAGGCCCATGGTCGCGCCGTCCAGGAAAGACACATCGTCCCCCGCGTAGCTGATGAGCTGCACCGTGTCCTTGACATTCTCTTTGGTTACACTGCCGGGCATACCTGTGATGGTCACCGTCTTTGCGTCGTAGGTCCAGATGCGGGTCTCGTTTTTATCCGTCTTGTCCGCTTCGGGAACCTTGAAGTAGGCCACAAAGCTCTCTTTGTCGTCAACCGCCTGGTTGTCCGCGAAATCGCCGGTCAGAGCGGTGACGCTCTTCTCCTCCTGTGTGCCGTCATCCTTGGCAACGGTGCCGGTGACAGTAACGGTAAACGCTCCGCTCTCCGGCGTTAGCTTGTTCAGTTTCAGGCCGGACACCGCCGTCTCATCTTTCAGGGTGATGGTTACGACATCATCTTCCTGCTTAATCTCGTACAGGCTCTTGTCCACCACCGTATCATAGGCGATCCGCACCTCATTGGTCTCGGCGGGCTCGCCGGTCCGGTTGCCCAGGGTGTCATAGGCCGTCACCGTGTAGGAATAGGTCCTGTGGTTCCCGGAACCAATGGCATCCGTATAGGAAGGCGCCTCGCCCTTCTTTGCCATGACGAAACCAATGGTCTTGCCGTTGCGGGCGATCTCGTAGCCCTGTACGTTACCGGTGATGCCGCTGCTGTCGATATTCACGACGATCTCGTTGTTGCTGCCGTCCGCTTTGGCTGCTGTGGCCGTCACCCGGCCCGCTGCCTTGTTCACACCGGCCAGCCGGTCCCGCCTGCTCTGGTCGCTGAGGTACCAGATGGCCTGCTCCTCCTTCGGGTATGCTTTCAGCTTCTCTTTCACACTGTCGCTGAGGGTCATACCCCAGCGGGTGAAGAACTCCGTCAGGTCCTTTTGCGCCACGCCGGAGGCGGTCAGCGCCACCTTTTCGTCGTAGGAGGACGCGCCCTCGGTGTAAGTACCCGCCGTCCAGGCCTTGGAGAAGTCGTTGTAGAACTTCATGGGCTGGTCGCCGCCGTCATAGGCCAGGTGCAGCTGCCAGTACATACCCAGCTGGACAAAGACGTCGTTGGACGCGCCGGCGTACTGCTGGGCGGTCTTTTCGAAAATCCTGGCGTACTTGCCGCTCTTCTCCAGACGGGAGGGCAGGGTGTTCTGCTTGCCGTCGTAGGTCTGGACCATCAGGGAATAGATGTTGTTGGTGATCTCCGCCTTGCCCAGCAGGTCCATATTGTGGCCGGTCTCGTGGGCGATGCCCCAGCCGAAGAGGTTGTTTGCCTGGAATCCATCCGGCAGCGCGGAGATGGGCTTGCCGGTGACCATGCCGCCGCAGGAGCCGTAGCCAATGCCGATATGGTTTCCGGCGGCATACATGAACGCCCCCGCAAACATGGTCATGCAGCGGATGTTCTGCCGCCCGGTCTGGGTGTTCTTCTCATAGGTGCCGTCAATGCCGTGGGTGGTCTTGCAGATGTGCATGACATCCTCCCAGGCCAGCACGGTATTGATGAGCGTGCTGATTTTTTCATCCCTGCCGCTGCTGCCCAGGGCGCTGTTCACCGCCTTTGCGGGCAGGGACAGCAGCACCACCGGCGTGGCGATCTCCGTCACGTTCCGATAATCACCCTGGTCCTTGGCAATGGTATTTTCCTTTAAATAGGCGTCAAGCTCGTCCACATACGCGCCGGTCAGTTTCCGGCGTCCGGCATCGTCCATGCTGTACCAGTCGGACAGGTCCAGCATGGGGATATCGGCAGCCCGGCGGATATGGAGGGAGATGTTATCCGCGCCCTCGCCGTTATAGGTGACATACAGACTGCCGCCGTGGTCCACCCCGGCCTTGCTGGACAGCTGGGGGACCTTCATGACATTGCGCCCGTTGACCAGCGTACCCACAGAGCCCCTCCAGCCGGAGACCTCGCTGTTGAACTGGGTGGCGTACACCGTCACGGTTTTCCCGTCCGGGATGCCGTAGGCAAAGATGGTGATCTCATCCCCCGCCTTGGCCGTCACGCCCAGGGGCTGCAGGTCACTGCCGCCGGAGCTGTCCCTGGCGTCCAGGCCCCGGAGCACCACGCCGCTGCTGGTTTGTCCCGCCAGCAGCTCCGCCGCCAGGTCCAGGTCGTCCTCCAGCGCCGCGGGGTACAGGCAGTAGGCCCGCTCCTCCTCGTTTGACAGACGTGTGCGCAGGGCGTCAATGCTGCTCTGGGTCACGCCGGAGGCCAGCTTTGTATGGAGCTCATCCGCAAAGAGCCTGTCAATGTCCCCCGGCAGGTCGTGCTCCGCGTCCCGCTCCATGAACAGCAGCTCGGACAGGCTCGTCCGGTTATAGCCCACCTGCTCCACCGCCACGCTGACTTTCACCACCGGCTGACCGGCATCAAAGGGCAGGATGGCGAACTTATCCACCGCGGGATTCCCGCGCACGCCGGGCCAAGTAAACATGGCGCTGCTGTTGCCTGTAGCGCCGTCGTCACGACCGCCGGTGTTGGGATTGGGCACGATCAGGTGTCCCGCCTTGTTCAGCGCCTCCCCCTCGTACCAGACATGGACGCTGTATACCCGCAGCCATTTGGGATAGTCCCCGTCCAGACGGGGTACCCACAGCGCGGCGCTCAGATCCACAGGGCGGGTAAATGTCACCTCTACGTGCTCATTGGAGTACCAGTCCCGCGCTGTCCAGTGGGTGGAGTAGTCGCCGTCAATGATATTGTTCACGCTGAAGGGCTTGCTGGTGGTGTAGGCGCTGCTGTCATAGTTCTTCATGTCCGCCAGACGGACCTCTTTGATGAGGCTGCTGTCCAGCAGGCCCTTGGTGGGCAGCCCTGCGGGCCGCTCCAGGCTGACCGCCTCCGGCGTTCCCTCCACGGTGTCGGATTTGGGGCCCTTGCCGATGTCGTTGCCCGCCACCACGTAGATGGAGTAGGTCACGCCGTTGGTCAGGCCGTCGATGGTCACGCGGGTCTGGGTCAGCTTGCCCCCGGCCTGCTGCCACTGGCTGGCCCCCTTCGCCTGATAGTATACCTCATAATAGGTCGCCAGCTTGCCCTCCTTCCAGGACACGCTCAGGCCGCCGTCCATGGCGCTCACACGCACCATATCCGGTTTGGCCGGGGCGCTGGCAGGCTGGGGCGTGGCCGTGACGGGGTCGGAGGGCTTGCCCTCCCAGCCGTCGTCGGTGGGTGTGACCGTGAAGACGTAGGTCTTCAGATTCTCCAGCCCGGTAACCACCGCGTTAGGCACGTCCACGCGGAGCTCCCTGGTGCTGCTGGGGCTGCTCTCCAGCCAGTACGTCACCTTGTAGCCGGATACGTTGGGCAGGGCGTTCCAGCGCAGGGTAACCATCTCGCTGCCCGCCTGAGCCGTCAGGCCCTTGACCACGCTGTTGGAGGGCACCGGGTTCTCCGGCACGATGTCCTTCAAAAATTCAATCTTTTCCAACACCACATAGTCACCGCCCTCGGTCTTGGTGACGGTGATGGTGATCTTTTTCACCGCTACCCGTGTCCCCAGGGGGATGACAATGGTATTTTTGCCGGCGCTGCGGCCAATGGCATGGGTCCCGTCGGGGGCGGAGTAATCGAAGGGGATCACCATCCGGCCGCCCTCCGCGTCCTCCACCAGCACCGTGCCCGCCAGCAGCGCGCCGCTTCCGGTTGGCGATACGATCTGGATCTCCGACATCTCCACCGGCTCATCCAGAACCAGGGGGATGACGATATCCTCCCCCTTTCCGGAGGAGAACTGCACGGACTGTCCATTGTCCTGGAACAGGTCGGAGAGGCTGCCGCTGTCGATGTGGGTGCCGGCCTTATCCAGCTCCTCCTGCCCCGCGTCCGGATTGACCGGCGGGGTCAGCGCGCCGGTTTCGATTTTCTGCGCGCCGCCTGTGGCAACGATGAGCCGGTTGATGTAGGCCAGGTCCACGATATCGATGAGCCCGTCGCCGTTGAGATCATAGCGCGCAATGTCGCCGGCGGAGGAGGAGCCCAGGGCTTTGGCCAGCGCCTCCCGGTCCCGCGTATCCACCCGGCTGTCGCCGTTGACATCCCCCAGGGTGAAGGTGGCGTCCCCGGTGCCGGCAATCAGACGCCAGGCGTGGTCCGTCATATCCAGCTCCTCGCTGAAGGGGGTGTAGCCCGTGCCGGTGAATCGGAGGGTGTACTTCCCCCGGGGCAGGCCCCGGACCTCCAGGTCCAGATACCCCGGCCAGCTGCCGCCGCCCAAATCGCCGCCGTCCGCGTTCCGCGCGGACACCACGGCCTCATAGCCGCCCACCCGGCAGCTGCCCGGCCGGGCCAGGTCCACCCGGCCCAGGGCGGTTCCGTCCCGGAGCAGGCTGACCTGCACATTGCGCTCCTGCAGCTCCTCCAGCTTCTGGGAATAGTCCAGCCGCAGCGTGGCGGCCAGCGTGCCGGAAACCTCCGCCGCGCCTGCCGCCCGGGCCATCCCCGGCGGCAGGAACGAGAGCGCCAGGACTGCCGCCAGCAGGCTGGACAGCAGCCGTTTGTATGATTTTTTGAACATATCATGTCCCCTTTCTGTCTGTGGCTTGGTTGTGAGATACACTTTCCCCCATAGTATACCAACTTTTTCCCTGTTTGGCAATCGGGAAAAGAGCGGTTTCGACAAAACCCGGCCGGCTGTCCGGCCCCGGCCTTGATCGCCGGTGTTGACCGATTCAGAAAACAATGGTACAATAGAATCATAAGAATTGATTGAGATTGGGTGATGTAATGAACGAATTGATTGTGGATCATCGGAATATGGCAATGGGCTTTCGGAAGCCAGTAAGCCATATTCTGACAGAAGAAGAATGCGCCTAACCTCACGGATGAGGAAAGAGCACTGCTTATGATTGATGCATATGACAGGGCGAAAGAAGCTGGGATGGTGCTGGAATATGACGAGACAGCAAGGAGGATTATTTATGGCTACTAAATCTAAGTATACGGATGCGGATTTGACGGCATTACGGAAGAAAGAAACACACCCGGATGAACATGTTTTTTGTCCGCGCTGCGGGGAAGAAATTGGGTTTCGCTCCGTTGGGAGTTCCTACGAGGTGAAATGCCCGACAAAAGACTGTATCAAGATGACTGTTCGCGGTATCTGATGCGCGGCCTACAGTTCCATGGGCAGATATCCCATTCCTAGAGGGGGGGTATCTGCCCATAAAACTGCGGCCCTGTACGCTAGCGGCGGACAGAATGCCGTGACATGAGGTGTTATCACCAACCAAAGCGATAGATGCAGACGGTTTGTTGTCGATTATTACCAACAAAATACGACAAATTTTTAACAATCATGCATAGAAATTTTTGGGAGTGTATGCTATAATACAAGAACCAACAGAATCCTCCTCCCCGCAGTGGTAAACTGGACGCTGACCAGCCGATTGACAGCTCCAGACCTGACAGCGGGGAGGCGGCTCCCGCGGCGTCATGGGGAGACGGCGCCGTTCAGCGGCAAAAGGGCGGGTTTACAAATTTTTTACAATAATTTCAAATTTCTGTCACAGCGAGTTCTTTTTCTTTGGTTATTATGACGGCATCAAAGGAGGATGCTCATGACCACCACACACCCATACGCACACCACCTGCGCTATAAGCTCACCCCGGCGGACTACGCCACACTGCGCTCCCGGCTGGCCGCCAGCGGGGCCAGGGGCCAGACCACCAACATTCACACCCTCCGTTTCGCCAGCTACCGGGGCGCCCTGCCGGACGAGCGGAGCCAGGACATACCGGCTGACCTGCATTTTTCTCTGCATTACTATGACAACGACCCCTCCTACCTGCGCCTTGTCCGGCAGAGCGGCGGGGAGAGCGCCTATACGATCATAGCGGAGGCCGAGTGCCGCGCCCTGCTGTCCGGCGAGACCGGGTGGCTGCTGGACCGCTACAACCCGGTGCTGCAGGATTTCTACGAGTGCCTGACGGACCAGCTGCTGCTGCCCCAGGTGCTGCTGAGCTATCAGCGGGAAATCTACCGGCTGAACGGCTTGGACCTGTGGATTGCGCTGGATACGGACATTCGTACCTCTTTGGAGCACATGCATTTTCTGGACCCGGAGCTGCTGGAGCAGGACGCCGCCGGCCAGGACGGGCAGTTTTTGCTGGAGGTGAGCTACAGCGACGAGCTGCCGGACGAGCTTCTCTGCCTCTTTGAGGAGGCGGCCCCCCGCCGCAAGCTGCTGTCCGGCGCGCCCCTGACCCGCGTCTGCCTCCCCGTATAGGGCGCACAGACAGCTGTACATAACGGAAACGCCCCCGGTTTGGCACACGGCCAGACCGGGGGTGTTTGTTCGCTCAGAAGGGCAGCGGCTCAGTCCTCGTAAAACAAGTCGTCGTCATAGTCGCTGAACTCAGGATACTTGCCGTGCCGGCTGCGCAGACTGCCGGCCACAGCGGTGACGTCCTCCGCCAGCTTATCCCAGAAGCCGATGATCACGCAGATCAGACCGGCCACAGCCAAAGACAAGCCGACAATTTTCAACACAAAACGCCATGTACTCTTCATGGTAGAACCTCCCTAATAATACTGCCCCCCTAGTATATAGCATTTTGCGGGAAATTACAACCACAAATTCACCGGCCTTTTGGCAAGTCCGTCAAATTGCCCAACTACTCCATATCCCGCCGCAGCTTGTCAATGGCCCGTTTCTCCAGCCGGGACACCTGCACCTGGCTTACGCCCAGAATCCGGGCGCACTGCTGCTGGGTCAGGCCCTTGTAAAAGCGCAGGAGGATCGTCTGCCGCTCCTGGTCCGGCAGGCGGTCGATGGCCAGGCGCAGGGCGATGCGCTCCAGCATGTGCTCCTCCGTGACAGGGCTGGCCAGGGTGGACTCCAGGGTCAGGCCGTCGGCGTTCTCCTGGCTGAGGCTGTCCGGCGGCGCGGCGGCCAGCTCTGCGGCGGCGATGTCCTCCGGGGACAGGCCGGTGGCCTGGCTGAGCTCGCTCAGGGCCGGCTCCCGGCCCAGCTGGGTGCGCAGGCGCTCCCTGGCGGCGTAGATGCTGACGCTCTGTTCCCGCAGGCTCCGGCCCACCTTGATAGCGCCGTTGTCCCGCAGGTACCGCCGGATCTCCCCGGCGATCTTGGGCACGGCGTAGGTGGAAAACTGGGTGCCATAGGCGGCGTCAAAGCCCCGCACCGCCTTCAAGAACCCCAGACAGCCCAGCTGATAGAGGTCGTCCGCCTCCACGCCCTTGCCGAAGTACCGCCGCACCACCGCCCAGATCAGGCCGCT
Source organism: uncultured Oscillospiraceae bacterium (assembly GCA_910578505.1). GTDB lineage: Bacteria > Bacillota > Clostridia > Oscillospirales > Oscillospiraceae > Pelethomonas. Next base: position 3,363 of record CAJTPV010000011.1, on the reverse strand, counting down.
GTTTTCCTCCAGCACCTTGGCTGTGGCGGCCTCGTCGCCGCTCCGGGCCTGGAGGAGGAGGTCCATGGCGGTCATGAGCCGGTCCGGCGGGGCTTAATCCGCCGCCGCATGGTCACCCGGGTGCCCTTTCCCTGGACGGAGCGGACGGTGAGGTCGTCCATAAAGCTCTCCATGATGGTAAAGCCCATGCCGCTGCGCTCCTCCCCGCCGGTGGTAAAGAGGGGCTGACGGGCCTGCTCCACGTCGGCGATGCCCCGGCCCCAGTCCCGGACGCTGATCTCCAGCACGCCGCCCTCCAGGACCCTGGCCTTCAGGACGATACGGCCCAGGGTATCCGGGTAGGCGTGGACAATGGCGTTGGTCACCGCCTCGCTGACGGCGGTCTTGATATCGCCCAGCTCCTCCAGGGTGGGGTCCAGCTGGGCGGCGAAGCAGGCCACAGCCCCACGGGCGAAGGCCTCGTTGGCGCTGCGGCTGAGGCATTCCAGGGTTATGTAATTCGTGCATCGAGTTTTCATCGCGCACCTCCTCATAAGTATCTTTCATAAACCGCCGGACCAAAAATCTGTCCGGCGGGCAGTCTTTTCCAGCCGCGGGCAGCGGACCCGACCTGACGCCGCGGTATATCGCGGCAATGCCCGCCCGGCAGGGCCGGCATTGGCCGTCCGCCCAGGACCTAGCAGAATTCGACGTAGCGGGCCAGGCCCGCCGTCTCCAGTACGCGGGCCGCCTGGCGGGGAATGTTGATGACCACCAGACTGCCGGAGAGCGCCTCCATCCGCCGCTTGGCCCGCAGGACCACGGCTATGCCGGAGCTGTCCATAAACGTCAGCTCCCCCAGGTCCAGAAATGTCTTCGCGGGGAGATTTTGTTCCAGCAGACGGTCAATGGAGTCCATCAGATTCTTGGCCGCGTGATGATCCAGCTCCCCGCTCAGGCGGATCGTCAGCTGCCGGTTCTCGACCCTGTATTTCATCTCCATAGCTTGTCTCCTTTGCAGATTCGTACTTCCTGCCGCCATTATACGGCGGCCCGCCGGCGGGTTCCTGTCGAAAAAAAGGGGATGGAAAAATTTTCTGCCTGGGCGGAAGGGCGCGGCGGCGTGGGATGGAACGCCCTCTCCGTCCGCCTGCGGCTGACAACTCCCCCTAAAGGGGGCGCCAGGAAGCACCGCGATTCAGCTTCCTGCGGCCCCTCCTGCGGCGAAGTCATATTTTGCTTGGCTTTGGGGGAAAGTTGTGCTATAATGGCTGACATACGGTATCACGCCCGCCCCGCCGGGCGGGAAAGTAGAGAAGGGAGAAGCTGCTCGTGCATAAAAAGCTATCCCGGCTGATCGAGCCGAATATCCAGCCCTGTTTCCTGTGCCTGATCCTGTTTGTTCTCGCCGCAGTCCCCATTCAGCCGTGGCTGGCCGGCGTGGAGGCTGTCATTACCATCGCCCTCTATATTGCCTACCGGCAGCTGCGCTCCCGCCGCCGCCGCTCCGCGCTGCAGTACATCGAGACCATCACCGGCGGGGTGGACGCCATCGGCAAAAACAGCCTGCTGAACACCCCGCTGCCTGTGGTGGTCTTCCGGGCCGACTCCGGGGAGATCATCTGGGCCAACGACGCCTTTATCGACCTGTCCGAGGCCCAGGACGACCTCTTTGATATGCGCATGGGCGACGTGGTCCCCGGCTTTTCCTGGCAGTGGATCACCGACGGCGGCCAGCCGGAGGACACCGCCCAGCTGGACGGCTGCGTCTGCCGGGTCTTCGGCGCAGCCAGCCGCCTGGCCGACGGCAGCCAGATCGTGACCGCCTATTTCATCGACGTCACCGGCAGCCAGAGGCTCCAGGAGGTCTATGCGGCCACCCGGCCGGTGGTGGCGGTCATCGTGGTGGACAACTACGACGAGATGATGAAATCCAGCAGCGACGCCGCCCGCTCCGCTGTCCAGGCCCAGATCGACGGCAAGCTCAGCGACTATGTCAAGGACTCCGGCGGCATGCTCCGCAAGTACAACCGGGACCGGTACCTCTTTGTGTGCGAGGAGAAATTCTATGCCCGGATGGAGGCGGAGAAGTTCTCCGTGCTGGAGGCCATGCACCAGGTCGTCAGCGGAGACGGGCTCTCCGCCACCATCTCCATCGGCATCGGCAAGGACTGCGAAAACTATGACGAGGCCATCCGCTGGGCGGAGAAGTCCATTGAAATGGCCCTCAGCCGGGGCGGCGACCAGGCGGTGGTCAAGGACAGCCTGGACTACCAGTTCTACGGCGGCAAGTCCAAGTCCACGGAAAAGCGGACAAAGGTGAAATCCCGCGTCATGGCGAAGGCCCTGGGCGAGCTGCTCGCCGACGCAGGGCAGATCTATGTCATGGGCCACGAGTACGCGGACATGGACGCCGTAGGCGCGGCGGCGGGCATCTGCTGCGCCGCCCGGAAGCGGGGGAAGAGGGCCCAGATCGTCATTGACCTGGAGGGCAACAACGCCCGCCCCCTGGTGCGGAAGCTGGCGGGAAGCCCCGCCTATGAGGACGTTTTCATCAGCGGACAGGACGCCTTTATCCACGCCCAGCCCGGGGCGCTGCTGGTGGTGGTGGACACCAACCGGCCCGATATGGTGGAGAGCCGGCAGCTGCTGGACGCCTGCAACCGGGTGGCGGTGATCGACCACCACCGGCGGGCGGCCACCTATATCGAGGACGCGGCCCTGAGCTTCCACGAGCCCTATGCCTCCTCGGCGTCGGAGCTGGTGACGGAGCTGCTGCAGTACATGGTGGAGCCCAGCGACCTGCTGCCGGAGGAGGCGGAGGCGCTGATGGCGGGGATCATGCTGGACACGAAAAATTTCATCCTGCACACCGGCGGGCGCACCTTTGAGGCGGCGGCGTTTCTGCGCCGGGCGGGGGCGGAGACGTCGGAGGTGCGGCGGTACTTCCAGAGCGACCTGCCCAGCATGATCCAGCGCTACGACATCATCCGCACCGCCCAGGTGGTCCACGGGAACATGGCGGTGGCGGTGGCGGAAAACGACGTGTCCCGGATCACGGCGGCCAAGGCCGCGGACGACCTGCTGACGCTGCAGGGGATCCAGGCGTCCATTGTGCTCTACCGGCAGGGGGAGGGCGTGTCCATGTCGGCCCGGTCCCTGGGGGAGATCAATATGCAGGTCATCGTGGAGCCCCTGGGCGGCGGCGGCAACGCCACGGCGGCGGGGGGGTATGTGCCCAACTGCGGCCTGGAGTATGTCCGCCAGCGCCTGATGAAATCCATCGAAAACTATTATGAGTCCTAATGATATGCGCGACCAATCAAATTACCCTGAGACGGGGAGGACCCCTCCACCGCAAGCGGTCCCCCTCCCCTTTCAGGG